>DASPUN010000054.1:0-42685 GCA_035622875.1 Candidatus Acidiferrales bacterium
GTACCGGCTCGAGCGGATGCGGTATGAACTGGATGAACTGCGCGTCGCGGCCGAAACCCGGAGCTCAAGCGCTGGGCCTGTGCTGACATCCGCTACAAGGAATTGAAATGAGAAACTTCCATTTTCTATTCGCCGCTTGGATGGCCGTCTGGGCCGTATTCTTCGTTTACGAGCTCTCGGTGGCCAGTCGCGTCTCGCGCCTGCGCGACGAGATCGAGCGGCTCAAGCAGCAGCTTCGCGAAAGCTGATCGGCCAGAGATCCTCTGGCAGGTCTTCGCCAGCCGTTTGCCTGTTTGTACAGAGGAAACTTTTTCCCGTGTCACGCCATCGAAGCAGTTAAGTGAATAGGGGCGCGGTTCAGAGGTGTATAATGGCCGAAGGATTCGCCCCGGAGGTCCCGATGAAGAGTTCATATTCGGTCCGGTGGATCGCCACCCTGCTTGCGGCCTCGCTAATCACGATGCCGGCGGTCGCTGCCCCGCAGTTACAGCAACAGTCGCCTTCCAACCAGCCGACGACGTCCGACCAACCGTCCGCGACTCCCCAATCGCCGACAACGGATCAGAGTTCGCAGCCCGATCAGTCAACGCCAAAGAAGGCGGCGGACGCGCCGATTCCGCAAAAGGATAGTCCCGACGTCAAGCCGGGCAGCGAAGCGGACGTCAACGCGATCGGCAACCGGAACGTGGGCAAGGGCCTCGACTTCTACTCGCTCGAGCACGAAATCGCGCTGGGCAAGCAGCTCGCGCAGGAAGTGGACAAGAGCGCGAAATTCATCAACGACCCTGTCGTCAACGAATACGTCAACCGCGTCGGCCAAAACCTGGTGCGCAATTCTGATGCACGCGTGCCGTTTACGATCAAGGTGATCGATTCCGACGTGGTCAACGCATTTGCACTGCCGGGCGGATTCTTCTACGTCGATAGCGGCCTGATTCTGCACGCGGACGAAGAGTCGGAACTCGCCGGTGTGATGGCGCATGAAATCGCGCACGTCTGTGCGCGCCACGGCACCAAGCAGGCCACCAAGGGCGAAATCGTGAACCTTGCGTCGATACCGGCGATGATCTTCATTCCCTACACTTGGGCCGGGTATGCAATCTATCAGGGCATGAACTTCGCGATTCCGCTCACGTTTCTGAAGTTCACGCGCAATGACGAACGCGAAGCAGATTATCTGGGGACGCAGTACATGTACAAGGCCGGCTACGATCCGAACTCGTTCGTGGCCTTCTTCGAGAAAGTGGAGGCGGACGAGAAGAAGGAGCCCGGCACAATCCCTAAAGTCTTCTCGACGCATCCGCCCACGCCGGACCGCATCGAGGCCATTCAGAAGGAAATCGCGACGATTCTCCCTGCGCGCGATGAATACATCGTCTCGACGTCCGAGTTTGATTCTGTCAAGGCACGCCTGCAGTTGATCGAGGCTAATATCAAGGTAAAGGACAACAACCCGAACAAGCCGACTTTGCGCAAACGCACTTCGCAGAATAAGGGCGGCACAACCTCGACCGACAGCGGCGGATCTTCCGGCGGAGACACTACATCTTCGACGGACCAGAGCTCAGATGACAGCGACCGGCCCACCCTCAAACGGCGTCCAGATAGCGACCAGCAGCCGTAAGAGCTGAGCGATCGCAGCGGATCAGGAAACGCACGAAAGGGCGCCCGACGCACAATCGGGCGCCTTTTGCTTTTCTGCAAAGTGATCTTTCGAGAGATCTAGTGCGGACTCGGATGGGCGTGCGTTTCCACGACGCCCAGTCGCTTCAGCCCCTCGCCGTAATACTTGCGGTAGAGAATGTCCCACTCCTCGCTGCCTTCGAGGATTTCCTTCTTCTGCGAAGCGATCTTCGCGCGCGCATCGGCGTCGATCTGCTCCTCGACCTTTAGCAGCGACGTGAGAATCGACACAATTTCCTGGCGGATTGTGTCTCTGTCCTCGACGAAATCTACTTCGGGAGCGGAAACGAGATAGTCGATGATGCGGTGGGAAAGGCGAACCGTTTTTTCGCGGCTGAGGCGCATGTTAGCGGAGGATTAGTTTCCTCTCGCGGGCAAGCTGGCTCTTCACCTTCTTGTACATTTCCTGGTAGGACGCTCCGGTCCGGCGCATTTCTTCTGAGTATTTGGCCAAAATCTCGCGAGCTTCTTCGCTGAGCCGGTCTTCGACCGTCACTTCATCCGCCATCACCTGCCGGACGTGCTGGGTAAGAGCCTCCACGTCCTTTGTTTCGATCATTTTGGCAGCCACAAGGCGCTTCACCACTTCCTTCGCCATGTAACCGACAAAGTCCCGAGAGAGCAGCATTCCGCTTAGCTCCGTGTTTCAGAACTACACAAATCAGTCTACTGGTTGCCCCAGAAAAGTTCAAGGCGGGCCGCTGAGCTCGAAATGCGGATCTTAGAGGACCGCAGATGCGAATCGGGCCAGTTTCAGAGCCGCGTCTGAGGACTCATTGGTGACGACCACCGCGGTAAGCTGCGGGGTCTCAATGGACGCAACGTGTTCGCCATCGAGATCCGACGTGCAGAGCGGCTTGCCGTTGGAGATTTCGCGGGCGGTCACCGGCAAGGGCTTCGAGTCGCGTGTGCGCAGGTAAACCGAGAACTCGCGGACGCCGTCCGTATACACTAAGTGGAGAAAAATGCGGTGATCCAGGAAGCATAGCTTGCCGCGGCTCAGGCGATAACCCCCTGATGCGAGCGCAGTTACCGCCGAGCGCGCAATTCCCTGCTGCTCGGCCAGGGTCGCGATTTGACCCGGATCCGTTAGCCAAGGCCGCCGCTGATGCTCCACAACTTCCAGCTCGTGATCCCGCGCCGCGGCCGCATGAACGGGCGCAACAGGTTGCCGCACCAGCGTCCGGTATCCGACGCCCGCGAGAACAATCGCGGCGGCCGCAATGGCAAGCGCCGCGGCAGCCCAGCCGCGAAACCGCGGGCGCATCTGCGGCAGAGGCTGTCCCGCCGCCTTGGCAGCGATCAACTCGCGCACGCGGCGGTCGATTCGGGCCGTGTCGCCCTCTTCAGCGAGCACGACCTCGCACAGTCGGGCATCGATTCGCGCCTGGCGCTCCAGTTCCCGCATGCACTCTGCGCAAGTCCGAAGATGTGCGTCAAATTCGGCAGCTTGCCGCGCATCGAGTTCACCAGAGATGTAGAGCGGCGCCTGCCGCGCAATTTCGCCGCAATTCATGACGCCTCCCTTTCCGCGCACGCCGCGCCGGCTCGTGACCCCTCAGGCCGCGAGTCCGGCACCTGAAGTCGCTCGCGCAAAGCCTGCCGCGCGCGACTGAGCCTCGACATCACCGTGCCGATGGGCAAGGATAAGATTTCCGCCATCTCCCGGCACTTAAACCCTTCGACTACACCGAGCATGAGAACCGTCTTGTGCTCCTCGGAGAGGCCATTCAAAGCGCGCGAGACGGACACAGCATCTGTCCAGCCCGACAACGGCTGAGCCGTCGGCTCGAGTTCCAGCTCCGCGTGCTCGAGCGACACGAGCACTGGACCGCTCCGACGCTTTCGGCCCTGCGCGTAGAATGCGTTGAACATGATTCGAAATAGCCAAGCCCGGGCATTCGTCCCCGTTTCAAACTGCTCGAACCCTCGCCATGCCCGCAACAACGTCTCCTGCACCAGGTCTTCCGCCGCAGCCGCATCGGATGTGATTCTGCGCGCCACCCGAAGCAGGCTCCGCGAGAGAGGCATGGCGACGCGCTCAAATTCGTCGTGTCGTGCGGTCACAGTCGTATCGGAGGGCCGTGGCACGCGGGGCACGGAACGGCGTCGAACCGCCGGCCTGCCCCGCAGCCCCAGCTCAAACTGCCGCGCTACTTCGTCTGCCCCTTTTGAAGTTCCGTCAGCGCCGCGAGCACTTCTTGGCTATGCCCGGTCGGGTTGACCTTGATGAACTCCTTCACGATCTTTCCGCTCGGATCAATGATGAACGTATTCCGCGCGGCAACGGTGCCCAGCTGCGGCGCCTGCGGAATGGTCATCGTGGAGCCGTACTTGGTCACCACTTCTTTGTTTGCGTCGGAAAGCATCTTGAAGCTCATTCCGTCCTTCGCGCACCACTCCTTATGCGATTCGACGGTGTCGACGCTCACTCCGAGGATCACAGCATTCTTGGCTGTGTATTGATCTTGGTCCTTCTGGAAGGCGTGCGCTTCGATCGTGCAGCCGGGCGTCTGATCTTTCGGATAGAAATACAGCACCACCCACTTGCCGCGATAGCTGCGCAGGCTGACAGGAGTTCCCTCCTGCGAGGGCAGCGTGAAATCAGGCGCCATCGTGCCTTCGGCTGGCACTACTTGATCGTCCGCGTGAATGGCCGGCGCCTGAATCAGCGGCTGCACCGCGAAAAGCAGCGCGGCCGCGACGGCAAAATACAATACCGCTCGAACTACGACGCTTCGCGAATTCGTCATATGCTGAATCTCCTGGTCAATCGTTGGTCAGTGTGTAACCGAACCGGACAATAGTATAGAACGCCCGGGGACCCGCATTTCATCCCCGATTGGACTCGCATTCTAACCCGACGGTTGCAGAAATCTGGCACGAAGTTACCTGCCGGCCGAATTGGACTGTTTCGCTCGCAGGGCCGAAGCGCAATCGCCAGCCTAGTTCTGTTATCCTGATTTCCTGCGATCCGCAGCACCCCGCTGTCGGCCGCAGAATTACTCCGGCGAGGGTGTTCTACAGTGAATCCGACGATCGCATCAAAGCGCGACACGCAGCGCGTCTTCAATTTCAATCCAGGACCGGCTGCATTGCCGCTTCCCGTGCTTGAGCGAATCCGCGAGGAGTTGCTCAACCATCACGGCTCGGGAATGTCCGTGATGGAGATGAGCCACCGCTCGCCCGAATACGAGGCGATCAACGACAAAACCGAGAAAGATCTCCGGCGGATGCTTGAAATTCCCGATGATTACGCCGTCCTCTTCATGCAGGGCGGCGGCAGTGGACAATTCGCGGTCGTGCCAATGAATTTGTACCAGCCGGGCAAGGCAGTGGACGTGTTGCACACCGGCTCGTGGACCACCAAGGCAATCGAAGAGCTCAAGATCTCCGCGACGTATCGCTTGGCAGCGACCACCGAAGCAGACAAATTCATTCGCGTGCCCCGCGCCGACGAAATCTCACTCTCGCCCGACGCCTCGTATGTGCATATGTGCACGAACAACACAATCGAGGGCACGCAGTGGAGCGCGATCCCGGATACCGGCGCAGTGCCGCTGGTAGCCGATATGTCTTCCGATATTGCGTCGGGGAGAATGGACATTCGAAAGTTCGGTCTGATTTTCGCGGGCGCGCAGAAGAATCTGGGGCCCTCCGGCGTCACCATCGTCATCGTGCGTGGCGATCTGGCCGAGCGCGCGAACCAAAAGATCCCGAAAATTTTCCAGTACCGCACGCATATCAAGGATAGGTCGCTTTATCACACGCCGCCTACGTTCGCGGTCTATATCGTGGGTCTGGTGCTCGAATGGATTGAAGCCGAAGGCGGAACCGCGGCGCTCGAGAAGCGCAACGAGTCAAAGGCGAAGCGTCTTTACGATGCGATCGACGCAAGCGGCTATTACAGGTGCCCGGTCGAAAAGAACTCACGCTCGAAGATGAATGTTGTGTTCCGCGTGGCGGGCGGAGATGAAGCCATCGAAAAGAGGTTCGCAAAAGAGGCCGAGGTTGCAGGGTTGGCGGGCGTCAAGGGCCACCGCTCGGTCGGCGGCATGCGTATATCGTTGTACAACGCTGTGGAGCTCGATGCCGTTGAATCGCTTGTAGCCTTCATGCGGGAATTCGAGCGCAAGAGCGGCTGACGCAATCGCCTAGGCACTTCACAAAAGGCCGCTCTGGCGATGGCGGGGATCGATAGCCACACTTCTGTGGCTAATCCACAACACCTATTGCTTGACTTGGTTCCGGCCGCCCCTTATCGTGGGAATTCGATGAAATCGCAAGTGAATCGCCCATCTGGGCCAGCACCCGCTGTCTTCCGCCTCCCATCTCGCACGATGTCCCGAACGCGCCAAGTCGTCTATGTCGAGCCTGTCGCACCCGATGGAGAGCAGCCGTCCCGCGCAAGCGGTTCAACCCCACCGCTCGACGAATACTACAATTCGCTGTTCACCGCGCTCGGGCCTCAGCGCTGGTGGCCGGGAAAAACCCGGTTTGAAATTATCGTCGGCGCGATTCTGACGCAAAACACTTCTTGGACAAACGTCGAGCGCGCAATCGAAAACCTGCGCGCGGAAGGCTTGCTCTCTCCGGCCGCGATTGAAAGCGTTCCGTTGCGGCGACTCGAGAACCTCATTCGCTCCTCTGGCTATTTTCGGCAGAAGGCGCGGAAGCTGAAAGCGTTTTGCCAGTTTCTGCGCTCCGAATATCGAGGCTCGCTCAAGCGCATGTTTGAAACGCCGACGATTGCGCTCCGCGAAAAGTTGCTTGGCGTCTTCGGCATCGGACCGGAGACAGCCGATTCGATTCTGCTCTACGCCGGCGACCATCCTGTGTTTGTGGTCGACGCCTACACGAAGCGTATGCTCACACGGCACGGTTGGATTGGCGACAAAGCCAAATATGAAGATGTTCGCTGGATGGTCGAGCGGCAATTTCCGGGCGAAACCCGCCGATTCAACGAGTTCCACGCACTGATCGTGAACACCGGAAAAAATTTCTGCCGGACGCAAGAGGCGCTTTGCGATCAATGCCCGCTGGGTCGCTACCTCGAGGAGGGCCGGTAGAGATGCCGCCCACACAGCACAAGCGCGAATGGTGGCCGATCGCCATCAGCGTGGTCGTGGTGTTACTGACCGCCGCCGTAATTACGTTCGGCTCGTTCAAGGTTCCCATCGATACGGAGCAGCGCAACGCCTATCCGATTTTCTTTGCGCTGACGACGATCATCGGCGCATCGCTGCTGATCTTTGCGCTGATTCTGGGGCGATACCTTCTCAAGCTGAGCGCGGAGAGGCGGAGCGGACAGCTCGGCTCACGTTTCAAGGTGAAGATGGTGCTGGGCGCGATGGGTCTCTCGCTTCTACCTGTCGTATTCCTGTTCTTCTTTAGCTATGCCCTCATCAATAGGACACTCAATCTCTGGTTCCCGCGACCGCTCGAAATTGCGAATGAACAGAGCCAAACGCTGCTCTCGCGGCTCGAGGTTTCGCAATTTGAACATCTCAATCGTTTGGCGTCGGTCGCAAGCGCAAATGGCTCCGCCGATACTAGCTTCCTGACACGCACGCAAGCGGTCGATACGTGGTGGATTGAAGACCTAAGTGGAAGGGTGATCTCAATCGCCGACGCAGGCGCTCCGAGTGCTTCCCAGCCGATTCCGTCGGCTTCGCCCGAGTTGATGCCGCCGACGCGGAGCGGCGCGCAAGTGTGGAAACTAAGCGGCCAGCTCTATCTCGCAGGCAGTGCACCGGTAACAGGCGGGACGCTTTACGTCGCGCGGCGCCTGCCCGATGATTTTGCGAACCTCGACGCGGATATCGAAACGCAAACGAATACGTATCTCCGGCTGAAACAGCAGCTGCGAGCCTATAAGCGCATCCTCGTGCTCGTCCTCGCGTTCATCACGATGGTGCTGCTGTTCGTGACCACGTGGGTCGCGCTCTTCCTCTCGAAACAAGTCACCGTGCCGATTCAGGCTCTCGCTGAAGCCACCCGCGAAATTTCCCGAGGAAACTTCGATCAGCGAATCGACGTGCAGGCGCAGGACGAACTCGGCACGCTCGTGCGCTCGTTCAATCGGATGACCGAACAGCTGGGAGAGGGGCGCCGGCAGATCAACGAGTTTACGAAGAGCCTCGAGATCGCCGTCGAAGAACGCGAGCGGCGCCGCAAGCTCATGGAAGCGATCTTAGAGAACGTCCCCACTGGCGTGGTGTCGCTCGACGCTTCCGGAGACGTCTCTCGCATCAACCGCGCGGTGGTCCAGATACTCGGTGAGTCTGCGCGGGATGCGCGCACGTTGAGCGACTTGCTCGGCGACGAAGCCGCCAGGGCCGTGTTGCACCTGATGCGGCGGTCGCTCCGCATGGGCGCGGCGTCGCGCGAAATCGAAATTGCCGCTGCGGGACGGCTCGTTCGAGCGGCCGTGACGGTCAGCTCGCTCGGTCCACGGCGGTCGAATCCGGGATTTGTGATCGTGATCGACGACTTGACCGAACTTTTGCAGGCTCAAAAGACCGCGGCATGGCAGGAAGTAGCGCAGCGCATCGCGCACGAAATCAAGAACCCGCTGACGCCTATTCAGCTTTCCGCGCAGAGGCTTTTGCGCTATCTCGATCGCGCCGCGAAACCCTACTCGCACGCGTCGGGACCGGAATTCGAAAAGCTGGTCGCGGAGTGTGCGGGCTTGATCGAGCAAGAATCGCAAACGCTGTCCTCTCTCGTCAGCGAGTTTTCGCAGTTCGCGCGCTTCCCTGCCGCACGGCTCGAACCGATGGGCGTCAATCCGATCGTTGAAGCCGCGCTTGGACTTTTCGAGAATCGCCTGGATGGCATCACGGTAACCACCGATCTCGCCGCCTCACTGCCGACGGTCCGCGCCGACGCCGAGCTGATGCGCCAGGTGATTGCGAACTTGATCGACAACGCGGCCGACGCGATGGAGGGAGCGGCGATCCGCAGGCTGCATGTCGCTACGCGCGCCGTGAGCGACGGCGATGCGGTTGAAATCGAAGTGTCCGATAGCGGCCACGGCATCTCGCCGGAAGACAAGGAAAAGCTCTTTCTGCCGCACTTCTCGACCAAGGGCCGAGGAACAGGGCTGGGCCTTGCGATCGCGAGCCGCATCATCGCCGAGCACAACGGGACGATTCGCGTGGAAGACAACGCGCCCGTCGGGTCGCGGTTCGTGATGCGCTTCCCGGCTGTCGAAGTCGCCGTGTCGACGCAGGCCGGATAGGGAACTCAAGACATGCCCGCGAGCATTCTCATCGTTGACGACGAAAGCGGCATCCGCGAGTCGCTCGGTGCGCTGCTGCGTGACGAAGGCTACGATGTCGAGACTGTGGCATCCGGCGAGGAGTGCCTCGAGCAAGTCGAGCAGCGCAGGTTTGATCTGGTTTTGCTTGATGTCTGGCTGCCCAAGATCGACGGCCTGGAAACGCTGGAGCGTCTGCAGACGCAAGAGCTGGCTCCGATGGTCGTCATGATCTCCGGGCATGCGAATATCGAAGCGGCCGTGCGCGCCACGAAACTCGGCGCTTTCGACTTTGTCGAAAAGCCGCTTTCGCTCGAAAAGATTGTCCTCGTAGTGCGAAATGCGCTCGAATACGTACGCCTGGAAGACGAAAACCGCCGCCTTCGTGCCGAGCTCGAGGAGCGACATCAAATATTGGGCGCGAGCGTGCCGATGAAGGCGCTTCGCCAGCAGATTGCCCTGACGGCGCCCACGACAGGCCGCGTCTTGATCTATGGCGAGAGCGGCACGGGCAAAGAGCTGGTCGCGCGCGCACTCCACGCCAATAGCTCGCGAAGCCAGAAGCCGTTTGTGGAAGTGAACTGCGCCGCGATTCCCGAAGAGCTGATCGAATCGGAGATGTTCGGCCATCGCAAAGGCAGCTTCACGGGCGCGAGCGAGGATAAGGTCGGAAAGTTCCAGAAAGCGGACGGCGGAACTCTCTTTCTCGACGAAGTGGGCGACATGAGCCTCAAAACGCAGTCGAAAGTGCTACGCGTGCTGGAAGAGCAGCGCGTCGAGCCGCTCGGCTCGAACCAGCCTGTGACCGTGGACGTGCGTGTGATCGCTGCGACCAACAAAAAGCTGGAAGAGGAAATCGGCCGCAACGCTTTTCGCGAAGACCTCTTCTATCGTCTCAATGTGATTCCCTTCTATGTGCCTTCGCTGCGCGAGCGCGTGGAGGATATCCCGGTCCTTGCGGCGCATTTCCTGAAGGAATTCTGCGAGGCATACGGCAAAAAGCCGAAGGAGTTCACGCCCCTGGCGATGGAAGTTCTTCTAGCGTATCCTTGGCCCGGCAATGTCCGCGAACTGCGAAATCTGGTCGAGCGGCTCGTGATCATGTGCCCCTCGCCGCGCATTGAGCCGCACCACTTGCCGCCGGAGCTTTTCCGCGGAGCGTCGAAAAGCCCTCAGAAACCGTACGCGAGCCTGCAAGAGGCGCGCTCGGCCTACGAGCGCGAATTCGTGCTGCGCAAACTCGAAGAGAATCGGTGGAACATGACCAAGGCCGCAGCCGCGCTCGGCCTCGAGCGCAGCCATCTCTACCGCAAGATGCGCTCGCTCGGCATCGCGCCTTCGAAAGCCTCGTGAAGCGTCGCAGAATGTCAGCGCGTATTTTGACGGCTCGCATCCTGCTCAGTCTGACCGTAGGCGCTGTCTTGAATGTCTGCGCCGCGGACGGCCAGAGCGCAAACGCACCCGCTGCCGCGCGGCATGAGCCGTTTGTCGTATTCCTCGGAACGGGCACGCCCGGCCCGACTCCCAATCGCCAAGGACCAAGCCTTGCTGTCGTTGCTGGCGGCAAAGCTTATCTTGTCGATGTTGGCGTTGGTGTCGTGCGACAAGCGGACGCGGCCTTCATGAACGGCGTCCAGGCGCTCAATCCCCGCGGCCTGAGCATCGCCTTCGTCACGCACCTGCACTCCGACCACACAATTGGGCTCCCGGATCTGATTCTTACGCCGTGGGTGATGGGACGCCCAGCGCCCTTGGAGCTCTACGGCCCGCCGGGTATTGCAGCTATGGCTGACAACATTCTCAAAGCCTATGCTGAAGACATCCACATCCGCACGACCGGGCTAGAGCAAGCCAACCTGACCGGATACAAAGTGAACGCGCACGAGGTTCAGCCGGGCGCGATTTATCAGGACGCAAGTGTCAAAGTCACGGCATTCGCGGTGCGGCACGGGAGCTGGCCGCTCGCGTTAGGGTATCGCTTCGACGCGGGCGGTAAGAGCATCGTCGTCTCCGGTGATACCGCCCCGACAGAAAATATCGTGCAGTCGTGCAGCGGCTGCGATCTTTTGATTCACGAGGTGTACATAGGCTTGCCAACCAGCGCCGCGCACCCGCCGGATCATTGGACCCAGTACATGGCGACATTTCACACTTCGGCCGATCAGCTTGCCGATATCGCCACCCGCGCACATGCCAAAACCCTCGCAGCAACGCATCTCGCGTACATGGGCGGCGCAACCGAGGCGGATTTGATTGCAGCGCTAAAGAAAGGCTACAGCGGCACAGTCGTTGTCGCTCACGACCTCGAAGTTGTGCAACCCTAGGGATCGGTCTCTTCCTGCTGCATCTCGCCGAGCTGCTCGAGCTGGCGGTGCCAATCGAGCTGGCGAACGAGCGCCGGGTTCTGCCGCCAGTTTGGCTGCACTTTCACAAAAAGCTCGAGAAACGCGCGCGCCCCGAGTATCGATTCGATTTCTTTGCGCGCGAGCGTGCCGATCTTCTTGATCATCTCGCCGCCCCTGCCGATCAAGATTCCCTTCTGGCCTTCGCGCTCGACGTAAATCGTTGCGCGAATCTTGATCAGATTGTCGCGCTCGTCAAAGTTGTCAATCAGCACCGCGATCGCGTGGGGCACTTCCTCGCGCGTCGCGTGGATCGCCTGTTCGCGGACGAGCTCGGCGGCGAGAAAGCGCTCGGGCTGGTCGGTGAACTGGTCCTGAGGAAAATAGGGCGGCGCTTCCGGCAAGCGCGCGAGCCAGCCATCCACAAGGTCCGCGCAGCCTGCGCCGGTTCGAGCCGAAATCGGGAAAATCTCTGCGAACTCGTAAAGTTTGCGCCAGCGGTCAATCAGCGGCAGCAGCAACGGCTTGCTGACAACGTCCACTTTGTTGAGCAGCAGAAACACGGGCCCTTTGAACCGCCGCACCCATTCGACCGAGAATCGGTCGCCAGCGCCGAATTCCACGGACGCGTCCACGATCAGCGAAAGGATGTCGATGCCTTCGAGCGCCTGCTCGGCCTCGTCCATCATTTGCCGGCTGAGGGCACTATCCGGCTTGTGGAGGCCCGGCGTATCGATCAGGACGATCTGTGCGTCTTCGCGGTTCAGGATTCCCTGAATGCGATTTCGCGTGGTCTGCGGGCGCGGTGAGACGATCGCAACCTTGCGGCCTACAAGCGTGTTGACGAGCGTCGATTTTCCTGCGTTCGGCCTTCCGACGATGGCCACGAATCCGGACTTGAACGCCATATTCAGCTAAATTGTACGCTAACCGATCTTGGCGGGTGGGTCCGGCACGATCTTCACGCGTAATTCGCGCGTTCGCGGCCCATCGAACTCGGCCAGAAAAATCGCCTGCCACCGACCGAGCGCGAGGCGCCCGCCTTCGATCGGGACGATTTCAGACGAGCCGACCAGCGCCGTCTTGATGTGGGAATCGGAGTTTCCCTCCGCGTGTTCGTAATTGGCGCGATGAGGAATCAGCCTGTCGAGCGTGGCTTCGATGTCGCGCGCAACGGCGGGATCGTCGCCCTCGTTGATCAGCACGCCAGCCGTCGTGTGCGGCACGTAAAGATGGCAGACGGCTTCCACGCAGCCGGACTCGCGAACTACTGCTTCGATCTCGGCGGTCACGTCCTTCAGCTCTGTGCGCCGCGACGTTCGAATGCTTAGGACTCTCGCCAACGAACGATTTGAGCGATCGGCCTTGGTCGCCATCGCAAACAACCATGCCACGCTCGCGCGACGATATCAACCTGGCTCAGGCAGACGGGAAGAAAGTTAGTGCTGTCGTTTCACGGAATGCGTAGTAGCGGGCGCTAACGGAAGCTGCATCGCAGGATCGCCAAAAAGCAGCCATGTGCGACGCACGTCCGGATCGGTAATTCCTGCTTTTGCGTTGAGAATCGCCTTTCCGAGCGGTATCGCAGGATTCGCGGCAAGCCCGCTCAGGAGCGCCTGATCCATCGTCGCCTGCGGCGGAGCGTTTGTGAATCCCGACGATGCCCACACGGCCACGGCGCCTCCATTCGGCGCGAGCATCAACGAGGTCGAAAGGCTCGTCGCGTAAACGTCCTGGAAGTAGCCGTTCAGGCAATCCATTAGCAGGTACACAGGCAACCGGTCTCCGTTCGTCAGCGCCGCAGCGCTTGTGTCGTCGAACAAATCTTCGAACGACCACTGTTGTTCCGATCCATGCCCCATGTAATTCACGATGAGCGCCCCATTATCGAGCACAGAAACGATTTGCGGGCCGATCACGGCCGGGTCCTGTCCATCTGCGAAAATCCTTGTCACCGAGAGACTGCTCGGCATGTCGGCTGCAGCAAAATTTGCCGCCGCCGTGAAATCCGCATCGATGTTCTGGTCGGCGATCACGAGCGCCTGGTGCTGCCACGGCCCGGCAGACGAGCCTGACTCGAAGCCGACGATTTTCGAAACCACGAGCGATGCGTCTGCCGGCGTATCGACCGGCAAGCGGCCCGTGGGAATGGTCGCGAAGCCGGCTTGATTGAAATCGGTGAACCAGTCGTCCGACGCGGTCTTGAACGCGGCCGTTTCGATCATGCGCGACGGCACGAAATCCAGATAGCCGAACCCGAGATAGTTCCGCGGATCAGACGACGCGCGCCCCACCAGCAAGACCGCCTGCGGTTTCGCGCGCCAGCCCGCCGCGGCGAGTTGCAGGTAGCTTTGCAGCGCAAACGGGCTTCTCTCGCCGAAATTGAACGCGTCGAAAATCTCGTCCGTCGTGACCACCGATACCGAGGTTCCCTGCGACTCATGCAATTTGACCAGCGGTTCGACGTTCGACACGAAATCCGGATGCGTGATGACCACAAGAGCCGCGCCGGCCTGCGGTTTGTCAATCGAGTTCGGCTGATGCAGCGCTATTCCATCGGGAGATGAGACTTGGTCGCTCGAAAATGCGAGCAGCGTGTGGCTCGCGCCCGTGGCGCCGCGAATCGCGACTGTGACGCCGAAGCTCGTGCCGTCGAATCCCGCCGGGGCCACCAGCTGCGTGATAGCCGTCGGATTCGTAATATCGAAAACACTGATCTGCGAATTCGTGAAGCCGCCGATGTGAACGGGCTCACCGGACGTCGCCGTGGCCCGCAGCCAGTTGCCGTCGGCGACGTAGGTGTGTGGATAATGCACGGCGATCGATTGCACGAGGCTCACGTCGAATTCGCCGTCGAGCGCAGTCAGCGTGACCTTGTTCGTCCCCTCTTGCAGCAGGCTGTTGTCGAGGGCGAACGTGTTTGTCACATTCGATTCGTTTGCAAAACTGATCTCCCCGACCGGCGTGCCGTTGAACGCAACTTCGACTTGGTGTGCTTGACCGTTCGTCACTCCCTGCAACGTCACATCCATCGTGACCGGCATCGCGGAGTTCCGGTCGATATGCGCGATGTTGAAGCCCTGGCCGACCGGCTCGGAAGTCACGATCGCGCCGAAGAAATTGTCGTTATTTTCGCCATTCAGCAGCGCGGCAAAGTAGGTCGTGCGCTGTTCGAAAAGCACCGTAAACGGAAAGCTCGCCGGGCCTGTTCCGCTTCCGCCGGCCTGCACGAGCGAGATCCGCTTGCCCGGCCGCGACCCCTGCACGAGCCAGTAGACGCGCGTGCCCGAGTACGGCGTATCGATTCCGGTTCCGTAGAATTCAATGCTGCCGTTCGGACCGAGCGGGCCGTATTGCGGGCCGACGATCAGCAGCGGCTGCTCGATTCCCTCGGCATAGAGCTGCAGGAATCGCACATCCCCAAAGGGATTGAACCCCGCCGCCACAAGCTGAGTGCGCGTAACTTGATACCAGCCCTCGCTCGTTACAGAAATTTTTGCCGCGGGAACTCCGTTAAGCGAGACCGGTGTTTCGCCGGCGAGAACCGGTGGAATAATCGGGTTCGGCGTCGAAAGCGGCCGCACGATGTGAGTGGGCGCGCGAGAAGTCGTTTGGTTCATCGCTCTGAGCAGCGTCGCGGGCGCCACCGGACCGCCGGGTTCGCTGCTCGAGTCGGCATAGATCGGACCATGCATCGTCCGAGATCCGTTTAGATCGACATCTTCCACGTAATAGGTCGCCCCGGCCGAACCTTGCGGATCGACCCACTGATATGTCTTGGCTCTGTGCTGCGGCAGTCCGCCGCTCAGCATCAGCGCCGAGCCGGCGATCAGAGATGGATCGACGCGATGCCGCCCCTGCGCGTCTTCGCGATAGATGTGGAAGCCAAGATTGCGGAATTCGGCGCGCGTCTGCCATTTGATAACCACTCCGCTGCCGGCCTGCGCCGACGCGCTCAGCGACACGATTTGCACGGCTGTCGGTGACACGATTGTGCTGTTCGCCGTCGAAGTGTTGTTCGAGAGGTTCGGATCGCTCGTGCTCGCGCTCACCGTTGCCGTGTTGGTAGCTAGGGAAGACGAGCTAAACGTCACCGCGGTCACGTTGATCGTCACGATCACCAGCCCGCCCACGCTCACCGATCCGAGATTGCAGGTGACGGTGCCGCCGCTCTGCGAGCACGTCCCCTGCGTTGTGGATGCCGAGACGTAACTCACCTGCGAAGGCAGCGGGTCGCTGACCACCACGTTTTGCGCCGTGGCTGGGCCGTTGTTCGTGATCTGCAGCGTGTACGTCAGGTTTGTTCCCTGATCCACGGGCTCCGGCGAAGCGGTCTTCACGATTGCCACGTCGGCTTGCGTCGGCGAGGCGACGGTCGAACTTGTCGAGGCTGTGTTATTCGCCGTATTGGGATCATTTGCCGTTGGCCCGATCGTGACCGTGTTCGTAATCACAGTCCCCGGCGCGGTACCGGCGGTCACGGTCATCACAAATGTGAAAGTCGCCGAGGTGTTCGCCAACATCGACGCGGGGCCATTGCATATGAACTGATTGCCTACCGGCGCATTGCAAGTCCAGCCGGCTGGGTAGGGCGTCGTAGACGTCACGGTCTCGCTTGAAGAGAAGGTGTCAGTGAGAACGGGATTTGCGGCGGCCGACGGCCCGTTGTTCGTCACCACGACCGTGTAGGTGATCTTGTTTCCCGCGAGCACGGGATTCGGGGTACCCGTTTTCGTGACCGCGAGATCGGACTGGCCAGCCACGGCGACGACCACGTTCACGGTCGCGGAATTATTCGATGGGTTCGGATCGGTCGTGCTCGAAGAAACATTAGCCGTATCGGTGATGACCGTGCCGGATGGAACGGTTGCTCCCACCTTCACGACCACCGTGAAGGTGCTCGACGCTCCCGATGCAAATGTCGGAATCGAGCACGAAATCACGCCCGGCGTGCAGGTCCACCCGCCCGTGCCGGAACTTTGCGTGACGGAGACGAGCGTTGTGTTCGCTGGAATCGACTCGCTGAACACGACATTGCTCGCACCGGCCGGCCCGTTGTTTGTGACGACCACGGTATAGGTGATGTTGTTCCCCTGCAGAACCGGATTCGGCGTCGCGGCGTTCGTGATCGTCAGGTCCGATGTGCCTGCGGCCCCAACGAGGATCACGACCGTTGCATTGTTGTTGGCGAGGTTGGGATCGTTCGTGCCCGACGTAATGGAATCGGTGTCCACGATCTGCGTGCCGCTCGCAGTGCCCGCATTCACTTTCACGACGAGTGTGAAGGTCGCTGTGCCGCTCGCACCGGAAGGGATGTCCGGATTCGTGCAGGTGATGTTCCCCGTTCCGCCGAATGCAGGCGTCGTGCAATTCCAATTTGCCGCTGCAGGGCCGGAAATGCCGAGGGACTGGAACGTAGTATTTGTCGGAATTACCTCGCTGAAAGTGGCGTTAAGACCATCGAAGGGGCCGTTGTTGGATGCCGTCTGTGTGTAGGTAATGTTTCCGCCCGGCAGGACGGGATTGGGCGTGCCGGAGTTCGTGACCGCCACATCGGCGCTCGCGCAATACGCTCCGGATTGAGTTCCGGGCGTCTGCGTGATCGTGAGGCCCGTCGCCATCAGGCCGGGCTGGCCGGTCGTAGCTCCGTACGCGTCGTCTGAAAGCGTCGACCATCCGGGCGCTCCGCCCATCAAATTGACCGAGCCTGGAGTCGACGTCGAGAGCAGAACGCCCCCGCCACCGCCCGCTCCGGGACCATGGCGATTTCCGGGGAAAGCACCTGATGCCTGCTCCGGCCACGTGACGCCGCCCGTGCCTCCGGTTGCGCTGACTGTCAGTCCGCCCAAGTTCCCGGTGTCCGTGAAAAAGAGAACCGTGCCACCCGCGCCGCCTCCGCCGCCGCCGTCGTTTTCCACCTGAAGCCCGGACTGCCCGTTCGCCGTGATCGTGCCCGTGCCTGTCACGGAACCAGCGCGGATAATGACGATTCCGGCTCCTGCTGCGCCGCTGCTATTGATGCCATTGCATGGCGTGGGGCATGTGTTGCTTGTGCTGCCGCCTGTATCGGTTGCGGGATTCCAAAACGATCCGTTGTTGGTCGTACCGGCGCCGCCTCCTCCGCCCATCACAAGCGCGCTCGTAGTCGCAGGGAAAGCAGTGCCTCCGAAGCCGCCGACAACGCCCGCGCTGTTCCAACCAAATCCGCCGGTGCCGCCTGTGCCGCCGTTGCCGCCTCCGCCGCCGCCGCTATTCTGATCGTTGATAGTGGGATCGGCGTCCGTCGCTCCGCCTCCGGCTGTACCCGGAGCGCCACGCGCAAAACTTCCGGCCGGATATCCTTCGTTGCCCGTATTGGTCGCACCGGTCAGAGTGGCATTCGCGACGAAGCGCTGTGTTCCCGCGATTCCCTCGCCCTTCGAGGCGTTGGTTGTCTGTGTTGAGAGCGTCACGAAATCGGTCGCGAGGGGTGTCGGCGGCTGAGTTGCTGCTGTGTAGATTTCGCCGGCGCCGCCCCGGAAACCTTCCGCGTCCACCGCTACGGTTCCGCCGAGTGTCAGTTGAGAAGCAACGTCGAGCGCGAGAACGCCTCCTGTCGCTCCGTTCCATGCCATTGCCGTCAGGCCCGAGCCCAGGGTTGCCGACGTGTATTGCGGCACGCGAATGACCTGAAATGTCGATTGTCCCGCCGTGGGATTTCCCGCGGGTGCCGCGGCGGCGTTGATGTAGGTGTTGAGCAAGCCTCCGCCGGACCCCGTGCCCGTAAATGTCACCGTCCCGCCGGTCACAGGAACGGGCGTTGCGTTCGTGGCCGTCACAAATTCAAAAAGACCTGAGCTTCCAAGGCTCGTCCAACCCGATGGGTCGCCTGCAACGCCGCTGCCGTACGCATTCGAATTCGACGAACTGATCGTCGCGTTTTGCGTCTGGATGATCAGAAGCAGATCGCCGGATGAGATCGGTGTTTGCGCGCCATTGGCTGCTGCCGCGCCCAGCGCAATCGATGTCGCCCCGGCATTCACCGTCCCCACGCCCGCCGCGGGCGGGTAATACGCATTTACGACAGTGTTCAGCGTATTTCCGGCACCGTCTTTGCCCGGCGTGGCACAAACGAGCGGTTGCACGACGGTGAGAACGGTTACCGTGTTGTTCGATGACACCGGATCCGTGCTCGAAGTGCTGACCTTCGCCGTGTTCGTTAGCGTCGTCGCGGTCCCGGGCGTCGTTCCCGTCACCGTAATCGTGATCGCCGGCGAAAGCGGATACGCGACTGTTCCGAGATTGCAGGTGATCGTCCCGCCCGACGGCGGGTTGCAACTGCCTTGCGTCGTTGTCGCCGAGGCGCCCGCCAAGCTTGCGGGAAGCGTGTCGACGACCGTCACATTGGACGCAGCTGACAAGCCAAGATTTTGGACTTGGATTGTGTAGGTCAGCGTCGATGATACGAAGACCGGTGTGGGCGAAGCCGTCATCGAAACCGCGAGATCGGCATCACCGGCAACTTCTACGAGAATCGACGTCGTCGTCGCGTTGTTCGATGAAATTGGATCCGTTGTTTGCGACGTAACGTCTGCCGAATTCGTGATCGTGGTGCCCGCCGCAGTCGCGCCTCCGACGGTGACTACAAACACGAAATTGCCGGTCGTTGTGTTCGCGTTCATCGCCGCGCTGGCCGTGCAGATCACTTGCCCGGTGCCGCCTCCACCCGGAACAGTCGGGCACGTCCAACCCGCTGGAGGGGTCATTGAGACGAAAGTCGTATTCGGCGGCGTCTGCTGATAGAGCACTGCGCCGGTGGCCGCGCTCGGGCCGTTGTTGGTCACGGTTTCGGTGTAGGTGATCGTCGCTCCAGGCGCGACGGCACGCGCCGACACGACCTGCGTCATTGAAAGATCGGCCGTCGCGACCGTGACCGTTGCGGTCGCAGTCGCCGTACCCGTGTTGTTGCCTTTGGCGTTGACAGTATCCGTGATGACCGTGCCGTTGGCGGTCCCTGCGTTTACGGCAACGACCAGCGTGAAGGTGGTCGTGTTGCCGCTTGTGTAGTTCGCTGTGTCTGTGCACGTGACTGTCGTCGCCGTGTTTGTGCAGTTCCAGGTTCCGTGGCCGGTGTAGGTAATGTTTTCAAACGTCGTACCGGCCGGAATATTTTGCGTGACCGTGCTGTTCGCGGTGATCGTATGCCCGCTGTTGTTGGTCAAAACTTGCGTGTAGGTGATCGGCTGCCCCGGTCCAACTGTAGCAGCGACGGCAGTGTCGGTGATCGTGTACGCCTGGGCGTTTGCCTTCGACGGGTACAGCAGAAGCGCGAAGATCACAAAGATCAGCGGCCCGAGTGCTGCACGCAATTGCAGCCCTCGGATGGCTGCAGCACTTGCGATTCGGCGCGCTTGCATTCGCACCGCGTGAACGACACTCGTCCCGAATCGCGTGAACGAAATGCGTCTCCCTTCGCGCTCGATCGCCACGGCCTTTCCCAGTACCTCGGTCGCAGGTGGATCGTCCTGCTGCCCTGCATCTCCGCGCGTGACGATCGCGTTCGAATCGTCATCGCACTCCACCACACGGTGCAGGACAAATGCTTCTTCGGTCCGCGTCAGCGCGATGTCGCCGCGCCGGAGTTTTTCTCCCAGCAGCGGCGCGATTTCGACCAGATCGCCGTCCAGAAGATTCGGCTGCATGCTCTGCCCGTTCGCCGGGAAACGCACCGGCAGGCCTTCGCCGAGCAGCATTTCGCACAGCGGAGCGAACTTCCGCGAGTCGCGGACGGACTGGGCGTCACGCGGCGGCACGGCGGATGGCCTCCACAGCGGTCATGTCGGGCAGGAAACGAAAAACGAAGCACGGCGCTTCCCGCGCCACGCGATCAAGGAAATCGAGGCTGAATTGAAGCCCTCTTGGCGAGTAGTGCGGGACAAAGCTTCGTGCCAGCAGCTCCGCCGCCGCGCGACCGCGCGAAACGGGAGAGAGTTCCGTTTTGTGCGAGTGCTCGAGTAAATAGATTCGCGACAGCGGAGCGCAAGCCGGCGACGACATCCCGGCGTCACCGTGCCAAGGAGTTCCGTACATCCAGACGCGACCTTCTCGCAGGCGGAGAATGATGCGGTCGTCACTGAGAATCTCGGCGCCGGACTGCACTCGCCACAGCCGTGCCGTCGTGCTCTTCCCCGCGCCAGAGTGGCCGAGAAACAGGTGGCCGCGCGACGCCTCGTCCACGATTCCGACGGCGTGCACCTCCACGCCTTCGCCGCACGCCAGCCGGTGAATCATCAGCAGTTCATCGAACGGATATTCGAGCGGATAGATCGGCAGATCGGCGTCAAAATATGGACGAAACATCGTCAGCTCGCCGCGCGTGAATTCGCGATCAAACCACGCTGTCTTGTACGGCGCACTCCCGAGGCTCGGCGCAGAAAAACAAAACCGATATCCGCCGGATTCCTCGAACACCGACCAAAGCCCGCCAGAATGAAAAAGCGGAGCCTGGGACGGTGTCGCCATCGCGTCCGTCCAACTTGCGTCGATCTTCACGCCGTCCGCAGCAGGCTCGGACGCAAATAGCTCCAGCCCAGGCTCAAGCGCCAACCGCATGTCGCCGCTCAACAAGTTGAACGAAATGTCTGCCACGCGGAACGCGATCTGGTTTGCATCGTCCCGCGCGATTGCAGCGCACGTCCTCGGTTGCGGAAATCTGATTCCCGTTTGCATCTCGCTCACGAACCTGCCGTCCTGCAAAACAGCGCCACGCATGAGCTATTGCCCGGCCCTGCCACGCCCGGAATCTTGCAGTGCCCCAGCACAGCCTCGTCAGGGCGCAAACTGACGCGCACGATTTTGGGAGACTCATAGGGCTTCCGGCCGTTGTTGGCAGCCGAACCACCCTCGGAATGATTGATCTTGTTCATCGCCGCACGCTCGGCCTCATGCCCTCGCCGATGCGCACGATCCGCATCCGCCGCTGCCGCACGCGCCCGCCGGTTGCAGCACATTCAGCAGCGGCGCAGGAGCCTTGACGCCCGCCATCGGCTCCGCTTCGGCCATCCGCTTCTGAATCCGCTTCCCCGCTGCCAGCAAACTCTGGTGTATCTCACCGCCGTTGCAGCACCGGCAGTCGCCGTGCTCCGGCACGTCGTAGCCAAGCGCGTACCCTCGCAGGTGCGCCACCTGGCAGAGAAAATCGACGGGCGATTCGGGATCGCCGTTCTCGAGCTCTCCATTCGCCGGACACATCCCGCAAATCGACTTGATCTGGCACCGGTCGCAAATCGTGGGTCGTGTGCGCGCCTGATTGCGAATTTCGAGCAGCCGGCCTTCCCAGCCCTCGCCAAAACCTTTTGTGCGAATGCTGTAGTCCTGTTGGTGCGAGATCACGCAGATGCTCATGTTGCCCACGGGATCGATCGCGCAGCCGTTCATGCCTCCGCCGCAGAAATACCGATGGTTGTCATCTGGCGTGGAAACGACCGGCGCACCCAATTCGCGGTCCAAGAGCTTTGCGTATTCCTCGCCGCGCGTCGGATCCGAAAAGTCGAGCTCAACGGCCTGTTCCGGCGATAGCCGGACCGCCAGCGGACTCTGCGAGCAGTCAATTCGCGGGTTGATGAGGGAATCGAACTTGAATTCGACGTGAAACTCCTCTTCCGCCATCCGCTTCATCTCGTACACTTCGTGCACGTTGATCGTCGTGGGCACGGTTTTCAGCTTGAGTGGCAATCCCCGCTCGGCAAGTAGCCGGATGCCCCGCATGCATCGATCGTACGAGCCGGGCACGCGCGTCAACGCCTCGTAGGTTTCCCGCGTCGCGCCGTACATCGTGATTTCGATCCCAAAGGGGCGCCAATCGACCAGGTAGTCTGCGATTCGGGGAGTAATCAGCGTGCCGTTGGTAAACAGAGTGATCAGGAAGCCGCGCTTCTTGGCCTCGGCGTAGATGTCGAGGAAATCCCTGCGCCCGAAAATCTCGCCGCCGGTGTAGAGAATCCAGAGCGTGCCCGCCTCAACCAGCTCATCGAGCAGCTTGCAGTGCTCCGCGAGGGTCATCTCCTGCGCTCGGGCGGCCGAATCGCCCATCGGCTGGTTGTTGTAACAGTGGAGGCATTCGAGCGGACACCTCCGCGTCACCTCGATCGACACCTCGACCGGCGCGCGTCGCCCGAAATGACGCTCATGGATCGCGCGGCTGAACGCAGAATAGGTTCCGTCGTTCATCCCAAGCCCTGGTCGCCGTGGCGACCCCCCGGCTGCCCCAGCCGTGGTCCTACTCCCCAGTAACGGCTACTTCATTTCGATCAACCCTGCTTCTTTCAACTCCTGGAGAAATTTCGCAGTATCATCTGCCGCCTGCTCGGCGGTGATCCCGTATTCGGATTGCAACTGCGCGCTAAAATCCTCGACCGTGCCGCCCTTTTCGATCAGGGACCAGAGCAACGACCCGGTCTCGTTGAACGTGTAGATTGAGTCCATGTCCGCAGCGCCCCGGCGAATCGGCACGACGATCGCCTCGCCACATACCACGCGCGACACGACGTTTTGGCTGCGTTGAATCCTCGTGGTGACAGCTTGACCGGCTGAAGACATGCGTTCCCCCTCAGGGCGCGGCTCACACTCATGCTCGCATTAGCAAGCAGATGCGATCAGGAAGCCCCTGCCATGCGGCTCGACGATATTCCCCTGACCCTAAAGTATTAGCGCGTCATAATGAGAACAACTGAAAAATGGCCGCTAAGTGCCATAAAAATCAACGCCGTTGCCGACCAAGGCACATTAGTGCTTAAGCAATTCTTGGCTCTGCTTCTCAAAACAAGCAAATGCCGTGGAATCAAGGAGTTGGTACTAGAACCAGCCCGGACAGAGCCTTAGTGCGAGGTGCCGCCTGCGAGTTCGCGGACAATATCTCCGACGAATCCCTTGGCGTCTCCGAAGAGCATGAGGGTCTGATCGAGATAGTAGAGAGGATTATCGATGCCGGCAAAGCCAGGATTCATACTGCGCTTGATAACCATCACCGTCCGCGCCTTATCCACATCCAGAATCGGCATGCCATAGATCGGGCTGCTCGTGTCGGTCCGCGCGGCAGGATTGGTAACGTCGTTCGCGCCGATGACAAGCGCCACGTCGGTCTGCGGAAGTTCGGAATTGACGTCATCCATCTCTTTCAAACGGTCGTACGGGATATCGGCTTCCGCGAGCAGCACATTCATGTGCCCCGGCATGCGGCCCGCCACCGGGTGGATGCCGAACGTGACTTCTACGCCCCGCTTTGTCAGTGCGTCGTAGAGTTCGCGGACCTTGTGCTGCGCCTGCGCCACCGCCATCCCGTAGCCCGGAACCACCACAACCTTGCTCGCCGCCGCCAGAATCGCCGCAGCTTCTTCTGCGGTCGCGCTGCGAACCGTTCGCGCTTCGGCTGCGCCTGCGGCAGCGGTCTGCACTTGCCCAAATGCGCCGAACAGCACGTTCGTGAACGACCGGTTCATCGCCTTGCACATGATCACGGACAAAATGAAGCCCGAAGACCCGTCGAGTGCCCCGGCCACGATCAATAGTTTGCTGTTCAGTACGAACCCCATCGCCGCTGCCGAAAGTCCTGCATACGAATTCAGCAACGAAATGACCGTCGGCATGTCCGCCCCGCCGATCGGAATGATCAGCATCACGCCAAATACCAGCGCGATCCCGACCATTACCAGAAACAGCACCTGATGCGCGGGGTTCAGCACCAGCATGACGCCAATAATCACCGCCACCGCCAGCATCCCGAGGTTGACGACGTTCTGCCCTTTGTATGTAACCGGCCGCTGAGGAATGAATCTGACTTCCTGCAGTTTCCCCGCCGCAATCAAGCTGCCCGTGAGCGTCAGTCCACCAAGAATCACTTCCGCGCATAGCACCGACATCATGAATTTCGGCACGTTCGGTGTACGCAGCAGAAACTCCGCAGTGCCGACCAATGTGACGCAGCATGCGCCGAACGCGTGGCTGATCGCCGTCCGTTGCGGCACCGCAGTCATCTTCACCAATCCGAGCGGAACGCCGATGATCGTCCCGAGCACCAGCGCGATGGCGATCCAGCGGTAATCCACGATTCCGCGCTCGAGAAGCGTCCCGATGATGGCCGCGGCCATCCCAAGTTCGCCCGCCCACACTCCGCGCCGCGCCGTGGTCGGCGCGCTCATCCACATCAGCGACAATATGAATAGCGCCGTCGCCACCAGGTAGACGATCTCGATCCAGTGGAATTGGGGGAGTGTCATGGGTCGTTATTTTTGCGGGCGGCTGGATTTGAACATTCTGAGCATGCGATCCGTGATCAGGAATCCGCTGACGACGTTGCTGAAAGCGGCCACCACCGCGACAGTCCCGAGGATCGTGGCGAACTTGGTTTCGTGCGCGCCCGCCAGCGCAATCGCGCCCACCACGGCGATCGCGTCCAATGCGTTTGTGAGCGACATCAGCGGCGTGTGCAACAGCGGCGAAACGCGCTTGATGACCTGAAATCCAAGAAAGCCGGCCAGCATGAAGACGAACAGACTGTTCAGTAGCACATCGCCCGACATATTGCTTCTCCCTAAGCGCCGCTCGGTACAGCCAGCGCAGGCAACTGGAAAAATTCGCGCACGCGCGCGTTCACGATCTCGCCGCCGCGCGTCAGCAGCGTTTCGCGCGTGATTTCATCGTCCATTTTCACGCTGAGCTTTCCGTCTTTCACCAGATGTTGCAGAAACGCGGTTATGTTTCGCGCGTAGAGCGAGCTCGCGTGATAGGGCACCGTGCTCGCCAGATTGATCCGCCCGATGATCGTTACTCCGCTGTCGACGATCGTCTCGCCCGACCGCGTCAGCTCGCAGTTTCCCCCGCGCTCCGCCGCCAGGTCGACGATCACCGATCCCGGCGCCATACCCCGAACCATTTCTGCTGTCACAAGCACTGGCGCCTTTTTCCCGGGCACAACCGCAGTTGTAATTACGACGTCGCTTTCCGCAATCACGCGGCCGAGCAACTCTCGTTGCTTCGCATAAAATGCTTCGTCTTGCGCGCGGGCGTATCCGCGTGCATCTTGGGCGTCCTTTGCTTCAATCGCTAGTTCAACGAATCGTGCTCCAAGGCTCTGGACCTGCTCCTTCACCACCGGCCGCAAGTCGTATGCGGAGACGACCGCCCCCAATCGGCGCGCCGTGGCAATCGCCTGTAGGCCTGCGACACCCACTCCGATAATCAGCACGCGCGACGGCGTAATCGTGCCCGCCGCGGTCGTGAGCATGGGGAAAAACTTCGGAAGCGTATCGCCGGCAATCAGCACCGCCTTGTAGCCGCACGCGGTCGCCATCGACGAAAGCGCATCCATGCTCTGCGCGCGCGTCGTCCGCGGCATCATTTCGACCGAAAACGACGTAACCCCCCTGCCGGCGATGTCCTGCACAACCTCTTTCGACCCGAGCGGCCGCAGGAATCCGATCAGCACCTGATCGCGTTTCATTAGGGGCAAATCGGCCTTGCCCGTGCGATCGTTCGATCCGTAGCAGAGCACCTGGGTGATGATGTCCGCCGCCCCAAAGACTTCGGCGCGTGTCGCCAGAACCTTCGCTCCCTTTTCGACGTACATGGCGTCCGGATAGCCCGCCTCGGTGCCCGCGCCCTTTTCGATCACGACTTCCAAGCCCACCTTTTTCAGGTTTGGAAGCACGCTGGGCACCAGTGCCACACGTCGCTCGCCCGGAAAACTCTCCTTGGGAACACCTGCAATCACCACGATCTCCTTGGGTTTGTTTCGCTCACGTCAGCCTACGGCGTACCTGCAGACGAAAAGCCCCATTCCCCTGAAGCGGCCCTATTCTATACATCCGCGCTCCCATGTCCATGGGAAGATTCAACCGCCGCGATGCGCGAGGCGCCTTCATTTGGAGGTGGCGGCACGCAACGATTAGGATGAATGCTGGAATCTAATCCTTTGGTGCGTCTTTAATCTTCGGATGACGACTCATCGCACATTTCTAGGATTGGCCGCAGTCTTTCTTTTCGCGCTCCCTGCGCCGCAACAGGGTGTCGATCAAAACGGCATGATCGAGATGGACGGCCAGTTTTTCGCACCGCCCGATCCGCGCGAAAAGGCCGAATGGACCTTCGCGCGCCTCGAATACAATCTTGGCTATCAATATGGCCGCTTCGGTTTTCGCCGCTGGGCCGCCGACTGGCCGAAAGCCGATCGCCAGTTCATTCGCGGCGTTCGCCGCCTCACGCGCATCGAAGCCCGCTCCACCGAAACCATCGTCGATCTCGATAGCGACGACCTCTACAACTGGCCTTGGATCTACGTCGAGGATGCCGGCGGCTGGCGAATATCGGAAAAGCAGGCGGCGCGTCTGCGTGAATATCTGCTGCGAGGCGGATTCCTCATGGCGGACGATTCCCACGGCGATTACGAATGGGAGGTGCTCGTCGGCGGATTGCGTCAGGTTTTTCCGGATCGCCGAATCGAAGACCTGCCGAACAACGATGAAATCTTCAAGGTCGCGTACGATCTAAACGACCGCGTTCAGATTCCCGGCACGTGCTACATCTGGGGCTATCGCTGGGAAGTGACGCCGGACAGCGCCACTCCGGAATGGCGCGGCATCCGCGACGACAAGGGTCGTCTCATGGTCGCGATTTGCCACAACTCCGATGTAGGCGACGCCTGGGAGTGGGCCGACAGCCCCGATTATCCCGAACACGAAGCGTCCGTCGCCTACCGCATCGGCGTGAACTACATCATCTACGGTATGACGCACTAGGGGGAAATCCAAAGGCTACTGCGCTGGCGGCACGCTCGCCGGATTGTCGACGCTCTCTCCGATTGCGTCGCCGCTGACCACCAGTTCGACGCGCCGATTCTGCTGCCGCCCTTCCGAAGTATCGTTCGTCGCGATCGGCTTCGTCTTACCGAATCCCCGCGCGGTCACCGAGCTCGCGGGCACGAGCTGGTCGATCAAATATTCACGCACCATCTCCGCGCGCTGCTCCGAAAGCTTCTGATTGAAGTCATCGCTTCCCACGCTATCCGTATGGCCTTCGATCTGGATTTTCAGTCCGGGATACGCCAGCAAGATTCCTGATATTTTCGCGAGCTTTTCGCGCGCGCCCGGCTTGAGCGTATAGCTGCCCGTATCGAACAGTACGTCGGACATGTTCACGATCAACCCGCGTACCGTGTCGTGCGTTTGCAGGATGCTGCTCAATTGAGCGAGCAGTTGCTTGCGCAGCTCCGCTTTTTCCGCTTCCGCCTGCGCCATCGCCCTCTTCGCATCCTCCGCCGCCGCATCCGCCGCCGCTTTTTGCTGCGCAGCCATCTGAGCCGCTTGAGCAGCCGCCGCTTCCGCCTGAGCTTTCTGCTCCGCCGCGAGCTGCGCCGCCTTTTCCGCCTCCTGCTGCTGCGCGAGTGCCGCCTGTCGAGCCGCTGCCGCTTCGGCCTGCTCGCGCGCGGCCTTTTCTTGCGCGAGCTGTGCTTCGAGCTTCGCCTTTTCGGCTTCCTCGGCTCGCTGTTTGGCCAGAGCTTCTTGCGCTTCGGCGGCCTTGCGTTCAGCCTCCTGGCGCTCCTGCTCGATCTGCTTCATCGTGATCGAGTGCGCGTCTTCCGCCGTCTGCACAGCCTCGCGCGCCGACATCTCGACGTTCTTCCGCATCACCCCGTGCTTCTGCGCGTCCTCAGCCTGCTGCAAAAGCTGCTGCGCCTTTTGAAAACTCGGCAGCGCATATTTTTCGGCGCCGGCGGCTTGCGCGATCTGGATCGCGTTGCGCGCTTCGTAGAGACTCAGCGGAATCCGCGGATCGAGTCGCGGCGCGTCGGCGTTCGTATCGATCGTGGCGTAGTCGCCGCGCTGCAGAAGGTCGAACTTCGCGTCGACCTGCTCAATGCTTCCCTCGGTGTCCGGCCGCACGATGTTTTCCATCACGACCACATCGCTCGGCTGCGCCACCGCGAAATACGGCTCCGCCGTCACGATCATCGCAAACGCCTGAAACGCCGTCGCGCCGTCCACCTTGGCCTTTTGCCCTTCCATTTCGAGTTCGCCCAGATTCGTCGCGCGCCCCTCGGGCGTAACCGCCCAGAGCACGAATGTCAGGAATTGCGGGCCGTACGTTGTCGCAGGCGAGAGCTTCTCGAATTTCGACGAAATGCTGACCACGCCCTTCTTGGCCTCGACGTGCGCCTCTCCCTTGGCAAAGGGCATCAGCACGGTCCCTTTGAAATCAATGGCCGTCGAGCCTTTCGCGTGGCTGTAGTTGATGGCTTTGGTCGACTTCGCGACCACGGTCACTCGATAGAGCGGGCTCGATTGGCTTCCGCCCTGCCCCGCCGGAGCCTGCTGCGCGGGAGCTGTCGTCTGCGGCTGCGTCTGGACAGGCGAGGACTGCTGCGCTTGTGCCGCCGCAATCGCCGCGCCTCCGATTGCCGCCAACACCGCCGCACGCAATATCACCGTGCCGAATTGCCTTCGAAACGTAATCATGCCCACTCCCGAGCTGCTGAAAATTCGAGGATGTTATCTGTCAGCGTAGCAGGAGTGAACGCGCCCGTGCCGCGCAGGCGCTTGCCGTGTGCCTAACTGGTATAACCGCCGCGACTCGCGGCGAGGAATTACCGGCCCGGCTCGAGAATCAGCTTCTGCACGCGCCAGTTCAGCAGCTCGGCGACATACAATTCGTTCTCCGACGGGCACGCGATCTCGTGAATCCACCCGAATTGCTTCAATTGCTTCCCCGATTCGCCCAGCATTCCGAGCACTTTGCCGTCGAGGCTCAGCTTGTAAATTCGTCCCGGATACGCATCGGCGCTGTAGAGCACTTGCTTCGGCCCAGGCGTGATGCAAATCGCCCACGGCGATCCCGGCGCGAGCGTCCCCGTCGTCGCCGTCGGCTTATTGCCAATCGCAGGACGCGCGCCGGGCTGCGCGGGCACGTCGATCGTAATCTGCCGCTCGAAATTCCCGTCGCCATCGAACACTTGAATCCGCCTGTTCCCGCGATCGGCCACGTACACATTTCCCTTCGCATCGACGGCAATGCTATGCGGCGTGTTGAACTGTCCCGGCCCGTCTCCCGGCTCGCCCCACGACTTCACCCAATTGCCGTCCTTATCCACTTTCGCCACGCGCGAATTGATGTAGCCGTCGCTGATGTAGGCGTTTCCTGCCGGATCCCACGCTACGTCGGTTACCTGCCGAAACATTCCGTCGATTGGCGGCAGCGGAGGCCGCACGTGCTTCACCGGCCCGGTCCCTTCATCCGACGCCTCTTGCTTCCGCCCGAACACCATCACCACCCGCCCCGCCGGATTGAACTTGATCACCATGTCCGAGCCCTTGTCGGTGACCCAAATGTTGTCCTGCGCATCGACTTTCACCGTGTGCGCGTACGACCACGCGTACAGATTGTGTCCAATCTCCCGTAAGTATCGTCCGTCGGCGCCAAACTCCAAAAGCTGCGCCGCGCTCGCACCGTATGCCGGGCCGTTCGTATTGCCGCGCGAGAAAACGAACACGTGCCCCTTCGAATTCACCGCCACGCCCGACACTTCGCCGAAATACAAGTCCGCCGGCAGCTTCAGAAAATCGGGCACAGATCGGTATTTGATCTCTGGAACCGCCGCCTGCTGTGCGAATACCGAATGCGCAGCCAATAGAAACAGGATCGCCAGTCCGTAGCGCTTCATCGTCGCCTCCACGCGTCGTGAGTATACGTCCGGTTCGCGCCGATCGCTTGAGGCCCGAGCTGCTCGCGGAACGCGAAAAATCGTAGGCAACGTTTGACATCCGGCGTACACGGGAATATCTTCTGGCCGAAATACCAAACCCATTTCTGGATGTCGTCAGCAACCGGCTGCTTTGCGGAGGTGGCCCATGGCGATTACGTTTTTCTCACCGAGCCATGCGCGACGGAGTTCTCGCGCTCTCTTTTCGTGCGCGGCATTGGCAATTCTCGCTCTCGCCGTCGTTGTCGCGATCGCTTCGCGTCCCGCTGCCGCGCAGGATAGCCCGGGCGTGACCTCGGTCGATCCTGCCTCCGGGAAAGTCAACGACTCGATCACCGTGTCCGGCACCAGTCTCGGCAAGGGCTCTATTTCTGCCGTCTATCTTTCCGACGACAAGAACGACTACAAGGCATCCATCGTCGAGCAGGAAGACACGAAAATTGTGATGAAAGTCCCGCAAGTCAAGCCCGGCAGCTACAACGTCTCGATTCAAAAGGGCAATTCGATTTACATCCAGCCCATCCGCTTCACCGTACAGGAATAGCCTCGCCACTCGCTTACGCCGTCATTCTGAGCGAAGTGGCCGGACGGTGTTCACCCGTCCCGCCTTTCAGGGACGTCCGGCTACGGAGTCGAAGAATCCCTCTTACGCCAGGCTCAGCGCTTGGCCTAACATTGAGAGGTATCGATCAGCGGCGCAGACCATGACCCACTTCAATCCTCAAGCCAAGCAAATGGCGGACGAGTCGATGGTGCGCAATCTCGACGCGCAGGCGCGTGCCATCTGGCCGCAGGAAATCGCGCTGATTCGCCGCTATCCGCTTCCCGCCGATGCTCGCATTCTCGACGTCGGCTGCGGCACAGGCGAAATTTCCTCACGTCTCGCGGAGCTCTTCCCGCGCGCAAGCGTCGTGGGCGTCGACATCCTCGACAAGCATCTCGACCTCGCGCGCTCCCGCTACGCGCATCTCGCGCCCCGCCTTCAGTTCGAGAACCAATCCGGCTACGAATTGCGCGCTCCCGACAAATTCTTCGATCTCACCGTCTGTCGCCATGTCCTCCACTCGATCCTTCACGCCGAGAAGGTGATTGCCGAGCTCGTGCGCGTCACACGGCGCGGCGGCTACCTTCACCTGATCCCCGAAGACTATGGCATGCTCCATTTTCAGCGCGCCCAGCTCGATCCCAACGATTTCTGGCACGAAGTGCCCGCGCGCTTCGCCGCCGCCACGAACACGGACCTTTTCATCGGCCGCGACTCGTTCGGAATTCTCTCCGCATTGAAATTGGAAGAAATCCAAATCGACTACGTTGTTGTTGATACGCTGCGTGTCCCGCGCGAAACCTTCGCGGCCATCATCGGCGCGTGGCGAGACGGCTACTCTGAATCCATCGCCGAATATTCGAAATTCGATCGCGCGACTGTCGAGGCCTACTTCAATCAGATGATCGCCAACATCCGCGACCCAAAGGGCTACGCCGTCTGGATGGTCCCCGTCGTCAGCGCGCGTCTACCCTGAGGACTTGTCAGCGACAAGTCCGAAGGGCATCCCCTGACCGCGCAGCGATCGATAAAGGGGAGGACGTTGTCATCCCGCTTGCCCTGACGTAGGAAGGGAACCGGTTCGCGCCTTTTGCGAACCGCGTGAGGGACCTGCTTTTGCGCTTTCTGGTTTCTTTGGCTTTTTTGCTTTTCTGTTTTTCTTTTTTCTTTTTTCTCTTCTTTCCTCTGCCCCTCTGTGCCTCTGTGGTGAAAGTCTTTCGGCCTTTGCTAGAATCCTTGCGTGCTCAAAGGCCCTCGGCTCGCTGCCCTAGCCCTCCTCGGTTTCATTTCCTTTGTCTTTGCTCCCTCCGCTCACGCCTGGGGCTGCAAGGGCCACCAAACCGTCGCGCTCATCGCCGAAGCTCATCTAACTCCTCACGCGCGCGAAATGGCGCTGAGCATTCTCAATGCAGTTCCGATCGATCCCACTCTTTCCCGCTACTGCATGCCCGCGGCGCCCGATCCGTTCTCCGACGCTTCCACCTGGCCCGACGACATCCGCCGGCTGCGTCCCGACACTCCGCCCTGGCATTTCATCGACATCCCTCGTGGCGCCCCAAAAAGCGATCTCTCGAAATATTGTCCCGAGCCGGAAAGCTGCGTCACGCGCGCGCTCACCGATCAGGTCCGCATCCTTCGCGATCCCAGTTCTTCCGCTCAGGCGAAAGCCGACGCGCTTCGCTTCATCATTCATTTCGTCGGCGACATCCACCAGCCGCTCCACGCCACCACCAACAACGACATGGGCGGCAACTGCGTTCCGGTCACCTATTTTGGGAACATGCCAGTCGAATCGATGCCGGGCAGCGGCTCGTTCCATCCGAATCTTCACAGCGTTTGGGACACCGATATCGTCGAGCATCTTTCGCCGAACGAGACTTCCTCGCAGCTCGCAAGCGCACTCGACAAGCAATTCGCCGCGAGAATCTCAGATTGGATGAAGCAGCCCGCGGATTTCGACGCGTGGGCGTGGGAGAGCCATGAACTCGCGGAAAAAGTCGCGTACGGCAAGCTGCCTCACCCGCAGCCGATCGAACCGTTCCACGCGATGACCGGATGCCCCAATAACACCACCGATCCCGCGGGCTACGCCAAGACGCTGAACATCGACGAGAATCTCGCCGACGACTATCAGAACGCCGCCGCTCCCGTCGTCGAAGAACAGATCGCCAAGGCCGGCGCCCGCCTCGCCGCCCTCCTCAATTCCATCTGGCGCTGACGCAGCTGTCCCATCGGGTCCGCCGCTAAGGTTTGAATGTAGCGCCGGGGTCTTTAGCCCGGCACTCTGGGGTGTTGAAACTGAACGACGGTCGATGTTTACACCAACAACCGTTTGAAATTCCGACTGCGCCATGCAATCCTAATTTTGGCCGGATCGCGTGGCCTCGGTGCGACCCTGACCGCGGTTCAGGGCGAGCAGCGATCCGCTGCCTGTCGCGCTCGGCCGGGATCGGAGAACTGTAGGAAATCTGACCTCGCAAAAAAGATTTCTACTCGAAAAGACTTTCGAGTAGAAATCGTTGTAACTAACTGAAAATAAAGAAAAGTCGTCGCAGCTACCCGAAAATGAAACGGGGGGCAGCCGACGCCAAATTTGGGAGATCTTGAAGCGACATGTCGAGCTTAGTGGTTGTCGAACTTAGACTTAGAGGACGAACGTGCGCGCTACTCGCGCTCGAATCGCAAAGCGCAGCCGCGACGTATCGGCAGTCGCAAAAAGGGTGTCAACCAAAACCAGGTGTTTTGCAGCGTATATCTTTGAAAACAAAGAGCGGCGCACTGAAAAGGGTGTCAAGAATTTTCAATGTACTGAGAGCTGAAAACTCGTCAATTTTGGAGCGGAAATGTTGCGCGTAGGGCTGATCGGATGGAGAGGAATGGTGGGCAGCGTCCTCCTGCAACGCATGCGGGAGGAGGGCGATTTCGCCGGCCTCGAGCCTGTATTCTTCTCCACGTCCAACGCCGGCGGCGCTGCGCCCGCTGAGGCAAACGGAGCGGCTCTCAAGGACGCGTCGAATCTGCGCGACCTTGCGAGCAGCGAAGTGCTGATCACTTGCCAGGGCGGCGAATACACAACAGAAGTTTACGGCCCGCTGCGCAAGATCGGCTGGAACGGCTACTGGATCGACGCGGCGTCCGCTCTGCGCATGAGCGACGACGCGGTGATCATTCTCGATCCCGTGAACCTCGACGTGATCGAGCGCGGACTCGCGCACGGCATTCGCACGTTCGCCGGCGGAAATTGCACGGTCAGCTTGATGCTGATGGCCGCCGCGGGGCTTTTCAAGGCAGGTCTCGTCGAGTGGGTCAGCACGATGACGTACCAGGCTGCGTCCGGCGCGGGCGCCGCGAAAATGCTGGAGCTGATAAAACAGATGGAGTGCCTCACCGATCCCACGCGCAAATCTCCGTCGGAAAATGCGCTTGAAGTCGACCGCATGGTGATCGACGCGCAGCGCGCAAACTCTCTGCCGACCGCTGAATTCGGCGTGCCGCTCGCCGGGAGCTTGATTCCCTGGATCGACAAGGAAATGCCGGGCGGCCAGACGAAAGAAGAATGGAAAGGCATGGCCGAAGGGAACAAAATTCTCGGGCTGAATCCTCCCGTGCCAATCGATGGTATCTGCGTGCGCATCGGGACGATGCGCTGCCACAGCCTGGCACTCACGATCAAATTGAAGAAAGACGTTCCGCTCCCGGACATCGAGCAGATTCTCGCCGGCTCGAATCCGTGGGTGCGCGTGATTCCCAATACGAAGGAATCTTCATTGCGATGCCTCACGCCGACGGCCGTCTCCGGCACGCTGAACGTGCCCATCGGCCGCCTGCACAAATTGAATATGGGACCCGAATACCTCGGCGCGTTCACCGTGGGCGACCAGTTGCTTTGGGGCGCGGCCGAGCCATTGCGCCGGATGCTGGTCATCCTGCGCCAGCACATCGGGTCCTGAAGCGGGCGCTCGGGTGTATAATTCCGCCGCTCCCGAGTGAAATCATCGGACAGGACGAGACGTATAGGGTTAGCAAGGAGGATGTATCCATGCATCGAAAGATTCTTATAGCGGCCATCGCCGTTGCGGCCTTCGCGCTGCCGACCCTGGCGCAGGATTCGAAGTTGAACGGAACCTGGAAACTCGATGTGGCAAAGAGCAGCTTCGGGCAATTCCCGCCACCAACCAGCGAGACCGACACGATCACGGTCACCGGCAACCAGTTCAAGCAGCAGTACACCAGCGTGACCGCCCGCGGCACTCAAAATGGGATGCGCTCTTGCACGGCCGACGGCAAGGAAGTGGAATTGACGCCGGACGATACGCGCGTGCAGCTGGGCGCAATCAAACTTTCGAAGATGCAGTGCTCCTGGGAAGGAAAGGCAGTCGCGTTCCTCGAGACAGCAAACTTCAATGGCGGCACGCTGACCGACAAGTTGACGTTCTCGCCTTCCGACGACGGCAAGACGATGACCATGACGTCGCACATCAGCTCAGCCACAATGAATGGCGATCGCACGCTGGTTTACGACGCGGCCGATGCCTCGGCTGCCGCCTCTCCTTCGGGAATGGCTCCGACGCCAGGCGCCGCGGCGATGATTCACACCGGCAGCGGCGATCCGCCGAAGCCGAGTCTCAGCGGCACGTGGGTGCTGAACGTTTCAAAGAGCAACTTCGGTCAAATCCCGCCCCCTGCGAGCCAGGTCGACACGATTGAAGACAGCGAGCCGTCTGTCAAGATCGCCGAAGATCAAAAGGGCGGCATGATGGGCGACATGAACATGACCACGACGCTCAGCACCGACGGGAAGGAAACTACGTCGAGCGGCATGGGCGGCGCCGAAGTGAAGAGCACTGCGCACTGGGAAGGTTCAACGCTTGTCGTCGACTCGAAGACCAGCTTTCAGGGCAGCGACATCAAAATCAAGGACAGCTACTCTGTAAGCGCTGACGGGAAAACTCTCACGGAAGTCACGCACGTCGAATCCGGCATGGGGAATTTCGATTCGACGAGCGTCTACGACAAGAAGTAAGAGCGAAACCAGCGGCGGCGCTTCGCGTCACGCGACGTGAAGCGCTGCTGCGGCATTAGGCCCGCGCCGCGGCTGCGATTCGCGGCGTGCCGCGCAACACTCGCCGCACCGTCGCCAGAAATGAAAGCACCGCTCTCGACGGTTCCTCTTTTCGCCACGCCAACCACACGTTGATTTTGGCATTCGGCTCGTCGAGCGGAACGGCCACGACTTCGCTTCCCGGCGGCGGCCTGCGCGGGGCTTCGTCCGGCATGATGAAAATCCCTTTCCGGCAAGCGACGAGAATGATTTGCGCGTCGCTGCTCGGCGTCGGACTGAAAGCGACATGTTGCACGTTCGGCGAGATTCCCGCTTCGGCGTAAAGCTCGAGTGTCTTGTCGTACATGGAAGTGCAGAACTGCCGATTGGGAAGCAGGAGCGTTTCGCCGGCCAGATCTTTCAGCCGCAGCGAGCGCCGCTTCGCCAGCGGATTGGACTTGCTCATGTGAACGACGAACCCTTCCGTGAACAAGACCTCCCCAGTCAGACGGCTGTCGTCGATTTCGCTTCGTATCAGCGCGAGGTCGATCTCTCCTTCAAGAATTGCGTTGCAGTGCCAGCCGGAGAACATCTCGCGGTATTGAAGCTCGACCGCAGGAAATTGTCTCGAATGCTCCATCAGCACGTGACTGACTTTTTCGCCGAGTCCCGGTGCGATTCCGATTCGCACAAGGCCGGTTTCGCCAGCGCTCGCGAGCCTCACACAATCGGAGACGTGGTCCGTTTGAGCAACCAACGTTCTGCCTTCGCGCAGAAGAGTTCTACCCGCATCGGTCAATTCGACGTGTCGGCGATCGCGGATGAAGAGCGGCACTCCAAACTCATCCTCGAGCTGGCGAATCTGGCGACTGAGGGGCGGGACCGTTACGTGCAACTCTTGGGCAGCCTTGGAGAAACTGAGATGCTCGGCAACCGCGATGAAATACTTTAACTGACGCAATTCCATCACCCACCCCCGGCCGATGAAGCGAATTGCCAGTCTTATAGTCCGAATCGGTAAAAGTAGCAATCAAAATAAGCAATAGACAATGGCGAGCAAGTTGGTATTAGTGTGCCATTGGTTTCGGGAAACTGTGGGTGCCTTGATTAGGGTGGGTCCTCAATCATCGCTGGCGCTTGGGAGCAGACTCCCGCATTCACGCTAGGCGTGTGTGACCTGCCTGATCGTATCTTGCTCCTACGGGCTTCATGCCGGACCAGACTTTTTGGGAGCGCTCTCTGTCGGGATTTGGATCTCATCGACGAGCGATGCGGATTGAAAACAGACTAGGGGGAAGGCTGATGAACACACGGTTCGCGGGACGCAAGTGGGTGGTTTCGATTCTGGCGGGGTTCGCGATGCTGCTGCTCTGCGCGTCGCTGGCCCACGCGCAGTCGGCCGGTACGGGCGCCATCACCGGCACGGTGACGGACCCATCGGGCGGCGCTGTTGCCAATGTCTCGGTTACGGCAACCAACGTTGGCACGAACCAGTCGCGCTCGGACAAGACCGGCGCTGACGGCGTATACAAGTTCAGCTTGCTCACCCCAGGGAACTATCGGCTGAAGTTTACCGCTCAGGGGTTCAAAACGGGCGAGATTTCATCGGTTGCGGTTGTGACGACGGAAACCACGACCGCGAATCAGACATTGCAGGTCGGCGCAGTGACTGAAAGCGTGACCGTTGAGGCCACTGTCGAAACGCTACAGACGGAGAGCTCGACACTCGGAACGACAGTATCGGGAAACCAGATCACCGCGCTGCCGATGGCAAATGGCAACTACACGGAAATTCTGAGCCTTTCGGCCGGCACCAACGCGAGCGTTGATAACGCAACGTCTCTGGGCAAGGGCACACAGGACATCAGTGCGAACGGCGTCGATCCCGGCTCGAACAATTTCCAGATGGATGGCGTCGCGGTGAACAACATCGCCAATTCAGGCAGCTCGAACGACGGCACGATCTACACTGGAATTCCGGTTCCCAGCCCGGATGCGATCAGCGAATTCAAAGTGCAGACTTCCACGTACGATGCGAGCTACGGGCGTAACCCCGGCGCGAACGTGAATGTGAGCACGAAATCCGGCACCAATGATTTTCATGGATCGGGATTTGAATTCTTCCGCAATTCGGTTCTCAATGCGGATGATTTTTTCTACGTCAAGACACCCGAGCATCCGCATGAGGTCTTTGACCAAAATCAGTTCGGCGGCACGATAGGTGGTCCGATCAAGAAGGACAAGTTCTTCTTTTTCTTTAGCTATCGAGGGACTCGCTCGAAAAACGCCGTGGCGCCTCAAGGCGGCGACTTCGGTGCGTCGTTGTTTTTCGCGAATGAGGACGGTTCCATCAACAGGACTATCGACACCTACTTCGACGCGAGTGACCCTGAAGGAGCGCATGGACGCGGCAGCTGCCAGTCACCGAGCGCACTTGGAATTGCCGCGAATTCGCCTGACAAGACTAATATAACCGGCGTCGCTAACGGTCAGCCCGTCTGCAGCGCGCAGGCCCGGGCGTTTGCCACCGCGATGGGCATCGCCAATACGAATATCGTAGGACTCAGAATGTTCCAACTGACGACCGGTAGCCCCAAGAACCCGAAGGCTGGCGGAGTACCGAACAATTACTACATCCCGAGTCCTGTTTCGGACCCACAGTTTTGCGACGACGCATCGGGCATCTGCAATTTCAGCATTCCTGCCATCTACACGGAGAATCAGTACGTAGCGAATGGCGATTACGTGTTCAACAGCAAGAATACCCTGACCACGAAATACTTTTACACCCACAACCCCTATACCACGTACTTGGGGCAAATGGGCGGAGACCTTCCCGGCACGCCAGAAGGTATCCTCTTCGGCAATCACGCTGCAGTAGCCAAACTGACCACACTGGTCACGAACACGTTCGTCAACGAGGCGCGCGTGTCCTTTCAGCAAAACGTAAACGCCGCGACAGTAACCGTGCCGCCTGGCGGTTGTCCGGACGAAGATACCCTGCCCCATCCCTATGGCTGCGGCTCCCCCAACGAACTGGGAATGCAATCTGAAGTTCCTAATTTCTTCGAGCCCGAGACGTTTCTCAACGTGGGAACGGGGTATGGGATGTTTGGAGGCCTCCTACCTGACAAGGGTCCGACAAACCAGCTCCAGGCAGCGGACCAGATTTCCTGGTCACATGGCAAGCACAGCATCCGCGCGGGTTACGAATACGAGTGGACGAATTGGCCCCTCGAAGATCCCGGTCTCCAGCAGGGACTGATACTCATATTGGGTTACAGTGGTTTTCTTGGCCAGGCCAGTAACGCTGCCGGGCTTTTCGACCTGGGATGTTTGTTCTGCGTCAAGTCCACTTCGGGCTCACCAAACGTCAGGGGGGTTCTCCACTTCTACCAGCTCAATAACACGAACGCATACGTGCTGGATGATTGGAAAGTGAGCTCAAGATTGACGATCAACATGGGCTTGCGCTGGGAATATGATGGCCAGCTGACCGACAAGTACGGTCACTTGACTCAGGTGTGGCTCGATCGCATGGCTGACAACTCATTGATCGCGGCCTGTGGAGGCCCCGTCGTCTTTCCTCCATGTGCGGGCTCGGAGGTTCAGCAATATGTAGTTCCCAGCAACTTCCTGAACGCGAAGTACGGACAACCGCCCGACGGGGTGGGGATCGCCCGGAACAAAAACTCCTTGGAAACGCATGCGCCGTACACTAATTTCGCTCCCCGATTGGGCTTCGCATGGCAGCCGCTCAGCAGCGGCAAGCTGGTAATCCGCGGCGGAGCCGGCATCTTTTATGACCGCATCGGATTGGATCGCGTGGTTCACGCGTTCGAGCAGGGGTATCCCTATGCCGAAACGTACGATTTTGGTTCCGGCAGTCCTCGGGGCGCCGTTTCGTCACTGGCGGTGCCCTTCGCTCCGATAGCCTTGGTCTGCGTGCCAAATGATCCAGGCTGCAATCCGCCCGCCGGTCAAGTTAACAATGGGCTAGGTTTCGCGCCACGGTACGCCGTTCCTTCGACGGCAAACCAGTCTGTCGATGCCTGCTTCAACCCAGCCCCCTACGGCTTCGGCAGCCCGTTCTGCGCGTTAACAGAAGGGTTCCAGATAAACTCTGGGCTGAACACACCCCTCCTTCCGAGGGCTATCCACACGCCCCTTGTGCAGGAGTACACCATCGGCTTCCAATACGAGTTCGCACCGCAGTGGGTGCTTGAACTGGACTACGCAGGATCGAAGGGAATCAACCTCACGGATTACAACCACAATCACAACGGGGCGTCAACGCTGTTCAGCCCGTGCAATCCGGTCGGCAGCATTTGTGCTACCGATCCATACGGCCTGTGCCAACCGATAGGATTTGATGGGTCTCCCACGCCGGTATGCAACACTGCCAACAACGCTGCGTTCCGTGTGCCGTACTTGGGCTATGAGCCGATCGGTCTGCAGGAGTCGGATTTCAACGGCAGTTCGAACTACAACAGCTTGCAAGCAACCGTGCGGCATCAGTTTGGCCACGGGCTATCCATGCAGGCGGCATACACGTGGGACAGGAACCTGTCCGATGTGTTCTTCGGGAACTCGGCGAACATTAACGACGCTCTAGCTCTTAAGACAAAGCCTTCACCCAATGGGCCACCGCATGGGCAGTGGGGTCCAGTCTCGTTCGATCGGTTCCAGCGGTTTGTTGTGAACTACAGATACGACTTGCCGTTCGGCAACAATGCAGAGGGTATGACCAAGAAACTCATCAACGGCTGGTACGTCTCGGGCGTGACGATCGCGCAGACGGGCAATCCCCTTACGTTCATCGGCGGGCCCGTCGCCAGCGGAGGAGCGTACGGCACGAACCAACAGCTTAGCTTCCAGGGCGTGACGACTGCGGAGATCTGCCCTGGGTTCAGCAACGCACAACTCAAGACTGCCGGCGGCGCGACATCACACGTCGTCGGCGGCACTGGCTACTTCAACACTGCGGCCTTCGCCTGCGAGGCCCCTCTGGTGCCATTCGGCGACCCCGGATTTGGACCCCCCGGCCCTTTCCAAATCGCTCCGGCCACGGACTATGGCAACTCTGCAGTCGGCATCGTTACGGGGCCCGGCCAGTTCAACTGGGACATTTCGATCGTGAAGACTACCCAGATTACGGAACGTGTAAGCATGCAGTTCCGGAGCGACTTCTATAATGCGTTCAATCACCCGCAGTTCGCACCTCCGCAGGGTGCGAACTTTGGCACGGTCGGGTTCGAGAATGCCGGGAACTTCACGAGCTTCTTAACTCCAACAGGCAATTTCATAACGGCCACGAGTGTGAACCCGAGACTGATCCAGTTCGGGATTCACTTCTTCTTCTAGAAATCTTGGGACCGATGCGAGGAGGCAATTGCGGTTCGATGTGAAGTGGATTTGAACGGCGAGGGTCGACGCAGCGGTTGGCCCTCGTTGACCGAACGAGTGTACTACCCCCACACCACCCAGGGAGCAAGGCGCGGGGTGGAGACGCAAGACGGATCTGCCAAGCTCCCCTTACCGGGGATCTGGGAGCCCTTCCTGCTTCGCGCCTCGCGGCCCACTCCTGCGATTTCCAATCACGCTGATTGAAAGATTGCGATGTTTCGCGGTTTTCGTTGTGCGCGGCACGTGTAAACTTTCCGCCGAGCATGCGGGCACGATCGACTACCGCATTGAAAGCTACAGCGTTACACTCAAACCTCTGAGGCGAGCATTCAAGCATGACATCACCTCGCATCGCGACCACTGACCAGGCCGGCGCGCGCCAGAGTTTCCACGACGCAATCGCAAAGCAGAATTTGGCGCCGCTCTGGGAGCGCGTCTCGGGGCTCGTCACGCGCACGCCGCAGCCCGCCGCGCTGCCCGCGCACTGGCAGTATGCGACTGTGCGGGCGAGCCTGCTCGAGGCCGGCAGGCTGCTCACAGCGGAAGAGGCGGAGCGACGCGTGCTGATCCTCGAGAATCCCGGGCTGCGGGGCCGCTCGCAGGCGACGGATTCGCTGTTCTCGGGACTGCAACTGCTCTTGCCTGGAGAGCGCGCCGACGCACATCGCCACGCCGCGAGCGCACTGCGACTGTTTCTTGAAGGCTCGGGCGCATACACATCCGTCGATGGCGAGCGCACAAACATGGAGCGCGGAGATTTCGTCATCACTCCGAGCTGGACGTGGCACGCTCATGGCAACGACGGCGCCGATCCGGTGATCTGGCTCGATGGGCTCGACGTACCGATGGTGAATCTCTTCAAAGCAAGCTTCTCCGAAGGAAGCGACGCGAAAAATGTTTCCGATGGTCCGCCGGCCGGCGATTGCGAGGCCCGATTTGGCGGCGCGTTGGTGCCTGATGGGTACAAGGTGGAATCGCCCGCTACGGCGGGCAGGCTTTCGTCGCCGCTGCTGAACTATCGATACGCGCGGGCGCGCGAAAGCCTCGCGGCGATGCTGCGCAACGGCCCCGTCGATCCGTGCCATGGCGTGAAGCTGCGCTACGTAAATCCGGTGACTGGCGGCTCGGCGATGCCGACGATGAGCGCCGCGATTCAGCTTTTGCCTCGCGGAATCGAGAGTGCGCCGTATCGTTCGACCGATGGCACCGTGTTCGTCGTTGTCGAGGGACGCGGCCGCAGCCAAATTGGCGACGCGAGTTTCGATTGGAATGAAAACGACATCTTCGTCGCACCGAGTTGGGCGCCGCAGCGTCATCACGCCGAAAGCGAAGCGGTACTTTTCAGTTTTTCCGATCGTGCCGCGCAAGAAAAACTTGGCCTCTGGCGCGAGCAACGCGAACTCGCTCCGTGAATCGCGCGATTAGCGGAGGGCGTCGAAGCGATCTTTGCGCTTCGCATGCTGTGGTAGACTTCTAGGGTTGTATTGCAAGCCCTTCGCTTTCACCGAGTGCGCCCGTAGCTCAGCTGGATAGAGCGTCTGGCTACGAACCAGAAGGTCGGGAGTTCGACTCTCTCCGGGCGCGCCATTCCTCATTTTTCGCTCGCAAGAAAATCAGATCGAATGGCTTTCTGTGGGCGGGATAGACACTTGCGCCGTCGACAGCGCAGTTCGAAACGACC
>DASPUN010000055.1:0-8952 GCA_035622875.1 Candidatus Acidiferrales bacterium
CGGCGTCGATTTTCTCCTCGATCGCCGCCACCTGTGGATTCGCACGCCGCGCCAGGCTTCGATTCTCCGCATCCGCGCCGAGGCCATTCGCGCCGCCCGCAATTTCATGGACGATCAGGGCTACACGCTTACCGACGCGCCGATCTTCACGCCCGCGGCATGCGAGGGCACGACGACGCTCTTCGAAGTCAACTACATCGACGATCAGAAGGCGTATCTCACGCAATCCGGCCAGCTTTACGTGGAGGCGACCGCCGCTGCGCTCGGCAAGGTCTACACGTTCGGCCCCACGTTTCGAGCTGAAAAGTCGAAGACGCGCCGCCATCTGACCGAGTTCTGGATGCTCGAGCCGGAGGCCGCCTACACGCACCTCGAAGACATGATCGAGCTCGGCGAAGGGCTGGTCAGCGCGATGGTGCAATCCGTGGTTCAACATCGCGCAACGGAGCTTGCCGCGCTCGGCCGCGACGTCTCGAAGCTCGCAAAAGTTGCGCCGCCGTTTCCGCGCATCAGCTACGACGAAGCCGTCGAGGTTTTGCAGAAGGCCGGCAATCCCACGAAATGGGGCGACGATTTCGGCGGCGACGAAGAAACGCTCATCTCGAAATCATTCGACAAGCCGGTCGTAATTCACCGCTATCCCGCCGCGATGAAGGCGTTCTACATGGCTACCGACCCGGCGCGGCCCGATCTCGCCCTCAGCTTCGACATGATCGCACCCGAGGGTGGCGGCGAAATCATCGGCGGCGGCGAGCGGCAATCAAGCTACGAGACTTTGTTGAAGCGCATCCGCGAGCACAATCTGCCCGAGGAGGCCTTTCAGTGGTATCTCGACCTGCGGCGCTACGGCAGCGTCCCGCACGCAGGTTTCGGCCTGGGCCTTGAACGTACCGTCGCGTGGATTTGCGGGACAGAGCACGTGCGCGAGGTCATCCCCTTCCCACGCATGCTCTATCGCGTCTATCCTTGATCTCGGTTTGGGTGCCCGAGCTCAGCTTTCGGCGAAGCTCGGTTTCGATCTAGGCGAAATTGAAGGCGTCGTCATTCTGAGCGGAGCCGCGCGTCATTCTTAGTCCCGCCGCGGGAGCCCGGACGGGGCCCCCAGGTCGACGGCCAGTCGAGCCTGGGGGATGAGACGCGCGGCGCAGTCGAAGAATCTCTCTTCATGGCCGAAAAAATCCGCATCATCGGCGTACCGATGGACCTCGGCGCGAGCCGCCGTGGCGTCGACATGGGCCCGTCCGCACTGCGCGTCGCGGGTCTGCAATCGCGCCTGAAGCAGCTCGGCCGCCATGTCGAGGACGTCGGCAACATCGCCGTCCCCCAGGCCGAAGAGCAGCCCTACGGCGAAAAGAAGGCGCGCTACCTCGAAGAAATCTCGCAGACTTGCAAAAGCCTCGCCGAAATGGTTCGCAAGGCGTTGGACGAGGACATGCTTCCGCTCGTGCTCGGCGGCGACCATTCGATCGCGGTCGGCACCGTCGCCGGAGCCGCCGCGCATTTCCACAAAAAGGGCAAGCGCATCGGCGTCATCTGGCTCGACGCGCACGGCGACATGAACACGCCCGAATCCTCGCCTTCCGGCAACGTTCACGGCATGCCGCTCGCATCGATCATGGGCTACGGCCCGGCTGAGCTCACGGAAATTGCCGGCTCCAAGCCGATGGTCGAGCCGCGCAACGTCGCGCTGGTCGGCACGCGAGATCTCGACGCGAAGGAACGCCGCTTCGCCAAGGAATCGGGCGTCCACGTTTTCACCATGCGCGACATCGACGAGCGCGGCATGCGCGAAGTGATGGCCGAAGCCATCCGCTTTGCCACCGACGACACCGCAGGCATCGCCGTCAGCCTCGACATGGACTTCGTCGATCCCGCCGACGCACCCGGCGTCGGCACGCCTGTGCGCGGCGGCGTCACCTACCGCGAAGCGCATCTCGCGCTCGAAATGATCGCGGATAGCCGCGCGATGATCTCGTTCGAGCTTGTCGAAATTAATCCGGTCATCGATTTGCACAACACCACCGCAATTCTCGGCGTCGAGCTGATCCTCTCCGGCCTCGGCAAGAAAATCCTCTAACACTGCCCAGCCGACAAGTTGTCATCCCGAGTGAGGGCCGCCGTTTGGCCCGACGAGGGATCTGCTTTTGCTTTTTTCGCTCGCCCGACTCTCTCGGATATATCATCCCCGGAGCGCCGCCCTTGGCTCGCGGCGCTCGACCCGTGCGCGCACTGCTCGCATCCGCGATTGTGGTCCTCGCTCTGTCGTCGGCTGTCTTTCGCAAGATCGCGCAGGATTCGCCGAAGCCCAAATCCGAGGGGCAATTCATTGTCGCCAGCCGCGACCTGCCCGATCCTCTCTTTCGCGATTCGGTTGTGCTGATGCTGCCGATCAAGGAGGACACGCTGCTCGTGGGCCTCATCATCAACAAGCCCTCGAAGTTCAAAGTGCGCGACGTCTTTCCGGATTCACGAACGCTCGATAATTCGGAAGCGAAGGCCTATTTCGGCGGGCCCGTCGATTTCGACGTCGCCGCGCGCAGCGCCGTCTTCCGTTCGAAAAACCCTCCGAAGAAGGCGATCCAGGTGTTCGGGGACGTCTATGTGACGTTCGACGCCGGCGAGATTCTTGCGCTGGCCGAGAATTCGCAGCAGGCGTCCAATCTCCGCGTTTTTCTCGGGCGCGCGCAATGGGATCCGGAGCAATTCGAGAACGAAGTCGCAAGAGGCTCGTGGCACAACCTGCCCGCCTCCGCCGACTCCATCTTCACCGAGTATCCCGACTCGCTCTGGCGCACCCTCATCGACCGTGCCGAGCCCCGCCCCGTCGTCGAGTCCGCGCCACCCCTCCCGCTCGGTAGCGCCGGCAACTGAGCAGGACGCCTGCCCTTTGAACTATTTCTCCAACTTAGCGGAGCTACCTCTTCGCCCAGTCTCCCGGGTTCAGGTATCCATTGCACGTGTGCACCGACGGCTCTGATTCGCGCATAATAATAACAACTACTGAGAGGTGTCGATGCCTGCTGTAGAAGCGAACGCGTCGAGTCGCAAGGCGACCGTGGCGATGGTGCCCTACCATTGGCCTGTTTTCGGCAAGTTCTTCGCCGAACTGGGCCCCCGGATCGAGAAACTCAGAAGCGCAACTATTCTTCCCCACGTCCGCGCTCACATGGAGCTGCTACCGCACCCGTGTCGTTTACCCGGCGGCGAAGCGCCGCGATCGTAGAGCGCCTTTTCTCCAGGGTTGAATCAGCCCTTGGACAGAAACTGCAGCAGCATAGCCCTTACTATTGGCTGCACATTTATAGGCGGCTGGCGCCAGAGAACGCCTTCAATGATGGGCTGCTCGGCACAGTTTCCCTATATAGACGCACTCTGGAACTCGCGTTCTTCAAATATGGAAGAGCTGACGCAAGCGGGGAATTCGTCGATGGCAGTGACCCGACGAAAGTGCTTGGCGGAGCACTTTCCGAACTGATACGTGATCGATCAATTCCTTTAGACTTGCCCGCAAATGGATCTTATCTTGGCCCTTTTGATTTTGATGATTTCTGTGAATTTCATGCAGTCGAATGTCTGGCTCACTACCTTTACTCATTGACTTCGTGTTTGCGTTGGCTTTACAAGGGAGCCTCGCTGGAAGTTCGGAACCCAGATCTGTTTCGATTGCGTCCGAGCCACGAACTGAAGTCTCTTGTGGAGGGATTTGATCGACGCGGCGAGAAGCACTCTTGGTTTGCGACCCCTCCCGGAATTCCCCTAACAGGCTTTCGAACAGCGCCTCCCTCGATGGATACGATTCTGGTGCCCCAGTTCAATGTTGAACGACTCAGTGCAGAGAAGCTAGGGTACGAGTACCTGCTCAGCGAAACACCGATTGAGATGAGAGGGGCGGGACCGAATTTTTCTTGGATACCCCTTGATCTAGCCACATTCCGTAAAACCCATAATTTCCTTTCCGATCAAGTCTTAACTCAGTTCGGTTTCTCAGTTGAAGATTTGACGAGTTTTGTCGCGGCTGTTTCTTGGAGATTCTGGATTAGTCTGCGATCAGTCGATGCAGGATTCGGTTGGAATTACCTACAGCGGGCATATTCCTACGGAACCCTCGGCTCACTTAGACAAGAGTGGCTAGAAACTTCTCGTGTCATAGGGTCGCCGATCCCTGAGGAGCGCCTTGACAATCTAATTTGTTGCTCGAGCTACGATCCGGTTCAAAAATCACAAATCGACCTTTGGTCGAGAGGACCCAATAGGCTGATTCTCCCGTTAACTGAAGATCGGGTCGTCGTCGACATGGTAGCCCTGCCGTTCTTGGTGCATGACGTAATTTGGGACATCGGCCGACACGTCCAGGATTGGAGGCCAAAGGGTGCTCCGCTCGAAGATTTGGTCGAGGAGAGGGCTGCACAGTGCCCGCATGCGTCGGTTTGGCGAAAACGAGGGTTGTTGCGCGGAACGGACCAATCATCCCGCGAAATCGACGTGGGAATAATTTGCGGCGATGTTCTATTTGTAGTGGACTGCTTCGCGCTCGCGCGCTCGTTGGCTTTCGACAAAGGGAAGCCGGAGGCTCTTTCGCATCGGCAAGAGAAGTTGACAGCCAAACTTGAACAGGTGGATACACTGGCCCAGTGGCTCAAGGCTCATCCGAGAGGCAACAACTACGACGTGCCCTCCCAAATAAGGCGGCTAGTGCCCTTGGTCGTGTCAGCTTTCGTAGAATACATTTGGACCCGCGATCGCGGTCTATGGCTTACAGATCACGTACCCCGCGTTTGCACTGTTTCAGAGTTCGAAACAATACTTCGGAGTGCTGAGATTCGCAAACAAGTGGTATCACGGCCGTTTGTCCTGTCTCTGACCTAGGCAGCTCTTGCCGAGAAAAGGGCTTTGCCAGACCTGCTGCCCTGAGACGCTATCTCGCAAGCGCGTTGTTTGAATGAGCATCGGCGAGCGCACGTTCGCTCGCAATTCGGCGGCGGCTAGCTTACAAATGAAGTTCGTCTTTAGGCCAATCTCAACATGACCCCAAACAAGCGTCTTCGCGTCGGTGTGATCTTCGGCGGACGATCGGGCGAGCATGAAGTCTCGCTCGCCTCGGCCGCCTCGGTGATTCGGGCGCTCGATCCGGAAAAATATGAGGCGGTGCCCATCGGCATCACGAAAGACGGCCGCTGGCTCGTCGGGACGGGCGCGCAGAAAATGCTGCCCGAGGTCTTGAAAACGGGCGAGCGCGTGCTGCTTCCGCCCGACCCAACTTCCGCCGCGCTGATGCCCATCGTGCCGTCCGCCGAGCACCCGGCCGTCTCGGTCGACGTCATGTTCCCCGTGCTGCATGGCACGTTCGGCGAAGACGGCACTGTGCAGGGTCTGCTCGAGCTGGCGGGGCTGCCCTACGTTGGCGCCGGCGTGCTCGCCTCCGCGGTCGGCATGGACAAGGACGTCCAAAAGCGCCTGTTCGCCGACGCGAAATTGCCCATCGTTCCGTTCCTCGCCGTGCGCCGCTCGGAATGGGAGCACGAGCGCGCGAAGGTGATTGCGGCCGTTCGTAAGAAATTTCGCTTTCCGGTTTTCGTCAAGCCCGCCACGCTTGGCTCGTCGGTTGGCATGACGCGCGTGAAAACGCCGCACGAGCTTTCCGCCGCGATCGATCTCGCTGCAGAATATGCGCTGAAAATTTTGGTCGAACGCTGCGTGACGGCGCGCGAGATCGAAGTCTCCGTCCTCGGCAACGACGACGTGCGCGCCTCGATTCCCGGCGAAATTCTGCCGCACCGCGAATTTTATGATTACCGCGCGAAGTATCTGGAGGAGGGAACTCAGCTCCTGATTCCCGCGCCGCTCACGAAAAAGCAAGTCGCCACGTTTCAGGATTACGCCGTCCGCGCGTTCAAGGCCATCGACGGAACCGGCATGGCCCGCTGCGATTTCTTCCTCGAAAAGAAAACCGGAAAAATCTTTGTCAACGAGCTGAATACGATTCCCGGCTTCACGTCCATCAGCATGTATCCGAAAATGTGGGAGGCGTCGGGCCTGCCCTATCCGCAATTGATCGACCGGCTGATCGAACTCGCGTTCGAACTACACCGCGAAAAAGCCCGCACAAAATATTCGATCGAGCTTCCCGCCGGCTCCGCCGGAGCCCTCGAAGGCTAGCGATTCCGCGCGCCAAATCAGGCTCACATTCGTTCCACGTAGAACGAATCCAATCCTCCACGTTGGATGCAATTTTTGTCGTTTTCTTGCACGCTTAACAGGCCTTAGCAGGCCACTTTGGGCACATTTCTGCACCCCAACTGCGTTCTCGCGAGCCGACGAGCGGCCCGACCCGCCCTCCGGCCAATCTTTGCCGGGCGCAGAGCAGAGGGCTTGACAGTCGGGAAGGTTTTGAATAAACTAACCAGTTAGTTGAAGAATATCGTCCGCCGCCTTGGAGGTTTCGATGCAATACCGCCGGCTGGGAAAAAGCTCGCTGGTCGTTTCCGCCCTCGGACTCGGATGCATGGGCATGTCGCAATCCTACGGCACGCCCGACGATGCCGAATCCCTCGCCACGCTGAACCACGCCATCGACCGCGGAATCACCATGCTCGACACAGCCGACATGTACGGCGGCGGCACCAACGAAGAGCTGCTCTCGCAGATTCTTGCCAAGCGGCGCAACGAAGTGATCCTCGCGACGAAATTTGGAAACATGCGCCAGCCGGACGGGCGTTTTCTCGGCGTGAACGGCAGGCCGGAATATGTACAGCAAGCGTGCGAAGCGAGCCTGAAGCGGCTGAAGATTTCGACGATCGATCTTTTTTATTTGCATCGCGTCGATACGGGCGTCCCGATCGAAGACACGGTCGGTGCGATGGCGCGATTGATCGAACAAGGTAAGGTCCGTTATCTCGGGCTTTCTGAAGCCGGCTCGAAGACGATTCGCCGCGCGCACGCGACCTATCCGATCACCGCGCTTCAGAGCGAGTACTCGCTGTGGACGCGCGACCCCGAGGGCGAAATTCTCGGGGCTTGCCGCGAGCTGGGCGTCGGCTTCGTTCCCTACAGCCCGCTCGGCCGAGGGATTCTGACGGGGCAGGTGAAGAGCGCCGAATTCGGGCCGAAGGATTTCCGTCGGATTTCTCCACGCTTTCAGGGCGATAACTTCCAGAAGAATCTCGCTCTGGTCACGAGCGTCGAGCAGCTGGCGTCGGAGAAGCGCTGCACGCCGGCGCAGCTCGCGCTCGCGTGGGTGCTGGCGCAGGGCGACGACATCGTCCCGATCCCCGGCACGAAGCGCCGCACGTATCTCGATCAAAATCTCGGCGCACTCGATGTGACGCTCACTTCGAGCGACCTGCGTCGCATCGACGAGGCGATTCCGCGCGGCGCGGCTGTCGGCGCGCGCTATCCCGACGAATACATGAACCGGCTAGGAGTCTGAAACAAACATGGCGCGAGGGCGTAGGAGAGTAGAGGATCCCGCGACAGCGCGGCGCATATTGGCCGCAGCGGAGCAGCAGTTTGCCGCTCAAGGACTTGCGGGGGCGCGAACGGAGGAAATCGCGACGGCGGCGCACGCCAACAAAGCGATGCTCTTCTACTATTTCGGTAACAAGCGCCGATTGCATCGCGCGGTGCTGGAAAATCTACTGCGCCAACTGCGGGTCGCGGTCTTCGCGGCGCCGACGAAAACTCTTCTGCCGCGCGAGCGATATTTTGCTGGCGTGAGCGGCTATTTCGATTTCCTCGCGTCGCACCCGAACTATCCGCGGCTCGTGCAGAGGCAGGCGATGGAAGCGAGTCCCGGCTTCGAATGGATGGTGAAGGAATTCTTTCGACCGCTGCATCAGGAGTTTGCGCGAACGATTGAAGAGGGGATTGCGAAGGGCGAGTTTCGAACTGTCGATCCCGACCAGGCCGCGCTGATCACGATGCAGATGACAACGTCGTATTTCGCCGCGGCGGCAATTCTGGGCCGTGTAGTGGGTTACGACATGCTCGCGCCGGACGCTCTGGCCAAGCGGAAAGCCGCGCTGCTCGATTTTCTCGAGCACGCGATGGCGCCGGAAGGAGTGCAACCGCAATGAAGGGCAGCATGAGATCGTTCAGCATCATCGGCATCGTGTTTTTGATCGCAGTCGTTTTCTACGTGTTCTCGACGCCGCACGGCCGCGAAATCCCATTGACGGGAATCGTCGACGGCAATGAAGTGATCGTCAGCCCGCAGATCATGGGCCGCATGATCAATCTCAAGGTGGACGAAGGCTCGGAAGTGAAGAAAGGCGATCTGATCGCAGAGCTCGATCCCAAGGAACTCGAGGCGAGCCTCGCCGCGGCGAAAGCGAACGTTGCGAGCCTGGAGGCGCAGGTCAGCGAGGCGAATCACAATTACGCCCTGACGGACGACGCAACGGGAGCATCGCTCAGACAGGCTGAATCGACGCTGACATCCACGCGCGCGCAGCTCGATCAGGCTCGCGCCACACTCTGGCGCGACCAGACAGACTATGACCGGATGCAGAAGCTTTTCGACAGCGGCGTCGAATCGGCGCAAGACCGCGACCACGCCGAAGCAACGCTGAAAGCTTCGCAGGCCAACGTGAAATCGCTCGAAGATTCGGTCAGCGCGCAGGAAGCCGCGCTGGGAGTCGCGAAAGCGAATCGGAAACAAGTCGATGTACGCAGCAGCGAAATTGCGACTACGATCGCGCAACTCGAGCAGGCGCGCGCGAACGCCGCGCAAATCGAGACGCAACTCGGCTACACGAATATCTACGCGCCGATCGAGGGCCTTGTCTCGGTGCGTGTTGCGAAGCAGGGCGAAGTGATCGCGTCGGGCAGTCCGATCGTCGTAATTGTGGACGTGGACCATTTGTGGGTGCGCGCGGACGTCGAGGAGAGCTACATCGATTCAGTGCAGTTCGGTCAGACGCTGCACGTCCGGCTTCCCTCGGGCGATATCTTGCA
>DASPUN010000056.1:0-23143 GCA_035622875.1 Candidatus Acidiferrales bacterium
TACCGACGTCACCGACTTGCGCGAGCAGGTGCTGAGTCTTGAAGAGACGCACATTTTCTCGCCAAAGCTGTTGAACACGGCGCGAATCGGCTATTCGCGGGCCGGCTATTTCTTTACCGGCGAGCCGACGCCGGGATCGCCGGCGGCGGATGTGACGAGCTTTGTCGCAGGCCGCCCCGTCGGCGCTGTCGTAGTCGGCGGTAGCACTGCGTCGAATCCGGCGACGCAGTTGGGCCTTGCCGGAAGCAACAACGGGAGCAACCTGTTCGTTCGTCGAAACCTCTTCACTTACGAGGATCAGGTCACACTGACTCACGGGCGGCATGAACTGGGCTTTGGGGTGTGGTTTCAGCAGTTCCAATCGAACGAAACGATCGCGCTCAGCCAGTTCGGCCAAATCTCTTTTCCGAGCGTTCCAGCGCTTCTCGGCGGAGGCGGCGCCAGCTCGAACGTCACGCTTCTCTACGATCCCGCACCGACGGAAATGAACTGGCGATCGCTTTTCGGCGCGTGGTACGTCGAGGACGTGATTCGCATTACGCCTCGGCTTACGGTTTCGCTCGGTTTTCGTGACGAATTCTCGACCGGATGGAACGAAGCGCATGGCCGCACTGCGAACTATTTCTTCACCGATGGCGTGATCAATACGACGCCCCACGTTGGGAATTCCGTATTCAGCACCAATAACGCGACGCTGCTGCCGCAACCGCGAGTAGGCGTCGCATGGAGTCCATTCGGGTCGAAGACCGTCTTGCGGGCCGGCTTTGGCATGTACAACGATCTGCAGGACGCACTCGGATATCGCCTCGATCAGAATGCGCCGACTAATCCTGTGTACAGCATCTCGAATTTTGTGCTCGCGAATCTTCCTGAGCCGATTTCTCCCATTCCGGCGGCCGCCAAGCTGATTCCAGGCGGCGTTCAGCCGAATCTAGATACTCCAACGTTGATTTCGTATTCGCTACGGGTGCAGCGCGAGATCTCGCAGAATACCGCGGTGACAGTGGGATACGTAGGCGCGCACGGCTACCACGAAATTCTCGGGCTCGATGCGAACGAGCCCGTTCCGACAATTTGTCCTGCTGCGCCCTGCCCGGCCACTTACCCGGCCGGCTTCGGATCTCTTTCGGGAACTCCCGTGCCCGCAGGCAGCTTCTTCATTGCGGCAAATTCGCCTCTGGCCAATCCATCGGCTACGCTCGCAAATACTTGGACGTGGTTTTCGCTCGGAACGAGCTCGTACAACGCGCTGCAGGTCGATTTCAACCATCGCTTCAGCCACGATGTTTCGATTCGAGGCGTCTACACGTGGTCGAGAGCGCTGGACGATGGAGACTCGATGAACGGCACGCTGGCACAGAATGCCCCGGGGCTCGTGGCCAATCCGCTCGACGTCCGCGCCGATTGGGGGCGGGCGACGTACGACGTGACCAACGCAGCCTCGATCAACGCGCTGTACGAACTGCCTTTCGGTCACGGGAAAGCGTTCGGAAGCAATCTCGACGGCTGGCGCGGCGGGCTCGCCAGCGGGTGGTCTCTCACGAGCATTGTCACGCTGCAAGACGGGTTCCCGTTCACGCCGCAGCTCAGCTACAACCCGTCGAATAACAAAGACAACCGCAATCCTGTCCGACCGTTTGTAAACCCGTCGTTCAGCGGCCCGGTCATCCTTGGAACGCCGCAAGAATGGTTTGATCCCAATGCGTTCATTGCCCCGCCGAACAATACCGGATTCTATGGCAATCTTCGGCGCGACACGCTGCCCGGCCCCGGCCTTGCAACCTGGGATTTCTCCATCCTCAAAGACACGACGATCCGCGAGCGCCTGCGGCTGCAGTTCCGTGCCGAAATGTTCAACCTGCTCAATCGTGCGAACTTCAACACGCCCACATTGATCATCGCGACCTTGAAGGGTACAACCCCTGTGCCAAATCCAGCGGCAGGTGCCATTACAAGTACATCGACTTCCGCGAGACAGGTCCAGTTTGCGTTTAAGTTTCTCTGGTAGAGAGTGCGAGTGAGGCGTTTGCGATTCCGACTAACCGCTTTCGTAACGGCGATTCTTGCGGCGAGCCTGGCCGCTTCGGGCACTTCGTCCGCAGAGCCCCAACAGAAGGAAATCATCGTCTCCGCGGCGATCAGCGTGAAGGATGCGCTCGATGAAGCAAAGCAGATCTACGTCGCCGAAAATCCAGGGACCTCAGTTCTGGTGAACTATGGAGCATCGGGCACGCTGCAACTTCAGATCGAGCAAGGGGCACCGGTCGACGTATTTCTCTCGGCTGCGCCGAAGCAGATGGACGCGCTCGAAGTGAAGGGGCTGTTGCTTGAAGCCACGCGCAAGGATTTGTTGCGGAACGAGATCGTCTTGATCGTCCCGAAGGATTCGGCTCTTGGCATATCCTCATTTCAAGACTTGACCCGTCCGAGCGTGAAAAAAATCGCTCTCGGCGAACCCGCAGCGGTGCCTGCCGGAGAGTACGCGAAGGAAGTGCTCGCAAAGCTTGGAATCTACGACGCCGTGAATTCCAAGGCTGTGCTCGCAAAAGACGTACGTCAGGTGCTGACCTACGTGGAGACGGGAAATGTAGACGCGGGCATCGTCTACGCCACGGACGCGGAATCGAGCTCGAAGGTGAAAGTGGCCGCGAAGGCTCCGCCGAATTCGCATGCCCCGGTGGTTTATCCGGTCGCGGTCATCAAGGGTTCGAAAGACTCCGAGGCCGCAAAGCGATTCGTCGGGTTTCTTTCAAGCTCGGAGGCAGCCGCGGTCTTCCGCAGGTACGGCTTCGAGCTACCGAGCCGCTGAAGTAGCTTCGGTGCGCGTCGATGCCAACGGTTCGGCAACATAGCGCCCGACGGCGGCCGCGACCGCACGAACTTCATTCATCAGTTGAGCGAATTGATCGGGATAGAGCGACTGCACTCCATCAGACATCGCGCGTTCGGGATCGGGATGCACTTCGATCAGCAACCCGTCTGCGCCTGCCGCCACCGCTGCGCGGGCCATCGGCGCGACTTTATCGCGCTTCCCCGTGCCATGCGAAGGATCGGCGACGACCGGTAGATGCGAGAGGCTTTTTAGGACCGGGATTGCAGCGATGTCCATCGTGTTGCGCAGCGCCGTCTCGAATGTGCGGATACCGCGCTCGCACAGGATCACTTTGTAATTGCCGCCGGCCATGATGTATTCGGCGCTGAGCAGCAATTCCTCAATGGTTCCGGACATGCCGCGCTTGAGCAGCACAGGCTTATCGACTTCGCCGAGGCCGCGCAGCAAGTGATAATTCTGCATGTTGCGCGCGCCGACCTGCAGCATGTCGACGTACGGCAGCATGATTTCGATTTGCGAAGGGTCCATGACCTCGCTGACAACCAGCAGGCCGTTCTTGTCTGCGGCGTCGCGAAGAAGTTCGAGACCTTCGTGGCCCATTCCCTGAAAGCTGTACGGAGAAGAACGCGGCTTGAACGCGCCGCCGCGAAGGAGTTTCGCGCCGGATTGCGCCACCTTTGCGGCGATATCGTGAATCTGCTCGGAGGATTCTACGGCGCACGGCCCGGCGGCGACGACGACTTCCTTGCCACCGATCGATACACCTTTCCCGAGATCGATCACCGTACCTTCGGGGCGCACGCTTCGAGCGGCGAGTTTATACGGATGAGAAATTCGCACGATTTCTTCCACGCCGGGCGCGGAGCTGAGAGCCAGGAGTTCCTCGCGGCTCGTTCTGCTGTTCCCCACGACTCCGATCACGGTTCGCTCTTTGCCGCGAATCAGATGGGCTTCGTAGCCGCATTCTTTGATGCGGTCCACGATGTGCTTGATTTGTTCTTCTGTTGCCTCGCCCAACATGTTGAAAATCATTTTCGAGTCCTCGCCGTCTTATGTTTTCGCACTGACCGATTGCTGCGCGGCAACATACGATCCCAGAATCCGCAGATTGACAACCAGACCTTCCAATTCGCGAAGCGCCGTCGCGACTTCCGGGTCACGCCGCGACGCCTGCAAATCCAAATAGAAGCGGTACTGCCAGGGGCTGCCGTGGACCGGACGGCTCTCAATCTTCAGCAGATTCAGATTCCTGCGCGCGAAAGGCTCGAGAGCGTGATAGAGCGCGCCCGGACGATGATCGAGCTGGAAAACGAGTGAAAGCTTGTCCGCATCTTCCGGCACGACTGCGGATTCCGAGAGAAGCAAGAACCGAGTGTAGTTCTCGCGGTTGTCCTCCAGATGCTCCTGCAAGATAACGCCGCCGTAGATTTCAGCGGCACGGCAACCGGCAATTGCGGCCCGCGAGCGATCACCCGAACGGACCACTTCCCGAACGCTGCCCGCGGTATCTTCGGTGGCGATTCTTTTGAAGCGCGGATGCGCGCTGAAAAATCGCTCGCACTGCGCGAGTGCCACAGGATGCGATTCGACGACGCTAATGTCGTCAAATTTAGCGCCGGGCGCGGCGATCAGATTGTGCACAATCGGAATCACGACTTCGGCCAAGATATTGAGATCGCTATCCACAAGAAGATCGAAAGAGCGGTGGACGGATCCCGCGAGACTGTTCTCGATCGGTGCGAGGATGTAGTCCGCGAGGCCATCGCGAATCGCGCTGAAGGCTGCCTCGAACGTCGGACGCGGCACGAGCGAAATCTCTTCGCCCAAAAGCTGCACGGCCGCCTCTTCGCTGAAGGCGCCGCGCTCACCTTGAAATGCCACGCGCGCGTTTTTTTCGACTTTCATCGTCTTGCTGCCTTTCGCTTCTTTCCTTTGCCGCTTGTTTTCTTTTCGGGAGCAACGTCGTAGCCGAAGCGAGTCTGCGTGCGAATTGATTCGTCGAGAATCAATTGATAGATTTTGCCGATCGTCTCGGCGTCGAGCGGGCCGGGGTTAGTCTGCTGCATGCGGGCGAGAATTTCCTGCTCGCGCTCCGGCGCGCGAAGCGGGACGCCCGACTCGCATTTCATTCGTCCGACTTCAAGCGAAAGCTCCGCGCGGAGGTTGAGGAGGTGAAGCATGGCTGTGTCGATTGCGTCGATTTTGCGGCGCCAGTCGTCGATTTTCATGATCCGGTTGTGCCTCCGCGCTCCATTATGTCCCCAGACAACAAAAAAGCCGCGTCCTCTTTGGGAGGTCGCGGCCCGGTGATCGAAACTTTGTGCGGCTTTTAGTTGCTAGTTCTGCCCGCGCGCGTTTCGCCGGCCCGCTCCTCCGCAAAGGAGAAGCGGTACGTAAAGGCGAAGCTTTGATAATAGGTACGCACGGCGCTCTCTTCTATTGCCTTTCGATTCCACATGATACGGGACCGAAACGTCAATATACAAGACGTGTTGGGGAGCGTCAAGCGGTTACTCAGCCGCCGACGCACATAAGCGCCGTTTATGCCGATCGCCAAAACTGGAAATTTGACTTATTGCATCGTTTGCGGCCAAATAAGGCTGTCGGCAGGATGGCTCGCGATGAAATGGCGCGAGCGCGCGGCGGAAACCGATTGTCGATTTGAAGATGAGAAGTTACTCTATGACGCGACCGATTCACGCAATCGTATACGTAGCGATCGGGTGGGGGCCGCCCTCCTAAGCCACGCTTAGGCGTATGCGCCCCGCACCTGGAGACAGGTAGCGGGGCTTTTTTGTTGGGCGAGCTGGGAAGCCGCCGAAATTCGCAAGCAGATCCCTCACCGCCATCCCCGGCCAAAACTGCCGGGGCTGGGTTCGGGATGACAAGAGGCGAGAGATGCAGAGTGATGCAATCAAGAAGGGCATTGCGCGGGCGCCGGCACGCGCGATGCTCAAAGCCACAGGACTGACAGACGCCGATTTGGCGAAGCCGTTGGTTGCCATCGCCAATACCTGGTCGGACGTGACCCCGTGCAATTCGCACCTGCGCGGCATTGCGGAGAAAGTGAGAGAAGGAATTCGCGCGGCGGGCGGGACTCCGATCGAGTGCAATACGATCGTGATTTCCGATGGAATCACGATGGGCACCGAGGGGATGAAGGGCTCTCTCGTTTCGCGTGAAGTGATCGCGGATTCCATCGAGCTTTTCGTGCGCTCCCATGCGTTTGACGCGGTCGTCGCGATCTGCGGATGCGACAAGACCATTCCCGGCACGGTGATGGCACTGGCGCGTCTCAATCTCCCTTCCCTTTCGCTTTACGGCGGATCGATCATGCCCGGCCACTACCACGGTCACGACGTGACGATTCAAGACGTGTTCGAAGCGCCTGGAGCGTTTGCTACGGGAAAGATGAGCGAGAAGGATGTCTGCGAGCTCGAGAACGTTGCGTGTCCGGGAGCGGGAGCGTGCGGCGGACAATTCACCGCGAACACGATGGCGACCGCGATCACGTTTCTTGGAATTTCGCCGATGGGTGCGAACGAAATTCCTGCGGTTCATCCGGACAAGGCGCGGACCGCGGTCAATTGCGGCAAGACGGTGATGGAGCTTTTCAAGCGCGACATCCGGCCGGGACAGCTCCTCACGCCGGCTTCGCTTCGTAACGCGATCGCATCGGTAGCGGCCACGGGCGGGTCGACGAACGCCGTCCTGCACCTGCTCGCCATCGCGCGGGACGCGGGCGTGCCACTCACGATCGACGAATTCGACAAAATCTCCGTGAAAACTCCGATACTTGCCGATCTGAAACCGGGCGGGCGCTTCACCGCGCCGGACATGTTCGCGGCAGGGGGCATGAGACTGCTCGGAAAACGACTCCAGGAAGCCGGCCTGCTCGAAGACAGCATCACTGCATCGGGCAGAAATCTTTTCGAAGAAATTCGCGAGACGCGCGAGACGGCGAATCAGGAAGTGATCCGGCCGCTTTCGAAGCCGATCAAGAAAGATGGCGGCCTAGCAATTCTGCGCGGTTCGTTGGCACCCGAAGGCTGCGTCGTGAAGCTTGCCGGACACGAGCGCGTGTTTCACAGCGGCCCGGCGCGCGTGTTCGATTCGGAAGAATCCTGCTTCGAGGCCGTCCAGCGGCGTGAGATCAAGCCGGGCGATGTGGTCGTAATTCGCTACGAGGGACCCAAGGGGGGGCCGGGGATGCGCGAGATGCTTGCGGTGACGGGCGCGCTCGTCGGCCAGGGCCTGGGCGAATCGATCGCGCTGATCACGGATGGCCGATTCAGCGGCGCAACGCATGGACTAATGGTTGGCCATATCGCTCCTGAAGCTGCGAATGGCGGGCCGATCGCGCTTATTCGCGACGGCGACAAGATCACACTCGATGTACGAGCGAGGAGGCTCGACGTGGAAGGCAACCTCGACGAGCGCCGCGCACAGTGGAAGCCGCGTGGGTCGCGTTACAAGAGCGGCGTGATGGCAAAGTACGCGAAGCTGGTGTCGTCGGCGTCGGAGGGCGCAGTTACGAGCCTCACCTAGTGGTTTCAAGAATTCGGTGCAATCTTAAGGAGAACAAAGATGGCGAAAATGTTTTGGGAAAAAGATGCGAATCCAAGAGCACTCGAAGGAAAGCGCATTGCGGTGATCGGCTATGGCAGCCAGGGGCGCGCGCATGCGCTCAACCTGCGGGACGGCAAGCTCGACGTGGTGGTCGGTCTGCGGCGCGGCGGCGCATCGTGGGCGCAAGCGGAGCAGGACGGCTGGAAGCTGGTCGCTCCGTCGGAGGCTTCCGAGGGCGCGGACGTGATCGTGATGCTGGCCCCGGACATGGCGCAGCCTGCGATCTACGTCAATGAAGTCGCGCCGAATCTCAAGGCGGGCACAATGCTGTTGTTTTCGCACGGATTCAACATCCACTACGGCCAAATCGCGCCGCCGAAGGATATCGACGTAACCATGGTCGCGCCGAAGGGGCCGGGAAATCTAGTGCGGCGACAATACGAGGCGGGCCGCGGCGTTCCCTGCTTGCTCGCCGTGCATCAGGACTCCTCGGGACACGCGTTCGACCGGACGCTCGCTTATGCTCATGCGATCGGCGGCACGCGGCCCGGCGTGATTCAAACGACTTTCGCGGAAGAAACTGAAACCGATCTTTTCGGCGAGCAAGCGGTGCTGTGCGGTGGTGCTCGGGCGCTGATTCAGGCCGGCTGGGAGACGCTGGTCGCAGCGGGATATCAACCCGAGTCGGCATACTTCGAGTGCCTGCACGAACTCAAGCTGATCGTTGATCTCATTTACGAGGGCGGAATCGCGGAGATGCACAAGTTCGTCAGCGAGACGGCAAAGTACGGAGATCTGACGCGAGGAAATCGCGTGATTGACGATCACGTCCGCCAGGAAATGAAGAAGATCCTGGACGAGATCCAGACCGGTCAGTTCGCGAAGGAATGGGTGCTCGAGAATCAGGCGGGACGGCCGCAATATGCGAAGCTCCTCGAGCGCGACAAGAATCACCCGATTGAAAACGTGGGCAAGGAGCTGCGCGCGCAGATGGCGTGGCTGAAGCCGGAATCGACAGCCGCTGGGCGGGGCCGGAAGTGATGGCGCCGCAGCCCACAACTGCATTGCCGCACTCATCTCACTGACGGCTCACGTCTAAGCGATGGCGAACACAATTGCCTTCCGCCGAGTCGCCATTATCGGTACCGGTCTGATCGGTGGGTCGTTCGCACTGGCGCTGCGAAGACATTTTCCTGAAATCTCGCTGGTTGGTTTCAGCCGATCGAGTTCGGCAGCCCGTGCCGCCGCGCGCGGCGCAGTCGATGAAGCGGCGCCCGACCTGGAATCCGCCCTTCGCGGTGCGGATCTCATCTACGTCGCGGTCCCAATCGGAGCGACGATCGAAGCGCTCGGCACGATCGCGCAGCACGCCGAGCCCAGCGCGCTCGTTACCGACGCAGGCAGCACCAAGTCGACAATATGTCGCGTTGCGCGCGAGCATTTTCGCGGCGATGCGCAATTTCTCGGCGGTCATCCGATGGCCGGCAAAGAACAATCGGGCATCGACCACGCCGACGCAAACCTCTTTCGCGGCGCGCCGTATGTGCTGATGGGAACGGAAGCGACCGCCGATCCGCGCGCGAGGCAGTTTGTCGAAATCGTTCGTGCGATTGGGGCGCGGCCCATCTGGTGCGATCCGGACACGCACGATTGGGCTGTCGGAATCGTCTCGCATCTGCCGCAGCTCGTGGCCGTGGCGCTTGCCCGCGTCGTTCAGGATGAAACAGACGAGACGGGCTTGCCGCTCTCGCTCGCGGGAACGGGGCTTCAGGATACCCTGCGGCTGGCAGGAAGCCCGTATCGTGTTTGGCGCGATATCCTGCTGACGAACACGGACAACGTGTCTCGCGCGCTCGATCGACTGGCGCAGGCCGTCGATTACCTTCGGACACACCTCGCTAGCAAAGATCTCGAACAAGAGTTCGCCGGAGCGAACGAGTTGTACGAGCTGTTGCGGAAGCCGACATAGTTCCAGTACTTTCCGCATATCAAGACGATACGCTGACCTGGCTAGTCGAGCTAGGCTCTGGAAATTAGGCTGGAACATTTGTTAGCCTTATTCGGGAAATAGTACCTTCGACCCGAATCGCACGGGGCGGATTCGGCATCCTACTTCGGAGGCTTCATGTCCCAAAGTCCGCAGCTGTCCCAGCCAAATCTACCCACGATCCCGGTTCAGCCTTTCCGAATCGACGTGCCGCTGCACAAACTGCTCCAGGAAGACCCCGATCTTCCCGTCCATCTGATTCCGGCGAAGGAGCGCAAGGAGGAGCTTTCTCTCCCCGCTCCCATATTTCCGCAGCATCCAGAGCTTCTCCACGAGTTGGACGCGGCCGACATCGAAGCCCACGAAAGCACGCTGAGAAATGGAAAGAGGGACTGGCCCGCGTCGCGCATCTGGGACAACATGAAGGGCTGGATGTTCCCCTACTTCAAATCCCGCCTCCTGCCAGGGGATTTCCAGCCGATCATCGCGTATCTGTTTACCGACTGGAAGTGCAACCTGGATTGCCACTATTGCTGGTCTTATGACAACCGCGTGAAGGGCATGAGCGAGGACACCGCCCGCCGCGCGATCGACTGGCTCCACGATACGCCGTGCCGCGTACTTGCGCCAACAGGTGGCGAGCCGCTGCTGCGCCCGGATTTCGTCCATAAGGTGGTTCATTACGCCGCGAAAAAGGGCTTCTGGGTCTATCTGGCGACGAATGGCCGCCTGCTGAGGCCTGAGGTGACGGATCGGCTCGCCGATGCGGGCATCGCGACGATCAATTTTGCCTGCGACTGCATCAACGAGAAGCCGGGGCTGCCGAAAGCTTTCGAGCACGTGAAGTCATACTTCGAATACCTGGTGAAGCGGCAGTACCGATATGGCTACACCATGTTTTTCAACACCAATATTTGCCGCAACAACATTGAAGATGTGAAGCAACTCGCGGAGATTGCGCACGACAACGGCATCGCGATCACGTTCCATATCAATGAAGCGCCGATGATGGAGCAGAAAGACTTCAAGCACTTCCGCGATAACAATCCGACATACATTTACCCGGAAGATTTCCCGGTCGTCGACGATTTGCTTGACTGGCTCTGCGAAAAGCAGCGCCGGGGATGGAAGATGGTGGATTCCGTCGCGCGATTGCAAAACATGAAAGGGTTCATGCGCGGAGTGGGCGAACATTGGGGCTGCCGAGCAGGTCAGAATTGGCTGATCATCCGCACGAACGGCACGCTGGCGCCGTGCTTCCCGATGTACAACACGAAATATGACTGGGGCACGGTCGGCGACCACAAGTTCGACACGAAACAACTGCTCGAAATGAAGAAGGGGTGCGAACCGCACTGCTTCTCGACTCTCGGATACAACATCGCCTATTGCTATAGCACGACGCGCGTGCTCAAGTGGCTGTTCAAGCAGGCGCGGCGCGGATTCCAAGGCGTCACGGGAAGTTTCGAGGACTAGCGTAACGGTTCGATTCTGTTCGGACCGGAAATCACGGGCTCTCGCACCGCCGTGACTCCGCTTGTTCAAAGGAGGTCTATCCGATGAGACTGATCAGACTGGGGGCCTTGTTTGCCGTTGCCATTCTGCTTTCGACCCTTGCGGCGCCGGTTTTCGCCGCGGACATCAGCGGGCAATGGGCCGCGACATTCAACACGCAGGTGGGCGAGCAGCACTACGTCTACACGTTCAAGGTGGACGGAGAGAAGTTGACCGGGACGGCGAAATCCGACAACGGAACGTCCGATATACAGAACGGCTCGGTAAAGGGCGACGACATTTCGTTCGTCGAGAACCTTAACTACCAAGGGCAGCAGCTCACGATCACTTACACCGGCAAGGTCTCAGGCGACGAAATTCACTTCACGCGCGATGTTGGCGGCTTCGGGAAAGAAGAACTGGTCGCGAAGCGCGTGAAGCAGTAACTCGAATCGTAGCGATTCGACCCTCGGTAGGTTAAGCCGCAGAGCAGACGACTATCGATGTGCGGCGCGGCTTACATCCCCGTGCTCGCTGGCGGCGCCAACTCCGTGGCGCACGAGTGCGACAAAGGCGGAGGCTGAACGCGGCAGCGTACGGTCGCGCCGGTAGACGATTCCAAGTTCCCGCCAGACTTCCATATCGGAGATCGGGATCAGCTTGGCCTGGCCCGCGCGAACCTCGTCCTGCGCGAAGCTCTCACTAATCACCGAAACTCCGAGACCGGCGACGACAAAGCGCTTGATCATTCCGACGCTCGCCAACTCCATGGTCACGTGGAGACGCGAGCGGAAGGGACGGAACTGTTTGTCGAGCACCTGACGCGTGAATCCCATCTTCGGGAAGATTAGGGGCTGCTCGGCCACATCACTGGTGCGCACACTCTTCATGGACGCAAGAGGACTCGACGGGCTGACCATCAGCATTAGGCGGTCCCGGAAGATCGAGTACACCTTCAGACTCGGCGATTTCACCGGCAGCGTGACAATTCCGACGTCAACCGTGCCGTCCTCGACTTTCTCGAGTACTTTGTGGCTGAAATTCCGATAGATGCTAATCTGGACGCCCGGAAACCGGCGGTTATATTCGGCAAAAATGTCCGGCAAAACGTAGAGGCAGGTAGCTTCGTTCGCGCCGATGGCCAGCGTTCCGTGCGGCGTGCTGGATTGATCGGCGACCGCGCGCAAGGATTCGTTGCGCAGCGTCAGCAGCTTGCCTGCGTATTCGAGCAGCGTCTCGCCGGCAACGGTCAGCCGCACAGACTTCCCGACCCGATCGAAAAGTTTCTGGCCGTACTCCTGCTCGAGCTGGCGAATCTGTGCGCTGACGGCCGGTTGCGATCGATAAAGTTTCTGGCCCGCGCGCGAAAAGCTACCTTGCTTGGCGATCTCTACGAAAGTGACGAGGTGGTCAAAGTCCATGTCTCGGCCGGTACTCGCTCCAAGCCCTCAAACAGGGCGTGCCGGATTATAGCAAACAGCGGCCGAGCGACAGGGCCAAAAGAATCTTTGGTATAACGCCGGGAGGCCTGAAGAGTGCGCTGCAAGAAAACAGAACGTCAGGATTTGGCGGTCGGCGCCGCTTGAGCCGGGACTGGAGCCGAGACGTGCTGCAAGCCATTGTGGCGTGTTGGGTCTCGCCATTCGCGGCCGTCACGATGGAGCAGTTCATCCGCCTGAGCCGGCCCCCAGCTCCCGGCTGCGTAATTGGGAAAATCGCGCGGCGGAAGCGCCTTCCAGACATCGAGGACCGGCTGAACTACGGTCCATCCTGCCTCGACCATGTCCGCCCGCTGAAAGAGCGTGGGATCTCCCATCATGCAGTCGTAGATCAGAGTCTCGTAGCCCGTAGCGGGCGTTGTTCCAAAATAGTCGGAATACTGAAAGTCCATGTTGACAGCCCCGAGGCGGACCACCGGGCCGGGAATCTTGGCCTCGAAATTCAGCGAGATGCCTTCGTCGGGTTGAATATTGATGACCAGCTCGTTGGGCGTGACTTTGTCGACGGACGTCTTCCGGAAAAGGACGAGGGGTGGGCGCCGAAAGCGAATCACGATCTGCGTGACGCGCTTCGTCATGCGCTTGCCCGTGCGAAGATAGAACGGCACGCCCGCCCAGCGCCAGCTGTCGATTTGCAGCGCCATCGCGACGTAAGTGGGAGTCTGCGATTCCGGATCGACGCGAGGCTCGGCGCGGTAGGCGGGAACGTGCTTGCCTCCGCTAATTCCCTCGCCGTATTGCCCGCGAACGGCGTGATCCAACACGCGCTCCGGGCTGAACGGCTGAATCGCGCGAAGGACCTTGGTCTGTTCGTCGTGCACGGCATCGGCGTCGAACGAGATCGGCGGCTCCATCGCGGTTAGCGTAATTAGCTGGAATATGTGATTAGGGACCATATCGCGCAGAGCGCCGGCCGTCTCGTAATATCCGCCGCGCAATTCAACACCGAGCTCCTCGGCGACGGTGACTTGAACATGATCGACATAACGCCGATTCCACACCGGCTCAAAAATTCCGTTCGCGAAGCGGAATGCGAGAAGATTCTGGACAGTCTCTTTCCCCAGATAATGATCGATCCTGTAGATCTGCTTCTCGCTCAGTACCTGCCCTACGGCGTGATTGAGTTCAATTGCTGTAGGAAGATCGTGGCCGAACGGTTTCTCGATGACGACGCGCCGCCATGTGTGTGCATCTTCCCTCGTCAATCCGGCTGCGCCGAGTTGTTGAATGACAATGGGAAAGAATTCCGGACTCGTTGCCAGGTAAAACAGGCAGTTTCCTTGTGTGTCGTTGAGCTTGGCGGTCTCTTCCAGAGTATCTTTCAGCCTGGCGTAAAGATTGGAGTCGCGGAAGTCGCCGGAGACGTAATACATGCGGTCAACGAACCACTGCCATGATTTAGGATCGACCGGAATCTTGGAAAACTCTCCGATGTTTTGCGTGGCTCGCGTGCGAAATTCTTCGGTCGAATAGGGCTCGATCGATACGCCCACAATTGCAAACTGTTCCGGCAATAATTTCGACTTGGCGAGGTTATAGATCGCAGGGATCAACATCCGCTTGGCGAGGTCGCCAGCCGCTCCAAAAATCACCATCGTGCACGGGCCGGCGGGAGTACCTTGACCGTCCTGCGAAAGCTTGTGCGCGTCGGGCGAGGCCATTAGCGTCATCCTTCTGTGCGCATGCGTTTGGCCCGCTCGAAGTGCGCGGGCGGTGGGTTCATCGCGACGCGGGAGAGCTCGCTACAGCTTTCGCCTGTTTGTCGACGGCGGCGAGAAGCTGATCGAACGCATCGGCGAAAAGCTTGACACCGTCTTCGGTGAGTTTATCCGTGACGGCCTTCATGGAAACGCCGACGCGAGCCAAGTTGGACATCTCCTTGCGGGCCGCGTCGACGTCTGCTTCGAGACTCGCGCGCGGGCGGCCGTGATCACGGTAGGCGTCTAAGGTGGCTGGCGGAATTGTGTTGACGGTATCAGGACCGATCAGCTCGTCGACGTAGAGAACGTCGCTGTACGCTTTGTTCTTCGTGCCGGTGCTGGCCCAGAGGACTCGCTGCGTGGTCGCGCCACGCGATGCCAGCGCTTGCCAGCGTGGAGTGCCGAAAATCTCTTTGTATCTCTGATATGTGAGCTTCGCATTTGCTATGGCGATTTTCCCCTGCAGACTGGCAGCCAAGGCCGAGTCGAAGCCCGTGGGAGGATTCTTGATCGAATCCGCGAGCTTGCTATCGATCAGCGTGTCGATGCGGCTGACAAAGAAGCTTGCCACGCTCGCGATGCGGCTCAAATCACCGCCGTTCTTAGCGAGCGTCTCGACGCCCGCGATGAAAGCGTCCGCGACAGTCTCGTAGACCTCCTGGGCAAAGAGCAGCGTGACGTTGATGTTGATGCCGCGTCCAATCAGCTCGCGGATCGCCGGGATTCCTTCAGGCGTGCCCGGGACTTTGATCATAACGTTCTCGCGCCCGACCGCCTTCCAGAGGCGGACCGCTTCATCGATGGTTTCGCGAGTCTTGTGCGCGAGGTATGGCGAAACTTCGAGGCTCACGTAGCCGTCGCGGCGCTTCGTTCGGTCGTAAACGCGCCGGAGCGCATCGGCTGCATCCTGGATGTCGCGGATGGCGAGTTGCTCGTAGATTCCGATGGCATCTAGATCGTTGCGCTTTGCGAGATCCTTGAGAGCCTGCGTGTAATCCGCACTGCCGGCAATTGCCTTTTCAAAAATTGCAGGATTGGAGGTCATGCCGCGCAGACCGTCTTCGTCGATCAGGCGCGCAAGTTCGCCGCTGGACATCAAATCGCGACGAATGTAATCGAGCCAGACGGACTGTCCGAAGCGGTTGAGTGCCTTGAGAGGATTCTCGGTTTGGCTGGAATCGCCGCCAACGCTATTCGGCTTCACTGTAAGGCTCATCGGTCCTCCTTGAACGTTCCAAGTCGATTTTACTCTACGAACGCTCCGAGCGTGAAAGTTCCTGTGTTACGGTGCGGTTACTATCGCCTCCTTTGTCCGATTGCGTCAAACGAAAGCGCCCGTTCAGTTCGATGCCTTCTTACCGGCGAACGATTCTTGCGACACCGGCGCGCTCGCGAATCCATACTTGCGTAACAAACGAAACGGACGCAGAGCCGGGTAGAGCGGCTTAAGCAGTGAAGGGAGCCGCATGGCGTCAGCGTCGTCTTCAGAAGGCAATGTCGCGAGGCGAATTGAGTACCGCCAGCCTCGAAAGAAACTGTCCAGCATCTGACGGCGAAGACGGAAAAGGGCCAGAGCTCCGAATTCGACAGGCTGCCGTGACAAGAGGTTATTCTCGCTCTGCGCCGCGATCGAGTTAGCCATGGCGTCTGACCGCACGCTTTCGAGTACGTCGCGAGGCAGCGGCACATCGAAGAGCCGAAGCGCCAGCGCAAGACTGATCGCGACCATTCGGTTTGCCCGGAGAACTTGCGCGAGCCGGAAGATCTTATTCCACTGGAGGTCCCGATGGGCCTCCACAAATGCCGCGATATCTGCGATCCACGACAACCGTTTCCAGAAGTGTTTCGAGCCATGAACGCAAAGCAACACGAACATGTCCTCGGGCGCGAACGTGAGCAATTCGTGGCCGCCGACGGCAACAGGTACCAGGCGGCCCATAAGGTCGTCGAGATCAAGCGGCAGCGGAAAATGGCGCATCGTCCGCTCGCTGTGAATTTCAACCAGGATGCGCCGTGCCTCATCTCCGTGGATGTACATGTACTCAGCCGGCACGATTGATTCTGCTTTGCCCGAGAACAGGCCAGAGGTCTTTGGATGGTAGCCCAGCGAAACCATGGCGTCGTTCGCTTTCGCGACGTCACGCTGGCGAACGACGATGTCGAGATCTTCAAATTCGCGCAGCGCCAGGTCACCGTAAACCTGCGCTGCGAGAACGGGGCCTTTGTAGGGAACTGCCGGAATTCCTCGGGACCGAAACTCAGCCATTAGTTTCACGAGTTCGGCCGTGAGCGAAAGGGCGCGCATCGTATTGACTCGCGTGAGTTCGGTCAGTCGCTGGAGGTGAGCAGGTTCAACGATCTCTGCCGCAACGGAAGATAGCTGGCGAGAAATCTGCGGCGTGACCGAATGTTCAGCGGCCTGCAGCAGCAGGAAATCCCAGTCGATCGGACCGCGGACAAGTTCCCGTATCTCCTTCGCGATCGCTGGATTCACCTGAGTTCGCGAGCAGTAGGCAAGTAAGCGCTTTTCAGGGCAGGAGGCTTCGTTTGACGAGAGGGTCATCGCGCACGCAGAAGAAAGCGCGAAGTGATTCTACGACATATCTTAGCGTCTCATGACGCGTATGTTGGAGAGTGCTGCGCGTTTGACAAACTCATTTAGGCGCCGCCACAACGATTGCCGGCTACGATTCGGCGAGCGCATCGCCAGCGTTCATGCCGCGATCGGATGGCTCCAAGGACCCGTCAACTCGACCTTGCGCCCAATTTTCGAGAGCTTGCTCCGCAAACTTTCAGGATCGAGACCAGCCCTTGAGCAAACGCTCTCGAAGTCGGCGTAGTCGTCGAAGATAAACTTCTGCGCTTCGCGACGGGCGCGAAGAGTGCCCGAGCGCCAGTCTTCTACGGCCAGCGTAACCACCGCGAGCCAAAGCCGACGCTCCGCGATGCACCCCTCGGTTAGTTCCGTCTGAAAGGTCTGCCGACTTGGAATTGCAACAACGTCCATGAACGTTCCCCCCTTTTTGGTTCATCCTTTGTTGGCTGCCCGAAAACTCATCATGCCAACGGCTCAAGGAATGGCACGCGCGTGGCCAGATGGAGAGCGGAGCGGGTGCCGGGACGGTAGAGCCACAACCCACTAAGAGCTCGACACTTGTGGGCGGAGTATAGGTGTTGAAGGGCTAGACGACGCGCAATCATCGCATCGCTTCGCGCGTCCCAGCGGTGCAGGTGTGCCGATCAGGAGCAAAAAAAGGAAGCTGCGGCGACAGCCGGAGCAACACAATCGAGTTCTAATTCACGGGCTGAGGAGCGAGAATTTCTCGTAACTTCGAGGCGAGCGCTGCCAAGGTGAACGGCTTTTGCAAAAGTGCCGCATCCTGGCCAAGGATGCCGTGTTGGGTGACAGCTTGATCGGTGTAACCGGACATATAGAGGACTCTAATTTCGGGACGAAGTTTCATGACGCGTTCCGCCAGTTCATGTCCCCCGATCCCAGGCATCACGACATCGGTCATAAGCAAATGAATCTGCCCTGCATGCATCGCGGCTAATTCAAGTGCCGTGTGGCCGTCCTCTGCCACGATTACGGTGTAACCACTCATCTGCAAATACTCTCTAGCTAGATCCCGGACACCGGCTTCGTCCTCGACAAGCAAGACGACTTCCGAGCCTTTGGGCAAGCCGCGTGAGCCGGCATTAAGCTCGCGCCCGACGAGAGAAACTGCATCCTCGATCCGCGGCAGATAAATCTTGAAAGTGGTGCCGCGGCCCTCCTCGCTATATACCCACACGAAGCCACCGCTTTGCTTGACCACGCCATACACGGTCGCGAGGCCGAGTCCAGTTCCCTTCCCTTTTTCCTTCGTCGTGAAGAACGGCTCGAAAATGTGCGTTCTCGTTTTCTCGTCCATTCCGCAGCCGTTGTCGGTAACGGCGAGCATCACATATTTACCAGCGGGAATCGCCGTGTTGGGATGAGACACGGCGTCATCGAATTCGACGTTGGCAGTCTCGATCGTCAGCCTGCCACCCTTCGGCATCGCATCGCGCGCGTTCACGGCCAAATTCATGACGACTTGTTCGATCTGGCTCCGGTCGGCTTTGATGAGCCAAAGATCGGGCACCGAAGAGGTTTGCAACTCGATGTCTTCGCCGATCACGCGGCGAAGCATTTTCTCCATGTCCGCAACAACGGAATTGATGTTGAGTACCTTCGGCGCAAGAATTTGCTTGCGACTGAAGGCCAGCAGTTGTTGCGTCAATCCGGCGGCGCGCTGCGCAGCCACTTGAATCTGTTCCGCATTGCGGCGCAAAGAGTCGCCGGAGGGTATGCGCTCAGCCAACAAGTCCGCGTAGCCCTGAATCACCATCAGTAGATTGTTGAAGTCGTGGGCGATGCCGCCCGCAAGGCGGCCCACAGCTTCCATCTTCTGCGCCTGGCGGAACTGCTCCTCAAGTTTCTTACGTTCCGTGACGTCGAGCGCCATGCAAATTGCGCCCTGGATATGCCCGGAACCGTCTCGCATCGGCTCGACGTGGCAAACATAGGAGTTGTCTTTCCATTCGAGCGAGAATGGAACGCGTTCGCCGCCAATCGCGCGGTGATGGGCAGCGATCGGCGGAAAGCTTTGGTCGCCAGTACCGAAATACTCGCTGAGAGACATTCCGACGATCTGGTTGGGCTTGAGTCCAAGATGAGTCAGGCCCGATCCGAGTGCCGAGGTAAACCGAAGGTCCCGGCCGATCGTCCAAAGCACGGCAGGTAGCTGTTCGACCAAAACACGGAGGCGCGCTTCGCTTTCGCGCAACCGTTCCTCCGCGCGCTTGCGCTCGATGGCCAGCGCGATCTGACCTCCGACGGACCCCATGAATTGAAGATCGCGCTCGTCGTATGCGTTTTCACGATGGTAATTCTGGATAACGAGCACGCCGATCGTGCTCGAGGGCGTACGCAACGGAACACCCAGCCACGACGCCGATTGCGTGCCGACCAGCTCAACTTCGCCCTGATCGGCGAGTTTCTCGAAGTCCGCTTGGGAAATGATCATCGCGCGGCCGCTGCGGAAGATATACGCGCTGCAACTTCGCTCAAGTTTCTGCGGGGGTGGAGGCGGGTCGAACTTGTCCACGAAGAGCGGAAAGTGGAAAAGGTCGGTCGCCGGGTCGTGCAAAGCCACAAAACAGTTATCGGCGTCGACAACCTGAGTGAGTGCAGAGTGGATGAGACGCAGCAGCTCGTCGAGATTTTCGGTGATGCTGACAGCCTTTATGATCTCCGTCGTTACGTTCCGCTCAAGCTGCGCGCGCTTGCGGAGTGTTATATCTTCTGCCGTGCCGTCGTGGCTGACGATCTTTCCGCTCGCATCGCGAAGGGCGCGGGCATTCAACGAGATCCAGATCTTGCTGCCGTCCTTTCGCAGCATCTGGCACTCGAATCCTTGCAGAATTCCGTTTTCTTCGAGCTGCCGAAGAACTTCCTTGCGGCCATCCGGGTCGGCATAGAGCTGCTTCCCGAGGTCGTGAATCTCGTTGATCATCTGCGCGGGAGATGAGTATCCTGCAATGCGGGCCATCGCAGGATTCACGGTGACGAAGTGTCCCTGCGGCGTGGATTCGAAAAATCCTTCGACGGCATTTTCGAAGATGCGCTGGTAACGTTTTTCGGCGCGGCGCTGTGCTTCTTCGGCCCGGCTCCGCTCGGTGATATCTTCGTACATCCCAAAAGCGCCGGCCAGTTTGCCGTTCACCCTCAGCGGCACGCCGATAACTCGCACATCGACCAATGAGCCATTTCGGCGGCGGCGCTCTGTGACGGCGCTAACGACGTGCCCGTTCATCGCGCGTTCGAGGTAGCCGAGCATCTCTTCTTTGCGTCCGGAGGGTGCGAGAAGCGCGTCGAGCTCTTTGCCCTGGAGGTCTTCGGTCGAATAGCCGAAGAGCTTCTCAAAGGCCGGATTGCACATACGCACGCGCCGGTCCAGGTCAAGAGCTACGATCGCGAGTGGATTGTTCTCGCTCAATGCGTGCACGTAGGCGGCGTGCTCTTCGATCTTGTGCTCAACGGCCTTCCGTTGGCTGACGTCGAGCGCCACTCCGAGCATGGCGTCGCGGCCGGCAAATCGAATGCGTTGTGACGTAACTTCGACCGGAAAAACCTCACCGTTCTTGCGGCGGTGGCGCCATTCCCCACGGCTCGCGATGGACCCGCCATGTGAAGCGATCGATTGAAGCAGACGCGGAACGTCTTCGGTGGGGCGGATGTCCGTGATCCGCATGCTGAGGAATTCGTCCCGAGAATAGCCGTATGCGCGGATCGCGGCCGCGTTGACCTCTAAGATTTGAAGGGTTTGGGCGTCGCACACGTACATCGGGTGGGGGTGACTGGAAAACAGCAGCTCGAAACCAGTGTCGGTGGGCCGTGCTGGAGAACCAGGCGCGCCGGCCGCTTCCTGCGTTTGAGGCCCGCGCTTTGTTTTAGCCTGTTTGGCGCGGGAGGCGCCGTTCTGCTTCGGACGAAGCGTCGCTGTTCGGCTCGACATAGGTCCAGTAGGCGAATAGAAAGCTGGAGCTGAATAGCGCTCCCGAGACGACCCCAGTCGTATGTATAGCCGTCGCGATCTACCGTCACAATGGTACGTTCGTACCAGGAGAATCTGCTGATTCCAGGACTCTTAGAGGTACGTAGGCGAACAAATTAGAACAATTTAGGGAACAGTATCTAGCGCGCGATTTCATGTTTTCGTGTGGTTTTGCGACAGACGCGTGCGCTGCACGATTGGCGGAGCTAGGGACGTTCGGTAAGATGGAAGTGCACGTTTGACGCGTCACAAACCAATGCAAAAGTCCAAGACGGCACAGCCTCGCGATCGTTTCCATGAAGAATTGAAGAGTCTCGCGCAGGGAGAATTTTCGGATCCGTTTGGAATCCTCGGTCCCCATCGGCTTGAGCGGGATGGCCAGTCAATCTTGGTGATTCGCGCCCTGCGACCCGGGGCTGCGAGTCTGGACGTGCTATGGGGCGCCGATCGAAGGGTCTTACCCGCGGCTTCGATTCTTGCCAACGGTCTTTTCGAGGCAGTGATTCCGCCGGAATTCCTCACGGCTAATCAAGACTTCGCACCTTCCCACTATCGTCTCCGCTTTCGATTCGTTGATGGAAATGAACTCGAGACATTCGACCCATATGCATTCCCAACCGTGCTATCTGACTATGATCTCTACCTGATCGGCGAGGGCACACACTACCTGAACTACGAAAAGTTGGGCGCGCACGTCCGCGAAGTGGCGGGTGTTCGGGGCGTTCAATTCGGGGTTTGGGCGCCGAATGCGAAGCGCGTGAGCGTCGTAGGCGACTTCAACGCTTGGGATGGGCGCGTCCACCCGATGCGAAGCCGCGGCGCGAGCGGAGTCTGGGAGATATTCCTGCCGGGTCTAGATCAGGGCACTCTTTACAAGTTCGAGATTCTTTCGAGTTCCGGAGATCTGCTCGAAGCAAAGGCTGATCCTTATGGATTCGCGGCGGAGCTGCGTCCCAAAAGTGCCTCGGTCGTCTCCAGCATCGATGGCTACCGTTGGCGCGATTCCGAATGGCTGGCAGCGCGGGCGTCGCGCGACTGGCTGCATGCTCCGATGTCGATCTATGAAGTACACGCTGGTTCGTGGCGCCGAAATGCCGCGGAAGGAAATCGATGGCTCACATACCGCGAGTTGGCGGCGGAATTGGTGCCTTACGTCAAGAGGCTCGGCTATACGCACATCGAATTGATGCCTGTCATGGAGCATCCGCTCGATGCATCGTGGGGCTACCAAACGGTCGGCTATTACGCCGTGACGAGCCGATACGGAACGCCCGCTGATTTCATGTATTTTGTGGACCGGTGCCACCAGGAAGGCATCGGCGTAATTCTGGATTGGACTCCCGCGCACTTTCCACGAGACGCACACGGCCTATCGTATTTTGACGGCACGCATCTCTACGAACACGAAGATCCCAGGCGGGGAGCACATCCCGATTGGGGTACGCTCGTTTTCAACTATGGCCGAAACGAGGTGCAGAACTTCCTGCTTTCGAATGCGCTCTTTTGGATCGATAAGTATCACGTCGATGGGCTGCGCGTGGACGCAGTCGCTTCGATGCTTTACCTCGATTATTCCCGCCAGCCCGGGGAATGGATCCCAAATCAATTTGGGGGGCGCGAGAACCTGGAAGCGATCGCTTTCATCCGCCGTCTCAACGAGGTGCTGCACACGCGGCATCCCGGGGCGTTGACGATTGCTGAAGAGTCGACGTCCTGGCCGACTGTATCACGGCCGACGTATGTCGGAGGGCTCGGGTTCGACCTGAAGTGGAACATGGGATGGATGAACGATGTCTTGAAATACATGTCCCTCGATCCGATTCACCGGCAGTACCACCACAACCAACTGACGTTTTCGATGCTGTACGCTTTTCATGAGAACTTCGTCTTGCCGATCTCGCACGATGAGGTAGTGCATGGTAAGCGCGCGCTGCTCGAGAAGATGCCGGGCGATGACTGGCAGAAATTCGCGAACCTGAGACTGTTCCTCGGCTACCTGTACGCGCATCCCGGCAAGAAATTGCTCTTTATGGGTAGCGAACTGGGCCAGCGAGGCGAATTCTGGGAGGGCGGATCGGTCGAATGGTCGCTCGAAAACTCGCCGCCGCACCGCGGGATTCAAAGGCTCGTTGAAGATTTGAATCGGCTGCACCTGCGGGAGCGATCACTGCACGAAGTCGATTTTGAATGGTCAGGCTTCGAATGGTTGGATCCAAATGACGCGCCTACCAGCGTCCTGTCATTCCTGCGCAGAGCCAGGAACGGTGACGATTTCATTGTCGCAGTATGCAATTTCACGCCTGTGATTCGAGAGGATTATCGCGTGGGCGTTCCCCGTTCGGGTTTCTATCGCGAGATTCTCAACACAGACTCCAAGCACTACGAGGGCAGCGATGCGGGCAATGCGGGCGGTGTGCAAGCAGAGCCGATCCCCTGGCACGACCGGCCCTATTCAATCAAACTGCGATTACCGCCACTCG
>DASPUN010000057.1:0-3428 GCA_035622875.1 Candidatus Acidiferrales bacterium
GTTGTTTGGCGATGTAGACGGCGCTCTCGACCTGATGAATATGGCTTTGCAATCGACCGCGCCGAGTGAAGTCGAAGATGCGGCATGGATTCTCAGCCAGATCGCTCACCTTGACCTGTCAGTAGGCAAGACAGCCGAGGCAGAGAAAAGCCTGCAGCGGGCGCTCACGATGTTTCCTGGCTATCACTACGCGCTTGGGAATCTCGCGAAGGTGAGAATCCAGCAGGGACGTTACGACGAAGCGGTTCAGTTGCTCGAGCAGCGTTACCAGGCTGCGCCTCACGCCGAGAACCTCTTTGATTTGGCGGAAGCACTACAGCTTGCCGGACGCGATGGAGATGCAAAGAAAGCGTTCGCTGAATTCGAGCAAAAGTCACTTCTTGAGTCCAATCGTGGTGACAACTCCAATCGCGAGCTGATCTTTTATTACGTCGACGTCGCGCATGATCCGCTCAAGGCACTCGAAATCGCCCAGCGCGAGTACGCCCGCCGGCACGACGTGTTCACGCTGGACGCCTACGCCTGGGCGCTGCACATGAACGGCCGGAATCAGGAAGCCCGCAATCAGATTGAGCAGGCATTGACGGTCGGCATTCGCGATGCCAAACTCTACCGACACGCTGGCGAGATCGCACTGGCAACGGGCGATCGGGCAGCGGCAGAAAAGTACTTGAAACAGTCGGCGGAGTTGAATACCGCCGAATCTAGGCAGGCGGTCGTGACCCTTGCACGCATTACTTCATCCACTCAGCAGCGATAGCGAGTCACCAAGGAGCAGTTACAATCTGAGGCAGCAACATGACGCACAACGGACGGAAAAATCGCTACGGTCTCCATTTGTGCGGTGTTGCTGCATTCATGATTTATTTTGTATTCGCGACGGTCGCAGCCGCCGCAACCAGCCTTTCGGGCAGCCTCACGGATCCTCAGGGGGACGCGGTTGCCGGCGCGACCGTTCGTCTGCTGCGCGTGCCTGACGCCTTCCGCGAGGAAACGCAGACTGACGGCGAGGGTCGATTCTTCTTCGCCAGCCTCAAGCGGGGACAGTACAGCATCATCGCCGAATATCCCGGGTTCACGCCAGTCACGCAAGCGATCACTTTGCTTGACGACGACCAGCACACGGCAAAGGTCCAATTTTCAGCGGTCGCTGTGCAAAACGAAACCGTGACGGTCTCCGCCGACGTGAATGATGCAAGCGTTTTAGCTCCCGACCCGGCGGAGCGGGTATTTGTCCGTCAGGATCTGCTCGACGCCAATCCCGGCCGCCCCGGCGCGCCGGTCTCGATCCCCGGCTATCCGATTGAAACCGCCTCCAGCGGCATCAAAGCGCCGCAATATTTTGCCCCTGGAGTGGCCGGTGATCACGGCGAGCCGATTGCGCAATTCATCGCGGTAGGCAGCTACCTTGTCCCGAACAACCTGTCCGCCAACGCCCACGGGAACGGCTACTCCGACCCGAACATGCTGATCCCGCAGACTCTGGAGAGCGTGCAGATCGATGGCGGCGCCTTCAACGTTCTCGAAGGGAATCATTCCGTCAACCTGGCGGCGACGTACGGGCTGCGTTCGCATCTCGATCCGTTCCTGACGCTCACCGGCGATTACCGGGACGTCGACGCGACAACAGGCTTCAGTCCGTCGGCAAACTCGTGGCTGGCGTTTGAAGGCTCATTCGGCAATGGATTTCTTGACCGCCTGGAGCATCGGCAGCAGTACAAGCTCAACGGGGAGAGATTTTTCAACACAGGCGAGCACCACATCACACTGGCCGGAATCGGATACTACGGTCACTCCTACGTTCCCGGCCTCGTTCCCGTATTTTCGCTGAACTCCAACGACGCGAATTTTCCGAATCTCGGAGATACCATCGATCCCCGGCAAAAGGATCAGACTCACACTGCTCTGGTGGCGCTGAACGACGTCTGGCAGCTGAATGGCAACCAGCAGTTGCAACTGTCAGGTTTTTTCCGCACCTATAATCTTTCTCTGTTCTCCGATTTCGGTCAGGGCCTGATCCGGCAGAGCGAGTTCCGCACAGCCGCGGGAGCCAGCGCGAACTATGTGAACAAGATTGCCGAATATTTCTCCCTGTTGGGCGGGGTCGACTACGACCGCGAAGCTCCGCGCCGTGACGATCTTGACCGCTACGGATTCTTCAGCACCAACAACCCCGGCTATTACGGTCCGTTCACACCCGTCGACGGCAACAATGTCACCATTAGCACGGTTGCTCCTTACATCGCTGCTGAAGGAACCGTGAAGCGGGTCTTCCGTTACTACCTCGGCTGGCGTCGGAATGAAATCAACTTCGACAATCAGGATTTATTGCACGCGCAAAACTCTTTTCAAAAATGGGTGGGCCTGAACTCGCCGAAAGCTACCGTATCGTTCTTGCCAAAAGATTCCTGGTATGTTCCGCTGGTTTCGCTCAGCTTCGGACAGGCGTACTTCACCGAAGATCCCCGAATCGGCACCGGCAGCACCATGGGCACTCCGGTCGCCACGTCGCACTCGTATCAGCTGGTAGCCAGCAAGACGATTCGCAAGACCGACGTGCGCATCACGCTGGGCCACGTCACCAACAGCGCGGAGCTCGCGAAAATCGATCCCGATACCGGCCTTCAATTCGACCAGGGGCCGAGCCGCCTTCGCTTCATGACGGTGGCCGTGCGTCAGAGCTTTGCATTCGCGTCGCTGCAAGCGAGCGTGTCGAAGGCCGACGCGCGCGATCTTGCTTCAGGAGACCCCACCCCCGAAGCACCACGAACCATTCTCGATTTTCTGGGAACGATCCAGAAGCTGCCGTTTCACCTGCAAGCCAAAGGCGAGTTTGAGTACGTGGGGAGGAAGCCGCTCGGCTCGGGGTGCGATCCGCTGAACCTGAACGCCGAATGTACCGGGACTTCGGTGAAGGAGTTTCGGGGCGCGTTAGTTCGGCCGTTCCTCAGTGGCCGGCTTAATGCAGGAGTGAATTTTCTGCTGGCGAGCGGCTACACAGGCCAGACAACGGAGAATTTCTTCCCCTCGAACATTCAGGAAGTGGTCGGCGTGCGTGTCCCGTCGTACGCAAGCCTGAGCTTCACTTACCGATTTGGCGGCGGGCACTGAGGGTACGGCGCGCCGCCGTTAATCCCCTGGCGGGATCCGAATCACTTTGTGCTCCGGTTGTACTTTTTCATCAGCTCCTGCAATCGATCGTGAGGCAACGCCTCGACGGTGTGCCCTTTCCTGCCAGTCATCGTCTCAGCAGCCACCATTGCGTTGACTACGGCTTCCTCGGTGGCCTGAACGGTAGCCAGAAAGATCGGGTTGATGCGATCGTTCGGCAACATGGAAATCGCGCGAGCACCACCGTCGGATGCTGCTCCGGGATTCGCCGTCGAAAACGCGATGAAGATATCTCCCGACCCGTCTCCCGAGTAGCT
>DASPUN010000058.1:0-8709 GCA_035622875.1 Candidatus Acidiferrales bacterium
ACATCCCGACGACCGAGAAGCCGCACTGGAACGTTTCGACGCGCTCCTACGGGACGGAACTCCCATGGAGAGTGAAGTCCGATTTGTGACGCCGACTCGCGGCGTGCGACTTTTTCGCACCCGCTCGCTGGCGGTTCGGAACGAGACCGGAAAGATCGTGCGTCTCCGCGGAATGACGCAGGACGTCACCGAACAGCGCGAGGCGGAAAGGCAACTGCGCGAGCGCGATGCCATGCTCACCCATGCCGAGGAAATCGCCAGCTTGGGAAGTTTCCAGTACGACCTGGCCACTCGAAAGGCGATTCTCTCGACCAATCTCAGGAATATTTTCGGCTTGCGCGACGGCGAAGAATGGGACCCCAAAGCGTGCTGGGAACGAGTGCACGCGGAGGATCGCAACCGGGTTCGCGAGAGCATGGCGCGAGGCACCGAATCCGGTAAGCCGTTTACATTCGTGATGCGCTTCACGCCGCCCGGCGGCGCGATGCGCTATCTGCAAGTGCGAGGCTCGCCGCAGTCGGATTTGGCTGGAAGGCCGACGCAGCTCATCGGAATCGTACAGGACATCACCGAGCAGCGAGAGGCGGAAGAAAAGCTGCGGGAGCGCAGCGCCTTGTTCGAATACGCCGAGAAGGTAGCAAAGCTCGGGAGCTGGCGATACGACTATTCGACCGACTCGTTCACTCTCTCGCCCAACATGCGCCAGATACTCGGCATCGGCCCGGATGACTCCTGGAGCAGCGAACTTTACTGGTCGCGTGTGCATCCGGCCGATCGCGTGCGAGCTCAGGCGATCTTCGAGCGCGCCACCCGGGAGCGGAAGCCGTTCGAGTTCATCGCGCGATTCGCGCCGATGAACGGCGGTATGGCGCACCTCTGCACGCGCGGGATCACGTTCTGTGACGCATCGGGAAAGCTTGCGTATCGTGTCGGCGTGGTGCAGGACGTGACCGCGCACCACGAGGCGGAGTCGAAAATGCGCGAGCGCGAGGCGCTCCTCGCGCAGGCCGAAGAGATCGCGAACCTGGGAAGCTGGAAGTACGAATTCGAAACGGACACCCTGACGCTCTCGGCGCAGCTTCGAAAGATTTACGGCCTCGGCGAAAACGAGGCGTGGACGAACGACGTTTATTGGTCGCGCGTGCATCCGGCCGACCGGGAAGGAGTTCGCCAAATCGTCGAGCGCGCCACAAGGGAGAAGACTCCTTCGAGTGCGTGGCGCGATTTTTTTCGGTCGGAGGCGAGGTCCGGCACATGCATCTCCGCGCGGTACCGGTGCTGGGCGCCGCCGGCCAGTTGGTGCGGCGGGTCGGAATCGCGCAGGACATCACCGACCAGGTCCGCGCGGAAGAGGAGCTGCGGCGGCTCTCCCAGCAACTGATGCGCACGCAGGATGACGAGCGGCGTCACATCGCGCGCGAGCTGCACGAAACGGCCGGGCAGAGCCTCGCGGCGATGAAGATGACGCTCGGCCGACTGAGGGACACGATGAAAGACGTCGACGATTTGGCGCATGCGTTGCTGAAATCGGCTACCGAGCTTGCCGAAACGGCCGCACGGGAAGTTCGCACGGTTTCTTATCTGATGCATCCGCCGATGCTCGACGAAGCGGGGCTCGGGCCGGCGCTGCGGTGGTACGCGCGGGGATTTTCCGAACGCAGCGGGATCAGCGTCCGCACCGAGATTCCGGAAGCGCTGCCGCGACAGCCGCAAGAAGTCGAAACCACGATTTTCCGGATCGTGCAGGAGGCGCTGACCAACGTCCACCGCTATTCGGGCAGCGCGACGGCGCAAATTCGCGTCTGGTGCCGGAACGGCGACATCCACGCCGAAGTGCGCGACAACGGCCGCGGATTCGTCGAGAAACACCGCACGTGGCGCGAGGCCGAGGCGCTGGGTGTGGGGATCGCCGGAATGCGCGAGCGCGTCGCGCAATTGAGAGGACAGTTTGAGCTGCACAGCACTTTGGGAGAAGGCACGATGGTGCACGTCGCGCTGCCGAGCGACGGGGAAAGAGCGGACGCGTCGACGAGCAGCGTTACGCGGATGACTGCCCGGGGTGCGGCAGCGCGAAAGGCGACGTGAGATGGCTCGCAAGCCAGCGGCAATCGAAGAGGAGCAGGCTTTTGCGCCGCCGTATCGCGTGATGGTGGTCGACGACCACACGGTCGTGCGGCTGGGCCTGCGCGCGCTGGTACAGTCGCAGCCCGGCGTCGAACTCTGCTGCGAGGCCGTTACCGGCGAGGAGGCGATCGAGCTAGCCAAACAATGCAAGCCCGATCTCGTAATTCTCGATCTGACGCTGGCGGAGAAGAACGGTCTCGAGGTGCTCGAGGCCATTCGCGCGGAAATGCCCGAAACGGAAGTGCTCGTGCTGACCATGCACTTCTCGGAAGAGATCGCGCGCGAAGCGCTGCGGCTGGGAGCGATCGGGTACGTTTTGAAATCCGACGCGGACACGGACCTGCTGGCGGCGGTCGATAACGCGCGGCACCATCAGCCGTTTTTCACGAGCCGACTGGCCGCGACGATGGCGCAGAATTTCGTCTCGCCGCAAGCGGGTGGCGACGGCGGAAACACGCTCACGCCGCGCGAAACCGAGGTGGTGCGGCTGCTTGCGTCGGGAAGGAGCAACAAGGAGGTGGCGGGAGATCTGAAAGTGTCGACGAGAACCGTCGAGAGCCACCGGCATCACATCATGAAAAAGATGGGCTTCGGGAACTTCAGCGAGCTGGTCAAGTTCGCCGTGCGCAACGATTTGGTGGAACTGTGACAGGCCGGGTTCGCGCTACGTAACCTCTCCTTTCGTTGAAAGCGCCGTAATCGCCAGCGTGAAAACCAGGCCGGCCAACCGCTTCACGAGCTGTCAGCGCTGACACGTTGCGAAGACCGGATCGCTTTCATGAGGACGTGTTACCATCCCTGCCGCTTCGCGCTCCCGCGAAGGATTTGGGGGCGGAATCAAAATCCCACACATTTCGGAGGCGAAAAATGACGCTCGGCAAACGCGCAGCAGCTGAATTTTTCGGTACCTTCTGGCTTGTATTTGGCGGATGTGGAGCCGCGGTGCTGGATGCCGCATATCCGAGTCTGGGAATCGGTTTCTTGGGAGTCGCACTCGCGTTTGGTCTCACGGTTCTCACGATGGTCTACGCGATCGGCCACATTTCCGGAGGTCATCTGAACCCAGCCGTTTCGCTGGGACTTGTAGTGGGCAAGCGATTCCCCGCTTCTGAACTAATCCCCTACTGGATCGCGCAGGTCGTTGGTGGCGTGGCCGCGGCGGGAGTTCTCTACGTGATTGCGTCCGGCAAAGACGGTTTCTCCGTTGCCGGCGGTTTCGCCTCCAATGGGTACGCTGAGCATTCTCCCGGAGGCTATTCTCTGGCGGCGTGCCTGATCGCAGAGATCGTTCTCACGTTGTTCTTCCTGCTGATCATCATGGGAGCAACGGACCGGCGGTCGCCTCAGGGCTTTGCCGCAATGGCGATCGGTCTCGCACTCACTCTCATCCATCTGATCGGCATCCCGGTGACAAATCTATCGGTCAATCCGGCTCGCAGCACGGGACCGGCCGTGTTCGTGGGCGGCTGGGCGATTCATCAGCTGTGGCTCTTTTGGGTGGCGCCGCTAATCGGAGGAGCGTTAGGAGGAGGGATCTACTCGCTGCTCTTCGGAGAACGTGGCGAAGCGGCGACAGCGAAATAGAATCCGACTCCGCGCTCTGTTTCTGCCCTCGCCGAAGCAGCCGAGCCGAATGGTAGACTGCGAAACATGGAGGGCTACGACTTTCGGCGAGTCTCGGTCACAGCGCTCATACCTGCGTTCGCGCGCGGCGAGTACACGGAGATTCCGTGGGCGAAGGAGATGCTGGCGATTTTGCGCGCGCGGGGCGCCGAGCTGTCCGCCGGCCCGTGGACGAAGGACGCACCCGGCCAATACGCTTCGTGGTTTGAGGCGCGCTTTCGCGCCGTCAGCCGTCTGCTTGAAGAAAAACGCGCGACGCAGGTGCTCGAACTCGCCGCAGGCTTCTCTCCGCGCGGGATGGACTTCGCCGAGCGAGGACTCGTGTACGTGGAAGCCGATCTGGCGGAGTCGATCGCGTTGAAGCGCGAAATTGTGAGCGCCATTCTCGGCTCGGTGCCGGAAAATCTGCATCTATGCGCGGCCAGCGTGATCGATCGCACGCAACTGCTGGCATGTTGCTCGGCGTTCGTCAGCGGGCGGCCAGTAGCGGTCACGACGGAAGGCCTGCTGCGCTATCTGACCTTCGAAGAGAAAACGCAGCTCGCTGCGAACGTGCACGAGATTCTTCGGCGCTACGGAGGATGGTGGATCACGCCCGACATCCACTTGAAAGGCTGGGCCGAACGACAAAGTGCGACCTACCATCAGGGCGAACGCGAAATTCTGGGTCGCAGCCTCGACTCGAACTATTTCGCTGATCTGGATCACGCGCGGCGATTTTTCGAGGGCTGCGGGTTCGCGGTGGACTCGCGTCCGCTGCTGGATGGCATTCGCGATCAGATCGCGGCTCGGCACGGCGAAGAGTCGCTGGGCGAGCTAAACGATCGCCGGATATTCGTGCTGACGGAAAGCACACTTCCGGTTACGCCGTTAATCAGGCACCAACCAAGCCGTATTGCCGCGTGGGCCAGTCGGAAACTACAATGACTGCGACATGCGCATGGTTGCTGGATGCTTGCTTGTCGTGATTGGGACCATCGTCCTTCCATCGCTCAAGGCACAGTCGAAGACGAACCCACAGGCCCCAAAGCCTGAAGCGACGAGTACGGCGTCCGTGAAAAACGCGCCTGAACCTAAAATCGATCGCCGATACGCGGTTACTACGGGTTCTTGGTCCGCCGCAACTATTTCCCTATTCAACACCTGGTCGGCCCTGGACGACAATCCGGGCCGCCACATATCCGTCTATTCCCCGGATCGCCGGAAGCTGATCGAAGTCGTCGGAGCAGACGTCACTCTGAGGATCGGCGCTCAGAGTTTCAAAACGGACATCGACAACTTCACAAAGCACGACGCGGAACTCGGCTGGGCACCGGACTCGACAAAGTTTTTCGTCACGTGGACGGAGAGTGGGGAGTTGGGACCTTGGCACATGCAGGTATATGGCGTAGATGAGTCAGGGGTTCATGAGTTCCCTATAGTCGAGGATGCAGCGCGTAAAGATTTCGAGCGTCGAGTTCGGCGATTGCCTATTGACCCGGAACTTGACACTCCTGAATATCGGGCGCTTTGGGACGCTGATGATTATTGCGAACCTTACCACGTCATCGGCGGGCGTTGGCTGAATGGATCGCAGGAAATCTTGCTTTCTGTTCTCATCCGCAACACGTCCGACTGCAAATACATGAGTGAGTTCAACGTGTACCGCGTGAACGCCGTCACGGGCGAAATTCTGCAGCGTTTCACAGCAACGGAAGGACACAAGCGGTTTGGCGAGAAGTACCTGCCACTAATAACACGCTAGCGGGCCGGACAAGTCCTGATTAGTCGGATAACCGGACATCTGGTACGGGCCGCGAGGGGAAATGTCGGAATGAGGTACTATGCTCTTGTGGGAGACGCTGCCCGATTCGGTTTGATGTTCTGGTTGAGACAAAAGAAATTCGTAGGGTCGTATTTTGCCTTCAAGGCGACCAAGCGGTCGTACTTCTTGCCGTAGGCCGTTCGAACTCCCTCTTCGGTCACTTCGCCCAGATAGTTCACGTAGACCGCGTCAGCCAAGAAAGGCTTCATAGCTTCCCAAAACTCGCGGGTCCAGCGAATATTCGCCTCTGTCTCCGACGCGTTCACCCACATAGTGGTGATTACCAGGTTGTAAGGCCAATTGCGATGTCCGAACGCGGTTGCGTCGGCGGCGATGCGATCGAATGCGCCGTCGCCGTCATGCTCGACGACAATCACAGTGCGCGGCGATGGAGTTCTTGCGTAAAAGTCGAGAATGGTGTCGATGGCGCCGTCGCTGAGCGACCGGAGGAAGCTTGATTTCCAGTAGCTGTGAAGTCCCTTGGGCCACAGGAAATCAGCCATCGCCTGCGCCGCGCTGTACGGCATCGGCTGATAAATGTCTGCACCGGGCGGTCCGAATTCACGGAGCGGCCGGAGCGCCTTCTCTGCGTCCGCGAGCGGCCCCACGAACACGCCGCCAATCGCCACGATCGGTTCCCGGCGCAGCGTATCCGGCAAAGGCAGTTCCGGCGTGGCCGTGAAAAGAACCGCGCTATTGCTCATCTCCTCTGCGGCACTTCTTTCGTATTCGCGCCAGAAGCGCATGGCTTCACGGCCTTTGGAGAGCGGATGCAGCACGAGTCCCGCCATCACGGTTCCTGCCGGGTAAACCTTGAATTCGAAGGACGTGACGATGCCAAAATTTCCGCCGCCTCCTCGAAGGCCCCAGAATAGATCCGCATTCTCGTTCACACTCGCAGTCAAGAACGTGCCGTCCGCGGTGACCACATCCGCTGAGATGAGATTGTCCAGCGCGCAGCCGTATTTGCGCACCATCCACCCCAAGCCTCCGCCGAGTGTGAGCCCTCCGACACCCGTGGTGCCCACGAAGCCGCCAGTCGCTGCCAGGCCGAACGCTTGCAACTCGTGATTCAGCTCGCCCCAGGTGATGCCCGGTTCCACTCGCACGGTGCGGGCCCCCGGATTTAGGTGAACGCCTTTCATCGCGCGAAGGTCAATCACCATTCCGTCGTCACACAGGCTCACGCCCGCCACGTGATGGCCGGTGCCGAGAACCGAAGCGAGAATGTTGTGTTGGCGCGCAAACTTGACCGCTGCGATGACGTCCGCGACCCCGGCACAACGCACGATGAACGCGGGACGACGGTCAATCATTGCATTGTGGATTTTCCGCGCTTCGTCGTAGCTCTGCTCGCCTGGACGAAGAATTTGGCCCCGAATAGCGGATTTAAGCCCTTCGATTGTTGCTTGCGAAATCATTTGCGAACTCCAGCTGAACGGGACGAGTACGGGGACCTGTCACATGCGCCCTAGGTAGGCGTGTGGGCGGGAAGATGCTCTCGAAGGGCGCGATTGTCAAGCACCCTTTAGCAAAGGGTTCGTTGTGAACGGGAGAAAGTCCCGGTAGGTTCTATAAAGGGAGTCAAGGAAAAAAGTCTTCTCCCGCGGCCGGAATTTTTCTTGTTTCGCAGCCCACCTGAATGAACGAGAGCTGTTCGGACCTGCCGGACCGCGAGCTCGGTCGCGGGGCGCTGTAGCCCAGCGGTTTGGGTTTTCTCTACCAGCGGGTTTCATCGCCTCGTTGCGACGACGCCTGTCAGTTCCGAAACCAGCAAAGCAGAACGGCGGTCAGGTGGCGACCATAGTTCTATCGGAGACTCATGGCCTATGGCTTTTTCGGGTTATCCGAGAGGGCCTAGGGTCGGATGGGAGACTCTGTGCCCGAGGCACACAGCAGCCTAACTTACCGGCTGAGACTCGCTCTCGAACCCGAGTGTCTCGAGAACTCGACGGACACCGCCAGAGAAGATCCCCACGATGGAGCGGACTCGGTCCGAGACACTCAAGCTGTTTGTGGTTTCAGATGTTGGGCGTCGAAGCACACCCCTCTCTTCCACACAATTAAAACGATCGTGGCAATCTTCCTGGCCAAGGTCAGCCGCGCCATTTCCGGCCGCATGCCCTTGGCCAACAAAGCCGCATAGAACTTCTCGAAGGGACCTGGCTTGATCGAGGCGACCACCGCCGCACCCTTGAACAAATTCTTCAGATCGTGATTGCAGTTCTCGTTCAACCCGCGAATCTCGACCGGCTTCTTCTTCCGTTGCAGCTGGCCTTCGACCACCTGGTGATCGGCACTGCTGTGTACCTCGATCCCCAATCCGCTGTACGTCCACAGCTGTCGCTTGGTGCGGAAGCGGTGCGGCGTTTGCAGGATCCCCAGCAACATCGCCGCTCGGATCGGACCGATCGACGGAATCTGGCAAAGCCGTTTCCAGACCTGGTGCTTCCGGCTCTCCGCAAGCAGATCCCTTCGCACTTCCTGGCGCAACGATCTCAGCGCATCCAGCTGTTGGTAGTAAAACTCGGCCCGCCGGCGCACTCCGGCTTCGCTGATCTTCCCAAGCCACTCCGCACGATGGCGCGAGGCATAGACCTGCTTGCCGGTACAAGGAATGGCCCAGCCGCGATAGAGGGCCTTCACTCGGGTCATCACCCGGCTGAGATCTCTGGTGATGGTGAGATAGCTGCGCACCAGCTCCTTCAAGGTTCTTAGGCCGTGGTCTCCGTGATAGACCGAGCGCAATTGGTTGTTCTGTAGCAGTTCGGCCAGCTTCCGCGCATCCACGCGGTCGTTCTGATTGCCTTGTTGCAACAAAGCATTCCTGCGCGGATCGCAGACCACCAGTCTCGTCACGTGGGGCTTCAACAGGTCGTACAACCAGGCCGACCAACTCCCCTCTTCAAACGTGACCTGCACGTCTCCGCGTAGCCCATCGACAAACTCCAGGATCGTGCTCGCTTTCGTCTCGATGACGCATTCCATCACGATCTTGCCGGCAGCATTTCTCACCGCGATCGAAATACTTTCCTTGTGCACATCCATGCCGATATATTTGGTGCCAGTCATACGGGCGCTCCTTTCTGAATGGGGTTGAGCCGAACACTCAAAACCCTACTCCAGAAGGAGGGCCCCTTTATATCGCGTCGGATAAC
>DASPUN010000059.1:0-2612 GCA_035622875.1 Candidatus Acidiferrales bacterium
GCTGCGGCTGTTGTCCCACTACGCGGGCGATATCCACCAGCCGCTTCACGTCGCGGCGATCTATCTGGATCAGGATGGGAACCCGGTGGACCCGGATCACGGATCATTCGACCCCAACACCGAAACGCGAGGCGGCAACGAGATCCTGGATGGCTCGGACTCGCTGCATTTCGAGTGGGACCATGTCAGCGAGGATCTTTCTGCCGCCCGACTCGATGACGAGATCCTTTCAGAGGCACGGAAAATAGCATCCACCCACGGGTCGGTATCGAACTGGTCCACACAGTGGGCTACCGATACGCTTGTGGCCGCCAAGCCGGCTTTCAAAGGCCTGACATTCTCGCAGGAGAACGTCGAACATCATTGGTTCGTCACGCTCCCCGACGGCTACAGCGAGACGAGAGCAGCCGTTCAAAGGCAGCAACTGATCAAGGCAGGCGCTCGCCTCGCGCAAACTCTGGAAGCGATCTGGCCCTAGTGTCGCACTAACGCTGCTGCGTTCGCATGACCCGCGAACGTTGGCTCCGCAGGCTGGCTTTTCCGTTCGCGACGACGTAATCCCGTCTGCAAAGCAGTACGCCCGTCTTTCATTGTTTCTTCTTCCGCGTATGCGCGAAGACTCAGCTGACTCGGCTGCATGTCTTCACCACTCGCTCGCGCATCGGCACAAATTTCGCTGCATGCCAAGGTGCTGAACAATTTCGCACGAGTTACAAGCGGTAACACGTTACATAGAGTTACTTACATTGCATAGAGTGCTGCTCACATGCTGAATTCGCACACGCGGCCAGAGCCGCCCTACGGACCGAGCACCGCATCGGTGTTCGTATGGCTTCTCGCCATTTCCTCGATCTGGCACTACACGTCCTCGGCCGAGGAGATCTCCACTCACTGGTTTCGCTATGACCCGCTTGGTACGCCGCTCATCTTCCTGTCGATTTCCACGGCGTTGATTGCGGCAACGGCCCCAAACAAGACGGGGGCATTACTGTTGTTCGCCGTGGGGCAACTGGTTGCAATCGGCGTGCGCTTTCCGCGTGTCGCCGATCACCAGGTCATGGAGTTGCTGCTCAGCCTCAGCATCGTCCTCACCTACTGCTATGCCGCGTTCAGCAGACGGACGATCAAGATTGCCACGACTGAAATGTTCGAGCTCTACAGTCCAATCGGGCGATGGCTGCTGATCATCATGTACTTCTACGGTACCTTCCACAAGATCAACGCGGGTTTTCTGAGCCCGCAGTCGAGCTGCGCCTTGCCGTTCCTGAACGGATTTCCGCTGCCGGAGCGCATCCTCGACGATGTCCGGATTCAATGCCTTGCGATCTACGGGACGCTGGTTATCGAATTCGCCGCCATGCTGCTCCTGTTCTCGGCGCGGACCAAGTATTACGGCATGCTGCTCGGAATGTCCTTTCATTTCATGGTGGGCACTTCCGCTTTTGGAACGCTGGCCCACTTTTCGGCTTTTGCGATGGCCCTGCATTCGCTCTTCCTGCCGTCGAGCTTTGGCAGGCGCGTCTACGCCGACCCTTGGGTGCCGGCCTGGCTGAAAGACGTCCGAACCTTCCGTTCTGCCTCGATCCTGTTTGTCGTCCTGCAGGTCGTGCTGGCGCTGCACATGGGCGTGACACACCGGGGATATCTGGTGAACCTCCTGTTTGCCGCCTTCGGGATATCGCTGCTGTCGCTCGTCGGCAGGCATGGGCAAGCGCGGCCGGGGGATGCGTCGTACCGCCTGGTGTCGCCTTTCGCTCTTGCCAACATGGTTCCGGCGTCCTTCTTTCTGTATTGCCTCAGCCCTTATATCGGGCTCGGAACTGGAGGGGCCCTTGCGATGTTCAGCGGGCTGCGGACTGAGGGTGGCGTGTCGAATCATTACATCATCACCCGGCCGATACATCTATTCCCGTATCAGGACAAGATCGCGTACATCGAGGAGTCCGGGAACCCATCTTTGCAGAAAGCGAAGGATGACAAGCAGGGCATCGTGCTGTTCGCCCTCGAGGGGCGCTTCACGACCATTGAACCGCTCGTTCTCCCGCTCAAGGCTCGCATCGGTGACGTGACTTATCTCGTCAATGATCGGCAGTCGCTGATCAAGTTCGCCGAGGAAAACTTCACCCCGCAATCGTGGCTGGAACGTCACTTGATGTCCTTCCGGCTGGTCGACGAACCTCATCCGAATCACTGCCGTCACTAGCGCATCCGAGGCATGAAGGCGGAACAATCACATTCCGTGGTTCTCTTTGATGGCGTCTGCAACCTGTGCGAAAACACCATCCAGTGGATCATTCGCAACGACCCATCGGGTCATTTTAATTTCGCGTCGCTGCAATCTGCGGCTGCACGGGAGCTGCTTCAGCGTTTCCACAACAAGCACGACCCGATGGGCTCGGTGTTAGTCGTGATCGACGGGAAGGTTCACAGAAAATCACAGGCAGCGCTGCAGATCTGCAAACGTCTCGGGGGTGCCTGGCCGCTCCTCTACTATTTGCTCATATGGGTCCCCGCGAGCGTGGCGGACAAGCTCTACGACTATATTGGCGCTCGACGCTATCGCTGGTTCGGCCGAAAGAGCGAGTGCTGGATCCCAAGTCCAGAGATTGCGG
>DASPUN010000060.1:0-10805 GCA_035622875.1 Candidatus Acidiferrales bacterium
ACGCCCAGCCGGCGATCGGAGGATCCAGCCCGAGCACAAACGCGTACCCGTATATCGGACCGAATCCCCAGGTGCAAGTCGCATCGGACGCCGGTGCGATAAACGTGCTGCCTTCCTTCATCACGGCGAACGGACCCGTGCGAGAAACGCGCTTTCCCTTCGTCATTAGTCCGAGCGGCAGGCTAACGTCGACGCCTGATGGCGGCGTGCATAACATCTTCACGATCGCGGGTCGCTCTGACGCGCCCGGTTGCAACATGCCGCAGCCGAACTACGACCTGGCGCTGCAGCTCAACGACGTGATCTTCCGCATTCCGACGCCGGTGTTTGGCGCCGGACTGATCGAAAACATCTCCGATGGGACGATTCTCGCCAACATGAATGCAAACGCCGCGCTCAAAGCGCAACTTGGTATCAGCGGGCATCCCAACTACAGCGGCAACGACGGCACGATCACACGGTTCGGATGGAAGGCGCAGAACAAGTCGCTCGAGGTTTTTGCGGGCGAAGCCTACAACGTGGAAATTGGAGTGACCAACGAGCTGTTCCCGAACGAGCGCGCGAATCCGCCCGCCTCGTGCATTTTCAACGGCACTCCGGAAGACTCGACGAACTTCGACCAGTCCGGAACGAAGATCCCAAGTGACGTAGTCGGATTCGCGACGTTCATGAGATTTCTGGCGCCGCCGGCGCCATCCGCGAGCGGGATTCCCGGCAATCCGCCGCCGCAATCGATTCAGAACGGGCGGGCCGTCTTCTCTCAGATTCACTGCGATCTTTGCCACACGCCCGTGCTGCCGACGTCGAGTTCCGCGCTGGCGTCCAAGCTAAACAACCAGAACGCGGCTCTCTTTTCCGATCTTCTGGTGCACCACATGGGCGCAGGACTTGCGGACAACGTGTCGCAAGGCTCTGCCGGCCCCGACGAGTTCCGCACGGCGCCGCTGTGGGGCGTCGGGCAGCGCGTCTTCTTTCTGCATGACGGACGCGCAACTCCGGCCAACGGCGGCTTGCTGCGAGCGATTCAAGCCCATGCGAGCAACGGCTCGGAAGCGAACGGCGTGATCTCGCTGTTCAACTCGCTGAGTCCGCAACAACAACAGGACCTGCTGAATTTCCTGCGTTCGCTGTAACGGGTAGGAAACGAAGTGGTGCCGCTACTTGCGAAAGTGCGGCATCACTTCGTGAATGAATAGCTCGAGCGAGCGCATGCTTTCTTCATGCGTGAGGTCGCCGTACGCGAAGCGCGCCATGAAATAGTCGGCGCCGCTGATTTCCAAATCCTCCTCGATTCGCGCGCGGACGGCGGCCGGCGTTCCCGTGTAGAGCGTCGATTCGCTGGCGCGCAGGACGTCCTCGAGAGTCGAATGCGTCGCGTGGTACTTCCGCCAGAGGTATACCAGGCTCTCGTAGAAGCCCTTGTTGCCGAACATTCCGCGCTCGCGCGCGTCCCGATCGTTCTCTCCGACGTAGAGATTGCGCGCAACGCCGGCCCGCGGCATCTTGAGCCCTTTTCCGCCATGCGCCGAGTTCCAGGTACCCCGGAACGCATCGATCGTGGTGCGGGCCTCTTTTGATGCCACAAGGCACGCAAGGTTCATGTTCTGCTTTCCCACGCGCACGGCGCTTTCCGGCGTATTGGTCGCGTACCACAATGCGGGATGCGGCTTCTGCAACGGCTTCATCTCAATCGGCACATTCGTGTAGTTGAAATACTTGCCGTGATAGTCCACCACGTCCTGCGTCAGCGCGGCCATCAGCACGGCGAGGGATTCTCCGTAAATCGCTGGCGCTTCCTGCTCAGTGACGTTGTAAAAGCCCAGCTCGACGCCGGAAACGCCGCGGCCCGTGCCGATTTCGAGCCGTCCGTGCGTCAGATGGTCGAGCATGCAGATTTCAGCGGAGAGGCGGAGCGGATTGTAGAGCGTCGTGATCAACACGAGCGGAATGAACCGGATGTCTTGCGTAATGCGCGAAGCCGCCGCGTAGAAGATCAGCGGAGACGGCGCGAGGCCCAGCGGCGTGAAATGGTGTTCGGTCACGTGATAGGCGTAGAAGCCGGCCTTGTCGCAGACTTCGAGCAGCTTCAGCCGGCTGTCGTAGGTTTCGTGGATCGGTTTGTGTTGCCGGTCCACGTGATCGATCACGCCGAAGTCGATTTTCATTCCGTTGGCCTTCCGATAGGGATCCGCCCCGAGACAGCGGTCGTTGCGTAGGCAACTATGAGCCCAGAGAATGTACCGCTGCCCTTGCTCGTTGGCAAATCGCGTGACGAACTGAAGATGCCGAGGATGCGCTCGGCCACAACAGCGAAGGCTTCGGCGACGAAATGGGCCGTGGCGGTCACGGCAAGCGTCGCCGAGACGCGCCGTTGCCCCATCCCAAGGGGTGCTATACTGGCCGTTCAGCCCGGCCGAGTCGCAGCAAAGGAGCACGAGGATGGGGATCCAAATTCGGGAGTTGTGGAGCTGGTTACGACACCGAAAGTCGTTTGCGTTCCTCCTCGTCACGATCACGCTCTGCATCGGCATCCTCATTGGCAGCGTAATCTCCGGGCGCGCGCTGGCGACTCGCGCGCAGGCGCCCAATGGCGCGACGCTGCTGGCCGTTCCCGATCCCATTAGCCTTTCCAGCGCATTCGCCAGCATCAGCAAGAGTCTGGGCCCCGCGGTCGTCAATATTTCGACTACGCAGGTCATCGAAAAGCCCAAGGGCGGCGGCAAGACTCCGCGCGGGAAGAACGACCCCTTCCAGGACTTCTTCGATCGCTTTTTCGATTCACCCGAGGACGGCCCCGATGCCGAGCGAAGCCTCGGCTCGGGAGTAATCATCGATAAGCGCGGCTTCATACTCACCAACGACCATGTGATCGACGAGGCGACGAAGATTCAAGTCACTCTCGATGGCGACGGGATGCACTACGCCGCCCGAGTGATCGGCACCGACAAGGACACCGATCTCGCCGTGATCAAAATCGACGCGGACCACGATCTGCCGGTCGCGAAGCTCGGCAATTCCGATGGCGTGCAGGTGGGAGACTGGGTGCTTGCCTTCGGCAGCCCGTTCGGCTTGAACTCCACGGTTACCGCGGGAATCGTCAGCGCGAAGGACCGCGCAAACGTTGGCCAGCAGTTTCAGCGATTCATTCAGACCGACGCGGCAATCAATCCCGGCAATTCCGGCGGCCCGCTGGTCAGCATGGCGGGCGAGGTCATCGGCATCAACACCGCGATCTACACGGGCAGCCGCGGATTTGAAGGCGTCGGATTTGCGCTGCCGTCGAACACCGCAATTTCGGTTTACAACCAGTTGATCACCACCGGCAAGGTGGTGCGCGGGTCCATCGGCGTCACATTCCAGGAAGAAAACAGCAATAATCCGGTCCTCATGAAGGAATTGGGCGCCCCGTACGGGATCGTGATCGAAGCTGTCGAGCCGGGCAGCCCGGCGGAGAAGGCCGGATTGCAGGCTGGCGACGTGATCACGCAAGTGAACGGCCACGCCGTGCGCAGCGGTGCGGACCTCGTCAATCCGATTGCGCAGACACCCATCGGCCAGAGCGTCGATCTGCAATACGTCCGCAACAAACAGGCGAAAGATGTCACGCTCACTGTCGCCGATCGCGCGAAGCTCTTCCCGCAGTCGGCCCAGAATGACGAGGAGCAACCCGATAAAGCCGAAGAGCCGAGCCAGTTTGGCCTGCACGCCGAAGACCTCACGCCCGAACTCGCGCACAAGCTTGATATGGACAAGCTGAGCGGCGTGGTAGTGACGGAGGTCGATCCTGCCAGCTTCGCGGAGGACGTCGGCTTCACGCGCGGCGATGTAATCGTCGAGATCAATCACTTGCCGATCAGCTCGATGGCGGACTACCGCACGCAAATGGCAAAACTCAAGGCCGGGCAAGACGTGCTCTTCCGGATCGCGCGGCGGTCGCAATCCAATCAGGTGCTGACGCTCTTTCTAGCTGGGACCGTTCCGGCAGCAAAGCCCTAGAGCCCACAGCTTGTCAGCGCCGGGCTGGGCGTGCCATACTCCGGCTCCCCGCAAATATCCTTGGGAATGGGGGAGTCTGCACCATGCGAATTTTCCGACCTCTCGGCTTTCGTTCGGCTCTATTTGCAAGCTTCCTGCTGATGATTCCGGCCGTGGCTTTGGCTGCCGGCGGTACGAGTTCACCTGCGCCGGCCTCGCCGAAACCCGTGCGCGATGTCAAAGTGTGGACCAACGAGGATGTGGAAGCTCTCGGCCCGCGATTTGAGTCGCCAGCGCAGACCGCGCAGCCTCAACCGGCGGCCCCGTCGGTTCCAAGTGCCAGGCAGACGGTTTCGGCGGCACCCATTGCGCGGGAGCAGAATCCGCAGTGGTACGCGCAGCAGCTCGGCGCTTTCGAGAGCGCATTGGCGGAACTTTCGGCCCGCGAAGAAGCGCTGCGGAATTTCCGCGCGACGAGCAAGGGCCTCCCGACAGGACTCAACGTCGTCGCCCCTTGCGAAGGCATTACGACCGATAACCTGATCGCGCAGCTGGACGCGCGCAGGCACGAAATTCTCGCGGAGATCGACGCCGTCGGCGACACTGCCCGCGAGAGTGACATGCCGCCGGGAATTCTTGTCGAAGGGCGGGGCCGCGTGAGCGCCGAGACTCCGCTCACCCCCCAGCAAGAACGGGCTGCTCTGGTGCAGCGATACCGCGGTCTCGCGGATGAATTGGCGCAGACCCGGAACACAATCGCCGCGATGCAATCCGATACAGCGTCCCGGAATATCGCACTGCTGCAGCCTGACTCTCGCTGGGGTGGGAATTTGACAACGAACATGCAGCAGAACCTCTACGGCCGCCAAAGCGAACTCGAAAGCCAGATCAGCGCGATTCAGGACCAGGCTCAGGCCAGCGGCGCGAACATTGAGTAGCTGCAGGTCAATCGCGGCATGAGCGACTGGCTCCGGGCAGGCCTCGCGGCGGCTGTGTTGTTGGGACTGGCGGCGCTGCTCGTGCTTGTGGCACACCCAGGCGGGCCGAGTGTGCAGCTCGGGTGGTACGCGGGCCTCTTGCCCTGCTCGATCGTGGCGGCTCTGTTCGGCAGTCTGGTCGAGGGCCTATTCTCGCACGGCCAGCGGATCGCTTATCTCGGTCTTACGCCGGTTTTCAGTTTTTTGTGCTATTTCATCTTTGCCTTCATCATGGTGAAGGTCGTTCGCGCCGCCGGCTGGGCGAAGAAAGACTGAAGCTAAGGTCTTACGCAGCAGCCATTGCTCGATAGGCGGTCTGTCCGTCAGGACAGTTGGAGTCGCGCTAGGGAATTGGGATAATTGAACAACGGGGCGATGTACCAGGCAGCGCGGGAAGGGAATTCAGCGTCAATTTTGAGGGCTACGAACCATGAGATGGCTGACCATTGCCGCGTCTCTCGCTCTTGCATGCGCGCCCATAGCGCGCGGGGCTCAGTCCTCGACCAGCGCGTCAAGTTCTTCAACGTCGACCACGACCAAGCACCCAACTCATAAGCACAAGCACTCCGCAAAGCGCCAGCCGGGCCAGAAGGCGCCCACATCCGACCGCATCTCCGAGATTCAGTCGGCGCTCGCACGCGAGGGCTACTACAAGGGCGATCCCAACGGCAAACTCGATACAAGCACGGTCGCGGCGTTAGAAAAATTTCAGTCAGATAACGGCCTCGACGCAGACGGAAAGCTCGATGCGCCGACGCTTCAAAAGCTCGGTCTCGGCTCAGATATCGCCGGCGTAGCGGCGCCGAAACCGATCGTTCCGGCCTGCTGCTCGATGTCACCGTCGAGCTCGTCATCATTAGGAGATAAACCGGCTTCCTCCTGCTGCTCAATGGCTTCGAGTCAAGAATCTCAGCCTTCACCTTCGACACCTCCCGCCAGTTCCAACGCCGGTGCTTCCGGCGCGACTTCCACCGAGTCCAAGCCCGCACAGCAATAGTCTGCGCGCGTTGACGCTTGCACGCGCGGTTGCTAACCTAGCGTTTCCGATCCATCGCGGCGCCGAATCGCAACGCCCAAACCGCACATCGAATCACTGACGTCAGCAGAGGAGGGAATCGCATGGCTACTGCGTCTGCCCCGAAAGTCTTCAAAAACTACATCAACGGCGAATGGGTCGAAGCGCGCGGCGGCAAGGCCATCGAAAATCGCAATCCCGCGAATCGCGATGAGCTTGTCGGAATGTTTCCCGCTTCCGGCGCGCAAGACGTGCAGGATGCGGTCGACGCGGCGAAGGCTGCGTACAAGAAATGGCGGCTCGTGCCGGCGCCCAAGCGCGCTGAGATTTTGTTCCACGCAGCGGAAATCCTGATCGAGCGCAAAGAAGACTACGCGCGCGACATGACGCGCGAGATGGGCAAGATTCTCTCCGAAACGCGCGGCGACGTGCAGGAAGCCATCGACATGACTTACCTCATGGCCGGTGAAGGGCGCCGGCAGTTCGGCCACGTCGCACCCTCGGAGCTGCCGAGCAAGTTCGCAATGGCGGTTCGCGCGCCCATCGGCGTCGCGGGGATGATCACTCCGTGGAATTTTCCGATGGCGATTCCGTCGTGGAAAGCGATGCCTGCGCTGGTCTGCGGCAACACCATCGTCCTGAAGCCTGCCGAGGACACTCCGCTTTCCACCTACAACCTCACGCAGGCGCTCGCCGAAGCAGGATTGCCGCCGGGCGTACTCAACGTCGTCTTCGGCGATGGGCCGCAGGCGGGCGCGCCGATGCTCGATAATCCCGGCGTCGATCTCTTAAGCTTCACCGGATCGACGGAAGTGGGCCGCATCGTGAGCCAGGCCTGCGCTCCGACGTTTAAGAAGTGCCATCTCGAAATGGGTGGCAAGAACATCATCATCGTGATGGACGACGCGAATTTGGAGCTCGCCATCGAAGGTGCGGTTTGGGGCGGTTTCGGAACCACTGGCCAGCGCTGCACTGCCGCGAGCCGCGTCGCCGTACACAAAAAGGTTTACGGCGAATTCGTCGAGAAGTTTGTCGAGCGCGTGAAGAAGCTGAAGGTCGGCGACGGCCTCGACGCGGCGACGCAGATGGGCCCGTGCATCAACGAGCAGCAGCTCAAGACCGTGATGAGCTACGTCGAAATCGGCAAATCCGAGGGCGCGAAGCTCGCGACCGGCGGCCATCGCCTGGAATCCGGCGCGCTTGCAAAGGGATGGTTCCACGAGCCGACCGTGTTCAGCGATTGCAACGCGAAGATGCGAATTTGCCAGGAGGAAATTTTCGGGCCGGTCGTCGCGGTGATTCCATTCGGCACGTTCGACGAAGCCATCGACATCGCCAACGGCGTGACCTACGGGCTCTCCGCTTCGATCTACACGCGCGACGTCAACAAGGCCTTCCGCGCGCAGCGCGATTTGGAGACCGGCATCGCGTACATCAATGCGCCCACCATCGGCGCCGAAGTGCATCTGCCCTTCGGCGGGACGAAAAATACGGGCAACGGCCACCGCGAAGCCGGCCTGGCCGCGCTCGATTTCTACTCCGAGTGGAAGACGGTGTATGTCGATTATTCCGATAAGCTGCAGCGCGCGCAGATCGACAACGCCTAAATTCCGTCGCGCTTCGGCGCCTCTACTTTTTCGCCGCGAGTATGCGTTCGATCTGCTGGAAGTGATTGATGTCGTGGCCCGCCATCATTTTGACGATCGTCTCGACCGATTCCGGGCCCCGCTCGCTGTGCATGCCGTGGTGTTTCCACTGCTCGGGCGCAAGTGACTTCAGCAGCGCCACATTCGCTTCGCGCAATGCGCGGTACTGTTCGTACGATTTCTTCAAATCGCGCTTGTCATAGTGCAGCGCAGTCACCCAGACATCCTGATCGAAGCCGATGATCTGCGTTCCCGGCTCGCCGAGAATCGCGCGAATCCGGTAGCCAACGACGAGCTCTGTGTCCGCGATATGCGAGACGATCTCCGCGATCGACCACTTTCCCGGGGCCGGCCGCTTCCGCGCCTTGGCCGGCGACACCCCTTTCAGCAGCTTCGCCAGCCGCACAGGCGCTGCGGCCTGCATCTTGAGTGGATCCTTGCGATCGACGTGGCTGAACATTCGCTGTCGATACTGCTCGGCAGTTTCTGCCATCGGATTCGTCCTCCCGGTAGATCTCGTACGCGAGATTTTATGACGCCGGCCTTTATCGAAGTGTGAAATTCTGCCCCGCGCCCGCCGCTCGCAGGGCCATTTTGGCTTGGCCCGCTTTTCGGAGGCGCCTGTTTCCGGTTCTGGAAACTGGCGTCGGCATCGCCGCCGTAAGGGTTCCGCCCACATCGTAAAATTTGAGAGAAGGCACCTCTCAGAGGCGAACAATATGGCGCCGAAAGCGGCTGAGCCGCAGGGGATGGTCAGACCATCCTCCGTCAAGCCGGAGGAGCAGGAACTCGCTCGCAAGCGCGAAGAGCAGGCCGGGCTCGAAGCGGAGCTCGCCGAGCGCGAATTGCGCTCCGCCAATCTCCGCGCCGAACTCGGCGCCTTCGAGCGCCAGTACCTCCACTTTGTCGGCTCTCGCTACGCCGAGCTCGACGAATGGAAAGCGCGCCTCGCCGAGCGCCTGGCGCACGAACAGCCCGAAAATGAGCGCGCGCAGCAGGCCGCCCGCGAAGCCCGCGCCCGCGCCGACGAGACCAAATCGGCAGCCGGCGAAAAAGCCGCGCAGGAGCCCCGCGCCTTCAAGTCGACGCCCGAAATGAAGCGCCTCTACCGCGACGTCGCAAAAAAAATCCATCCCGATCTAACTTCTGATCGCAACGACCGCGCCAGACGCCAGCAATTGATGGCCGAGGCCAATCAGGCCTACGAGCGCGGTGATCAGGACCGGCTGGTGAAAATACTCACCGAATACGAGCACAGTCCCGAAGCCGTCGAAGGCGAAGGCCCGGGTGCCGAACTCATCCGCGTGATCCGGCGCGTCAGTCAGGCGCGCAGCCGCCTCGCTGAAATCGAAGCCGAGATGCAGGAGGTGCTGCGCTCCGATCTCTACCAGCTCAAGCTGCGCGTGGATGAAGCGGACAAAACCGGCCGCAACACGCTGAAAGAAATGATCGCCAAAGTGGACGAGCAGATCGCGCTTGCCAAGGAGCGCCTCGAGAAACCCTCGGAGAATTCCCGCTGATGGCCAGCCGGCCGCCATCGTCGACCGAAGAGATTGTCCCCGCGCCATCGCAGGCGCTGGCGGTGCGGTCGGCCGCGCTCGTCTCCCGCGGCCTGCGCGACCTGGCGCGCGATTCGAACTGGCTGATCAAGAAAGTCTTCACGGGGCGCGCGCCGCGTCTCGCGATTTCATCGGCGGGGCAGCTCTGCGCAGCTTCGCCCGTCGTGCGCCACGGCACCGAGCGCATCGCCCTCTACGACATCGAGCTCGCCACGCCCACGATGACGCTTTCCGTCCCCGGCGAGCTGGCGGCTTCGCCAGTGGGACAGCCCGCTGCCTTCGCCTGGTCGTCCTCGGGGCGCTATTTAATCGCGGCGTGGCCGGGATGGAGTCTGCATCTCCACGCCTTCGATCTTCATGCCAAGAGTTCGCTCGGCAGCTTCGGCTCGTTCTCGCATTTTCCGGAATGGCTCGCTTGGTCCGATAGCGGGAGATATTTTGCGTCCGCGTGCGGCGGAGGCGCTGAGGCGCGCGTCAGGCTCTGGGAGTCGGCTCGGGAGGCGAAGGACCGGCTGCCGTTCGCGGGCGCGCCGCTCAGCGAAGCAGGCGGCCCGCGGTCGTTCGATGAACTGTTCGGCGGCCAGCTATTCGAGGCCGAATTGGGCGATGAGGGCGCGTTCTCGGGTTTCGGCCGCTGCGTGTTCAGCCCCGACGAGGGTACGATTGCGAGCGTCGTCGAAATCGAGGGCGAGTGGGCCGATGATTCGATCGTGATGCTCGACGTCCCTACACTGCGCAGGCAGCAGGCGTTTCAGGCTCAGGGGCGCGTCACGGGTCTTGCGTGGACGCATGACAGCCGTCACCTGGTCTATTGCTCGGCGGGTCAGGCGTATCGGCTTACGTCCGGGAGCCTGGACATCGAGTCGCTGCCGTTCGGAGCGGAACTCGTCGCATGCCATCCGCACCTGCCGATTTGCCTCTGCTTCAGTTCGTGGCTCAGAAATTCCGCGAAGGGCCGGCTGTTCGTCGCCGACTTGAACACTCTGGCGGCGGTCGACGAATATGCGGCCGAAGGCATCGTCGATTTGCGCTGGTCGCTCGATGGCTCGAAAGCCTACGCCGTCACCGCCGACGGCCTTGCCTACATCTACGAACCCCCGCTGATATAGGAGCGTGGCCTCGCACGTCATTGCCTCACGGTTCCTACTGAAATCGTCTCCATCGGTTTGGGTCAAAGGTGAACGAGACGAGGCCGTCGCGATAATCGATCCTCATGTCGAGCATGCGAAGGGCCGTGAATCCTAGCGTGCCGGAGACTTCCGTCCCGATCGAATCACTCTGCGGCTTCATGTCGAAAGCGATCATGTCCTGAATCTTCTGGCGAAGGTTCCCGAAGGTCAGCGTCAATTCGTCTCCGCGAAACACGTCTTTCACGTTGCCGCTCAGCCCCTTTACTTTCGTCTGATCGTCACCTGAGACCTTCGTTACCTCGCGTGCAGCCTCGGGTGAAATCATGCTCGTGAGCGCGCCGGTATCAATAACAAATAGCTTTGAGATCGAATCGTTCAACCTCGTGGGGATCAGCAGCAAGTGTCCGAACCGGAAGACTCGCACGTAAGATTGCATCTCTGGAGCAATGTAGCGATCGTGAAAGCGCGACACCGCGTTTGGATCGGCCTCCAGGCTCGCTGGA
>DASPUN010000061.1:0-91975 GCA_035622875.1 Candidatus Acidiferrales bacterium
CTCGTACGTGGCCATGTTCCAGACAAACTGACCTGTCGATTCAGTGTTAATGACCGTATCCTTGCGTTGACCTTCCGTGTTCTGGTTAGCTGCGAACATCACATAGGGCGGGTCGAAAGTCAGATTCTGAAACTGGCTGAATGGTGCTAGGTTGTGGGTGCCGGCCCGGCTGATCGTCGAGATCCAACCGATTGGTCTTGGCACGACGCATGACTTAAAGGGGTCGCGCGGCAGGCCGTGTGCGGTTTTCCCCGGCTCATAGAACATTGCGGGCTCCTTTTCTCGGGCCAATTATAGACAGTTCGCCATGAAAAGGGGTGATCGGCTCCGTTGTAAACAATCGGAATCTCAAGCACTTATGCGGACTCTGTGGACGGCGCAGCCGGCGATTTCATGGTTCTGTAACCATTCTCTCATTGACTTGAAGCCGCACCACAGGGCAAAATGGTCGTGTTTATGATCGTCTTTGTCGAAAAACTGCTTCTGCGAAGCCCTCGCAGTCTTCCTGTGCCGTCGTATTCCAAGCTTCAGGAGTTGAGCCTAAAAGGCCTTCCGGGCGACTGAATTTTCGCCGGGTTACGCCGGCGACCCCTCTGCATTAACTCAGCTTAGTTAGCTCTTGATAAACATCGTAACAGCTGCGTGGCTAGAACCATAGGCGCGCTCGAGGCCGCAACATAGCAGATCAGGAGAAATTAAGATGTCGCACCCAAATGGCCGACCGCTCAGTCTCGAATCAGATTGGCGGACAAATCCGCGCTGGACCGGAATATCGCGCCCGTACTCTGCCGAGGAGGTCGCCAGACTCCGCGGCTCCATTCACATCGAGCATACGCTCGCGCGCCTCGGCGCTGAAAGACTCTGGAATCTGTTGCACACGGAATCGCTCGTCCCAGCGTTGGGTGCCATGTCCGGGAATCAAGCGGTTCAACAGGTCAGCGCGGGCCTGAAGGCAATCTACGTAAGCGGATGGCAGGTTGCTGCCGACGCGAACGATTCCGCGCAGACCTATCCGGATCAGAGCCTATACCCAGCGGACAGCGTGCCGAATCTCGTACGGCGTCTCAATCAGGCACTGGTGCGCGCGGATCAAATCCATCATTCGGAAGGTCGGAGCGAGACATATTGGTTCGCGCCGCTGGTTGCCGATGCTGAAGCCGGCTTCGGCGGCAACCTCAACGCGTTCGAATTGATGAAGGCGATGATTGAATCCGGGGCCGCGGGCGTTCATTTCGAAGACCAATTGTCGTCCGCAAAGAAGTGCGGCCACCTTGGCGGCAAAGTGCTGGTGCCAACAGCATCGGCCATACAGAAGCTTGTAGCGGCGCGGCTGGCCGCAGACGTATTGGGCGTGCCGACCGTTATCATTGCCCGCACCGACGCCGAGAGCGCCACACTTCTTACGGATGACTCCGACCCGCGCGATGCCGAATTCATTACCGATGACCGCACGTCGGAAGGTTTCTATCGCGTTCGAAGCGGAACGCAGGCAGCCATCGCGCGTGCGATTTCGTACGCTCCCTATGCAGATTTGATTTGGTGCGAGACGTCCACGCCCGATCTGAACGAGGCACGCGAATTTGCCGATGGCGTGCACGCGGAGTTCCCAGGCAAGATACTGGCGTACAATTGCTCACCGTCCTTCAACTGGCGAAAGAATTTGGACGACGCGACAATCGCGAGCTTCCAGCGCGAATTGGCTGCACTCGGTTACAAATTCCAGTTCATCACGCTCGCAGGTTTCCATGCGCTGAACCACTCCATGTTCGAACTTGCACGCGGGTTCAGGGAGCAGGGTATGACCGCGTATTGCAGGCTTCAGGATCAGGAGTTTCACAGCGAGGAAGCTTGCGGATACGAAGCTGTGAAGCATCAGCAATTCGTTGGCACGGGGTATTTCGACGCAGTGCAGAACGCCATTACTAGCGGCAAGGCGTCGACGATTGCGCTCGAAGGTTCAACCGAAAGGTCGCAATTCCATCGGCGCAAACACGGGCAGCATGCGGCACATGCGGAGCACGCCGGCTGATTTGCCGCTGCCTAGGTTCTGGTCCTAGTTTCGGGTACGTTTGTTCCATCGCGCCGTGGAATTCTTGACATCAAAGAACGCCGCATATAGGGTACTCGTTCGCGTTAAGGGCTTCAGGGAAACCGTACGATTGCTCGACGCTTGAGCCCAGGCGGTTGGTGGGATTCCGCGGTCAATATTTGACGCCATCGGGAGGAAAGGGAAATGCCCCACAAGCTTCAGAACATTCTTGCGCGCGTGCCGAGCGATATCGAAATCGCGCAGGCAGCGACGCCCATCCCGATCGACAAGATCGCTGCGGAAACCGGGATATTGCCCGAAGAGCTGGAGCTTTATGGCAAGAACAAGGCAAAGGTTCGCCTTTCGGTTCGCGACCGGCTGAAAAATAGTCCCAATGGCAAGTACGTCGTCGTGACAGCTATTACGCCGACTCCACTGGGTGAAGGCAAGACCACGACGACGGTGGGTCTCAGCCAAGCTTTAGGAGCGCATCTCGGCAAGAAGGTTTTCACTTGCGTGCGGCAGCCCAGCCAGGGTCCGACATTCGGAATCAAGGGCGGTGCGGCCGGCGGCGGCTACAGCCAGATCATCCCGATGGAGGAATTCAACCTCCACCTTACCGGCGACATCCACGCGATCACGGCAGCCAACAACTTGATGGCTGCGGCGATCGATACGCGCTGGTTTCACGAGAAGTCTCAGAACGCAGAGACGCTGTTCGAGCGCCTGTGTCCACCGGCCAAAGACGGCAGCCGGCGGTTTTCTCCTGTCATGCTTCGCCGGCTGCGAAAGCTCGGCATCAACAAGACGAACCCGAGCGAGCTAACAGCCGAGGAGCGCGCCCGCTTCGCGCGCCTCGACATCGATGTCAACAGCATTACGTGGCGTCGGGTGACCGACACGAACGACCGGATGCTGCGGCAGATCACGGTCGGTCAGGGACCGGAAGAGAAGGGCGTCACGAGAGTGACTGGCTACGACATTTCGGTCGCCAGCGAAATCATGGCGATTCTCGCACTCACGACCAGCCTCCAAGACATGCGCGAGCGACTTGGTCGGATGGTTTTCGGCACGAACACGGCTGGCGAAGCGCTGACGGCTGACGACCTGGGCGTCGGCGGAGCGCTTACGGTGCTGATGAAAGACGCGATCTACCCCAACCTGATGCAGACGCTCGAAGGCACTCCGGCATTCGTTCACGCGGGCCCGTTCGCGAACATCGCCCACGGAAACTCGTCGATTGTGGCAGACCAGATCGCGCTCAAGCTCGTCGGACCGGACGGCTTTGTAGTAACTGAGTCGGGATTCGGCGCTGACATCGGGATGGAAAAATTCTTCAACATCAAGTGCCGCTACAGCAGCCTGATTCCGAACTGCGTCGTGATGGTGGCTACGATTCGCGCGCTGAAGATGCACGGGGGCGGTCCGAAGGTCGTCGCGGGCCAGCCTTTAGCTCACGCCTATACGGAAGAGAACCTGGAGTTGCTCGAGAAGGGTTGCTCGAACCTTGCGAAGATGGTGCAGAACGCGAAGCGCTTTGGCGTTCCGGTAGTCGTTGGCGTGAACCGGTTCTCAAGTGATACGCCGGCCGAGATCGAGCTGGTCCGAAAGAAGGCAATTGACGCTGGCGCACACGACGCCGTGATGTCGAATCACTGGGCTGAAGGAGGCGCGGGCGCGGTCGCGTTGGGCAAGGCCGTAGTCGATGCGTGTTCGAAGACTAGCAACTTCAAATTCTTGTATCCGCTCGATATCAGCATCAAGCAGAAGATCGAGACTATCGTCCGCGACATGTACGGCGGCTCAGGCGTCGAATACCTGCCGGAGGCAGAGAAAAAGATCGAGCTGTACACTCGCCTCGGCTTTGACAAGCTGCCCATTTGCATGGCGAAGACGCATCTGAGCCTTAGCCACGATCCGAACCTTAAAGGAGCGCCGACTGGATTCACCGTTCCTGTGCGAGACATTCGCGCCAGCGTCGGAGCAGGCTTCCTGTATCCTTTGCTTGGTGCCATGAGCACGATGCCCGGCCTATCGACGCGCCCCGGCTATTACGAAATCGACATCGACCTAGCGACCGGACGCGTGATTGGCCTGTCCTAACCTAGATATCCTGTCAATGATTGCGGCCGCCATCGGTATTGGCAGTCTCAATTGCAGTCGTTACTTGCCTCAGCACCGACTGGGCCTGCCGGTGAGCGCTGAGCTCCAGTTCTTTTCGACCGACCATCAGGGCTTCGTACTCGGTTGGATCGGAAGCCAGCAGCTTTAGGTTCGAGTCCGCGCACATGAGGAACACGCGTTGCGCGGCACTGAGAATAGTCGCCGCCGTGCCGAGATCCGCGGCAACAAGAGAATGAACCAACCCCGCAGCGTCGGCACAAAGCCCGATTCCAGAGGCGGCCGCGCGAGCGGCTCCCATCGGAATTTCTATCGCCTTACGAGTCGCGGCATCGAGCGCGCGCTGCAGTTCCTTTCGTTCGCCAGCGGATTTATTGGAGCCTCTCACGCTCGCGATGTATGCACTGAACGCCGCGATATCCTCTTCGGCGTACGCCAACATCCTTTCCGATTGATCTTTTGCTGCTTTGGCTAGTGCTTCAGTCTGCGACGGATCGCCGCCAAAGTCTCTTCGTCGTCCGGCAATCGTAAGGACTTTTGCAAGCAGTCCGAGGGCAAGACTCGCAGAGACCGCCGCGATGGCGACTCCGGCCGGAACCGATTCCTCGCTCGCCGCAGACTTGCGAAACTCTTCGAGCGTAAACTCCGATACGCGCGCTGGCACCATCCGACCTTCCCTTGATTTCGAGGCTTTGGAGATTCCCTTCGGCGTCTTACTCTAGCACTGCCTTGAATGAATGCCTGGAAAACTCCGAGCCTGAACCAACCTTGTTCGCTGGATGCGCGTGGGATAGACTAAGCGGCCTCATCGCGAGGTCGCGCAAAAGATGATTATTCAAAACGAAGAGCAATTGAGAGTGCTGATTCGTCACGCGTCGATCGAAAAACGTGTGAAAGCGGTGGCGCATCGGATCAGCCGCGACTTCAAAGGCCAGCGAATCCACCTGATTGGAGTTCTTAAGGGCGCGTGTATTTTTCTTTCCGATCTTGTGCGCGAAATCGATCTCGAAACTTCCATCGATTTCATCGCAGTGTCCAGCTATGGCCGGGGCAAAGACAGTTCCGGCCAGGTCCGTCTCCTCAAGGACCTCGATTCGAACATTAAGGGTTTGAATGTGATTCTCGTAGAAGACATCCTCGACACCGGCCTGACGCTTAACTATCTTCTGAGAGTTCTCAAACAACGCAAGCCGAAATCGCTTCGCGTGGCAGCGCTACTCGACAAGCCGTCGCGTCGGATTCAGCCGGTGAAGGCAGACTACATCGGGTTCAAAATCCCGAACGAGTTTGTCGTTGGTTACGGCTTGGACTATGCCGAACGATATCGAAACCTGAAGGATGTGTGTGTGTTGTCGCTACCTCCCGCGCAGGTATGACGAGACCGCTCGTCGCTCGACGGAGCAATGTGGTCCGTAATCCATCAAGTTAAGGGACACTTGGTGCGCTTGCTATAATGGGTGTCCTCGCACCCGCGCCAAAGAGGTGATCGAGACAAAGCTGGCGCACACCGAGGCGGTTGCCGCACCGCACGAGCGGGTGCACTCATTGAAATGAATTCGCCCAATGTCAAGTCGCTGAACGACATCCCTGCCGAAACGCTCGCGGTCTTATCCGAGATCAGCCAGGAAATCAATGCTTCACTGAACTTGGATCAAGTTCTGGCCAGCGCGGCACAGCAGGTGCGGCGGCTCATTGACTATGAGATTTTCGCTGTTCTTCTTCCGGAGGAGGCAACGGGAAACCTCTATGTCCGATTCGCGATCGGCCATCGCCCCGAAGTGATCGAGAACTGGCGGATTCCGCCGGGAGACGGAATCATCGGCGCAGCCGCGTCGTTGGGCCAGGCGATTCGCGTCGGCGACGTATCGAAAGATCCCCGATACCTTCCCGCAGTGGAGGCGGTGCGCTCGGAGATTGCGGTGCCGTTGATCGTTCGGGGCCGAGTGATCGGTGTGATGGACATCGAGAGCCGCCAGCCGGATTACTTTACGCCCGCGCAGCAGTCGATTTTGACTCTTGTCGCCAGCCGCATCAGCACCGCCGTAGAAAATGCGCGGCTCTACGAAAGCGCCCAGAAACAGGCGGAAACGCTGCTTCTGCTCAACGAGATCGGGCGGGAAGCAAACGCGAGTCTCGAGGTGGAAGAGGTTCTGCGCCGCGCCGTCGAACTCACGAAGCGGCTGATCGACTACCAGATTTTCAGCATCCTCCTCTACGACGACGTGGCCGGAGCATTCCGCCACCGCGTCACCGTAAAATTCGGCCAGCGCGTGCAGGAGAAATCGACCGTTCCGGCACACGAGGGGATTGTGGGAGCGGCCGCGACGCTTCGACGGCCCGTCGTCGTGCCGGACGTCTCGCTCGATCCCCGCTATCGGATGCTGAATGCGGAAACGCGGTCCGAGCTTTCCGTCCCGATGATCTACAAGAATCGCGTTGTCGGCGTGATGGATTTGGAAAGCCCGCAGCTCAACTATTTCACCGCCGATCACGTTCAGGTGCTCTCGATTCTCGCGGCTCACCTGGCGGTTTCCATCGAAAACGCGCGGCTTTATGAGCGGGTGGCGCGCGATGAAAGCCGCATGGAGCGCGACCTAAATGCCGCCCGTCGAATTCAAGGAGCTCTTCTTCCGCGGCTGCCTGGTCCCGAATACGGACTGGACATTGCGGCACGCGTCGTCTCTTCGCGCGAGCTGAGCGGCGACCTGTACGACTTTCTCAGGTACGGTCCGCAGGATTTGGGCATAGCGCTCGGCGATGTGAGCGGGAAGGGAAGTGCTGCGGCGCTTTACGGTGCGGTAGCTGTAGGAACGCTTCGCAGCATCGGCTCGCAAAAGCCTCGTCCGGCGAACATGCTGCGGGCGATCAATGGATTCCTCAGCGAGCGCTTGATCGAAGGCCGCTTTATGACGCTTTGCTTTGCGACCTGGCACCACCGCCAGCGGCGTCTCCGCATTGCCAACGCGGGGCAGGAGCAGCCGCTGCTTTTGCACAGCGGCAAATGCGACAAGATCCCGCTTGCCGGCTTTCCGCTAGGAATCTTCGAGGAAGTCAGCTACGACGAAAGGACGTTCATCCTCGATCCCAACGACATCGTGATTTTCTATTCCGATGGCATCGCAGATGCGCAGGGCGTGGGAGGCGAGTTTTTTGGAAATAAGCGCGTAGCTGAGATCGTCACTGAGAATCAGCACCTTTCCGCCGACGGAATCGCAGACAAAATTCTCGAGTTGGTCGATGCCTTCTCAGGTGGCCAGCATCCGTCCGATGATCGCACCCTTATCGTGTTGAAGGTGCGCTGACAGGGAAATCGAGCTATCGCTCGCTCCAGCGGAGTTTGTTGCGCAAGATTTCGAAATAAGTCTTGCGTGGAGGGCGAATGAGCGAAACACGGCTCGCCGACTTCGAAACGACGACGCGATCTTTCGAGTGAAGCTGAAATCCGATCTGGCCGTCGAGCGTGATATAGACGGGCTCCTCAGCGGGAGTAAAGTCCAGCTCAATGGTCGCCGAAGATGGAATCACGAGCGGGCGGTTCGTCAGCATGTGAGGGCAGATCGGCGTAATCACAAAGGCGTCGAGTTCGGGGTCGATGATCGGCCCGCCTGCTGCCAGCGAATAGGCCGTCGATCCGGTCGGCGTTGCAACGATGATTCCATCGGCGCGGTAACGTCCGACGTGACTTCGGTTCACGGAAACGTCGAACTCCAACATCCGGGCGAGGGCGGCTTTCGTAGCCACCGCATCGTTTAGTGCGCACTGTCGCTCGGTTGGCTGTCCATCGCGGCGAATCTCCGCATCGAGCATCATGCGCTCGCTGGCGCTATGCTTGCCGGCGATCACTTGTTCAAGGGCAGGGTAGAGCTCTTCGAGCGTCACGCTGGTCAGGAAACCGAGTCCGCCCAGATTTACGGCGAGGATGGGAGCGTGATGACTGCCCAAGGCGCGCGCAGCAGAAAGCAGCGTTCCATCGCCGCCAAGTACCATCAACAAGTCGATCTTCTCGCCCATCGCCGTACGCGCGAGCGTGGGAGCGGCGAAATCGATGCAGGCCCGAGTTTCCTCGTCGATGAAGAAGTCAATCTTGTGCTCGCGCAGCCATTGGAGCAGCGGCGGCACGACAGAACAGACAAGATCCCGATTTGGTTTACAGATGATGCCGACGGCGCGAATCATCGGTTTGGACGCAGCATCTTATTCTAATCGGCCCGCTTCGCGTGCAGAAAAAACTCGCGGTTTCCTTCCGCGCCGGTGATTCGGCTAGGGTGGACTCCAATGATCTTAAGACCGGCCTCGCCCGCGGCGCTTGTGACGCGCTGAATGGCTTTCTGATGCAAGGCGGCCTCGCGGACGATCCCGCCTTTGCCTACCTCTCGCTTCTCAAGCTCGAATTGTGGCTTGATGAGGATCAGGAACTCGGCGTTCGCTGCGGCCAGTCTGGTGATTGCAGGCAGAATCTTGGTTACGGAAATAAAAGAAACATCGACGGCAATCAACTCAACAGGTTCACCGATGTCCTCCGGCCGCAGGTAGCGCGCGTTGCGTTCGATCATCACCACCCGTGGATCGTGCCGAAGCTTCCAGTCTAGCTGTGCGATCGTGACATCGACGGCGTAAACTCTCTGGGCGCCGTGTTGCAACAGGCAGTCCGTGAAGCCTCCGTTCGAGCTGCCTACGTCGAGACAAATCTTGCCTCGAGCATCGATGGCAAAATCCTCCAGCGCGCCTTCGAGCTTCAGCCCGCCACGGCTCGCGTATCTTAGGTCCCCACCTACGATCTCGATCCGAGCGTCGGTAGGGACCTGCATTCCGGCCTTTGTCTGGACAGTGCCGTCCACTTTCACGTTTCCGGCCAGCAAGAGAGCTTGTGCTCGTTCGCGCGATGCCGCCAGGCCACGCTCCACTAGGAGCAAATCGAGCCTGGCCTTACCGAGCTTCGTACTTTTCATGGTTCGTTAATTGTGAGATCGACGGGCTCCACCAGCTGGGTCCACGCAGGCCGAGGTTACGATCGTCGAGCGACGAGAAACTCGGCGAGCTGTCGCAATCGCGCAGAGCGGTCGCCGTAGGGAGCCAATTCGGCAAGGGCCTTTGCCTCAAGATCAGCGGCGATCATGCGCGATTTCTCGATTCCGTAGAGTGCGGGGTAGGTTGCTTTCGCCTGGGCTTGGTCCTTTCCCGCAGTCTTTCCGAGGGCTGCCGAAGACTCCTCCACGTCAAGCAAATCGTCGACGACCTGAAACGCCCAGCCGATCGTGTCCCCGAATCGGCGCAAGCGCTCGATATCGCCGTCGGCCGCGCCGCCCGCAATTGCTCCGCCCACGATGGAAGCGCGAATCAGAGCCGCTGTCTTTGATCGATGAATGTATTCGAGCGTTTCCGCAGTCACGGATTTGCCGCCAGCCTCGATATCGGCCACTTGTCCCCCAACCATCCCATTGACCGTTCCTGCAGCAGCTGCGATCTCGGAGGTGGCACGGACGCGGCGCGAGGATTCGATCGGAGCGTTTGCGAGGGTCTGAAACGCGAGTGTCAAAAGCGCGTCACCAGCGAGAATTGCGATAGCCTCTCCGAATACCTTGTGGCTCGTGGGCTTGCCGCGCCGGAGATCGTCATTGTCCAACGCAGGCAAATCATCGTGGATCAGCGAGTAGGTGTGGATGAACTCGAGCGCACACCCGACCTGTACTGCGCCCTCCAGATTCTCGGTGAACATACGTGCTGTCTCGACACACAGAACAGGGCGGACCCGTTTTCCGCCGGCCGAAACGCTGTATCGCATGGCGCGATGAATCGATTCCGGGCGGGTGCTTTCAGGAGGCAGAAGCTGGCTAAGGGCGGTCTCGATCGCAGCGCGATCTGCTTCGTAGAAATCGGGGAGTTTCATTCCGTAGGCTGGCTTTGCAATGTGGGCTCAAGCAAATGCGAGAAGCATTCTGAACCGCTAGGACGGCTCGTCCTCCGGTTCATACGGCTCGGCTGCAATCTTGCCATCCGCCTTCTTGAGGAGAATTTCGACGCGACCTTCCGCCTCTTCGAGTTGCTTCTGACAGTCGCGCGACAGTTTCACGCCTTCCTCGAAGAGCTTCATTGCCTCATCGAGCGAAAGATCGGGGCTCTCCAAACGCTTCACGACCTCTTCGAGTCTCGTGAGCGATTTTTCGAAGTCGCCCTTGCGCTGCGGTTCGGTTGCTTTATTGGCAGCTGAACTCATGCGAAGTAGCCCAGCGTCTTGCGACTGCGCCACGCCCGTGCGCGCCGCCGGATCATGAATGCATTCTAGCGCAGGCTGGATGGCTTCAACAATGCAGTTATGTGATGACCCCACGCGTGGAGCCCCGCGCCGCTCTCTACAGACACTTGCGCGCCCACGGTCTTAGGCGCAGAATGAGCCCCATGGCGCTCGAATTCACCACTTCTTACGTGAAGGATTCGACTGATATTCTGCGTTACTACAAGAGGCTCGGCGAACAGGCGATCGCGCAGGCATCCGATGAAGCGCTAACAGCCACGCTCGACCCGGAATCGAATTCGATCGCGATCATCGTGAAGCACTTAGCTGGCAACATGCGATCGCGCTGGAAGAAGTTTCTTAACGAAGACGGCGAAAAGCCGGATCGCAACCGCGACTCCGAATTTGAAGCCCCGCCGCAGACGCGGGCCGAAATCCTGGCCATGTGGGAAGCGGCTTGGAAGATAGTTTTCGATGAACTCGCGCCTCTGACCGATGACGATCTTGGCCGCACGGTTCGCATCCGGGGAGAGCGTCACTCGGTGATGCAGGCGATCAACCGCCAGGTTGCGCATTACGCCTATCACATCGGCCAGATTGTCTATCTGGCAAAGCATCTTTCGGCCGGGCGCTGGACGGCTTTGACGATTCCGCGCGGAAAATCGGCCGAGTTCAACTCGCGCGTTGGCGCGGGGCTCGCTTCCCAGCGCTAGTGCGCTGTGTTGTCTCGCCCGCGAAGGCTCACCCACCGCATTCTCCCATTGAACTAGGCGCCCTGATAGAATCGAGACCAATGAGGGGATTTTCTCGATCGTCGGTCAAGCCGCGGAGTAGCCGCCTCGCCGGGCTTACTCGGCGCCGCGGGACGGACCGAGTGCCGATTGCAACCGAGACGGCCAAGCGATGATGCTGCTTCACATTTTCGGTGTCGTCTTCTTGATCGGGATGAACGGCTTCTTTTCGGCCACCGAGTTTTCGCTCGTGGCTGTGAGGCTTTCGCGCGTCCGTCAGCTTGTCGAGCAGGGCGACCCGCGAGCGAAGATCGTCGAGCATCTTCTGAGTGACCTCAGCCGTGTCGTCTCGGGCGTCCAGGTCGGGATTACGATCGCTAGCCTGTCGCTGGGCTATCTGGGTGAGATCACGCTGGCTACGCTCCTCCGGCCGTTCGTGGAGAAAATAACTCACCCTTGGGCTCCGATCGCCGCTTATGCAACCGCCCTCGTGCTGGTGTTCGGTTTGCTTACGATTCTTCAGGTTATCTTCGGCGAGCTTGTTCCCAAGAGCCTCAGTCTTGCGCGGGCGGAGCGCGTCGCGTTGATCATCGCCCGCCCTTTCAATTGGTTTCTCAACACGTTTCGATGGGCCATCGATTTACTCGACGGCATTGCCGAACGAATTGTCGCCGCGATGGGGGTGGTCGCACCGCACAGCCATACGCTCGTGCGCTCGCTCGAAGAATTGCAGGTCATGGCGCAGCAGGCACACGACCGCGGTTTGCTGCCTGCGGCCGATGTGCGTTTCATACAAAATGCGATCGAACTGGACCATGTGCAGGTGCGCGAAATCATGGTGCCGCGACCGGACATGCACGCACTTCCCGCGGACGCGAGCCTGGAAGAGACGATGCGCACATTCGCCACAACGCAGCGATCGCGTCTTCCCGTATATGACGGCTCGCTCGATCACGTGCTGGGCTTTGTGCACATCAAGGATGTCATCTGGGCCCTTTTGGAGCGCGCGCGGCGCGCTGACGAGCAACTGCCGCCAACGCCGTTCCGCCTGCGCAATTTTCTCCGCGAGGTGCTCATCGTTCCCGAGACGAAGTCCGCTAGTGAACTTCTGACGGAATTCCGCTCTCGGCGGACGGCGCTGGCTCTCGTCGTCGACGAATTCGGCAGCATTCTCGGCCTTGTCACGTTGGAAGACATTCTGGAGCAGATGGTCGGCGAAATTCACGATGAATTCGACGTTGTTGAGCGTCCGCTCGTGCTTCCCGATGGCAGCCTGATTTTCGACGGCTCGATCAAGGCCCGGGACCTTGAAACTCAGTACAACGTTCGGCTCCCGAACGACGCGTCCTTTGAGACGGTAGGGGGCTTCGTCTTAAGCCGCCTCGGATTCATCCCTCGCGGCGGCGAAAGCTTCGAAGCGAACGGGTTTCGCTTTACGGTCATGGAAATGGAGCGCCGGCGAATCTCGCGCGTGAAAATCAAGCCGCCGGCGGGAAAAGTCGAGACCGCCGCTTCGCAAGCCAATCCGGCTACTGAGGCGCCGGCGGCGAGCGCCGAGCATTTCACCGCTGCAACAGCTTCGAAAGAGCGCCGCAGAAGATGATCCGCTACGTTTCGCTGCGGCTCTTGTTTGCTCTCCCGGCGCTATGGTTGATCGTGACGATGGTTTTTCTGCTTGCGCACATCGTTCCCGGCGATCCGGTGCAACAAATGCTGGGCGAGGGTGCGCGGGCTGAAGATCTGCAGCAATTGCGGCACGCTCTCGGGCTGGATGTTCCGATTTCAGTTCAGTACGGGCGCTATCTCGCAGGAATCGTTCACGGAAATCTAGGCGAATCGTTTCGCTTTCGCCAGCCGGTCAGCAGAGTGGTCCTCGAGCACTATCCGGCGACTCTCGAGCTCGCGATTGTCGCGCTCCTGATCTGCGTGGTCATCGGAATCCCGGCCGGACTTCTCGCGGCGGAGCGTCGAGCGACCAGCGCAGACCACGCCTTGGGCGTGTTTACGCTTTTGGGGATCTCGGTGCCTAATTTCGCGCTTGGTCCCGTTCTGATTCTAGTGTTTTCCGTGATTTTTGGTTGGCTTCCGGTATCGGGGCGCGGCGGACCCACGCACTTGATCCTTCCCGCGATCACGTTGGGCGCGTCGCTTGCCGCGATTCTGACTCGCATGGTGCGTACGTCGGTGATTGAGGAGCTCTCTAGCGACTACGTCCGCACGGCGCGAGCAAAAGGGCTTTCGTCCGCTGCTGTTCTATATCGCCACGCTTTTCGCAACGCGCTGATCCCTATCTTGACAATTCTTGGGCTCCAATTCGGCACCCTGCTGGCCGGTACAATCGTTACGGAAACAATCTTTTCTTGGCCGGGGATCGGTCGGCTGGCCGTTCAAGCTATCAACGCGCGAGATTATCCTCTGTTGCAGGGCTGCATTCTTTTGATTGCGGTGTCGTACGTTCTCGTCAACTTGCTCACGGATTTCATCTACGCGCTGGTTGATCCCCGGGTGCGCCTCGAATGAACGGACTGCGAGAGTTTCTTCGGGAAAGTAGTTGGGGACGGTGGGCGTTTGCGCTCGCGCTGCTTCTTTTCGCTGTAGCACTGGCCGCCCCTTGGCTCGCCCCAGCGGATCCGACGGCTCAAAATTTGGTCATACGCCTCGCGAGTCCCGGTGCCTCTCATTGGATGGGCACCGACGAGCTTGGCCGGGACATTTTTTCGCGCGTACTGTTTGGCGCACGCGTCTCGATCCTCGTGGGAGTGTGCGTTGTGCTGGGAGCAGGGATCGTCGGCTTAGCGATCGGCTCGCTCGCCGGCTATTGCGGTGGCTGGTTCGACCGTCTTGTGAACATCGTCCTGATCAACGCGTTTCTGTCGTTCCCCGGTATTCTTCTCGCAATTGCTTTTGCGGCTTTCTTAGGGCCCGGGATCGGGAAGGTTATTTTCTCGCTGATTGTTACAGGATGGGCGGGATATGCACGCCTTGCTCGCGCGCAAATTCTGCAGGCGAAGGAAATGGAGTACGTGCTTGCCGCGCGGTCGCTCGGTGCATCGGCGGGGCGCATTTTGCTCCGGCATTTGCTTCCGAATATTCTCCAGCCTGTCCTCGTTCAGGCGACTCTCGGTATGGCCGGCGCCATTCTCGCGGAATCGACGCTCAGCTTCCTTGGGGTCGGCGTACTTGCCCCAATGCCGAGCTGGGGAGCCATGCTCAACGATGCGCGCAGCCACTTGTTCGACGCGCCGCATTTGGTCCTGTTCCCAGCACTGGCCGTTATGCTGGCAGTTCTGACATTTAATCTCTTGGGCGATGCTCTGCGCGACTGGATGGATCCCCGCATGCGCTCGTACATGATCGTCGCGTCTCTTACTCGGTGACCGTCTCGCAGGAAGAGAAAAGGATCAGTCGATCGCGGCCAAGGCGTGAGTCTTACAGGCGAGATTTCCGCGTTTCAAGCGTCTCCGCCGTGAAGCAATCGATCTAGCCGACTTCGACTGTTACTTCGGCTCCGCGGCCGATGGCAAGCGTTCGCGCCGCGCTGGTCTTATTGATGCAAATTTCGAGATAGCCGCTCGATCCGATCACGCCGACCGGTTCACCATTCGCGCCTTCTGCAAAAGTCGACACGATTTTTGAAATCGAAGCACTACCGGCCTTGATCGTGCATTTTCCATCGCCTGACGCAAGAGCCGGCACGTCCTCCGCCTTGAAGTTGGTGATCAGATTTCCGAATTGGTCCACGCGCAGGACAATACCTTTCATCGTGTTGCCGGCTGCTTTAGGCTTCGGAATCGCAAAGCGCACGAAATCCGTTACTTGCTCACCGAACGCGGATGTTTGCCAGGATTTCGAGAGCCACGCCGCCACAGGAGCAAAAATGTCGCGACCGTGGAACGTCTTGCTCACCGGCTGCCGGAAATAGTGTTCGGAAATGATGTTCCAGACATAAAGCGCTTCGGTCTGGTCGTACACCGACGACATAACGCCATTATCCGGCGCGACGAAATAATGCTGATCGCTGGCCACCAGAATTGGCCGGCGTTGCGTGCCAACGCCCGGGTCGACAACGACCACGTGAATGGTTTTCGGCGGAAAGTGTTTGTAAGCCTGTCCGATCGTGAGCGCGCCGTCGAGAACGTCGTGAGCCAGAACGCCGTGAGTAATGTCGACGACGTTGACGTCGGGATTGATGCTCAGGATCACGCCCTTCATGACGCCAACGAGGTGATCGTTGATGCCGTAATCTGTAGTAAGAGTGATGATCGGCCGGGCCAAGGTCAGCTCCTGTCGTCTGGCGCGACGAGGAGGTTTGCCGCGCCTGCCATACGAAACTAGCGGACACTCGCATGAGTGTCAAAGCGAACGGTAGTCGCTGCCGCGAGTGAGTAACTCGCAAACGCCCGGCTGGGCGAGCCGGGTTCGTTGAAATGTGGATGTAAGAGGCTACTGCTCGACCAAGTCGATCTCGCCGACGCCTCCATGAACGGTCATCTCGATGGAAGTGGGGGTCTTGCCATACGCGTCATTTTCGAATGTCGTTCCCTCGCGATGGAGGCCGTTCGCGTTTACCGAGCCGATCCCGCCGGACGCCTCCACGCGCACGCCTACGTCGCGGGGCAGCCGAATCATGGCAGACCCGACGCCTCCCTCGATGTCGGCATCGAGGTTGGATTTTCGTGGACCAGTCAAATTCAGATCGAGTCTTCCCGCGCCCATGTGAACATTCAGCCGCTGGATGTCAAGCTGATCAAACCGCAGATACGTCTCGCCTGCGCCGACGTTTAGATTGAAATCCATCGGCGTGCCCGCGCCGAATCGCAGGTGCCAATCGTTATCCGTGGTCCCGAAGGGCGTCATATTTGAGCGTCCGGTCAGAGTCAGCTGGCCGTGCTCGCCGCTCACTGAATAGTCGACAGTCGGCCGCTCGCCGTACCAGCCAAAGTCCGCGTCGAGCAGTCTGCTTGAGCCGCCGGTCGCTTCAAATCGGCCGGCTGGGAACTGCACGTCGACGGAAACCGACTTCGCGCCCTGGAATTCGACGGCCTGCGTATCATGCTTTTCGCTCCGTGACTCGATCCACGAGTCATCCCAGCCGTGTCGGTGCCAATGCCGCCCATGCCAGAAGACGAGCATGAAAAGCAGGATGAGGACGATCCAGGCCAATCCTGTCCCCGTAATCCAAGGACTGGTTGCTCGCTCGGGATGTTGCCGGGCGTAATAGCTGTCCCAGATTTTGCCAAGGCCGATCGCAATCAGGATCACGGGCCAATATCGAAATAGCCATGGCCAAGGATCAAAACCGGGATACAGCGTGCAGAGCAACAGAAACACGCCAATAAGGATGAGAATTACAGGTCCTACAAACGAACCGTGTCTCGGTCTTGGGGGCCCAACTGGCGGTGAGGCCATCGGCTTACCTCCATTCACTGCAAGATACGCTGCGTGCGCCCGAAATGTTTCACCGATCCGGCGGTGCCGAGGTTGCTTGACCCTGTCTCCGGCAGCCATTATTCTGACGTATTAAGGGTCTGAACATGCAGGTCTACCTCGACCACAACGCGACAACTCCAGTGGCCCCTCCGGTCCTCGAGGCCATGCTGCCGTTTCTGCGCGACAACTTCGGCAACGCGGGGTCGGTCCACACGCCCGGCCAGCGCGCTCGTGCGGCGGTCGATCATGCTCGCGAATCGGTCGCGGCACTGATTGGGGCGATGCCGAGCGAAATCGTGTTTACAAGCGGCGGCACCGAAGCGGACAACCTGGCTTTGTTCGGCTCAGTCGCGGCTTTGACCAAGGCGCGAAAGCACGTCATCACGACCGCGATCGAGCATCACGCGATTTTGCACAGTTGCGAAGAACTGGAGCGCCAGGGCATCGAAGTGACGATTGTTCCCGTCAAGCAATCGCGCGATTCGCAAGGTCTCGTTGATCCCGAAGAAATTCGCCGCGCGCTGCGTCCGGAAACGGTGCTGATCAGCGCGATGCACGCGAATAATGAACTTGGCGTGATTCAGGCAATCGAAGAAATCGCACGAATTGCGGCCGAAGCCGGTGTGCGATTCCATTGCGACGCGGTTCAGTCGGCTGGCAAGGTGCCGCTCGACGTGAGCCGCTTGGGCGTCGATTTACTTTCGATTTCTGCACACAAGTTTTGCGGGCCGAAGGGGGTCGGCGCGCTGTATGTTCGCGCTGGCACTCCGCTCGCTCCACGTTTCTTTGGCGGCCATGCGGAACGCGACCGCCGGCCGGGAACCGAAAATGTTCCCGGCATCGTTGGCATTGGCAAAGCGGCCGAGCTTGCGCGAAATCTGCTTGCGGAAGATTCGGTGCGTATCGGCGCCCTCCGCAATCGATTGGAATCGGCGTTGCTCGAGCAAGTTCCCAATTCGCGGGTGAATGGCGACCGCGCCCATCGCGTGCCCAACACGTCGAATATGAGTTTTCCCGGCGCGGGCGGAGAGGCTTTGCTTATCTCGCTCGATCTGCAGGGAATTGCCTGCTCCACGGGTGCAGCGTGTTCGTCTGGCTCGACAGAGCCGTCGCACGTTCTGCTCGCTGCGGGGCTTTCCCGTGATGACGCGCGCTCAAGCCTTCGGTTTAGTCTCGGGCGCCCGACGACGTCTGAGGAGATCGACTACGCGATAGCTGTGATCCCGTCGGTCGTCGCGCGCATTCGTGCTCTATCTCCGCGCGAGCCGCACGCCGCTATCGCACGTTAATCTTGCCATGGCACCCGCAGCCCAATTCGAAATCGAGCGCTACGCTGCCACGCCGGCCGCGAACACGATCGCCGTCGCCATGTCCGGAGGCGTAGATAGTTCGACCGTCGCTGCCATCCTACGGGAACGCGGCGTGCCAGTCATCGGCTTGACGATGCAACTCTGGAATCAAAGGCGACTGCCGCAGTTACACGGTGACGGCCCGCGGCAACATCGCTGCTGTTCGCTGGACGACGTGTACGATGCGCGGCGCGTCGCGGAGCACCTCGCCGTTCCGTACTACGTCGTCAATTTCGAGCGTGAATTCGAGCAAACAGTCGTGCGCCCTTTTGTCGATGACTACCTCGCTGGACGCACGCCGATTCCCTGCACGCACTGTAACAACGGCGTCAAGTTCGAGCAGCTTCTCGCGACGGCGCGGCAAATCGGCGCTGAGCGCATCGCCACCGGTCATTACGCGCGGGTCCGCAAGAATCCGGAGACCGGGCGCTTTGAATTGCTCCGCGCGATCGACGAATCGAAGGACCAGTCGTACTTCCTTTTCGGCCTCACGCAAGAGCAGCTCGCCCGGGCTGAATTTCCCCTCGGCGAAATGACCAAACAGGAGGTTCGCGAGATTGCGCGACGCTTCGCGGTCCCGGTCGCCGACAAGCCGGAGAGCCAGGAAATTTGCTTCGTGCCGACGGGCAACTATGTGCGCTTTATTGAGAGCTATCTGGAAGAGCAGGGAACCGGGGGTAGCGTCGAGTTCAGCCAGCCTGGAGAAATTGTCTCAACGTCAGGTGAGGTCCTGGCGCGTCACAATGGGCTTCACAACTTCACCGTCGGACAACGCAAAGGACTCGGCTTCGCGGCAGGCCGCCCTTTTTACGTCGTCGCGCTCGATCGTGCCAACAATCGCGTCGTTGTCGGCGGAGATGCAGAACTCCGCAGCGTCGCTTGCAATGTCCGCGACGTGAACTGGATTCCATTTACGGCGCCGGACGGCCCGGTGCGCGCTCACGTGCGCATCCGGAATCGTCATGAGCCGGCCGAAGCGGAAATCACTCCGCTGGATGCTACTACCGCGCGCGTCACGTTCATCGAGCCGCAGCGCGCCATCACCCCGGGACAGGCCGCTGTGTTCTACTCGGGCGAGCAGGTGCTCGGCGGCGGCTGGATCGCTCAGTAACTGCGCGGAGCGGCATCGTCGCGCATCTGACAGCAAATCGTACATACGAGAAATTACCGTGCGAAAACGAGGAAGGGGAAGTGCAGCGTTAGATGAAAAGTTCTTCGTCCTGCGTGGCCGCGTCGGGTTCGGGCCGGCGCTTTTGCCCGCGGATGAAATCAAGTCCGGCCTTGACGCCCTTAAGCACCGCCGACGCCTGTTGAAACGGCTGCCAGAGTTTCGAACGAAACGTTGAGCCGGCGTCTTCAATTACTTCCATCGTTCCCGTCAGAATCTGATCGGCCCGCATTACTTGCAGGCGAAGCCTTTCGACAGCATCCGTGAAGACGCGATCAACTTTCTGCGCCTGGCTACGAGCAAGCCTCGTCAGCTCCGCCGCGTCTCCCATAATGCTCCGAATGCGGTCCTCAGAGTCCTCAAGGATTCGGTTGGTACGTAGGAGAATCGGATCGATCCGGGCTTGAAGCTGCATCGCGATGCGGGTGAACTGCCGCACCGCCACTCGCATCTGCACAAACATCGCCAGCAGAATCCCCATCTGAATCACAATGGCGATCGTCGCGATTATGATGAACGCTTCAACCAAGCCCGACATTGCGCCTCCGGAACGCTACGAAATCTTGGCTTCGCGCTTGTATGCTTCCTTGCCCGCGTCGACTGCGGAGCCTACCGCTTCTTTCTGCCGCGCCATAATCTCTTTGCTGCGTTCGATCAAATCTTCAGCGCGTTCCCGAAGCTCCCTCGCTTTCCGCTGGGCGTATTCCCGCCCCTCATCGGCTTTTGAAGAGAGATACTCCCGTGTCTCTTCGCCAGACTTCGGCGCAAAAAGAATGCCAATGAGTGCACCAATCCCAAGGCCCACCAGGAAGAAACTAACCTTTGAGCCAACGTTTTCGGCCATGTTGCACCTCCGAGAGTGACAGTAGCATAGGCTTCACAGTACAGGCAAGACCGCGCGATGGCCACTGCAGGCAAGCTAGTGGGCGGGCCTCTCGACATTTGCCGTGTTGCGCAAGCCTTCAAAGACGCGTTGCGCTTGTGCACGAGGCAATTCGTCGGAAAGTTCCTCGAGAGTGAGTTCGCGCAACCGCGTCACGCTGCCGAATCGCCGCAGCAGTTTCTGCGCCGTGCGCTTTCCAACTCCGGGAATTTCCACGAGCGCCGTGCGGATGCGTCCCTTGGAACGTCGCTGGCGGTGGAAAGTCACCGCAAAGCGGTGCGTTTCGTCCCGAATCTGTTGGATTAAGTGCAAAACGGGCGAGTGGTGATCGAGCACGATCGGCTCGTTCTCGCGCCCGAGAACGTAAAGAATTTCCTCTTTCTTGGCGATGCTCGCCACCGGCTGATTGATGATTTCGAGCTTGTCTAGCGCCTGAGCGGCAGCGTGAAGCTGCCCGACGCCGCCATCGATCAAAATCAGGCTCGGCATCGGTTTGTTCTCGTCGCGCAGCCGTCGATAGCGTCGCTCGACCGCTTCGCGCATGCTCGCGAAGTCGTCGCGCAGCAAGCCCTCGGCCTTCTCAGCTCCTTCGCTCATCGCGCTGCCTCGAATGATGAACTTTCGGTACTCCGATTTCGTCATTCGTCCGTCTTCCCAGACCACCATTGATGCGACAGTATCGGACCCTTGAATGTGCGAAATATCGAAGCATTCGATTCTCTTCGGCGGTTCCGGCAATCCGAGCGCTGATTCGAGCGCATCCGCAATCGTTTTCGAGGATGGTTTCAATACGCGGAAGCGCTGCACAAACGAATGCTTGGCATTCTTCTCCACCAGTTCGAGAAAGGCATGCTTTTGCCCGCGCTGAGGGTTCAGGATTTCGACGCGATGCCCGGCCGTGTCGCCCAAAACGTCCTCCAGCAGCGGGAGTTCCTCAAAATCCATCGGCACGTGAATGTAGCGGGGAAGATAGGCGGCATCGAGGTAAAGCTGCTTCAGTAGCGACGGCAAGAACTCGGCGGGATCGAACTCCTCGAGATCCTCCCAATAGAAGTCTCGGCGGTCGACGACTCGCCCTCCACGCAGGTGGAACAGATTTACAGCGACCTGGGGTGGTTCCGCGTACGAGGCCAGGACGTCGGTGTCGTCGCCCTCGGCCGCCGCAATTTTCTGGCGTTCCTCCATCTCCGAAAGGGTGCGAAGCAGATCGCGGTAGCTGGCCGCTTCCTCGTAACGCTCTTCGCTTGAAGCGCGCTCCATTCGCATCGTCAAGCTGCGTGACAGATCGCTTCGCCGCCCATCGAGAAACAATCGAACGTCGCGGGCGGCTTCAGAGTAGCGCTCGTCCGTCACGAGCGACGCACACGGACCGAGACAACGGTGGATGTAGTACTGCAAGCAGGGCCGCGGATGCTTTCTCTCGAGATCCACGGTGCACGACGGCACCAGAAAATGCTTGTGGATCAGGTGAACCAATCGGTGCGCGAGGCTCGCTGGAAAGTAAGGCCCGAAATAGACGGATCCATCTTTGATCAGCCGCCGCGTAACGTAAACGCGCGGGTACTTTTCGAACGCCGTGTAGCGAATGTACGGGTAGGTCTTGTCGTCGCGCAGCAGGACATTGAACTTCGGCTTATGTTGCTTAATCAGATTGTTTTCAAGGGCCAACGCCTCCCGCTCGTTGTCGACGACGATGTACTGCAAGTCCGCGATCTCGCGGACCAGCGAGCCGGTTTTCGCGTCCAGCCAGCGGGATTCGAGGAAGTAGGATTTTACGCGGCTGCGAAGCGAACGTGCCTTGCCCACATAAAGGATCGTGCCGCCCGCATCCTGAAACATATACACGCCCGGCTGAGTAGGGAGTTGATCGACTTTTTCGCGGAGTTCCATGTGCGGCGCGTTAGAATTGTTGAGACTTGCTTCGCCCCGGATCAACGCCTCCGGGCGATGCATCTTTCATCATAACAAACGCATTCTAAGTAGGACGAGAACCCACATGCTCAAGCGCGTAATGCAAATTTTCATGTTGAGTTCGAGCCTCGTGGCAGCCGCCTGGGCTGCTCAAGATACGCCGTCCGGGACGCCACCTCCAACGCCTCCGCCAAGCGCCAAGGACAAGAATAAGTCACGGCCCCAGGGGAAAAACGCTCCGGCGCAACCCCGAATAGTGGATAGCGACGCTCCTCCTACACCAGCTTCGCCGGAAGAAGATATGGAAGTCGCCGAGTATTACATTCACAAGGGAGATCCGGACGCCGCGATTCCTCGGCTCGAAGAGGCGATCAGCCAGAAGCCGAATTTGGCGAAACCACGCCTGATGCTCGCGGAGATTTATGAAAAACGAGGAGACGTTCCGGATGCTTTGAATTATTACCGCGACTATCTCAAGACCTATCCGAGCGCTCCCGACGCCAAGAAGATTCAGAAGAAGATCGAAAAACTCGCGAACCAGTAAGCATGTCTCGGCCGCCGAGTCCTTGGGCACGAAGGCGGCCCCGCGCGCCAAACGTCACTTATCCTGCAGCACCCAATCAGAAGTCGTTTCTATGAATTGAAAACCGTATCGCTGCCACGGCGAGCCGGGAGATTCCTTGCGTACGGCCTGAGCTCGGCCCGCGAACCGCTCGTGTCCTCCGGCGGTCAAGAAAACTTCAACAGCCGTGCCTTTCGAAAGTGTTGCAGCGCAGTTGGCCAGGAAACCGCCCGCGCTGAGATTTTCAGTAGTGGTCAATTGCTCGAAGCTCTTACCATCCCCGCCGACGCCCCGCAACCTCAGCAAGACCCGCATTTGTACGCGCTTGTGCTTGCGTCGCTCCGGCAGTTTCGTTTGCATCTCTGCCGCAAGCGTCGCCTTCAAAGCCGCGAAGTCAATCGGCTTTTGGAAGAAACCCTTCGCACCGAGGCTCGCACAGTGCTCTTTGTATTTCGTGCCCGACTCGCCCGTCACGACAAAGATCGGAATCCGAGACGTGTAACTCAAAGTGTGCAGGGTCTGACAGAGTTCAAAGCCCGAAAATCCCGGCATCATCAGGTCCATCAAGATGGCATCGGGCTTCTGCTCGAGCGTCAAGGCCACGGCTTGTTCCGGATCACCCGTGTCGACGATCTCGTAGGTGTCAGCCAGCCTCATTCGGAACATTCTGCGTATGGTCTCGTCGTCGTCGACGACCAGTACCTTGGGCATTTTGCGAGCGGCTGCCTCGGCAGCATTGGAGCTTCCCGGCTTGCTTGTCAATGTGCTCATTTCGACTCCGTAACAAGGGGGCGATCGAGAACCCCGCGAATTTTTCGAGCTAGAACCTCGCGCGTAAATGGTTTCGCAACGAAGTCGCTGCCCGGATCAAGCGGACCCTGTGCGCCTGGTGCTTGGCCGGCATATCCGGACATGAATATCGTTCTGATCTCCGGCCGCTTGCGGCCAAGTTCCTGGGCCAGCGCCCTCCCTCCCATTCCGGGCATCACGATATCGGTCAGCAGCAGGTCGATCGCGCCGTTGAAGGTCTTCGCGACCTCCAGAGCGTCCAAGCCATCCCGCGCTTCGACCACCGTGTATCCGCTCAGTTGCAGTGTTTGTCGCGTGAGCGTCCGGAGTGATTCTTCGTCCTCCACCAAAAGAATCGTTTCTTTACCCGCGACGGCTTTCCGGTCGGAATCCGAATGAACAAGTTGGGTCTCCACCTCCCCATCGACGCGAGGCAGGTATATCTTGAACGTCGCTCCCGCGCCGGGTGCGCTCTCGATATCGATGTAGCCTCCACTTTGCTTCACGACGCCGTACACTGTTGCGAGGCCCAGGCCTGTGCCTTTCCCCTTACCCTTTGTTGTAAAAAACGGCTCAAAAGCACGAACCTTGGTGTCGGAATCCATCCCGATTCCGGTATCGGACACGGTCAGGCGAATGTAGGGTCCGGGCTGCACGGGATATGGATAGCGGCGCACGAAAGACTCGTCCATGGTGAAGTTCTCGGTTGAAATCGTGAGCTTTCCTCCCTGAGGCATCGCGTCTCGGGCGTTCACAGCCAGATTCAAGATCACCTGTTCGAATTGGCCCTGATCCGCTTTCACTGGTCCCAGGTTAGAATTGAGCGAAGTTTGCAGCTCGATGTCTTAACCGATCAGCCGCCGCAATAATTTCTCCATATCGGAAACCGCGGCGTTTAGGTCGATCACCTTTGGGTCCAGGACCTGCTGGCGGCTGAACGCGAGAAGCTGGCGCGTCAGCGAAGTGGCCCGCTTTCCTGCCTTCAGGATTTCATCCACGCTCCCGCGTAGTGAATTTTGCGGAAGTAGCTGCTCTTGGAGAAACTCGGCATATCCGATGATCACGCCTAGGAGATTATTGAAATCATGTGCTACACCGCCTGAAAGCCTGCCTACGGCCTCCATTTTTTGCGCCTGGCGGAATTGTTCTTCCAATTGCCTCCGCGCCGTGACATCGCGGTTCACCACGACCAGTTTTTCGACCGCTCCATCGGGCCCGCGCACCACGTTTGCGCCAGACTCGAGAATTCTCCAGCTTCCATCTTTGTGGCGCATTCGGTACTGAACCGAGCGGCCTACGCCCCGCTCCTTGGCCTCTCGCGCGGCTTCTTCCACCAGGGGCCGATCGTCGGGATGGATCTGATCGAAAGAGGAGGTACTCTGAAGTTCCTCGACGGTGTAACCGAGAATCCGTTCGTAGGAAGGGCTGTTGTAGAGGCGTTTGCCGTCTGCGTCTACGACCGCGATCATGTCGCCGGCGTTCTCGCTGATCAGCCGGAAAAGTTCTTCCCTCTTAACCAACTCTTTGCGAATGCGGTAGATTTGCAGTTGCTGATAGATCGTGTAGACGTCGAAAAGCAGAACCAGTCCGACCAGCCCTCGAACTGCAAGATTCAGGTGCAAGCTATCGAAATCGCTGATGTCCTGGTGAACCATCGGAAAGATGAACGAAACGATTCCGGCCGTGAGAAGGAGTGTGACGCATATTGCAAAGCTCCACAGCAACCATTCTCGACGCTCGATCCTCCGCATGAGGGTGTGAGGGCCAGGTTGACTGCCACGGAACGTTTTAGATAGAGCTCGAAACCAAAATGGCATCGCACGTACCAGCGCCGTGAGCGGGCGTCCTTCTTTGCCGTAGTTGGGGGCGGCTGTCCGGTTGTCTCCCGTGGGAGGACGGGCAGGCTCAAATCACCTCAATCGGCACATCGGAGGTAGGACTACAGAACAAAATGCGATCTAACTAGCGGCCGGAAGCGGGGAAATGCGCCAGGAAGCGCATAGCGCGGCGGTACGCTGCAAACTGTTTTTCTTTTTCCCGAAAGTGGCGGGAGTGCGAAGTGCGACGGCAGCGTTCAAACCGCATGGGGTGTTTGACGTGAAGCATCTCATGATAAAGCACATACGCAACCACGTATTCAGGTACACGTGGCTGGTCAAGCTGCCGGTTCAAGAGGATTTGGTTCAGTGCCGGATCGAAACACCCTAGCTGTGTCCGCCATACCCGTTGGCTCCATCCAAGACGTGGTCGGGGAAGGGCCCCGTAGAAATACCTGCGATTTAGTTCGTCGAAAAGCGGTGCGAGATCGTAGTGCTGGCCGATAGGCCGGTGTTCGGTTCGTCGCGCACGACGCGCGCGGAGATGCAACAGTCGCTGTCGAATTGACGGCGAGTACGAAAAGCGTCTATAGGTATCGAGGAGATCGGCCGGTGTACGGCGCCGGTAAAGCCGTCCTAGTAAGATGGCCGCAGCGGCTTCCAGCACTCTTCGTGGAGCGCGCGTCAACACATCGGAAATCCGGACATGCGCGGTGTCCTCCCGCAGGCGGATCGTGTGGGTGAGATCGACGTAGGGGTGATATTCGACTACGAATCGCGGCGGCCGCCCTTCACATCCCAGCCGCGTATAGATGCGTTGAAAAAGTTGCTCTCCGCCGGGAACACTTCTGCGGTCCCCGCCCGGTCGCTTCAAGGTTTCCTCCGCACGGGAGCCGGCAGCATTTCCTTCTCTGCCTCGGCGACATCGGATAGCGCGTCCTTCGTGCCCTCGATCGCGTCGTCGAGCGTGTCGCGGTAGGTCTCAAGATCCTTGCCGTCTTTATCGTATTTCTGAAGCTGAACGAGAAACTCATTGTATTTCGTTCGCATCAGTTTGAGAGCCGCGCGTATGTCCGCCTGTTTTTCGCGCGCCATGTCGATCTGATCGGCGCCGTCATCCACGCAGCCGACGTATCCGTTCAGCAATCCATTCAGAATTTCGGTCCGTCGGCGCTCCGGTGTGGTGCGATTGAGTTCATAGTCGAACTTCTTGAGGCGATCCTCAGCAAACGATATGTAAAGAGCGATTCTCTCAGCCGGGGTCAGCGCATCTCGAATCTTGTCCGCTTCCTCGTCGCTCAGATAGTCCCGCGGCTGGAATTGCGCAGCCGGCACGCGTGCAGCCGCCCGAACCGCTGAAAACGGCGCCAGCACCAAAATCAAAGTTGCGGTCATTCGACACGACATGAAGGTCACTATTCCTTCGGCTTGGCCGCTTGCGGCTGCTCTGGAGGCTTCCCAGGGAACAGCTGCTCGATTAGATGCCGGTTTGTTTCGTCGAGATCCTTTCGGACTTCCAGAAATGGAACCTGCTCGTCATTTGTCATCGCCGGAAGTAGCATGTCGATGCGCCGGAGCGCTGCCTGTACCGAGAACTGCAGTTGCTTGAACCCAGAGGGATGCCTTTCCGCATCGAGTTTTGCGCTTTCGAGTCTCCTAATGCAATCGCGAACATCGTCGCGATATCTGCGCAGTACTGATAAAGCCTTGGTCAGATTATTAGCCTCGGCGTCCTTCCGGATTTCCGCGAACTCCGCGTCTCCCAGAGCCGGCATCAGCTTGGCCTTTTGGACGGGATTTGCTTCGTGTTCGAATCGGGAACGCAAATCCGGAGCTTGGCTCTGGGGCAGAGAAGGCGCTGCGAGCGCTGCGGAGAGGAGGGCAGCGCACCAGGTTGCGACGAAGGCATGCAAGGGCTACCTCTTCTTTTCCTGCAGTTCGCGGGTGAGGGCTCGCAGGCGCGAGGTCGATACGAAATACATATCGCTGTTCTGATCTTTGTTCAACTGGAGAAACTTCTGGTACGCATCCAGCGCCTCTGGAATTTGCCCGAGTTTGTCGTAGCAGGTCGCGCGGAGGTACAGGCTTCCTAGCGGAAGTTCTTCGCGCTTTGCAAGCACGTCAAGACCCGCCAAAGCCGCCGCATAGTTCTGGTTGAGGTACTCCGCCTCGACGACCTGCGTCAGCAAATCGTTGGCATTCGGGCTCATCTTATACGCCGCGACAAACCAGTGCAGGGCATTCGGGTAGTCCTTCTTTGCCATATAAACGCGCCCCAGCCGCGCCGGAATGTCGGGATCGGCTGGCAACAAAACCGCTGCCTTTTGGAGGACAGGAATGGCGTCGTCGTAGCGTTTCTTCTCCCAGTATATTTGCGACCGCAGTTTGAGAGTCGGCGCACTCTCTGGTCCTGTCGCAGTCGCCCGATTGAGTTCGGCCAGTGCGTCGTCGTCTTTCCCGAGATCTACGAGCGCGGAGGCTCGCTCGATTCGCACCGCGTTGTCATTCGGAGCGAGCTCCAGATACGCGGCGAATTCCGCCACTGCAGTATCGAGTTTCTTTTGCGCAACGAGGCTCTTTGCCAGGCCCAAATGCGCTTGGCGGAGCAGATCGCCCTCCGGATTGAGCGTGAGCGTCGTCCGGTACGCCGACTCAGCATCCACGTAGCGATCCGCATTCAACAAAGCGTTTCCCAAGGAAATTCCGATCTCGGCATCCTTATCGTCGAGCTTTTGCGCGGCCTGAAGTTGTTCAATTGCCGGCGCAAGCTTCCCGCTGTTTTCCAGCGCCATGCCGAGAAGCCACTTCACTTGAGCGTCCTGCGGCTGGAGTTCTGCCGCATGCTGGAGCGGATCAATCGCTGCCGCCGGATCCTTCGGAATCAGCGTCATGCCCAGATTTCGGTACGCTGGCGCCATCTTGGGATCGCCGGGATCGAGACCAATCGCCTTTTCATACTCCGCTCTGGCATCGTCCTCACGCTTTAGAGCGGTGTACACATATCCCAGATTGAAGTGAACCATCGCATCGTCGGGCTTCTTCGCGAGATAATCCTCGTAGTCTTGCGCCGCAGTTGCATAATCCTGTTTGTCCACCGCTTCCTGCGCCGACGCCAAAAGTCGATTCAGTTCCTCCGCAGTGGGATCTGAAGTCACGTGCCTTTTAGAGGTGGTTTTACTGCTTTGCGCGCACGCTTGGTGGGCGCTGGCAAACGCCACAAGAAATGTGCAACAGGCTAGCGATTTCGTGATGAAATTCATCGCGCTGCCACTCGCAAACATTAGCCGCGACGCGGTCCGTTCAACGGTGAGGCGCCGGTCCGCGGAGGCGTCTTTGCGTGGTGGTTGTGATAGGTGCCGTTATCCGAACCCAGAACGCGAGCCAGGAATTTCCCAGTGTGCGACTGCGAGTTTCGCGCCACCTGTTCCGGAGTGCCCGCAGCGATTACACGTCCGCCAGCGTCGCCGCCCTCCGGTCCCAAATCAACGATCCAGTCGGCGGATTTTATTACGTCCATGTTGTGTTCGATGATCAGAACGGAAGCGCCGCCTTCGATCAGTTTTCGAAACGCGGTCAACAATTTTTGAATGTCGTCGAAATGAAGTCCTGTTGTCGGTTCGTCGAAAATGTAGAGAATTCCGGCGTTGTCCTGTCGGGTAAGATGCGCGGCCAGTTTCAGGCGTTGCGCCTCGCCACCCGAGAGCGTAGTCCCGGACTGGCCCAGTCGCAAATACCCAAGCCCGACTTCATCTAGCACGCGCAAGCGCGAAGTCACCTTGGGATGCGCCGCAAAAAACGCCAGTGCCTCGCGCACGGTAAGTTGCAGCGTTTCATGGACGTTCTTGTCTCGATAGCGCACATCGAGGACGCTGCTCTTGTATCGCGCGCCCCGGCATTCCTCGCACACCAGCTCGACATCCGCCAAGAACCGCATTTCGACGGTTACCGTGCCGTCGCCCTGGCACGCCTCGCAACGTCCCCCTGGAATATTGAACGAAAAGTGCCCAGCCGTCAGGTTGCGTTTCTTCGCGTCCGGCGTCGAGGCGTAGACCTCGCGGATCGCGTCGAATGCTTTCATGTATGTCGCGGGATTCGAGCGCGGCGTGCGGCCAATCGGCGACTGGTCAACCATTTCAACGGCCTGAATCGCGGCGTCGCCTTCGATTCGGTCGCAGTACTCGCGCCAATTCCCATCGACGCGTTTGGCTTCGAGCGCCTTGTGAACTACGTCATAGACGAGCGTCGATTTGCCCGAGCCCGAAACGCCCGTCACGGCCACGAGCATCCCCAGCGGAATCGTGACGTCGATGGCCTTGAGGTTGTGGCTTCGCGCGCCGAAAATCTTTAGGAACTTCCCGTGCGGCCTGCGGCGCCGCGAAGGGACCGCGATTCGCAATTCGCCGCGCAGGTAACGGCCGGTCAGCGACTGTGGATCCTCGAGCAGTTCCTCGCGCGTCCCGGCAAACATCAGTTCGCCGCCGTGTTCGCCCGCGCCGGGGCCCAGGTCGAGAACGCGATCCGCCGCCAGAATCGTATCCGGATCGTGTTCGACCACCAGAAGCGTGTTGCCCAGATCTCGAAGGCCCTTGAGGATGTCGATGAGCCGGTTCGTGTCCCGCGGATGCAGTCCGATCGACGGCTCGTCGAGCACATAAAGCGCTCCCACGAGATGCGACCCAAGCGAAGTGGCAAGCTGGATCCGCTGTGCCTCGCCGCCGGAAAGAGTCGAGGTCAGTCGGTCGAGCGTAAGATAATCGAGCCCTGTTTCATCGAGGAAGCGGAGCCGCTGCTGAATCTCCTCAAGGACCTTATCGGCAATCCGCGTTTCGGCCGTGCTCAGTTCCATGCCGTCGAAAAACGGCCGCGCCTCCTTTACCGTCATCTGACAAACTTCGGTGATCGACTTCCCCGCGATCTTCACGGCGCGAGCTTCGGCGCGGAGGCGCGTTCCACGGCAGTCCGGGCAGGTCGCGTACCCGCGATAACGACTCAGAAAAACGCGTACGTGCAGTTTGTATTTCTTGCGCTCCAGCCAGCCAAAGAAACCCTTCACGCCCGTGAAATCTTCGCTGCGGTCTCCATCGAGAATCGCGTTTCGCTGCGCTGTGGTCAGGTCGCGATACGGCACGTCGAGCGGGATGCCTTTGGCGCGGGCGTACCGCTTCATGTCGATTGCCAGTTGCCGATATCGTGGCTTCGTCCAGGGCTCAATCGCTCCGTCGCCCAGCGATTTCCCTTTGTCAGGCACCACGCGATCGAGATCGAAATCGATCGTATTTCCAAATCCCTGGCAGCGCGGGCACGCACCGTACGGGTTGTTGAAGGAGAAAAGCCGCGGTTCAGGCTCTTGGTAGGTCGCGCCGCACTTCTTGCATTCGAAACGCTCGTTGAACACAAGCCTTTCCGGCGCGGCCGCTTGCGCGCCTTCGGAAACGAACTCCAGAATCGCTTCGCCGCGACCCTCGCGGTAACAGATTTCAATCGAATCCATCAGGCGCGAACGAATCTCGGGAGAAAGCGCGAGCCGGTCCACCAGCACGTAAACCGGCTTGCCGAAATCCACGTCGAGCAATTCTTCGGGAGTCGCAAATTCGAAAACGCGCCCGGACTGATACAGCCTGTTGAATCCTCGTTTCCTCAAGCTGATGAGGGCTTGTCGAATTGCATCGGGAGTGGGACGGCCGGCCTTTCGCGAACGCGTGCCCGTTGCTTCCTGTGCCGGTGTCGTCTCGCCCGCGAGCGCCAGCTGATACAGAACGTAGAATCGCTGGCCTTCGGGCAGAGCCAATACCCGGGCCGCGACTTCGTCGAGCGTGTCCTTGCGGACTTCCTCACCGCACTTCAGGCAGAACGTGTGGCCCACGCGCGCGTAGAGCAATCGCAGATAGTCGAAGATTTCCGTTGCAGTTGCGACGGTCGATCGCGGATTGCGCGTCGAGTTTTTCTGGCGAATTGAAATCGCCGGCGCGATGCCGGTGATCTCGTCCACGTCCGGTTTCTCGATTCGCTCGAGAAACTGGCGGGCATATGCGGAGAGCGACTCGATATAACGCCGCTGTCCCTCGGCGTAGAGTGTATCGAACGCGAGGCTCGACTTGCCGGAGCCGGATACGCCTGTTACGACCGTAATCGCGTTGTGCGGAATTGCAACGTCGATATTCTTGAGGTTATGAACCCGCGCCCCTCGAACCCGAATTTCTTCAGCGTTTTCGGCTGCAGGTTGGAATCCTGCCCTGGCGGGGATCACGCTCTCAGAGACGACGCACTCAGTGGGTTTCGTTGCCATCTGCTTAAACAAAAAATTATACGCCTTCGCGTGTCCGTCTGAAATAGGCCTAGGGGTATTGCAGAACGGCCCCTATTCATGCGAAATATTGAACGCCATGTTTAGAAACATTTGTGTATTCCTGTTCGCCGTTGTTGTAACGGTAGCTCGCGCGCAAGCCAAAGAGAAGGTCTCCCTCGCAGAGCTTCCGAAACACGCAATCGAACAATCGCAGCTGACGCTGCCCGGATCGCAGCCGTTTCATCTCAAGGCCAAGGTTTTCGAGTCATCCGACCGGGAAAACGACAGCCATAACGCCGAAATCGAGGAACACTGGGTCGCACCGGGCAAATGGCGGCGAACGATCAAGACCGCAGATTTTTCAGAAGTGCTAATAGTGAACGGCGCCACTACCGCTGAACGGATCACCGGTGATTACTATCCAAACTGGCTGCGAACAATTGTGAACGGGATCTTCGACCCCGGCGCGCGTCTTCAGAATGTAAACATGTCTGCATCCTCGGATAACCCTATGATTGGCGGGGAACAGGTCTGCCGTCGATTCATGTTTCTGGCGAGCAACCCGCCGGTGACGAACAAAGTCTTCTCGACCTACTGCTTTCAGGACGACCTAATCGCGTCGATTGGCGTGCCTGGGTATGAGATCAGCTACGCGGACTACAAGAAATTCGGCGAGAAGCAGGTGGCCCGCAAACTCGGAGAGTATATCGAGTCAGGAACTGAGCTTCGGGCGGACATCTACGTCTTGGAGGCGCTGCAGGCACCGGACGACTCGCTGTTTAAGTCCGATCAACCTAGCATCGCGCCGCTGAGGACCATACTCATCAGCGAAGCGACGCTGCGCGGTCTCGCCGTAAGCGCTCCGGACATGCACTGGCCGACTCTTACGAGCGGACGCAATCCGGGAACTCTTAGCATCTACGTTTGCATCGATCGCCAGGGCCACGTGCGCGAGACCCTTCCGCTCAACTCCGACAATCCGATCATGACCGCTGCTGCACGCGAACAAGTCTTGAACTGGCAATTCAAGCCAGCCATCAATCAGGGCGAGCCCGTCCAAGTTGAATCGATCCTGACATTTGCCTACGACACGAAGATTGTTCCTGCGAAGTGACCTAGAACTGATTCGGGGACTAGCCCGGGGGCAGGGAAGCGTGTTCGTCGGAAGCAGAAGACGTTGGTGCATAGTATCCGGTCCGTGTGCGCACGGAAAGCTTGCCTCGCCCACTGGGCGGAATCACCTTGAGCTGCACCGTCCGGAACGTCCCGTCTTTCGCTGAATTCGTTGGATAGTAGCCGATCGTGTACTGATTCCGAATCTCGCGTGCCACTTGCTCGCAGATCGGCTTCACGTCGCTCAGGCTGTCGGGGAAGTACGCCTGTCCGCCGGTCGCCTCGGCAAGCTCGGTCAAAATCTTTTTCGAGTGCCGCACCATTCGCTTCTCGTGCTGGCGATCGTCGTCGCTGAACACACCGATCGTGTAGATCGTCGCGTTCGATTGCTCCGCAGCCTTGATCGTATCCTCGAAGGTTTTCTGGCTCGCGTCGTCGTCTCCATCCGTCACCAGCAGGATGACGCGCTTGTCCTTGTGCCCCTTCTTGATGTGCGCGAGCGAGCCGATCACGGCATCGTAGAGCGCCGTGCTGCCGCGCGTATCGATTCGCGAAAGTGCGTCGTCCAGATTCTTCTGATCGCTCGTGAAGTCGCCTTCGGTGTCGAGGTAATACTCGTCATTGAAGTTGACGACGAACGCCTCGTCCTGAGGATTGCTCGTGCGAACGAATGTCATCGCCGCGGCGTTCACTTGTTCGCGTTTCTCGCGCATGCTCCCACTGTTGTCGATGACCAGTCCCATCGTTACCGGCACGTCTTCTCGTGAAAAGAACGAAATCCGCTGTTCGATGCTCTGCTCGAAGACGCGGAAGTTTCCTTCCTTGAGATCCGGTACGAATGCGCCTCGGTCATCGGCGACCGTGACGTGCAGGACCACAAGATCCACGTCGCTTTTGATCTTGCTTGGCCTCTGCTGTGCGCCTGGAGGAGGTGGCGGACCTGCTGGGACCTGAAGATTGGGAGGGGCTTCTTGCGCTTTCGCGGACACGCCCGCAAATGCAGTCACTAGACTGACTACGCAGAGCGCAATGGCGGACGTCGCGCTAATGCCCCGGCGCGAAGTACCCGGTTTTCGCGGAAACAGTGAGTGGTGGCAATCCCTTGGGTGGGCGGAGCTTGACCTTGATCTTGCGCCACTTCCCGTCGTGTTCTCGATGACTTGGCCTGTATCCCAGTACATATTGATTGCGTAACTCCATGCTGATTTTTGACGCGACGTCCGGCAGTTGATTCAAGTTCTGTACCGAGAACGCCCGGCCGCCCGTCATCGCCGTCAGATCCGCCAGCAGACCGGGTCCCTGGCGTTCTTCCTGCGTCGGGCCGCCATCGGGCTCAAACAACCCGATCGCGTAAATCTGGACGTCCGCTTCGCGCACGAACTTGCGAACTTCCGTCTCGCTGTACCTACTATGATTATCTCCCCCGTCAGATATGATGAGCAAAGCTTTCTTCGTGTTGTGTGCTCCACGCATTTCGCTAAGGCCGAGATACACGCCGTCATACAAAGCCGTGAGTCCGTGCGCACCCACGTACATGAGCCGGTTCTGAAGATCGTCCACGCTCCCGGTGAACTGGCTCACGAGCTGCGCGCGATCGTTGAAATTCACCAGGAAAAATTCATCTTGCGGATTTGCAGTCCGGAAAAACTGCACCGCAGCTTGCTTCGACTTGTCGATCTTGTCAGACATGCTTCCGCTCATGTCGAAGATCACGCCGATCGACACGGGCACGTCCTGGCTCGAGAAGCGCAGAATTTCCTGCTCCACGCCGTCTTCGAATACGCGGAAATTCTCTTGCTCGAGGCCGGTGACAAGCCGCCCCATCGGATCCGTGACCGACGCACCCACCAGAGTCAGATCAGTCTCAGTTCGAAGCGGCTGGCCTTTGCGCAGCACGACCGAATCGCCGGACGGCGGAGGCGAGGCAGGACCCGCAGGTGCTTCCTGAGCGGCGATTGAGCTGGGAGCTACGACTGCGGCAGCGATAGCGAGCGCGGTACAGGCAATCAGTGAACCCCGGCGGAGGCGTAGTTGGTTCGTGCCGAGCCTCACAGATGTCCCCCGAATACCCTACGAAGCCATACTATCACCATACTTCGTCAAATCAAGTGGCGCCCCGTTTTCATCCCCAATGCGTACACGACACCGTTTGGCGTCGTGCTAGTATGGCGCCGTCGGCGGTTCGACTTTCAAAAATTACCGTGGCAAATCCCGAATCTGTCAACGTCCTAGCTGTTATTCCCGCGCGGTACGCCTCATCGCGTTTTCCGGGAAAGCCGCTTGCTCCGATCGCGGGGAAACCGATGATACAGCGCGTTGTCGAACGTGTGCGCCAGGCTAGGCGTGTGTCGCGCGTCGTCGTCGCGACGGACGATTCGCGCATCGAGAGCGCCGTAGCGAGCTTCGGCGGGGAAGCGATCTTAACCCGCCGGGACCATTCGACCGGCACCGACCGCGTGGCCGAGGTCGCCGTCCACATTCCTGCGGAGATTTATGTCAACGTGCAGGGAGACGAACCCTTGATCGATCCGGGCACGATTGACGCGCTCGCCTCAACCATTCTGGAAGACGAATCCGTTCAGATTGCGGGACCCTGCACGGCGATCGTGCACGCGAACGACATCATGGACCCCAATATCACCAAGGTCGTCCGCGATTTCGACAGCAACGCGCTGTATTTCTCCCGCGCACCGATCCCTTGGGTGCGCGATCGCAATGAATCGATCGTGGCCCGGCATTGGAAACACATCGGCCTCTACGCCTTTCGCCGGGAGGCGTTACTGGATTTTCCCACCCTGCCTCCGGGCGAGCTTGAACGGCTCGAACAACTCGAACAGCTTCGCTGGCTCGAAAACGGCTACCGCATCCGCATCGTTGAAACGGAATACGATGCCATGAGCGTGGATGTTCCCTCCGATATCGGCCGCGTCGAAAAGCTTCTCAGCGAGCGCGGTGACGCGTGACGTGTCATCCGCTGCTCGCGTCTGGTTGGATTGCTTGTTTTCGTTTGTTTGTTCGTTCCGAGGGTGCCTGTGCGGGACCATGATTCGGCTCCCGGAAATGCTACGCTGTAAATGCTATGGGACGCGTCTAGTGCAGACGGAAGTGAACTTGGACTTCCATCCGAATCGGCACTGGCTGCCCGTCCAAATATGTTGGCTCATACTTCCACTGAATGACGGCCTTCAGCGCCTCGGGGATGAGCAAGCCCGGCCCCGAGACTGCCCGAGCTTCGACCACATCGCCGTGCTCATCGATGACCGCGTCGATAATTACGACTCCCTCGGTATGTGCTTGTTGCGCGATAGGAGAATAGACCGGCGGAACAACCTTTAACTCGCGCGGCGGTTTGACGTCGCCTCCGACGCGGTACACTTTTTTCTGGGCCGGTGGCGCGATGGCCGGAGCCGCAGGTCCGCGTTCCGTTCCGCCCAATATCCCGCCCAGAACGCCGCCGGACTCGCCGCCCGGAATGCCGCCAACGACGCCTTCTGAAACATCGGGCGCAGGCGCATCTTTAACCATCTCGATTCGTCTCGGAATTAACGTCGGTGCAACGAGTGCCGACCGTACCGCACGAATCACGCGCCTGGCGGCTTGCTGCACGGCTGCAGGAGCTGATGGCGGTGGCGCCGCTGCCGGCGGCTTAGGCATCGTGAGGTAGGTCAGTTGAAACGCACGAAGATCGATTGCTTGGGTAAATGCGAGCGGCGCAATCACTATGGCGGTTACGATCAGGACGTGCACCGCGACCGAAATAATCCAGTCCGTAGGATTTTTCTGCTTGTGGTCCGTCGGCATGTCGAGCATGCCCCGCACGAACGTGGCTTGCGCGTCGGGGGCAGCGACTTGACGTATCGGCTGTCTGGACTGAGCGATGCCGCCCCAATATTGCGCGGCGAGACTGTGCTTCTTGTATTCGCTGGCGTTTTGTGTCGGTGGCGGTGGCTCGGGTGCGCTATTTGGCGGCTCGAGTTCAAGGGTCAGTGTGGCGGTTGTTCTATGCTGTCGCTCTTTTTCAGTTGCCGGAGCATTCATGGCCGCCGCCTTTCTGCGCCTCCACGCGGCGCGTTCGACACCCCCAGGCTTGCGCGAAACGACAAACTGCTCTGCGACAGCGGTCACATTTCTCTGTGATGCAGATCACATCTGCTGGAGCGCGTTTGAAACGCAAAATCGCGGTTGACGCACGAGCTCTCTCCGTCCATAATGTTTCTTACGCCGATTCCCACGGAGGAAATCGAGCACCTTGCGGAAACGCCCGCAGTTCATATTCGTAACGGGCGGCGTGGTTTCCTCTCTCGGTAAAGGCGTCGCGGCGTCTTCGATCGGTTGCCTGCTGGAAAGTCGCGGCCTTCGAATTACCCTCCAGAAGTGCGATCCCTATCTGAACGTTGATCCGGGCACGATGTCGCCCTATCAGCACGGTGAGGTGTTTGTCACCGACGACGGCGCGGAGACCGATCTCGATCTGGGTCATTACGAGCGCTTCGCTTCCGTCCATCTTACGCGCGACCACAACTGGACCACCGGTCGCATCTACGAATCGATCATCGCCAAGGAGCGGCGCGGCGACTACCTCGGCAAGACCGTGCAGGTGATTCCGCACGTCACCGATGAAATCAAAGCTGCGTTTCGCAAGGTGTCTGACGATGTCGACATCGTCATCGTCGAAATTGGCGGCACCGTCGGCGACATCGAATCGCTTCCCTTCATGGAAGCGATCCGCCAGATGCGCCTCGAGCTCGGACCTGAAAATGTCGTGTTCGCGCACCTGACGCTCGTGCCTTTTATCGCGACCGCCGGTGAGCTCAAGACCAAGCCCACGCAGCACAGCGTCAAAGAGCTTCTCAGCATCGGAATTCAACCCGACATCTTGATCTGCCGCAGCGACCGGCCTCTCGGCGCCGATTTGAAGGCCAAGATCGCGCTTTTCTGCAACGTGGCCTCGTCGCGTGTCATCTCAGCGCCGGACGTGAGCAATATCTACGAAGTCCCGATGTCGCTCGCTTCCGAGGGCCTTGACGAGCAGTTGCTGGAGCTTCTCCACCTGGAAGCTCCGCCGCGAAATTTGAGCCGTTGGCTCGCCATGCTCGAGACGCTCGAGCATCCGCAGGGTGAAGTTCGCATCGGCGTGGTAGGGAAGTACGTTCAGTTGGAGGACGCGTACAAAAGTCTTCGCGAAGCGCTCGTTCATGGCGGCCTCGCTAATCGCCAGCGTGTCGTCATTGAATGGATTGAAGCGGAGGATATCGGCTCGCCGGAAGAAGCCGAGCGCTTGCTCCGCAATGTGGACGGCATTTTGGTTCCCGGCGGTTTTGGCAAGCGTGGCATCCAAGGAATGGTCCACGCGATCACCTACGCGCGCGAAAAGAAGGTCCCGTTCTTCGGCATCTGCCTGGGCATGCAATGCGCTACGATCGAATACGCCCGCCAGGTTACGAAGCTTGACCGCGCCGATAGCACCGAATTCGATCCCTCGACGCCCAATCGCGTGATCTACAAGCTCCGCGAATTGCTCGGCGTGGACGAGATGGGCGGCACGATGCGCTTGGGCGCCTGGCCTTGCAAGCTCGAGCCGGATTCATTTGCTTCGAAGGCCTACGACGCGCTGGAAATTTCTGAGCGCCATCGTCACCGCTACGAATTCAACTGCGATTACGAAAAAACGCTCACATCCGCGGGTTTTCGCATCACGGGACGCACGCCCGACGGCGTCTACGTCGAAATCATCGAAGTACCTGACCACCCCTGGTTTCTAGGCTGCCAGTTTCATCCGGAATTCAAATCGAAGCCGCTCGCCCCGCATCCGCTTTTTACGGCCTTTATCCGTGCGAGCGTCGAACATCGCCAGCGCCGCCTTGGGCGAGTTGCCGAATCGCAGGCGGCCGAAATTCGCACTCATGTTGGCGACGCGGCCCTCGAGCCTCCGCGCGCTTCGGCTGCTTCGTCCTGATCTGAAATTTGGGATCTGAGGTCCGTCAGCCTGATCTATCCGAACCGATTCCTCTTGACATTCAGCTGCCGCGAACCACATTTTGAATGGTTATGAATCTCCTTCCAACTTCGCTCGTAGGTTCCTATCCGCAGCCCGAATGGCTCATCGACCGCCAGAAGCTCGCGCATCGCATGCCGCCGCGGGTTCGCGTGCAGGAATTGTGGCGCGTCGCGCCCGAATGGCTGGAACAGGCTCAGGACGACGCCACTCTCCTCGCGATCCGCGCTCAGGAGCGCGCCGGCCTCGATATTCTCACGGACGGCGAAATCCGCCGCGAAAGCTACTCCAATCGCTTCGCCACCGCGCTCGAAGGCGTCGATCTTGATAATCCCGGGCAAATCGTCAGCCGCACCGGCAACACCGCGTTTGTGCCGCGCGTCGTTGGAAAAATTCGCCGCAAGTATCCGGTCGAAGTTCGCGATCTGAAGTTTCTCCGCGCCAATACCGACCGGACCGTGAAGATCACCCTGCCCGGTCCTTTCACGATGTCGCAACAGGCGCAGAACGACTACTATGCAAGCGAAGAGGAAATGGCGCTCGATTACGCGGCCGCCGTGAACGAGGAGATGAAAGACCTGTTCGCCGCCGGCGCGAATATCGTCCAATTGGACGAGCCTTGGATGGAAGCGCACGCTGAAAAGGCGCGCACGTTCGGCCTCACGGCGCTTCGGCGCGCGCTCGATGGCATTGCGGGGACCACGGCACTGCACATCTGTTTTGGTTATGCCGCGATGGTTCCGGGCCGACCCGCTGCCTACTCTTTTCTCGAGGAGCTCTCGAACGCGCCGGTGAAACAGATTTCGATCGAGACGGCGCAATCATCGCTCGACTGTTCTGTGCTCGCGAAGCTGCCCAGAAAGACAATTATTTTGGGTGTGATCGATCTCTCCAAGCCTGAAGTGGAGTCTGCCGAAACCATCGCTGCGAGAATCCGGAAGGCGCTGCCCTTCGTTAGCGCGGACCGCCTCGTTCTCGCGCCCGACTGCGGAATGAAATATCTGCCGACGGACTCGGCGTTCGGAAAGCTGAAGGCCATGGTCGCTGCGGCCAAGACGGTTCGCTCTGAATTGGCTGGCCGCGCCGCTGCGAACTGATCTAAGCGCCTTTTTCCGCCACCCTGCTCGTGATCTGCGACGGGTCTGCCCCCACGCGTCCGGACATCTGTCCTTTCGCAGCAGCCAGACGGAAATCGTAGTGAATGCTCGGCAGACCGGGCAGCGGTGAAGCGCGGTCGACCTTGTTCAGCGAAATGATCAGTGATTCGTCGACGCCGAAAACGGTGTCCGAATCGATGTGCGAATCGCCGGAGACGTAAAGCGCGGTCACGAGTTCTCTGTATCCGGGAGCGCCGATCACGAAATGGATGTGCGCGGGCCGGTAGCCGTGCCGTTTCTGCGCGCGAATCATGTCGCCGACGGGCCCATCCATCGGGATCATGTATCCCGTCGGGCACACACCTCTAAAGTAGTAGCGTCCCTCCGAGTCGGCGCGAAAGCAGCCGCGAAGATCCATTACCGACGGGTCCATCCGCTGGAGGTCGTAATGGCCGGTCTCGTCCGGTTCCCACACCCGGACCAGTGCGTTGGGAATTCCTCGACCTGCCGAATCGATGACGCGCCCGTAGAAGACGACCTCCGTTCCCTCGGTGTGGTAAATAATGGAATCGCCCAAATTCTTCATCGGCGCATCTTGCCGATAGAACGGCCCGAGCAAGCTCGACTTCGTCGCCGCGCCTGCCGCCCGCTTGTCGTGCAGCGCGTTCACCAGCGCGCTCATCCCTAGGGTGTCCGAGAGCAGAATGAATTCTTGCCGATGCGCCGTGCACTTCTGCCCAACAGCCGTCAAAAACCGGATTCCGTCGAGCCATTCCTCTGGAGTCAAATCGACTTCTCGCGCAAACGCGTGCAGGTGCCGGACCAGCGAATCCATGATCTGCCGCAGTCGTAGATTGGGAGTCGATGCCATTTGCTGCAGCGCCACGTCGGTGATTGTATTTTCGTTGATGGTTTTCATCCGATTCTCCTCCGCTTGCCGGTTCCCCGCGGCCCCACCGGTGCGTACAAACCGGCGCCATCATAATCTCTTCCAGCTGCTTCGCGCTAGTGCTTGCCGCGTTCCTCACGACGGCTTGTTTTCGCGTGCGACGTGCAGTAGGCTTTGCCGCCCGCCTACGCTAAAGTATGTAGTTTTCGGGAGGGGTCTACTTGGGGTTCAGTGCCAGCACGCGTGAGTTTGGAGATGTGACAGTCGTCGACGTTCGGGGCCGATTTACCCTCATCGAGGGTGAAGCGGTTCACGATTTGCTCTTGGATCTAATGCAGGACGGCAGGAAGAAGCTCTTATTGAACTTTCGAGATGTGACCTACCTCGATAGCTCCGGCGTAGGACAGTTGGTCAGAGGCTTGTACTCGGCGCAGAAACAGGGAGCGCAGTTGAGGGCCGTGGAGCTCAGCCCGCGCGCGGCCGAAGTCCTGCGGATGGTAAATTTGCACAAAATCTTCCCGGATTTTCCCGACGAGCAGTCGGCTCTCCGCAGCTTCTTCAGCTAGCTGTTACAACTTCAGCCCCGCAGTGTCCAGGACTCGGGCCAAGCGAAGACACACGTGCCCTAAAGGAAATCCGCGCGTCGTTACGCGGCGGTGAGGTATTGCCAGGTGTTCCCGGTATACTTCAGTTGGAACACGCCGCCCTCATCGGCGTGAAGGAAGTAGTCCCCCCTCGGAATGCGGTGGGCATGCTCCGAACGCACCGAGCAGCGCTCCCAACGTGAGGGACCAATCCCTCGTCCGTGCTTGCGCGGCTCGTCGACGATGTGGATGCCATACCGAACGCGGTACTGTAGGCCAGTGGGCCTTACCGGTACCAGACGCCCAGTTCCATTGCGCTTTCGTGCCATAACCATATGATGCCACAAACCGTGCAAAAGTTACCTGGTCGCGAGGCCTCAATTTCCATACCATATTGGCCTGTATGGCGTATCCCGTTGAAATATCGATGGTTAGAAGTCAACCACGAGCACCTTCAAATTCGCGGATTTCGGCTAAATCCCGCAAAAACGCAAGCGAAGCGACGCGTCTCGACCGTTCGCAGTCCTAGGTCGGTACCGGCAGGCCCGCCCAACCAAAGATCTCCCGATTCAGCGAGTCTACAAGCTCAGGTCGATCCTCACCAGGAAGGTTCGAATCGATGTCGAATCCTTGGCTTTTGAGGTAGAAGGAAAGCATTCGGTAAGTTGGGCGGAATGAGCCGACCTCTCTCGCGTCGATTGGCACGATCTGTCCCGGAACCGCGGGAGTTATCTCGTCGCGCATGTAATAGGCATCGAATCCCACTATGCGCCACTGCCCGCCGCGCTTTTCGGCCCGGTAAAGAAATCGCGCGTGAGCCGAAAGTGTCCCCTCGACTCCTTTGAGGTTCACGGGAAGGTCGATGATCGCCGCAAGGCTTGCGACGGAGCGTTCGCCCGCCAGTGTCACGAGAATCGGACCCAGTCTGTGCTTTGCCGGCACGCCGCGCTTCGCCATGTCTTTTGAGCCGTTCACGAACTGCTCCGCGTTCCCTTTGAACCAACTCACACGAATAAGCGAGTCCGGCCAGAAGCACCGGAGCATCGTCTCCCATCGCTGCAAATCGCGGCTCTCGCGCTCTCGCAAGATGAGCTGCATAATCGCCGTAATGTCTGCGCTGTCGAGCACTTCTTGAGGCAAGTTACTGGGCATAGCCCCTCCCGAATTTTTGCGTCGCGCATTATCCCACGCAGGGCCATGATGCGGAAATCCGCTTGCTCGCATTGCGGCGAGGCCATCCCGCGTTCCATCGAAAAGTACAGCTAGTTTTAGAACTGTCCCTTGTCCTGCACCTTTTCTGTCCTTACAAAATTCCAGGCGCATGCTACGTTGGATAGTTATGTGTATTCGCACCTACATGGACGCGGCGGGAGCCGGGCGAGGGCGTCGCCACTCTCTCCCTGTGTCCGCACGAACGGCGAATTACTGCTCACGACTTACCAACGACGCGCGATTCTACCCGACAATGCTGCCGAGTAGAATTGGCTGTATCTCACACAAAACAATAGATCGCTGTCGCGGCTACTCGACAATAAAACGGGGGGTATCCGGCGCACATTTCACGCTTCACCGCAATCAATTCCACGTTGAAAACCGGTGCGAAGCCGAATACGCTGTTGAGTTACAAGGCCCTTCGACTCAATCGACTCGGGACGAGGGTTTGGGCGTAGGCACGTCATGAATCCATCGCGCAGCTTTGACGTTGGCAAAATCCGCATCGGCGGAACGGTACCGCTCTTTCTCATCGCGGGTCCGTGCGTCATCGAAAGCGAAGCTCATGCCACGATGATCGCGGAGCGCCTTGCGGGTATCACCTCGTCGCTTGGCGTTCCGCTGATCTTCAAGGCTTCCTACGACAAGGCCAATCGCTCGTCAATCTCATCGTATCGAGGCCCAGGACTGACCGAGGGCCTTCGCATCCTCGCCGCGATCAAGAAGCGCACCGGTCTCCCGCTTCTCACCGACGTGCACGAGGTCTCGCATGTCGGGCCGGCCGCCGAAGTTTGCGACGTGCTGCAGATCCCCGCGTTTCTTTCTCGCCAGACCGATCTGCTTGTCGCCGCAGGGCGATCGGGCCGCATCGTGAACATCAAAAAGGGCCAATTTCTCGCTCCGACCGAAATCGCCAACGCAGTTGAAAAAGTCGCCGGCACCGGAAACCAGAAAATTATCCTCACCGAGCGCGGCACTTCGTTCGGCTATCAGAATCTTATTGTCGACATGCGTTCGTTTCCGATCATGCGCAAACTCGGCTATCCGGTCGTTTTTGACGTGACGCATTCCGTTCAGCTTCCCGGCGGGGAGGGGAAGTCGAGCGGCGGCCAGCCCGAATTTATCGAACCGCTCGCCCGCGCTGGTGCGGCGATCGGCGTCGATGGCGTTTTCCTCGAGGTCCACGAAAATCCCGCGAAGGCGCTCTCGGACGGCACCAACGCGCTCGCCCTCGATAAGCTCCACCCCCTGCTCGAAAAAGTCTCGCGTTTTGCCGCGCTGGCTCGCGAATGCGACGCGCCGGCGGCGCCTGCTCCCCGCGTAGTCGAACCGCGCGCAGTCGCGCACCGCAAAGTCGAGCGCCGGAGGTGGCGTGCGCGATGAGTTCTCCGACGCAATCCAAGAACACGATCGCCACGGCGAAGCGGGTCCTGCGCATCGAGGCTGAGGCGATTGCAGGGCTCATCGACCGCCTCGACGATCGTTTTGAGAAAGCCGTCGAACTCATGCATCTTTGCAAGGGGCGCGTCGTCGTTACAGGCCTCGGAAAATCGGGACTCATCGGAAGAAAAATTGCGGCGACGCTGGCCAGCACCGGCACGCCATCGCTGTTTCTTCATGCCGCCGACGCTCTTCACGGCGATTTGGGTGTGATGGCGGCGGGCGATATCCTGCTCGCCGTTTCCTCGAGCGGCGAGACCGAAGAGATGGTCGAATTGATCGAGCCTGCCAAGCGCATCGGAGTTCAGATCGTCGCGATGACGTCAAATCCGCGATCGACTCTGGCCGCCGCAAGCGACATCGTTCTCGACATCGCCGTAAAAGAGGAAGCCTGCTCGCTGAATCTCGCGCCCACTGCGTCCACTGCCGCGGCGCTTGCGATGGGCGATGCGCTGGCCATCGCCTTGCTTGACCGCCGCGAATTCAAAGAAGAGGATTTTGCCGCTTTGCATCCCGCCGGGCGCTTGGGCAAAAAGTTGCGCCGTATCGAGTCGCTGATGCATACGGGCAACGATCTTCCGCGCGTCTTGCCCGGCGCGAAAATGCCGGACGTGATCTACGAAATGAGCAGCAAAGGCCTCGGCCTTGCGGCCGTCGCGCAGCAGGACGGGAAATTGCTCGGAGTAATCACCGATGGCGATCTCCGCCGCGTGATGCAGCGCCGAAAGGAAAACGTGCTTGATCTGAGCGCCGCCGATTGCATGACCAAAAATCCGGTGACCATGCCGCGCACCGAGCTTGCCGCTGCCGCTTTGCGTCTGATGGAAGAGAAGAAAATCACATCGGTGCTGGTGGTCGACGCAGGCGGCCGCCTGGAAGGCGTAGTCCACCTCCACGATCTTTGGACGCTGCAGCTTTTCTGACGATGCGACCAGCATCGTCATCCTGCCTGCCCTGACGCAGGAAGGGAGGGAGCATCGCGACCGAAGGATCTCTCTTCGGCACACGAAACATGACGATTCGTGAAATCAAATTCCCGCCAAAAGTCGCACGCCGCGCGAAGAACGTCAAAGTTCTGCTGATGGATGTCGACGGCACGATGACGCCGCGGTACGTCTGTCTGCAGTCTTTTCCGGACGGCAGCGTGGCGGAAATGAAAATGTTCAATGCGCACGACGGCGCAGGCATCAAGCTCGCGGGAATTATGGGCATCCGGACAGGCCTGATCACAGGACGCGATTCGCCCGCGGTCGCGCGTCGCGCTCGCGAGGCGTCGATGGAATTTGTGATTCAAGGTCAGGCCAAGAAGCTGGAATCCTACAAGGCGATTCTGGTTCGCGCGGGTGTCACCGATGAAGAAGTCGCGTACGTCGGCGACGACCTGCCGGACATTCCGATCATGCAACGCGCCGGGCTCTCCGTTGCCGTCGCCGACGCAACCGTGGAAGCGAAACGAGCGGCGCATTACATCACAGTCGCGTGCGGCGGCGAAGGCGCAGTCCGCGAGGTTGTGGAGTTGATTCTGAAATCGCAGGGCAAGTGGAAAAAAGCCATTCCGCTCGCTATCGCCTGACTCCTCCCGGCATCCAACAAAAAATGAGCCCTCGATTGCGAAGCTGGCTGGCGCTGGCCGACGTCATTCTGCTTCCCGCGTTCATCTTGTGGTTCATCTGGCGATTGCAATTCACCGCGCGCTGGACGTGGATCTTTTTCGTCGTCTGGCTGGTAGTAAGTTTCGCGCTGCACCGCGACACGCCGAAGACGCTTGGTTGGCGCGCGGACAATCTCGCTCCGGCGACGAAGCAGGCCGTCTTTGTCTTTGGCGTGATGGCCGCGATTCTGGCGAGCACCGGTTTGGCTTTGGGTGCACTAAGCCATCCTTTGGTGAGCCAGTTTTCATGGCGCCGATTGGAGGCTTACTTCGCGTTCTGCGTCTTGCAGCAGGTGGCGCTCAATTCGCTGCTGCACAATCGCGTGCTATCGCTCGTGCGCAACGAATGGATGGCTGCGGGACTGACCGGCTTTATTTTCGCGGCCTGCCACTGGCCGAATCCGGTGCTCGTGCCATTGACGTTCGTCGGCGGTGCGGCGATGGCCTGGATGTTTGGCCGCGTGCGCAACATCATCCCGCTGGTCTTCGGACAAGTGCTTCTGGGAATGCTCGTCTCGTGGGCTTTCCCGATGGCGTGGCACCACCACCTGCGCGTCGGCCCGGGATATTACACGAAAGGCTGGTAGGGCAGGTGGAGCTGATGCAGCCGCGAAAATCTGGAGCGGGCGATGGGAATCGAACCCACGTCCGAAGCTTGGGAAGCTTCTATTCTGCCATTGAACTACGCCCGCTCGGACTGGAACTGCCGCAGAATATCACTGCAAAACTACGCGCGCAACAACACCAAAGCATCACGTCACGCCGGAATCGCGAAGCGCTATTTGATTTCTTCGTAGTCGAGGTAATAGCGGTGAAGATCCGCAACCGTCATCTGGCCTTTGCGGATGCGCAGCGCGGTCGCTTCACCCGATCCCGTTGGCGACGAAACCATCCAAACGGTATCGCCGGCGCGCAAATCAGAAAGCTTGAGAAGCTTTCCATTTTCGTCGGTGAATTTTGTCGCGTTGTTGACCAGCACCAGCAGTGTGACTTCGGTCGGATACTTGAGCAGCAGCTGCGATTTCTGCAGGTCGACAGAAGCGACGATAAAGAACTGATCGCCCTCAGGCGTTTTCTTGCCGGGAATCGACGCGCTCGGAGGCGCAGGATGAACCGTCGCAGCGGGAGCCCCTGTGGCAGGCGCCATTTGTGGCCCGGCACCTTGCTGAGCCTGCGCCGGCGCGGTTCCCGGCTTGCCGTGCCACTGATGCGGCGCGCCCGCCGGAGCGCCGGCGGGAGGCTGTTGAGCTTTGGCAGTTGGGCCGAGCAAGTCCACCGCCGGCGACAAAGCCAGTGCGAATGCCGCACCGAGCAAAATTTTCGTGCGAGCGCTATTCATAGCGGAGTGCCTCAATGGGGTTGAGTTGTGCGGCCTTCATCGCCGGGTAGAAGCCAAACGTAATCCCGACAAGCGCCGAGAATATGACGGCGACGAAGATCGATAACTTCGATACAAGCGTCGGCCAGCCGAGCGAATTCGAGATCAACGCGGACGCTGCCATGCCCACGATAATGCCGATAATCCCTCCGAGGGAGCTCAGCACGAGCGCTTCGCTGAGGAACTGCCACTTCACGTTAGCCTCGGTTGCGCCGACGGCCATGCGCACGCCGATCTCGCGCGTTCGCTCCGTCACGGAAACCAGCATAATGTTCATGATTCCGATGCCGCCGACGACCAGTGACACTGCGCCGACGGTGCCCAGCAGGAGTGTCATCGTCGTTGCTGCCGCGGTTGCCGTCTGTGCCATTTCGCTTGGGTTGCGGATGATGAAGTCGTTGTCTTCTCCCGTCCTCAAGTGATGGCGCTGTCGAAGCAGCGCCTCGATCCCATTTTGGACAGACGGGTTCATTTCCTGGCTGCTCGTCGCGACCATCGCCATTTGAATCCAGCTAATTCCTGAAATCTTCTTTTGGACGGTCGTGTAGGGCATGAAGATGATGTCGTCCTGATCTTGACCGTTGCTGGACTGCCCCTTTTCCTGCAGCACACCCAAAATCCGAAAGGGGAGGTTCTGTACCCGGAACATCTGTCCGACCGGATCTTGATCGCCGAACAGGTTTGTCTCCACTGTCTTACCGATCACACAGACGTTTGTGGCCATGTCCACGTCGCGCGCGGAGAAAAAGCTCCCTGAAACAACCGGCCAGTTGCGAATCTGCGGGAAATCTTGCGAAGCGCCATTCGTACGCGTCAGCCAGTTCTGGTTGCCGTTCACGGCCTGAACCGATGATCCCAGCATCGGAGAAACCATCGTCACCCCGGGAACGTGTTGCAGAATGGCCTGCGCATCGTCTGCAGTGAGCGTCTTTGTGGCGCCGCTTCCCATGCGAACGCCACTGGTGTTGACGCTCCCGGCGAACACCATGATGACGTTGGTGCCCAGCGACTGAATCTGCTGCTGAACCTGTTGGCTCGCCCCCTGGCCGATGGCGACCGTGCAGATCACGGCACCCACTCCGATGATGATGCCGAGCATCGTCAGCACCGTCCGCAGCTTGTTTCGCGCCAGCGCCCTAAGCGCTACGCGAATTACTTCTCTTGGATTCATCGAGCCACCTCATCGTCCGCCCGACTACCGCGGGGGGCCTCCCGGTCCGCCGAAGCCTGGAGGACGCTGCCCGCCAGTCGTGCCCGCCTGCGTCTGTTGGGCAATGATCACCACATCGTTCTCGTGGATATCGCCTTGCAGCAATTGCGTGTTACTGAAATCGGTGATGCCGCACTGCACGGCGACCGGAATCATGTCTTTCTTATTGGGCGCCAGTTTCCAGACCACCTGCCACCCGCCAAGATGCGTCGTGGATGCCTCGCGCGAGATGTTGTACTGCTTGTAAAGGCCTTGGACCTGCTCCTTCTGCAGATTCGGCTTGAAAGTCAAAGCTGGGTTCGGAATCTCCACCGTATCGGAAGCGTGTCCGGTCGGAATCGTGACGTAGGCGGTCTCACCAGGCAGGAGCTTTTCGTCCGGATTGCTGAAGTCGATCACGGTGTTGTACGTGACCACGTTTTGAATCGTCGTGGGATTCAGGCGTACAGCGCTTACGCGGCCGTGGAAAAGTTCATTCGGAAAAGCGTCGACGGCAAACGTCACAGGAGCGCCGACTCGAATGTTGCCGGTGTCGGATTCATCGGTAGCAGCGAAAACCTGCATGCGCGTCAAGTCCTGAGCGACAGTGAATACGTTCGGCGCCTGCAGAGTGGCTGCGACGGACTGGCCGACGTCGATATTGCGCGCCACAACCGTACCGTCGATGGGCGCAAGAATGGTGGTGTATTTGAGATTTGTCTCCGCGGCATCGAGGGCGCCTTGCATCGCTGTCACCTGGGTGCGGGCTTGTGCCAGCTGGGCTTTCGCCTGGTCGAGTGCTGCCTGCGCCGAGGCAACGTCTGCCTTGGCCTGGCCGAGTGTAGATTGGATCAGGTCATTTGAGTCTGCCGAGACGACTCCTGCAGTGAAGAGGTCCTGCGATCGCTTGGCCGTAGCTTGCTGATATGTGACGTTGGCCTGGGCCTTCGCAAGGTTTGCCTGGTCGACCTGAACGTTTGCGGTCAGGGTCACTAGGTTGGCCTGCGCGTTTTCGAGGTTGCCTCGCGCCTGCAGCACCTGCGCTTCGTAGATCGCGGGATCGAGCTGGGCCAGGACCTGCTTGCTCTTCACGCGGGTATTGAAATCGGCAAAGATGTACTGGACGGTGCCGGATACGTAGGAGCCGACGGAAACGGTCGTCAATGCGTTGATCGTGCCGGTTGCCTGTACTGCAGACGTAATGTCACCACGCCGGATCGTGGTGGTCGTAAATTTCGGCGCGGACGCCTTAGCGCGCGAATAAAGCGAGTAGCCGACGATCACGACAATGAGCGCGGCTACCGTCAGGTAGAGCTTCTTGTGCTTCTGATAGGACTCTCTCAGCGGCATGGGTCTCCGATTGTACAGGAAGCGTATTGGACCGAGCACAAGACGCCATGGCTGGCCTTGTTCTTCCTCCCAGTACTAAAGACGCAGACTGCGCGAAACAGGTTTCTTAACCGTGGTTTCGTGCCAATCGAATTTGGCACAAACTCCGGGCGGTCCGTTACGCGGATCTTGCTCTCCGCTGGAATTGACTTAGGACGTCATTCGGGAGTTCTTCCGGCGGGAGCGCCCGTGTTAGAGTGGGCGGCTTCGGCATAGCTAAGGGAGGGGAAGTGGCGTATCGGGATCTGCGGGACTTCCTCAAGAGATTGGAGAAGGAAGGTGAGCTAAAGCGCATCTCGGCGGAAGTCGACCCGCAGCTTGAGATTACCGAGATTACCAACCGTGTCGTGAAGGCGGGCGGACCTGCGCTGCTGTTCGAGCGGCCTAAAGGATCGCGCATTCCGGCGGTGACGAATCTCGTAGGAACCGAACGGCGGATGAACCTGGCCCTCGAGGTCGACTCGCCGGAGGAGATCGCGGGGCGCATTTCGTCGATTCTCGATATGCAGTCTCCGCAAGGTATCCTGGATCGAGTCAAAATGCTGCCGAAGCTTGCTGAGCTGGGCAGCGTTTTCCCGAAAACGGTGCGGAGCGGCGAATGCCAGGAGGTTGTGCGAACAGAAGGATTTTCGCTCTTCGATTTCCCGGTTTTGCAGTGTTGGCCACAGGACGGCGGGCGCTACATCACGTGGCCGATGGTCATCACGAAGAACCCCGAAACGGGGAAACGGAACGTGGGCTGCTACCGGATGCAGGTTTTCGACGCTCGGACCACAGGGATGCATTGGCAAACCCAGAAGCACGGCGCCGAGCACTTCCGCAGCGCACGCGCGAAGAATCGCGAGGGAACTCTGGAAGTAGCGGTGGCCATCGGCGCCGATCCGGCGACGTGCTTGGCGGGAATCCTGCCCGTTCCGCCGGATATGGACGAATTTCTTTTCTCGGGTTTCTTGCGGCGCGATTCCGTCGAGCTCGTGGCTTGCAAAACCCTTGATCTGGAGGTCCCGGCCAATGCGGAAATCGTATTGGAGGGTCACGTAAATCTGGGCGAAATGCGTACGGAAGGGCCGTTCGGGGATCACACTGGCTTTTATTCCCTTGAGGGTGAGTACCCGGTCTTTCATGTCGATTGCATCACGCATCGCCGGGAACCTGTGTATTTGACGACGATCGTCGGCCCGCCACCGCAGGAGGACTATTTCATCGGGCACATGATCGAGCGGGTGTTCCTGCCCGTAATGAAGATGCAGCACCCAGAGATCGTCGACGTGGCGATGCCGGCCGAAGGAATTTTTCAGAATCTGATGATAGTCTCCATTCGCAAGAGCTATCCCGGCCACGCCAGGAAGACAATGAACGCGATCTGGTCGCTGGGCCAAGCGATGTTCACGAAGGTGATCGTGGTCGTCGATCACGATGTGAACGTTCAAGACGCGCGGGAAGTTGTGTGGAAAGCCCTCTGCGCGATTGACCCGGAACGTGACATCCAGTTCGTGATCGGCCCGGTCGATACTCTCGACCATGCAGCCCGCCGCCAGGATTACGGCTCGAAGATGGGAATCGACGCGACACGCAAGTGGCCTGAAGAGGGCTACACCGGGCGATGGCCCGACGAGATTAAGATCGACCCCGCCACGAAGCGCCGCGTCGATTCATTGTGGTCCCAACTCCGGCTCGATAGTCCGAAGAAATAGCAAGCCAGGTTGCTGCTGCGGCAGGCTAACTTTCGACCGTCTTGTCCAGCCTCCAAGGCAGTTTATTCGCCGAGCATTTGCCCTTTTCGCCCCTTCCTGTCCGTAGGGGCGGGTTTTACCAAAAGCACACGCAAGTAATATCGCGGTTGACAGTCTGCGTCGGCGGATGTGATAAACGCAGAAACGGGGATCGTACCGTAGCTCTTAGTACTGCGGTACTCCGCGGTCTTAGAAGCTGCTTAGCAGGGATGGGGCGAACGGGCAACGAAGGGCAAGCGGGGCTTCACGGGAAACCGGTGAATCAACAACGGCGTGCGCAGTCGCCGCGGTAGATCGCGGCAAAGCGAAGGGCAAGGGGCCGCACGATGTTCAATAAAGCGAAATCGTTAATCGGTCTGGACATCGGCTCCAGTTCCGTCAAAGCAGTCGAACTGAAGAAATTAAAAGACGGATACGAGCTTGTCAGCTTTGGTCTGGAACCATTGTCGCAGGACACGGTCGTGGATGGCGCGATCATGGACGCACCGTCGGTGGCCGAAAAGATCATTTCGATCTTCGACGCGCAGAAGATTAAGACCAAAGACGTCGCGACCTCCGTTTCGGGGCACTCGGTGATTGTCAAGCGCGTCAGCATGCCGCTGATGACCGAGGAAGAGCTCTACGATCGGATTCAGGCCGAAGCCAGCCAGCACATCCCGTTTGACATTGCCGACGTAAATTTGAGCCATCAGCTCTTGGAAGCCACCGAGAACCAGATGGATGTGCTCCTCGTGGCTGTCAAGAAGGACAAGATCCTCAACCACACCAACGTGCTCGCCCAGGCAGGGAAGACGCCTGTGGTGGTCGATATCGATGCCTTCGCGCTGCAGAACTGCTACGAAGTGAACTACGAGCCCGATCCGTCGCAGGTCGTCGCGCTGCTCAATATCGGCGCGAGTGTGATGAATATCAACATCATCCGCGGATGGACACCGCTATTCACGCGCGACGTTTCGGTGGGTGGAAACCAGTACACGGACGCTCTGCAAAAGGAACTCGACCTCAGCTTCGAAGATGCCGAGAAGCTGAAGATGGGCGGCACGCATGCCGGTGTCAGCGAGGAGCAGCGCACGGCGATCCTTCGGTCGGTTTCCGACATTCTGATTCTTGAAATTCAGAAGACTTTCGACTTCTTCCGCGCGACCGCCAGCGGTGAAAACATCCGCCGCATCGTGGTCGCCGGTGGAACGGCCCGCGTTCCGGGCCTGCTTGACCTGCTGAAGGAAGAGTTTGCGATGCCTGTCGAGGAACTGTATCCGTTCCGGAAGATCGCAATCAATCCAGGGCGTCACGACGAAACTCAGCTTCGTGAATTGGCGCCGCGCTTGGCAATCGCCGTCGGCCTGGCGCTGAGGAGTTTTGACACGCCATGATTCGGATCAACTTACTCGGCCAGGCTCGTCCGAAGGCGGCCAAGCAGGCGGTGCCGCTCGAGGCGACGTTGCAAATTGTTCTGTTCGTCGCGGCAGTCGCAGTGGCGGCCGTGATTCTCACGGTCGTCTATTTCTCGCAGAAGCGGGATCTTGACGCTACCAACAAGCGGATCGCCGCGTTGCGCGCGGAAAAGGCCAGCCTCGAACAGATCAAGCAGGATGTCGACAGGTTTGAGAGCGAGAAGAGCGTCCTGCAGCAGCGTATCGACGTGATCGAAACGTTACAGAAGAATCGCAGCGGCGCGCAAGACTTGCTTCAAATGGTCGCCAATACGGTGGTCCGGGTCGACCAGTTGTGGTTGACGGATATGGAGCGCAAAACCGATTCGCTCAGTATTAAGGGCGAAGCGGGATCGATCAACGCCGTCGCCAACTTCATCACCGAACTGAAACGGTCCGGCTATTTCGACAAGGTTGAAATCAAGAGCGCCAAAGAAGATGACCTCGAGACGGGCGTAGAGACCTACAACTTCGAGATGACGGTAGCAATAGCTCCGCCGGCATCACCTGGCGGGCAGGCTAAGACGCAACCGGCGGGCACAACGCAACCTCCGCCCACTCCGGCTAAGGGGAGGAGCTAATCATGGCGAGTAGCTTCCGTGAATGGCCCTGGCCTCTTCAGGCGCTGCTTTATTTTGGAGTCGCGGTGGTGCTTACGGTCGGTGGTCTTTACGTGCCAGGCCTCCCCTGGGCGAATATCCGCGGCCAACTCGAAGCGTCGCAGGCGGAACTGAAGCCGCTCGAATCGGAAGTCCAGAATCTGCGCGTTTACAAGCAGCGCCGGGCCGAGCTGCAAACTGAGATGGACGCCTTGCAGAAACAGCTGGCGACCCTGCAGACCATCGTTCCGGAAGAGAAGGAAACTGACCAGTTCATTCTGATGGTACAGCGCTCGGCCGTTAGCGCTGGCGTGGCGATTCGTACTTTGACCGCGCAGCCTGTGGCACAAAAGCCGTATTACTTCGAGATGCCGTTCGAAGTGGAAGCCGACGGTCCCTATTACGGCGTGCTCGATTTCTTCTCAAAGCTCGGGCGGCTGTCCCGAATCATCAATGTGGGTGACCTGAAGCTCTCGGCAATCGGCTCCAGCAATGCCACGAACACCAAGTTTCACATGGTGCCCGGAACTACGGTGAGTGGCAAGTTTACGATAACGACTTTCTTTACGAGCCCGGCAGAGGCGCCAGCTCCGCCGCCGGGAAAGAAAAAGTAGGGCATAACGATGAGATTCGCTAAGGCAATTGGAGCTCTATTCGCAGTAGCGATGTTTGCTTTGTCGAGCGCGCCGGTTGGCTCGGCACAGGCTCCCGCGGCTGCGGCGGCGAAGAAGCCGAAGGCCGCTGCGCGAGCAAAAGCTAAGATCGCTAAGCCGAAGGCAGCGGCACAGGCGCCTGCTCCCACAACGCCTCCAGCGGCGGCTCCGACCGGCGAAGGATCGCAAGAGGCGGCGAAGACGGAGGCCGTCAATAAGAGAGATCCCTTCGCGCCGCTGATCAACGAGAAGAAAGGAAATGCGCAACTGCATCTGCCGCCTGGAAAGGCCGGTCTTGTGGTTGCGACCGTGCGTGTCGACGGCACTGTGCGAGCGCAGTCAGGGATGATCGCGATCGTATCCAATCCGAACAACAGCGTTTATTTCGTTCGAGAAGGGGATCGCCTGTACGACGGGGACGTGGAAAAGATTGGGTTGGATGGGGTGACGTTTCGGGAGAACTCGAAGGACGCCTTTGGTCACGCGGTGGAACGAATGGTGACTAAGCGAATCTACGCGAGTGCAGGAGAGCAGCAATGAGGATCATGAGGCGGGCGTGGGGGCTGGGCGCACTGGTCGCGGCCGGTCTGCTTTTGGCGGGTGGCGCGCTGGCGGCAAGCGACGCGCCGGTAGTTCACGTAAAGGCTGTGGTCAAGGACGGTGGCGTCCGCTTGGAAGCTCAAGCGAACGGCCCGTTTGACTACACGACGTATCGCCCGAGCGAGAGCCTGTACGTTCTCGACCTCAGTGGAGTGGCTTCAGCTGACCCCTCCGGCGCGCGTGTGGTTGAGTCGGACCTAGTGAAGAGCTATCGCGTGGTTTCCTACGCGGCCGGCGAAAAGCCCGTTGTTCGCGTCGAAGTTCTGGTTGCCCAAGGCGTTGAACCGCGGGTGGAGCGCAAGGGAAACGATGATTTGGCTCTGCTGGTTTCCCGAAACCCAGAAGCAAAAGCAGCGTCGGCGGATAAAACCGCTGCGGCGATCGTTCCTGCATCTGCCAAATACGAGACGGCCAAGACGACCGCTGCCGGAATGGGATCGATTCAACAGGTCCACCTCGCGCAGGATGGCCAGGATACGGAAGTGAAGATTTCGGGTTCCGGCGCGATGTCCTACAAGTCGTTGCAGCTGCGAAGCCCAGATCGGATCGTGCTCGACTTTGCGTCTTCCCACTTGACAGCGAGCGAAAAGCACATCGCCAGCAACCTTGATCCCGTGCAGGACATTCGGCTTGCGCAATTCACGCCGGAGACTTCGCGGGTGGTGATCGACCTGCGTGAGCCTGCCCGCTACACCATCTCAAAAGATGGCGAAACGGTGACCGTTGCATTCGCCTTGAAGTCCGCAGCCCCGGCACGCTCGGCAACTCCAGCGCCGGCGGCGGACTCCGCGACCGTGATCACGACCAAGACGGAGACCTCGGCACCGGCGAAGCCAGCCGAGCAGGCAACTGCGGCTCCAGCGGATATTCCAGCCCCAGCAGCAACTCTGCCCGCAGCTCTAGCTCAGCCAGCAACGGCTTTGGCCACGCCAGCTCCTGCGCAGCAGGAAGCGGCCACAGCGACCAACATGGCTCGCGAGGCTTCCTCGGCGATGTCCGCGAGCGCAAATCCAGCTCCAACTCCGACGGCCGCTCCCGCGCCAGCTCCCGGACCGGCACCTGCGCCCGCGTACGCAATGGCGCAGGCCCCTGCAACAGGTGGGGCTCCGGCAGCGAAGTTTTCGGGCGAGCCCATCTCGGTCAACTTGAAGGACGTGGATCTGCGCGACTTCTTCCGCCTGGTTCACGAAATCAGCGGACTGAATGTCGTAGTCGATCCCAGCGTGAAGGGGAGTCTCACGATCGTGCTCGATGATGTGCCGTGGGATCAGGCCCTCGACATCGTGCTCAAGAATAACGACCTGGACAAGCAGCTCGATGGAAACGTCCTGCGCATCGCGACGAAAGAAACGCTGCGCAAGGAAGCCGAGGAAAATCGGGATCTTTCGAAGGCCCAGGCAGAAGCGGCGGACGTCATTACCACGACCCGCGTGCTGAGCTATGCGAAAGCCACTTCACTCGCAACCACGCTGAAGAAGTTTCTCTCTTCGCGCGGAGACATCATTGCGGATGACCGGTCGAACACCCTAATCATCCGCGACATCCCGACGACGCTGCCGGTTTTGGACAACCTGATTCGGCAGTTGGATCGGAAATCGTTTCAGGTGGAGATCGAAGCCCGCGTAGTCCAGGCGAGCCGGAACTTCGACCGCGAAATCGGTACGCAGTTCGGCATATCCGCCGGCACTGCCAGCCTGAACAATACCTTTAGCGGTGCGACCTCTGTGGGAACCAGCCCCATCGTTCGGTTCCCACCTCTGATTCCGCCCGTGATCGTAAGTACGGGCAGCGGCGGAACGGCGCCTAGTTCGGGTTCGATTCCGTTGAACACTAACTTGCCGGCGTCGGTTCCGACTAGCGGATTCTCCTACGCCTACAGCTCGAAGAACTTCGCGCTGGATATGATCATTACCGCGATGGAAACGCGAGGGGTCGGAAAGCTGATCTCGAAGCCGAAGGTGATCACGCAGAACAATGAAAAGGCGGTCGTGAAACAGGGAGAAAAGATTCCGGTCTCGACGATCGTCAACAACACGGTGTCGGTCCAATTCGTCGATGCGGTGCTGGAGCTCGATGTCACGCCGCAGATCACGGCCGAAGGCACGATCTTCATGGACGTGACGGTTGAGAACGATGCGATCGACAACGGCGTTCCTCGTGTTCAGGGGATTCCGGCAATCTCTACGCAGTCGGCCGAGACGAAAGTCACGGTCAATGACGGCGCGACCGTGGTGATCGGCGGAGTGATAATCAGCAACCAACAGACTTCGGTCGATCAGGTGCCGTTCGTCGGCAGCGTCCCGATTCTCGGGAATTTGTTCAAGCACACGACGGTAAGTTCTACTTCACAGGAGCTGTTGTTCTTCCTTACGCCTCGAATCCTGCCCAGCTAGTGGCAGCGAACGAAGCGCGAGCAAATTCAAGCCGGAGCGGGCCAAGCGTTAGGACGGCCCAGCTCCGGCTTAGTTTTTCCAACCTCGGTGTCGACGCGTTTCTGGTTTCCCATCTGCCGAATGTTCGCTATCTTTGCGGCTTTTCAGGCAGCGCCGGCCTACTTCTAGTCGAGCCTCGAAAGAGCACGCTCTTTACAGACAGCCGGTACACGTTCCAATCCAAGGAAGAAGTGTCCGCCGCATCAGTTCACATTGCAAAAGGGGGCCTTCTACGCGCGGTGGGTGAGGCACTGAGAGCACGGAAGGGACGTCGAAAAGTGGCCTATTCGGCGGCACACATGACCGTTAGTGAGAAACTGACCCTCGAAGGGCACGCGGGGCCGAGAATTCGATGGACCAGCGACGCAAACGCTGTGGAGAAACTGCGCGCGGTCAAAGACGCCGACGAGCTGTCAACGATGCGGGAAGCAGCCGCCCTAATCAGCGATGTCTTCCAGCAGATTGTGCCTCTGATTAGGCCGGGCGTGGCCGAACTCGACCTCGCGGCCGAGATCGAGCACAAGATCAAGCGGGGCGGGGGATCAGGGCCCTCGTTTGAGACCATCGTAGCTTCGGGGCCCCGGTCGGCTTGGGCCCACGCGCGACCCACTTCCAAGCCGCTCAGTAAAAGCGAGTTGGTCGTCTTCGACCAGGGTGCTATAATTCGCGGCTACTGTAGCGACATGACTCGCACAGTGCACGTGGGAAAGGCTTCTGCGAGATCCAGAAGCCTCTACAGCGCGGTCCTAGAGGCGCAGCAGGCAGCCAAGCAGGCCGTTCGGCCGGGGGCGAAGGCGGGAGACGTAGACAAGGCCGCCCGGGTCACTCTGAAGCGTTTGAAGCTCGACCGGTACTTCACGCACAGCACGGGGCACGGCCTGGGTCTCGAAGTCCACGAGATGCCTCGGTTGGGCAAAGGCGAGGAGACCATCCTTCGCGAGGGCATGGTCGTGACGGTCGAGCCGGGAGTTTACCTCGAAGGCGTCGGGGGCATTCGCATCGAGGACGACGTTGTCGTGACCCCAACCGGGTGCACGGATCTCACAACCGCCCCTCGAGCTTTTCTCGAACTCTAAATGGCGAAAAAATCGAAAGCAGACTCTGGCGGAAACAGGGAAATCCGCGGGGTAGACCTTGTCGAGGTGGAGCGGCTTCTTGCGTTCATGGAGAAGCACGCTCTTGAAGAATTTGAGTACGAGAGGGAAGGTGTACGGATCCGGCTGAAGAAGGCACCGGCTCAAGGTGCCGGTGCAATCCGTCTGGTTTCGGCTGCAGACATAAGCAGGGCGGAGGAGGCGCACGCGGCTCCGGTTAAGCCAGGTGGCGCTGCACGAGGCGCTGCCGCCGGCTCTCCCAGCAGCGAACTTCACCTGATCAAGTCTCCCATCGTGGGGACGTACTACGCAGCGCCGAGCCCGGGCGCCGACCCTTTTGTCAACAGAGGTTCGCGAGTTGAGCCGGGCCAAGTCCTGTGCATCATAGAAGCGATGAAGTTGATGAACGAGATCGAGTCGGATGTGGCGGGCGAAATCGTCGAGACATTCGTGGAGAACGGCAGCCCCGTGGAATACGGCCAGCCGCTATTCGGAATCCGTCCGCAAGCGAAGAAGTGAGCTCAAAGCTTGTCGCACGCCAGCCGACACTTCCGGCTCAGCGCGCGACGCGGGTCGTCCAACAAGGTCCATGTTCCGCAAGATTCTGATAGCCAACCGGGGTGAAATTGCGCTGCGGGTGCTTTCTGCGTGCAAGGAGCTGGGGATTGCCACGGTCGCGGTCTATTCCGAGGCAGATCGACATTCGCTACACGTGCGCTTCGCCGATGAAGCGATTTGCATCGGTCCTCCGCGAAGCAGCGAAAGCTACCTGAACATACCTCAGGTCATCAGCGCAGCCGAGGTAGCGAACGTCGACGCGATCCATCCCGGCTATGGATTCCTCTCCGAGAACGCCAACTTCGCCGAGGTCTGCGAGGCGTCGCACATCACATTCATCGGGCCTTCGCCTACGCTGATCCGCATGATGGGAGAAAAAGACCGCGCTCGCGCCGAAATGGGCGCCGCCGGGCTTCCCATCATTCCAGGTAGCGACGGCGTGGTGCCCGATGAAGACTCCGCCAAGAAGGTTGCCGCCGAGATCGGCCTACCCGTGATGATCAAAGCGGCCGAGGGCGGTGGCGGACGAGGCATGCGCATCGTTCGCACGAAGCGCGAGTTGATCCCCGCTTTTCTGACCGCGCGCGCCGAGGCCGAGCAGGCTTTTGGCAGTCCGAACGTCTACATCGAAAAGCTGATCGAAAATCCCCGCCACATCGAGTTTCAAGTGATGGGCGATAAGCACGGCAACGTCATCCATCTCGGAGAGCGGGAATGTTCGATTCAGCGACGCCATCAGAAGCTTCTCGAGGAATCGCCTTCAACCGCCGTCGACTCGCCCACTCGCGAGCGCATCGGGCGCCAGGTCGTGGAAGCGCTTCGCAAGGTCGGCTACTCGAATGCGGGAACGGTGGAATTCCTGCGTGATTCGTCCGGCGATCTCTACTTTATCGAAATGAATGCGCGGATCCAGGTCGAACATCCTGTGACGGAGCTTGTGACGCAGGTAGATCTCGTGAAGACTCAGATTCGTGTCGCGGCCGGAGAGCGGCTTGAGGATGCCGTCGGATCGTTCGAGCCGCACGGACACGCGATCGAATGCCGCATCAACGCGGAGGATCCCGACACTTTCGTTCCGTCGCCTGGCCACATCACAACTTTTCGCGTGCCGGGCGGCCCAGGAATTCGCGTTGACACGGCCGCATACGCCGATGCCGTGATTCCGCCCTACTACGATTCGCTGGTCGCCAAGCTCATCGCGCACGGCCGGGATCGCGAAGAAGCGATCGCGCGAATGCAATGCGCGCTGGACGGGTTTGTGATCGAGGGAATCAAGACGACGATTCCCCTCCACAAGCGCATTCTCGCCGATCCGGATTTTGTCGCCGGAAAATTCGACACTCACTTCCTCGAGCACATGGCGCCTGTGGAAGCGAAATAGTCGGATGCCGGTGCCGTTCCCACCTCTCTACGCCATTCTCGATCCCAGCCTTGTTACATTGCCGCTTGGGGGTTTGGCTAAGTCGCTTGCCGAAACTGGTGTCACGCTGATGCAGGTGCGCGACAAACGGTCCGCGGCGCGAAGCGTGTTTGTGGAAGTTCAATCCTTGGTTGCGATGTTGGCGCCGCGCGACGTCCGCCTGATCGTGAACGACCGGCCAGACGTCGCCGCATTAGCTAAAGCCGCGGGATCTCACGTAGGGCAAGACGACTTGCCCGTTGAAGAAGCTCGCAAGCTCTGCCCAGCGCCAATGTGGGTAGGCGTTTCGACACATAACCTCGAGCAATTGCGCGCTGCCGATCTCACTTCGGCGGACTATATCGCTGTGGGGCCAATCTTTCCGACGGGCACGAAAGAGAACCCGGATCCCGTCATTGGTGTCGAGTTCGTGCGGCGGGCGCGTCAATTGACTCGCAAGCCGCTTGTCGCGATCGGCGGCATTACGGTCGAGCGAGCTGCGGAGGTATATCGCGCGGGCGCAGATTCTCTCGCCGTCATTAGCGACCTGCTCGCGGCACCCGATTCGGCCTCGCGAGCACGCGAGTATCTCAAGATCGCCGCCGATGTGCGAGCGAGTGCCGGTTAATCACGGCTTGTGGCGATAGAGCCTATGGCAGACACAGCGCATATTGCCGGGGCAGAGGCCTCTCGGACCGAATCCGAGCTGGTAAAAGGGCTCGGCCTGTTCGATTCGACCATGATCGTCATCGGCTCGATGATCGGCTCGGGCATATTCATCGTTTCGGCCGACATTGCCCACCAGGTGCAAAGCCCGGGCCTGCTGATCATCGTTTGGCTGCTTTCCGGTTTGATGACGCTGATCTGCGCCCTGTGTTACGGCGAGCTTGCGGCGGCGATGCCGCGTGCAGGAGGGCAGTACGTCTATCTGCGCGAGTCGCTGGGTCCGCTGGCGGGATTTCTATATGGCTGGACGATGCTGCTCGTCATTCAGACCGCCACGATCGCGGCTGTTGCCATCGCGTTTGCCAAGTTCGCGGCAGTGATCGTCCCCTGGTTTTCGGCATCGGAATGGATTTGGAAGATCGGCACGTTTGGGCCATGGACGTTATGGTTCGGATCGCTCGGGCCGTACAATGTGGGGCTGAATCACCAGAATCTTCTCGCCATTCTCTGCATCATCTTCCTGACGTGGGTCAACACGCGCGGACTTCGCTTGGGCAAGAGTGTCCAGAATGTCTTCACCGTTGCGAAGACAGGCGCGCTCGCTGCCCTCGTATTGCTCGGATTCTGGGCAACGAAGTCGGCAGCCGTCACGGCGAATTTTTCGGATTTCTGGCGACACGCAAGCTTGGCCGCGATGCACGTCTATCCTCCCGATGCTCCGAAATGGACGATTAGCACGCTTACATTGATCGGCGTGGCGATGGTCGGATCGCTGTTTGCGATGGATGCGTGGAACAACGTGACGTTCACCGCGGCGGAAGTCAAGAATCCGAGCCGCAACCTGCCTCTCTCGCTCGCCCTGGGTACGGGAACCGTGATTTTGCTCTACACGCTGGCAAACTTCGCCTACTTGCGCGTGTTGCCGCTCTCGGGCGATCCGCAAGGATCGAATGTTCTCGCGCGCGGGATTGAGTTTGCCGCCGACGGCCGCGTTGGCACGGCTGCGATGCAGGTGATCTTCGGTCCGTCGGGCGCGGTGCTGATGGCCGTCGCGATCTTGATTTCCACGTTTGGCTGCAATAACGGACTGATTCTTTCCGGCGCGCGCATTTACTACGCGATGGCAAAAGACGGTCTGTTCTTCACAGCGGCCGGTACGGTGAACCGCAACCATGCCCCGGGAGTGGCGCTGGTCGTGCAGTGCGTATGGGCTTCGTTGCTTTGTCTTTCGGGAACTTACGGCCAGTTGCTCGATTTTCTGATTTTCGCCGCCGTACTCTTCTACATCTTCACCCTGATGGGACTCTTCATCCTGCGCTGGAAGAGACCCGCCCTCGATCGACCTTACCGCGCTTTCGGCTATCCCTTTCTGCCGGCGCTCTATCTGGTGATGGCCGTCTTCCTAGAAATTCAACTTCTGCGGTACAAACCACAGTACACTTGGCCGGGGCTGATTATCGTTCTGCTGGGCCTGCCGGTTTATATCGTCTGGAAGTGGGTGCGCGGACGAGCACACATCGTCACGCCCACTTAGCGTTGCGACACTGAACCGCTTGTACTCCGTCACTCTTGGGAGGGACGCGAAAGATGGGCAATCCGCTGCTGGCGACCAAGCCGTTGCACGTGATCATGGAAGAGGCGAATGACACTGGCGAAACGTCTCTGCGCCGCGCCCTCGGCCCAGTCAACTTAATTACTCTCGGCATCGGCGCAATCATCGGCGCGGGCATTTTCGTATTGACGGGGCAAGCGGCGGCGACCAGCGCGGGACCCGCCATCGTAGTCTCGTTCATCCTTTCAGGCATCATTTGCGCTTTTGCCGGCTTGTGCTACGCGGAGTTTGCATCGCTGATCCCGATTGCGGGGTCGGCGTACACGTACGGCTACGCCACGTTGGGAGAAATCTTCGCCTGGATCATCGGGTGGGATCTCATTCTTGAGTACGCGTTCGGCGCTGCGACAGTGGCTTCCGGCTGGAGCGGATATTTCGTGAGTCTCCTGGACGATCTCAGCATTCGGGTGGGTCCGCGCTGGATCGCTACGCCGGGAACCCAGATGGTTTTGTACAAGGGGCACTGGGCGGAGCTTGATTCTTTGCGCCAGACGCTGGCCACGGCGGGCATCGATCCGACCAGTCTTCCACACGCGGTCGGCGCCTTCAACGTAGTCGCATTTCTGGCGATCGCAGTAACCACCTTCATTCTCGTCGTCGGGATCAGAGAGTCGGCCAACTTCAATTCAGCGATCGTGATTCTGAAAGTTGCGATCGTCCTGGTCTTCATCGCGGTGGCGGGAATGTACGTCACGCGCCATCCGGCGCTGGCCACCGCGAATTGGCGGCCTTTTATTCCGCCGAACGCCGGAAAATTCGGAGATTTCGGTCTCTCCGGCGTCGCGCGTGGCGCTGCCGTGATATTTTTCGCCTACATTGGCTTCGATGCTGTTTCGACCGCCGCGCAGGAAGCGAAGAATCCCCAGAAGGATATGCCGATCGGGATCATCGGGTCGCTCGTGATTTGCACTGTCCTCTACATCCTGGTCTCGGGTCTGCTCACGGCGGTGGTTCCGTACACGGATTTGAATGTGTCGGCTCCTGTAGCAGTCGCGATTGACGCTACGGGCGTGCGCTGGGGCAGCTTGCTCGTGAAAACAGGCGCCGTCTTGGGCCTGGGGAGTGTCATGCTGGTGATGCTTCTCGGACAGTCCCGCGTGTTTTATTCGATGTCGCGTGACGGCCTGCTGCCCCAGTGGGCGGGGGCAATCCATTCGACTTTCCGAACCCCTTGGCTCTCGTCGATCGTTGTGGGCGTCTCCGTCGCAATTTTTGCTTCGTTCATCCCAATTGGAGACCTTGCTGTCCTGGTGAACATCGGGACCCTGCTCGCGTTCGTAATCGTTTGCACGGGGGTTTGGATTCTTCGCCAAAAGCGTCCCGATCTTCCGCGGCCGTTTCGAACGCCTCTGGTGCCGCTCGTGCCGATTCTGGGGATTCTCACTTCACTCGCTGCTATGCTGAGCCTTCCGGCCAGGACGTGGTGGCGCCTGCTGATATGGCTCGCAATCGGGCTGTTCGTCTACGGATTTTACGGACGGACCCACAGCAAAGTGCGGAACTCATCTCCGCGATAGAGTTCCGTGACATAATCCAGCGTTTGGCCCATGAACCGATTGTCTCCTAGGCGTCTTTCCGTCTGGCTGCGGCGCACGTCCCCGCTCGACCGGATCGGTCTGGTTGTGCTCGCGCTCTTTTTCATGCAGCGAATCGCGCTTGCCTTGGGAGTTTCGACGCCTCTCCTCTCGTTCGTTGGATTTTCTGGTTTCCTCGCCATCGCCTATTTCGTCGTTCGTCTGATTCCATGGGCCCGCAAGAAGCTTCTCTGGAGTCTGCGGAATCGCTTGTTCGTAGCATACGTTTTCGTGGCAGTCGTGCCCGTCCTTCTCCTGCTCGCGATGGTCGGAGTCTCGCTCTACCTGCTCGAACTACAGATCGGCGCGCATCTTCTTCGAGACGATCTGCAAATGCACTACGACATTATCGCCGCCGACGCCAACGCCATCGCCGCCGCGCTCAGCCGCGAGCCGGATTTGAAGCCCGATACGCCTGTCCCGCCCGGATCGGCCGCTGTCGAAGACCCCGTGCTCTCTCGCCCAGAAGTGGCAAGCGTAATTGCTGGGGCAAAATCGAAGTGGCCGGACCTCAGAGTTGTCGTGAACCATGGCCAGCAACTGGTGCGCCGTGCGAACGGAGGCCAGTGGTCGGGCCTGGCCGAATTTCGCAATCAGCTTTGGTTCGCGTCTGCTGTGACCATTCCGATTCCACAGGGGCACACGACGGTGCTCGTCGTCTCGTCGGTAACGCCGGACACGCTAAACAGCCTGCCGTCGAAGTTGGGCCCGATTCAGCTGACCTTGCTCGAGCCCGCCGGGTCGACAGCGCCGGGCGGGCCAATTATTGAGTTCGAACGAAACTCCCGCTATGTTCCGGGCGAAAGCATTTCGAGCAACAAGCGTGTGCTCGCGCCGCCGAACCATTGGTTCGACTTTCGCGTTGATGGCGGCGCCACGCTGGAAGCACAGCGCGCCGATCTGGGGCCGGACACAGTCGATCGTCCTGTGCTGGCGCGCTTTGTGCTTCGCGTTTCCGCGGTGAATCGCGATCTCCTGACTTCCGTGGGCGAACTCGGGCCCGTGCTCGTTGAGATCCTGATCGGCGCCGGGCTAATTTTCCTCCTCATGGAGATGGCCGCTCTGGCGACGGGTGTCGTTTTGACGCGAACGATTACCCGCTCTGTGGCCGATCTGTACGATGGAACTCTTCACGTTCGGCGCGGAGATTTCAGTCACCGCGTCCGCGTTCTCAAGCGCGATCAGTTGGGCGCTCTGGCGGAATCGTTCAACGACATGACCAGCTCAATCACCGAACTGATCGAAGAACAGCGAGAGCGCCAGCGATTGGAGAACGAAGTTGCCATTGCGCGCGAAGTGCAGCAGCAATTATTCCCGCACTCCTTACCGTCTGTGCCCGGCCTCGATCTGTACGCGAGTTGCCGCCCTGCCCGCGTCGTAAGTGGCGACTACTACGATTTCATTTCGTTGGGTGGAGGACGCGTCGGCATCGCGCTCGCAGATATCAGCGGGAAGGGGATTTTCGCAGCCCTGCTGATGGCTAGTCTGCAAGCCGCGCTGCGCAGCACCGCCTCGCTTGACGGGAAGGGTGGCACGGCGGCGCTCGTCTCGGTGCTGAATCAGCATCTTTTCAAAAATACGTCGGACGATCGCTATGCGACGCTGTTCTATGCCGTGTACGATTCTGGCGCGAAAACGCTCACATACACGAACGCCGGTCATCTGGCGCCGTTTTTCGTGACCGATGGCCGGGTGCAATCGCTCGATCAGGGTGGCACTGTCGTAGGTCTGTTCGAGGAAGCGAACTACACGCAATGCAGCATCCGGGTCGCGCCGGGCAGCTTGCTCGTCGGCTTCAGCGACGGCCTCACGGAACCCGAAAGTGTGTACGGCGAAGAATTCGGAATCGAGCGCCTCAAGTCAGAAGTCCTGCGCCAGCGCGATGCGACCGCCTCACATTTGGCTGAAAATCTCATCGCCGCCGTCGAACAGTGGGCCGGCAGCCCCGAACAGGCGGACGATATGACCGTCGTCGTTGCGCGTATGGGTTAGCAGGAATTTTTCGCGTCGCCGGGGTCCTAGTCTCCGCGTCGAACCCAACCTCCGAATTGGCTGCTAGGTTTCTGATTGTTCTTGACAACAGATTCTAGAAGGAGTACTTAGCGGTCCATCAGGGGTGTTGGGTCTCAGTTCCGCAAACTTTGCCAGGATCCGACAAATCAAATACGGGGGGCGACGCTATGTCCAAGGGACTTAGGCTGGCTCAGAACGTATTCGTGTGGGCGATCGCGTTGATTGTCCTTGTTGCGGTGGGCGCAAAGGGTTCATACGCGCAGGCCGTCACCGCAAACATTTCCGGAACGGTGTCAGATTCCTCCGGCGCCGTCATCGCCGGTGCCCAGGTGGTGGTTACGAATACAGCCACGGGCGTCGCGCTGACCCTTACGTCGAACGATCAGGGACGATACAACGCGCCCGATTTGGTCGTTGGTCCATACGAAGTGCGGGCGTCGAAATCCGGGTTTCAAACAGTCGTGCAGAGCAACATCAACGCGACTGTCGGCAGCCAGCTCGTCATTAATTTGAGCTTGCCCGTTGGCCAAGCCCAGCAAACAGTCACAGTAGAGACCTCGGTCGCGCAGGTGGAGACCCAATCGACTGCCGTTTCGACGTTGGTAAGTCCGCAGCAGATGGTGGACCTGCCTCTGAACGGACGCAACTTCGAGCAATTGCTCAATCTCGCGCCCGGTGTGACACCAACAGGTGCCGGAACGACCACCCTTTATGGAACGGGTCCAGGTTTTTCCATTGCTGGAGCTAGAACCGAAGGCCAGATGTTTTTGCTGGACGACACCAACATGTCGGACTTCTGGAACCATCAGGCCGGCTCACAGGTGCTGGGCACTTCGCTTGGGATAGAGGCGATTCAGGAATTCTCGTTTCTGACGAACACCTACAGCGCGGAGTTTGGCGGCAATGGGGCCGTGATGAACGCGGCTTCAAAATCAGGTACGAACGACTTCCACGGTTCGGCGTATGAATTCCTCCGGAACGACGCCCTCGATTCCCGCAGCTATTTCGAAGTGGCGTCTGCCCTCAAGAAATTGCCGTTTCGCAAAAATCAGTTTGGCGGGAGTTTGGGCGGCCCGGTCAAGAAGAACAAACTCTTCTTCTTTGCGAACTATGAGGGCTTCCGTCAGGCGCTCGACCAGCCGGTGTCGAATGTAGGGTACCCGGAGCCATATATCGTCGGCGACGGTACGACCGGGCAACTCCCGTGCGGCGCTCCAAATAGCGCGACCGAGACGCAGGGCGTCTTCGGTCCTGCGCCTAACACGGTAAACACTGTGTCGGCGACGTGCGCCGGCCTTGCTATCGCTGGCGGGTTGAACGGCATATGGGGTCCGGTTTCCGGAGTCGCCACCGGATCAAATCCAATCGAGCCGGCTGGGGCCATAGGAGGCGGAGCCGCCGGGCAAACGGTCGCGGCTGCGTCGGCCATAAATGGCATCATGGGCCTCTACAATCAGAATGCTCCTACTCCTGCTGCCGGCGCAACGGACGAGGGCGGCTATTATTTCACCACGATCAGCTCGACCCAGATTTCGCGCGAGGACTACGTCCTCGGGCGAATCGACTATACGCTTTCCTCGACCGACAACATTTTCGGACGCTATGTTTTCGACAGGGGGTACAACCTCAGTCCACTCACCGGCATTTTCGGCGCGGTCCTGCCTCTTTGGCCGGAGGTGGATCACTCCAAGAATCAATTCTTCACGACGGAAGAGCGGCACATCTTCTCGTCCAACGTGGTGAATAACGCGCGATTCGTGTTCACTCGCACTTACGAATCCTCGTTCTCCAATAGCACCCTCAAGGCCGCTACGGATCCTTTGAACTTCAATCCTAATCGCTTTCCCGAAGACGCGTCTGTCCTTCCAGATTTCTTTGCTATCGGCGGGGTTGGGAGTAACCAGTTCGTCTCCGACGCCATCGCCCAAAACAAGTTCGGTGCTGGCGACGACGTGGCCTGGAACCACGGTGCCCATACGATCACCTTTGGCGCGGACGTGCTGCGGGTCCAGTCAAATGTCAACGCGCCGTTTGAGTACGGCGGCACCTACATATTCCTAAGCCTGCAAACTTTCCTCCAGGGCTCCCCGTTCCTGGGATACGCAGTCGCAAATAGCCAATATACTGACAATCCGTTTCGATATTTCCGGGAAATTGATGTCAACCCGTATATCAACGACAGTTGGAAAGTCAACTCGCGGCTAACACTGAATCTGGGCGTCCGCTATGAGTACGGCACGAATCCATCCGGATGGCCCCTGTACACCATACTGGACCCGCCATTCGGCGACGGGTCATTCGCGCATGTCAATCATGTGTTTCAAAGCAGCCCGAACCGGAAGAATATCGATCCCCGCGTCGGTCTGGCCTGGGCGCCTTTCGGAGACCAGAAGACCTCGATCCGCGCAGGGTATGGAATCTTCCATGACCCGGTTGCTCCTCGGACCTATGCATCCGCGTATTACTTCGATCCGCCCTTTAACTATCACCAATTTGCCGCATTCACGATGACTTTCCCGAATGCTTTCCTTAACTCGCCTGCTCAGCTGCCGCCGCAAGACGTGCCGACGGCCTGCGCGAAGGATAATCTCTCCAACAACAGTATCGGATGCACCAGCTTGGGCGACGGCGTGCCCTTCAATACAAATGAGGCGCCCTACCAGCAGCAGTGGAATCTCAACGTGCAGCGCGATCTCGGCAAGGGAATGATTCTAACCGTCGGTTATGTCGGGTCTCGCGGCGTGCATCTGTTCGTGCAGCGGAACCTGAACCCCTCGGTCACGAACACTTCGGTTATCCCGGGTTGCGGCGTAAGCTCAGGCCCCCCCTTCTTTAACCTACTTAACGCGTGCTCTACCCCAAATGGCGCTCCCTGTGTCCCAACGGTCGCGAACGGAAATCTGTCGAGCTGCTATTTTGGCACTTTCGTCCAGCCTCCGTTTGGCATCCCGGGTGCTGTGCAACCCGTGCTGCCGCGCGTGAACGACAACTACGCTTCGCTCAACGAAGCCGTCACGAAAGGAAACGCCAATTACAACTCCCTCCAGGTGAGCTTGGTTCGCCAGGCCGCTAGGGGCATCACAATGCAGCTTTCCTATACCTATTCCCATTGTCTGGATGACGGCTCTGGTACGTACGGACTCGAGGAAGGTGCGACTGGCCAGCTCGATCCTTACGATCCGCGATACGATTACGGTAACTGCGGGTACGATCTCCGACACAACTTCGTCGGCAATGTGATCTATCAGTTGCCCTTTCACGGTAACCGGCTCGTAGAGGGCTGGCAGGTCAGCGGAATCTTTACCCTGCAGAGCGGCACGCCATTCAGCATCAGCGACGGTTTCGACGACGCCGGACTTGACAACAACGTTGCAGAGACTCGTCCAAACGTCGTTCCGGGCTGCAATCCGTATCTGAAGAAGAGGGTGGCGCCCTTTCCTGGAGCTGCCGTGGAGCCGGAGTGGCTCAACCCTGTCGACACCTGTTTCACGCTCGAGCCTTTCGGCACACTGGGTGACGCTCGCAGAGATACGCTTGTCGGTCCGCGTTTCATGAACCTGGATTTTGCTCTGCTCAAGAACACAAAGATCACTGAGCGGCTCCAAATGCAGTTCCGCGCGGAGTTCTTTAACATTGCCAACCGCTCGGATTTCTTTGCTCCGAACGCCAGCCTGTATACCGGCGCCAGCGGTGCGGCTAATGCGGTCTACGGGTTCATCGCTGGCACGATCCCCAACAGCCAGCGCGAAATTCAGTTCGCGCTGAAGCTGATCTTCTGACGCAGTCGAAGACCTCTCGAACCGCGGCTCCTTGCGACATCGCACACGTCGCAAGGGGCCGCTTTATTTCCCATCACAGCATGCAGCGCCGTTTTGTTTATACTCACACCATGCTCTGCGAGCGTGTGTCCCCGTGAGTGCCCGAGCATGAAAATTCTCACCGCTGGAGAAATGCGCGAAGTCGATCGGCTCACCACGAAGAACTTTCGTGTGCCCAGCCTGACGCTCATGGAAAACGCGGGGAAGAGCGTCGCCGAATTCGTCGCATCGAAGTTCCCAGATTTCAAGCGGCGCCCTATCGTCGTGCTGTGCGGGAAAGGAAACAATGGAGGGGACGGTTTCGTTGCGGCCAGACACCTTCGCATAATGGGCGCGAAGCCAACCGTCCACTTGATCGGTGATCCGCGCGAGGCAAAGGGCGATGCCGCGACGAATCTGCGGCGCTGGAAACAAATCGGCGAGCTGGATGTCGATAAGCCCTCTTCCAAGGCTGCGTGGCCCGAATTCAAAGCGGACGAGATCATCGTTGACGCCCTGCTGGGCACGGGCGTGCGTGGCGCGATCGAGGGGCGTCTCGCCGAAGTCGTCCGCGCGGTGAATCAGCGCCACCCATCAAGCGTGGTCGTCGCCGTCGACATTCCCTCGGGGCTCAACGCTGATACCGGTGAAGTGCCGGGGCCCGTGGTCGTCGCCGACTACACCGTGACGTTTACCGCGCCCAAGCTGGGGCTGCTTCTACGCGATGGGCCGAGCCATGTCGGCGAGCTTGTGGTCCGCGGGATCGGGTCGCCTCCTGCTCTCATCGAGGAAACGGCAAAGGGCTCGCTGCGATGGTCTGAAGCGCGTGAGTTTGCGCGATTCGCCGCTCCGCGCAAGGCTGCAGGACACAAAGGCGACTACGGACACGCCTTGATCGTTGCGGGCTCGGTCGGGAAAAGCGGAGCTGCCGTTCTCGCAGGCACTGCAGCGCTAAGGGCCGGCGCGGGTCTGGTAACTGTCGCCACGCCCGACCCGGTGCTTCCGATTGTTGCTGTGCACACGCCGGAGATGATGACCGAGCCGCTCGCTGCAACCGTCACGGGCACAGTTTCTGAGCGCTGCCTTCATGGAAATCTCTTTGGCAAGCTTTTGGAGGGCAAGAGCGCGCTGGGCATGGGACCGGGCCTTACGACAAATCAGGAGACGCAGGCATTTGTTCGAACTGTGGTGATTGGCCGCTCGAACGTCCCGGTCATTCTCGATGCCGATGGCTTGAACGCCTTCGCCGGTCGCGCGCACGAGTTGCGAAATCCGAAAGGCCTGCTCGCTGTAACTCCACATCCAGGCGAGATGGCACGTCTGCTTGGCTGCACAGCGAAAGAGGTGCAGGCGCGGCGCGTTGAACTGGCGCTCAAGTCTGCTGCGGATTGGAACGCGTGCGTAATTCTCAAGGGCTACCAGACCGCGATCGCGTCGCCCGATGGTCGCGCATGGGTGAATTCGACGGGCAATCCCGGCATGGCAACCGGCGGCACGGGCGACGTTCTCACCGGCATGCTCGCAGGGCTCACGGCGCAATACGGAGCGGAATCCTGGCCCGAGCTGCTCGCGTTCGGCGTCTACTTGCACGGCCTCGTCGGCGATATTGCGTACGCCAAATACTCTGGCGCGCCGTTGATGGCGACGGATCTGATTCGCTACCTCCCGCGCGCTTTCCAGCAGTTTTACGCCGAGTGCAGTCGTGGCTAGTCGCGTGCTCGTCACGCACTCTGCGAAAGAGACGATCGAGCGTGGCCGCGAAATCGGCGGGCGGCTGAAACCGCCGGTGTTGGTCTTACTCTCAGGCGATCTCGGGGCAGGGAAGACGACTCTTACGAAAGGCATCGCCAGCGGCCTGGGCGCAGCCAGCGAGGAGGAAGTCACCAGCCCGACTTTCACGCTCGTCCACAAATACGATCCAGGAGGGGCCCCCAGGTCGACGGTTAGTCGAGCCTGGGGGATCAAGCCCGCGCTTGTCTATCACGTCGATCTCTACCGCATTGCTGACCCGCACGATTTCGATACGCTCGGCCTGGAGGATGTGTTCAGCGAAAACGCGGTGGTGATCGTGGAGTGGCCCGAGAAGCTTGCGATGCGCACCGATTGGCCTGTGGTACGGATTCATCTCGAACACGTTTCGGAAGACGAGCGCCGAATTGCGATCGACGATCCGGCAAACCTCACCTAGCGCGCCCGTTCACAGCCCCATGATGTGAAATCCCGCGTCGACGTAGATCACGTTTCCTGTCACGCCGCGGCCGAGATCGCTGCCGAGGAAGACGGCCGTGTCGGCGACCTCGGCGATATCGGTGTTGCGCCGCAAGGGAGCGCGCTGCGCCGAGAACTCGAGCATCTTCGATAGGTCCTTCACCCCGCGCGCCGAGATCGTTTTGATCGCGCCCGCTGAAATCGCGTTGACGCGAATCTTGTTCGGCCCGAGTTCACTCGCCAGATACTTCACTTCGGCTTCGAGCGCTGCTTTGGCGACGCCCATTACGTTGTAGTTCGTGACGACGCGCGTCGAGCCTAGATACGTGAGCGTCATGATCGCTCCGCCGTTGGTCATCAGCGGCGAGAGCGCTCGCGAAATCGCCACCAGCGAATAGGCGCTCACGTCGAGCGCAAGCTGAAAACCCTCGCGCGACGTGTTCACGAACGGCTGGTTCAGGTCTTCGTGTTTCGCGGCCGCAAGGCTGTGCACCACGGCGTCGAGCGTGAAGCCGCCCGACTTGATCGAGCTTGCCAGTTGGTCGATGTCGGATTGTTGCTGGACCTCGCACGGGAAAAAGCCCGTGGCGCCCAATTCGCGGCCCAGCTCTTCGACCGTCGGCCGCACGCGCTCGTTTTGGTACGTGAGCAGCAGCTTTGCCCCTTCTCGCGCGAACGCCTGCGCGATGGCGTAGGCGATGCTCCACTTGTTCCAGACTCCCAGAACGATTGCTGTCTTGCCTTCAAGTAGTTTTGACATGGCTCGCCATTCTAACCGGAAAGGCCCCGTTCGGCTTCTCCTTCACATTGGAAACATCGCCGCGCGGGTCGCCGGACACCATTCGAAGAATTCATCGCTCGTGTGCCCAGCGTAGGATTTCGCGCACAAGATCGTTCACGTAGGGCCAGATCAACGCCACGATCCCCAGTGCAGCGGCAAGGATTCGAGCCGGGTTCTTGAGCGCCTCCATGCGGCCTCCCGGTTGATGCTTGGCGCAGAACCCTCCAGCGAGCGCCGGACGACTGCATCGCTCGCCGGCGGGTCCGAAGTAGAGACACGGCCCGCTCGGCCGCGGCTCTGCGTCGCTCGAAGAGCCGCCGCTGGGAAAGCCTTGCGTTTCCAACAGTTCCTGATCGGCCCATGCCTCAGAACGCGGATTCGAGCGGACTTCCAGCGGCCCGGAAGTTGCTTTGCCATTGACACTTACGCGGCGTTCCATTGCGTATCGCTTTCGGCCTCAGCTACATTGAAAAGTTATCCGATAGAATACCCTAAATGCCGGAAACGCGAATCGCGCCGTCGCCCGCCCATCCGGCCCGGATGAAGCTGGAGCCGTACTCCGCCGAAATCCGGCTGACCAATCTTACCGTCGGCCTCGACAACATCCACTACGACGTATTCCTGAGCCCGCGCTTCGTCGAGTTCACGCGCAAATACCTGCTCGACCTGGTCCGGCAAGTGGTCAACATTAGCCTGCTCTATGGAAAAGAGCAGGAGCGCGGCCGCGACCGGGACCGCAGGCCATCGGGCCAGCCCGAGCATTCGGCCTTTCGCAAGCTGCTCACGGAAATCCTGCAAGAATCGCTCACGCGCGCGAAATTTCAGCAATCGATCGAAACGGACGTCCTGCACCGTCTCGCGCTGCTGAAATTTCTGAGCCAGGAGACCAGCAACCAGTTCGCAAGCATCCTGGTCGAATGCAAGGACTGGATTCGCTCGCGCGGCGAGCTTTTCGAGCACAGCGAGCAGGCCCATGTGATGCGCTCGAAAATCGCCGAGGTCCAGGCCGATCGCAAGAACGTGATTCGTCAGGTTGGCGAAACGCTCTACCGTGTTTGGCGCGATGTCGAAGACGGAGCGCTTCTGAAAACGCGCCGCGCACTTTTCGGCGACGACTTCCGCGAAATGTACGACCTGCTGCAGAATCACTTCTTGTTCGTCGAAGCCGGCAACGACGATCACTTTTTCCTCGAGAACTACATTCTGCTCGGAAATTTCGTCAACGATCCCGATCGCTTCGAAGTCTTCGATACGCTGCTGCTCGATTTCGTGCGCGACTACGTGCTGAGCGGCGACGACGATGACGAGCTAGCCAAGGCGCGCAAGAACCATGAGCGCTCGCTCGAGCAGGCGCGGCTGCTGCGCTCCGAACTCGCGCGCCTGGAAGAAGAGCACGACGAAGCCGCCATTCGCGCCAGCGACGCCGACCGGTCGTTCTCGTCTCTGTTCAAGCGCAAGCCCGCGCCGTCGGCAGGCGCGCATCACGAGCTCGACGAGGTTCGCCGCAAGATCACTTCACTCGAGCGCAATCTCGAAGACCTCGAGCCGCAGATCGAATCGGCAAAGCAGCGCATGGACTTCCTCGCCGAAGAGCTCAAGAGCCGCATCGGCGATTATCTGAACCAGCCGGACAACGCGACTCGCATGTTCGACGCGCGCGCCGCTGAAAATGAATCGGGCGAGGATGCCGGTGCGCCTGCCGAAATTCGTCGCCACTTGCTCGAAGAGTGGGTGCATCGTCTCGAAGAGCGCGATCTGCTCTTCCACGTTCTTGCCGGTTACGAGCTGCGCAAAATCGCGCCGGAATATTGTCCGCCAATCCACTTGCAGCAACTGAAGAAGGCGCTTGTCTATCGCGAAGAGGCCAAGCGCGTTTCGCAGATTCTCGAAAAATTCCCGGCGCGGAAAGTCTCGATGAAAAAGCTCGAGGACTCGTCGCGCGCGATTCGCCGCCGCACCGTGCAGGAAACGCTGACGATCGGCCTGCAGTTCGCCGAAGACCTGATGCGCCTGCGCCGCGACCGCCGCAATTACCAGCAGGTCGTCGCCTGGATGGAACGCATCAACCTCGTCCATTCCGAGCGCGCCCGCGAACTTTCTCGCGCCAACAAAAGCCTCTACGAATTCCTGCATCCCGAGGAAGGCCGGCCCGCCGAAGATCCCGTCATCAACCACGTCGTGATCAAGGCCGACGTGCGCGGTTCGACCGGCATCACCAAAGATCTGCTCGCGCGCGGCATGAATCCGGCATCGCACTTCAGCATGAACCTGCACGATCCGGTGAAGCGCATGCTCGAGCGCTACGGCGCCGCGAAAGTTTTCATCGAAGGCGACGCGATCATCCTCGCAATCTACGAGACGGAGTCGACGCGAGCGACGCAGCGCGCCGTGGCCCGCGCCTGCGTCCTGGCGCGGGAAATTCTCGCCGTCACCGCGGCGTACAATGCTCGCGCGAAGTCCAGCGACCTGCCGCCGCTCGAATTGGGCGTCGGCGTGGCGTTTCAGGATTCGGCGCCGTCGATCTGGATGGACGCCGACTCGCGCATCATGATTTCCCGCGCGCTCAATCTTTCCGACCGGCTTTCGAGCTGCGCCAAAATGGCCAAGCGCCTGTTTCAGTCGAATCCCTCGCCGTTCAACGTCTACTTGCTTCAGACGCTGATGGAAGACGTCGCCGCCGACGAAGGCGAAGAGCTGCTCGTCCGCTACAACCTGAACGGCATCGAGCTGAACGAAGAAGGCTTCCAAAAGCTGAGCGCCGAGATTTCGCTTTCGCCCATGAGCGGCAATTTCCCGTTGCCGTGGGGCAAGGAACGCGTGCAGCTCTATTTCGGAGAGGTTCCGCTCGGCGAATCGCTCGAGCCCGTCGTGATCCGCAAGGGATTCGTCCGGCAGCTGCTGCCCGGAGGGAAGATCGGCGCGCAGGGAACTCGCGCCTACTACGAAGTCTGTACCGACGCCAAGCTCCTCGAACTCGCCCGCAAGCGCTTCGTCGCCGTAAGCCCCAAGGTGTAGCAATGCAAGACCGCCTGCGGGACGTAATTGACTTCGCGAAGCACGATCCAGCCGCCGTCGCCGGCTGGATTCTTGTCGGCGCTAGTTCGGTATTGTTCTTCCACATGCACCTCAGGCTGATTCGAGCCGGATACAAGACGTCTTTCAGCTTCTTCGGAAAGCCCTTGAGCTGGAATGGCTGGGACGCGTTGCCCCAGTACCTGAAGGTCCGCACGCGGCACGGCTGGTCGCTGTGGCCGGTTTACCTGATCGTACCCTGCCTCCTGACAGGTATCGTGCTTCTCATCTTCGGCGTCTTTCACCTGTAGATCTGAAGATTAGGTCCGAGGCGGCTGCTGGGACCGCTGGCTGACCTCGCCAAGACACTGAAGCTGAGCAGTGTGCCAGTGTCCCAACCCTAGGGTATTGGAACACTGGCACACTCGAATTGCCCGTGGTCCGGCCAATATGGGTTTTAGTACCACTGAAAGCAGCCGCGACGGGATTGCCGGTGCACTTCAGTTTGCCAGAACGCACCAGTTGGGCAGTTCGCTAGCCCGCCAAACCCTAGGGTTTGGCGGGCTAGCAAACTAGAATTGCCGGTTTTCAGTGGCAGTTATTCGGGGGATGACCATTCCCATTTTGGAACTGAGCCTCGTCCCAGCCCTCCTGCACCAGCAAACAGGCAAAAACGCCAAAATCGCCAACCTAAGGGTTTGGCGTTTTGGCGCTTTTGGGGAGTGCGGTCCCGTTGAGTCCGCTGCAGATAATGGCCGGAGATCGCCTCTGGCCCCGCAGTTCTCCGGAGCTGGGCAGTTTGGCAGTTTGCCAAACCCTAGGGTTTGGCAAACTGCCAAACTAGAATTGCCAATTTTTCGCCGGGGGTGGTCGGCTTACGTCATTCCGCTCGCGGAGCGAGGAAGCAGATCCCTCACCGACAGCCCCGACCGAACGGTCGGGGCTGGGTTCGGGATGACAAGCGCTGCGAGCGTGCTGATATAATTGCGCGCTGCGATACGATCGAATTGCGTTCTCTGATCGGAGGCGAAAGGGGTCCGGTGACCCTCGTGGCCTTCAAAGCCATTGATCCTGTCCTTCGCGGCCAGGGTGGTGGGTTCGACTCCCACACGCTTCCGCCAAAGTCCTGTTGAGTCCGCTGTCCTTACTCTCCAAGAACACCGGTTTAGGTCCATAAGAACTCGAGTTTTTGACCCAAGTTGGACCCAAGGTTTCTCGCCCTCAACTAATCGACAAATGAGGTACTATCGTGACTAACATGCAATTCCTCGCGGGATCCTCGGGCTGGACGATATGAAAAAGTTTCTGCGCCCTCTTACACTCGTACTGGCATATTTTCTTCTGGCGGCCTGCGGCATGATCATTTGGACTGGTGGTCGCACCCCACTGGACAGGGGGATCTTGATATTGTTTTCGTCCTCCGTGTCCGCGTCCGTATTATTGGGGGAGGTTTTAGCGCATTTCACACGGTCCAAGCTTTGACGACCCCAGAATACGGATCAGTTGAAATGAAGTCCGCGGCTGCCGTTGTACTATTTGTCCCGATTGCCTGGCGCGTGTGGGCGCACTGCCGTGAATCCACGGGCTTTGTGCAACCACTGGTCGATTCGACTCCCACACGCTTCCGCCACTTTTCGGGGTAACGACGCGCTGCCGAAATTTCCCGCCGCAACGTGCGCAAGTTTCCTGGGTCAGTGATCGCCGCTACTTTCGCTCCGTCCCGATACGTCGAACATACTTGACTCCGTAGTTAGCCGGGACTATCCTCGCCGCCTACCACGGGCCCCTCGGAGCATTTCACACACTTCAAGAAAGGGCAAACCCATGAAGCGACTTCTCACCGTACTCAGCGTTCCCGTCCTAGCGTTGCTTGTATCGAGCGCAGTTTCGGCCCAGTCATCCCAAAGCGATCCACGTATCGGAACTTGGACGCTCAACGTCGCAAAGTCGAAAGGCGTATCTGAAAAGAGTGGAACGCGGACTTATACACAGTCGGGTGACAGCGTGACGGCACACGTCGAAATGGTGAATGCCGATGGTAGCAAACAAGTGTATGACGCAACCGGCAAAACAGACGGCAAGGATTATCCTTGGGGTGGGCAGGCCCCTGGCGGTGCGGATACCGTCTCCATAAAGCGCGTCGGCAATACCTTGGAAGCGGAAAACAAGAAGGGCGGCAAGGTGATTTTCAAGACGACTATCACCTTCTCCAGCGACGGCAAGGTCATGACCCTGACGACGAAAGGAGTCGATGCGAACGGCAAGACCTTCAATTCAGTGGGAGTCTACGATAAGCAATAGCGATTTGGTGATTGAGTTAAACCGCGGACGGGCCCACTAGCTCCAAGTCAGGAAAATTCTAAGGAGAGATACGATGAAGCGAATACTCACGTTGGTTGCTGCACTTGCTCTGCCTCTGGTCGCCGCGGGCGTATTGCTGGCACAGGGAAATCCGTTCGTGGGCACATGGAAGCTAAATGTGGCGAAGTCAAAGTTCACTGGCATCCAAGCGCCCAAGAGCGAAACGAGAACCGTGGTAGCACAAGGTCAAGGCGAAAAGCTCACGTACGAGGGAACCGCTGCGGATGGGAGTCCAATCGCGTACAGCTTCGCGACTAATCTGGACGGTAAGGACTCGCCAATTTCTGGCAGCCACCCGCTTGGGTCAGATACCGTAGCTGTCACGCGGGTGGATGCAAACACGGTCACATCCATCTCAAAGAAGGCAGGCAAAACGATTTTCAGGACGAGAACCGTGGTGTCCAAGGATGGCAAGGTCTCAACCCAAACGACGAAGGGGGTGAACGGCGACGGCCAGCCGATAAACATAACGACGGTCTGGGACAAGCAGTAGGTCTGCCGCCCCGCCCGCATTCAAACTTTGTGTTCTGTTTGTACTGATTCGCTAGCGCGTGTGGGATGCAACGCCGCGAAAGCACAGGCTTTAAGGAATCACAATTTGCTTCGACTCCCACACGCTTCCGCCGCTATCCGAGCAAATCGATCCTTGAGGGAATACCCGCAACGAACACGAGCTTGCCTAGCGGAGGTCCGCTGTAGCGGATCTCGTACCGGCCTCATCTGAACGCGGCGCTTGCAAACTTCGAGCCTCACCTGCTATACGATTCGCGCCGAAGGGGGAGGAACGAATGAGTGCCATGGACGTCCCAGCAAGTGAAACAAAAGGGAAGCGTTGGCTCGTGTGGATTGGCTGGGTGGTTTCGCTTTGGCCCGTTTTCGTTGTGTGCATGAGCGCTCACTGGAAGCTGAGCCACAACCCTGCTTATGTCCGGGAGTTTACAAGGATCGGCTGGCCGGAGAGCAGGCTGACGCTCCTCGCATGTCTGCAATTGGGCGCCGTCATCCTGTTCCTCATTCCTCCCACCGCAGTGTTGGGTGCAGTAATTCTCACTGGTTATCTCGGCGGAGCCATCGCCGCCTACACACGCATTGGACAGGCTTACCCGATTGTTGTACCACTCTCGACGAGCATGATTGCCTGGCTGGGAATCTGGCTGCGGGATGCGCGCCTGCGAGCGCTGCTCCCGATCCGGTTCGCAGTTTTTCGACCTTGATTTGGCGACTGAGCCATGTTTCGGAAGCAGCCGCCTGAAATCACGTTTGGGCCGCGACTGTAAGATGGCTCGACGAAAGAAGCCGCGACTGAAGGTGGCCAAAGAAGCGCGAAGGCGCGCGCGGCTTGGCATTGGTCTGCCACCCACCGAGCGGACGATTCCGAACAAACGAGAGAAGCCCGAGAAGCACAAGAAGACGCTTCGCGAGTTGTTGAGTGAGGAGTGAGGAAGCAGCGCGACGCCAGAGCTTAATCGATGTGACATCGGTAGATTTTCTTCACTGATTGGCGTATTCTCCGCCGTAAGCAGGTCCCTTCCGATCGAGGTGACGCATGAATCGTGCGCTCAGGCGTTGTCCCGTGGCGGGAATGCTCTCGCTGCTCGTAGCCTGCGCAGCCTGGTGCCAAAAGGGAGGGGGAGGCGGAGGAGGGGCAGGACCGCCCGGCGGAACGCAGCCCCCGCCTCAGCCGATTGGCACGCCGATGAACACTACGCCGTCGGCTTCCGCGACCCAAGCGCAGCGGCCGCAGATTGTTTACGGCCGAGTCAGCATGGAGAACGGTCAGCCCGTCCCGGAACCTGTTTCCGTGGCCCTGGTTTGCGGAACGCAGACGGTGCAAATGGTGCAGTCCGATTTGAAGGGACAATTCGAGTTCCGGCTCGCCTTGGGCAACTTCCAGTCGAACACGGATTTCAGTGCGGCCAACGATGCTTCCCTGAGCACCAACAACAGCGGCAATAACTCGCAAACTGGCTTGGTCACCTACGGCAGCTCCGACATGAAGCTCTTCGGTTGCGAGCTGCGCATCATGGAAAGCGGTTACCTTCCCCTGACAAAGGTGATTAGTGAGCCCGGGAGCCTTGGAATGATGGATCTTGGAACGCTGGTTCTCCAGCGCCTCGCGAACGTTCAAGGGTCCGCGATCAGCGTTACCTCGTTGATGGTTCCGGGAAACGCGCGCAAGGAGTTCGAGAAAGGAGAGTCAGCCGCCCGTAACCGACAATTCAAAACGGCTGCGGAGCACTTTCAGAAGGCGGTGACCCTGTACGACAAGTACGCAGCCGCCTGGAACGACTTAGGGAAAGTGCAACTGGCCCTGAACGAGCCTGACGTTGCCGACCAGACCTTCCAGAAGGCAATCGACGCTGATCCTCATTACGTCCCTCCCTATGTGAACCTCGCAGACCTTGAGCTACGGCAGGAACGCTATGACAGCGCAGCGGAGACGGCAAAGAAGGCCCTGGAACAGGATCCTAACGTCGAGTTCGCCGAGTTCATCGAGGCGGCGGCAGACTTCAAGCTGCAGCGATTCGACGAGGCCGAAAAATGCGCGCGAGATGCCCAGGAACTGCCGCACCCGGACATACCGCAAATTCACGCGCTACTGGCTCAGATCTATTTGGAGAAGCACGACTATCCGAGCGCAGCGGCACAAATGCGGGCGTATCTAAAGGAGTCGCCCCGCGGACAGTTCGCCGAGAAGATAAAAACGTCGTTGGGACAAGTCGAGACTGCAGCCGCCCAAACCGGTAACAACTCGGCGCTGCCTGCGCCGTAGTCCCTCATCGCTACAGAAGGGCGGCGTTTCGCGCTAGTGGATGTTGCGGGTTTTGCGGCTGACGTAGTCCATCAGCAGGTACTGCCCGAGGGTGTACGGCGTGGTGAAGTAGGCCTTGCCGCGGCAAAGCTCGGTGACTTTCTGCACGAAGTGGACCAGACTGTAATCGCTCGCCAGCATGAACGTGTTGATCAGGATTCCCGCGCGCTTGCACTTGGCGACTTCTTCCATCGTCTGCGTGACGACGAGCGGATCGAGGCCGAAGGCATTCTTGTAGATGCGGCCGTCCTCGAGCGTGAGTGCCGAGGGCTTGCCGTCCGTGATCATAATGATCTGGCGCATGTCTTTCTTCTGACGGCCGAGAATGCGCTGCGCCATGCGCAGGCCTTCGCGGGTGTTGGTGTAGTACGGACCGACCTGCACGCGCGCCAACTTGCCGAGCGGAATTTCTTCAGCGCTGTCGTGGAACAGTACGCAGTGCAAGGAATCGCCCGGATATTGAGTGCGAATCAAATGTGAAAGCGCGAGCGCAACACGCTTGGCGGGCGTGAAGCGGTCCTCGCCATAGAGGATCATGCTGTGGCTGCAATCGAGCATGAGCACCGTGGCGCAGGAGCTTTGATATTCGCACTGGTGGACCATCAGGTCTTTGTAGTCGAGATCGATGGGAATACCGGCGCCGTTGCGCTGGACGGCGTTAAACAGCGTGCCGCTGATGTCCATGTTCAGCGTGTCGCCGAATTCGTACTGCTTCGACGCGCCACCTGACTCGACGCCGGTCGCCAGGTCGCGCGTGTCGTGGCGGCCGAAACTGCTCTTGCCAAGCGAGGCGAGCAGATCTTTCATCGTCTTGAAGCCGAGAAAATCGAGCGCCTTGTCCGTGATTTCGAAGCGCGCCTCGACGTTTGGCTGATCTTTTCCGACTTGCCCGCCGAGAGTTTGCGAGGGCGGCGGAGAGACGCGCGCATTCTGCTGCTGCGTGATGTAGCCCTCCTGCTCCATGCGCTCGATGATCTGGTCGATCATGTCGCGCAGCTCCTGATTCTGGCTCAGGTCCGCGTTCTCGCGCAGCTTCTCCATCAGCTCGGGAGGAATCAGGTCGCCTTCCTGCAGCGCGCGGAGGATCGCCTGGCGCAGCTGTTCCATGTGCTGCTCGCGCGCGTTCTCCATGTCGAGTTCATAGAAGCCGTACTGCGAATTGAAGCCGCTCTGGAGGAAGAAATCGGAAAGCCGGTCCATCAAATCCTGCAGATCGATGTCGTCCGCAGCGTTCGGCAGATAGCGGGAATATTTTGTGAACTTCATCGCAAAACTGATCTCCAGGCTCCCCCTTACCGGGGACCTGGGAGCCCTTCCTTTGCCGCGATCAGTTGAACTGGCGGCGTGGAGCGCGCCCCGATGGCTCACGCGGATCGCGCGGCTCGGGCGTCTTGCGCGCTTCGGCGAAAAACCCGCGCTCCTCGCTGCGGTTGATGCGCTTGTGCGCCCAGAGGCCCTCGAGGATGAACTCGGCGGCGCTCGCCTGCATCGCGGCGTCGTCCTTTGGCTTCACGCCGAGGGCGTCCAGGTGGTCGAATAGCCCCTGAATCTTCTTGAGCTGGCCCAGAAGCTCAGAGCTGGAGGCGTTCGCGGGAACTTTGAGTTCGCCGCCCATCTCGAACCACTGCACCACGGGTTGGAAATTGGAATTCGCGAAATAGCGGGTGAACGTCTTGCCAATCGCCCCGCGAATCAGCTCGCGCGCGATATTTTCGGCGCCGCGCATTTCGCCCTCGTATTCGAGCTCGAATTTGCCGGTCATCGCCGGAATCGCCGCGTAGATATCGCCCACACGCGCGACCACTGCAGAATCGTGGCTGCGGACGGCGCGCTGCTCGGCATTGCTCAACACATTTTCGATGGTACTAATCGGCAACCGCTGGCTGACGCCTGAGCGGCGGTCGACGCGCTTGTCCTCGCGCGCTTGAAACGCAACTTCCTCAACGATTTCGCGGACGTAGGCCGGGATTTCAACGCGGCGCTTGCCGTCGCGGCTTGTCCAGGATTCCTGCGCGGTGATCGCCATGCCTTCTGTGACCGTCGCAGGATAGTGCGTGCGAATCTCGGAGCCGATGCGGTCTTTCAACGGTGTAATGATTTTGCCGCGCGCTGTGTAATCTTCGGGGTTTGCGGTGAAGACGAGCAGGACATCGAGCGCCATGCGCACGGGATAGCCCTTAATCTGCACGTCGCCTTCCTGCATGATGTTGAACAGGCCGACCTGGATTTTGCCGGCGAGGTCTGGGAGCTCGTTGATCGCGAAGATGCCGCGATTGGCGCGAGGCAGCAGGCCGTAGTGAATCGTCAACTCGTCGGCGAGATTTTTTCCGGCGCGCGCAGCTTTGATGGGATCGACGTCGCCGATGATGTCGGCGATGGTCACATCGGGCGTGGCGAGTTTTTCGACGTAGCGGTGGTCGCGCGGGAGCCAGGCGATCGGAGTAAGATCGGCTTCCTCGGCGATTCGCTCGCGGCAGGCTCGGCAGAGCGGTCGATACGGATTGTCGTTGATCTCGCAGCCTGCGATGACGGGAATCTGCGGATCGAGAAACGACATCAGGCCGCGCACGATGCGCGACTTCGCCTGTCCTCGCAGGCCGAGCAGAATGAAGTGATGACGCGAGAGCAGCGCGTTGGTGATCTGCGGGATTACCGTGTCGTCGTAGCCGTGCACGCCGGGGAAGAGCGGCTCGCCCTTCTCCATTTTTTCGAGCAGGTTTTCGCGAAGCTCCTGCCGGACGGTGCGCTGGCCGATCTTTTCTTCCGACCACGGGCTGCGGCGAAGCTCGCCCAAATTGCGAGGCTGAGGGCTCATTCGGGTCACCAGTTTCCTACCGCGACGCGACTGTGGATTTCGCGCGACATCGAGACCATTATAGTGGAACGCCGCGCTCCCACATAACTTTCGATTCCGACGGTCTGCGGATAGTTGTCAGCGTTCCGGGGCGCCCTGATCAATTGGGACCGTGGCCATTGCCGCCGGCGCGCTGGCGGAGGCGCTGCAGCTCCATCAACTTCGGCAGGAAGTCGGTGATCCAGTCGAGGACCAGCTTGCGCCGATCGCTTTCCGAGCGCATTTCGAGCAGCGCCTGCCGCTTATCAAGCTCCATCGGCAGTTGGCTGGCCATGCGATAGGCCAAAGTTGCAGGCTCGCCGCTGCTAAATGACTCCGGCGGGCGCCCGGACATGAACGTGTACGATTGCTCGAAAGCCTCGATCAGCTGCGCTTCGAGTTTGGGGTCGAGAGCCGAGGGCTCGTCTTCGACGTACTCCACGTCGCCTTCGTAGTATTCCTTCTCGTCGATCAGCTCGTTGAGCCGGAAGATAGCGCGGCCCTCGGTGACGATGTCCATGCGTCCATCGGAATAATCTTTCGTTTTCTCGAGAATCTCAGCAGTGCAGCCGAGCGTGGCGATAGCTTTCGTGGCGGCGAGGATGAGGCCGAAGTCACGATGGTCGCGCAGACAAAGGCCGATCATCTTCTTGTAGCGCGGCTCAAAGATGTGCAGTGGCAGGCGCATGCCCGGCAGCAGAACTACATCGAGAGGGAAGAGCGGAATGCGCGTGGGGCGCGGCATGCGGGGAGATTGTACCCGTTGCTCGGCTACTTCAACAGCGAAAGGGCCGCCTGCATCTCGTCGCGTGCGTGAATGTCACCCGATTTTTGCGCCATGACGATGCCGTCGGAGAGCGTCCGGCGAGCGTCTTCGAACCGGCCTAGCCGCGAGAGCAGCTGGGCGAATTGAAAGTATCCAGCGACATACTCGGGATTCGTTTCGATGAGTTTGCGGAAGTGAGCCTCGGCTGCGGCGTCGTCGCCGAGTTTCACGCATTCGAGCGCGAGGCCATAGCGCGCAAACGCGTCGTTGGGCTTCTGCGCGACAAACTGTTCCAGCATTTCGCGGCGCGATTTCTGTGTTTGAGCCATGGGATTGAGCGAGCGATTATAGCGGCCGGAGCGCTCCTGCGCCAACCAGTCAGCTTGCTGCGGACTGCACGAATTTCTGCGCCGCCTCGGCCGTTTGAAAGGCGCGCTCGACGCATTTGCCGATGGACGGTCCCTCGAGGTAATTCCCGGCAAAAAAGAGCCCTGCGATCGACCGCTCAGCCTCGCGCAGAGTTTCCACAACGTGTCCGTGGCCGAGATTGTATTGCGGCAGCGCCTTGTGATGAATCCAGACTTTCGAAACAATAGGTGAGCCGGTGATGCCCAGAATCTCTTCGTGGTCCTTTTGCACGATTGCCGAAATTTCGGGTTCGGACCGGCGCGCGATTTCGGGATCGGTGGCCCCGCCGGTGAAGCTCGTCAGCGTCATCTGGCCCTCGGGCGCGCGGCCGGGGAAAAGCGATGAGTTCCAAACAATTCCCAGCGTACGGTGCTTTTCGCTTCGCGGAATGAGGACGCCGAAACCGTCGAGGTCCATGCCGGTTTGCTTCTTGTAGTAGCCGGAACCGACCACGGCAAGCGAGGCGTAGGCTATTCCCGAAAGCTTTTGCGCGATGCCGGATCCGAAGGGCGCGACGAGGTGCGAGGCGACGTGCGCCGGCGCGGCAATTACGATGGCCTTCGCCGCAAGCGTGTCGGTGCCGTCTTTGCGCGCGAGACGAATTTGAAATCCGTTGCTGGGCTGGCCATCGGCGCGAGCCACAGCCTCGACGCGCGCATTCGTTTGCAGCCGATCGCCGAGCTTTGCTGCGATTGCATGTAGCAAGGTAGCGATCCCGCGCCGGAACGAGCACAGCGGCGGCGCGCTTTTCGACTCGCCATTGCCGCCACGCGACTTCATCGCGCCGCGCAACACGCTGCCGTATTCACGCTCCCATTCATCGAGGGAAGGGAAGGCGGCGCGCAGGCTCAGCCTTTCCGGATCGCCCGCGTACACGCCAGAAACGAACGGCGAAACAAGATACTCCAGAATTTCGTGGCCGAATTTCCTGCGCACAAATTGCCCAATCGTCTCCTCTTCGTCGGGCGGTTTCGTCTTGCGAAAAGCTTCTGAGACAACTTTCCATCGCGAGCCGACGCCGAGAAGCGAAGTAGTCAGCACCGCCTGCGGCGACATTGGGATTTTCTGCAATCTTCCGTGGCGCAATACGTAGCGAGGAGCGCGGGGGTTTGCGGTGCAGAGCTCGCTCTCGATTCCCAGATCGCGGATGAGCCCCAATAGCGTAGGCGTGCCCTGGAAGCTCTGCGGCCCCGACTCAAAAAGGAATCCGTTCTGTTCGACGGTTTGGATCAGTCCGCCGACGCGGTCGTTCGCTTCGAACAGCGTCACCGGCACGCCGAGCTGCTGCAGCCGCGCGGCACACGCGAGCCCTGAAATTCCCCCGCCTACGACGACGACTTGTGCCGGCTCGGCCATTCGAATTTGAGCGTGTCAGAGAGTTTTCGAGAAAAGCGGCTTCTGGTCCATTTGTTGCTCGTGGAGATAGCGGTCGAAGACCATCGCGACATTTCGTATGAAAATGCGTCCGAGCGGTGTGACTCGTATCTCCGCTGGCGCGAGAGTGACAAGGCCGTCCGCGGCTGGATCTCCCAGGCGCGCGAGCTCGGATTTGAAGTATTCATCGAACTTGATCGAAAATTCGGACTCAACCTCCCGCTTCGGGATGACCGTGTGGCAGAGCAGGCGTCCGATCACCGCGCGGCGAATCACGTCGTCCGCCGAGAGCCGGTAACCGCGCATCGTAGCGAGGCCGCGCTCGTTGACGGTTGTCTGGTACAGTGGAACTTCGCGGCGATTCTGCGCATACGCCTCGGCAACCGAGCTGATCGCGCTCACGCCCATGCCATAGAGGTCCGCGCCGGCCTTCGTTGTGTAACCCTGGAAATTTCGGTGCAGCGTGCGATTTTGTTGAGCGATAGCGAGCTCGTCATTGGGCTTCGCGAAGTGGTCCATGCCGATGTAGAGATAGTCCGCAGCGAGAAACTTTTCGAGGCCGGTGCGGAAGATGCGGAATTTCTCGGTGCCCTGAGGCAGATGATCGGCAAACGATCCCTGTTGCTTCTTGAGCCACGGCACGTGCGCGTAGCTGAACATGGCGACGCGATCCGGCGCGATGGTCAGAACCTGGTCGATCGTTTTCGCGAATGTGGCGGCAGTCTGATAAGGCAATCCGTAGATCAAGTCGATACTGATGCTTTCGAAGCCCAAATCGCGAGCCGCAGCGATTAAGTCGCGCGTCATTTCGTACGGCTGCACGCGATGGATCGTTTCCTGCACTTTCGGCTCGAAGTCTTGTACTCCCATGCTGAGGCGATTGAAGCCCAGGCGTCGCAGCGTTTCGAGGTGCTCCTGTGTGGTGACGCGAGGGTCGACTTCAATTCCGATTTCGGCATCGGGAGAAAACGAAAACCGCTCGCGCGTGTAGCCGAACAGATCCTCCATCTGGGTGGGCGTGAGATAGGTAGGAGTGCCGCCGCCCCAGTGAAACTGAATGGTCTGCCGCTTGCGCGAAACCATGCCCGCCACGTGCGCGATCTCGCGCTTGAGCGCCGCGAGATAGGGCACTAGGACATTCTTGTCCTTTTGTATCGAGACGTTGCACGCGCAGAAAAGGCACAGGCTTTCGCAGAAGGGAAGGTGCATGTAGAGCGAGACGGGCGTGCCGCGAGCGTCTGCTCGAGCGCAATATTCCTCGAAATCATTCGGGCCGAAGTCGTCCTTCCAGACGGGCGCGGTGGGATAGCTCGTGTAGCGCGGGCCCGGGCGATTGTACTTTTCGAGAAGCTGCTCGGTGACCGAGCCGACTTCGATCGTGTCTCCGTGTTTGACCGTCACGTGGCTCATCGCGGTGCTGAAACCATTGCCGTCTGTCCGGCTTCGACGAACGCTCGCGCATTCGCCACTGGCGTAGCCGGCAAGATTCCGTGACCCAGATTCAAAATGTGCCCGACGCCGCCGGTTTTCTCGATGGCGGCTCGAGCCGCGCGCCGCACGCCTTCTTCATCGCCAAGCAACACCGACGGATCGACGTTTCCCTGCAGCGCGACGCGCGTTCCCAACTTCTTGCGCGCATCGGCCAGGTCCGTTTGCCAATCGACGCTCAGCACGTTGGCTCCAGTTCCCGCCAGACTCTGGAGATGCCGCGCCGAGCCTTTCGCGAACAGAATCTTCGGCACAACGGCCTCGCCAAGCGACTCGAGTATCGCCGTAGTCGCCGGCAGTTCGAATTCATTGTACTCGTCCGGCGACAGTTCTCCGGCCCACGTGTCGAAGAGCTGAATCGCAGCCGCTCCGGACTCGATCTGAAACTTCAGGTACTCCGCAGTCACGTCTGCAATTCGACCGAGCAGTGTGCGCACAATCTCCGGCTCTTCGCGCAGCATCTGCTTGGCGCGCGAAATGTCTCCGCGGGTCTGCCCCTCGATCATATAGCAGGCGAGCGTCCAAGGCGCCGCGGCAAAAGCGATCACGGGAACTTGGGGTCCCATCTCGCGACAGATCAATCGGATCGCATCGCCAACGAATCGCGTCTCTTCGGCAGGATCGAAGTCGCGAAGCCGCCGGACCGCGTCCATGTCGCGCACCGGGTTCGAGAGCACGGGCCCTGAATCGGGAACGTCCAGCGGCAGCCCCATGGCCTCCGCGACGATCAGAATGTCCGAGAAAACGATAATCGCGTCCACGCCAAGGACGCGAAACGGCTGAATCGAAACCTCGGCTGCGAGCTCCGGGGTCTTGCAAATCTCAAGGAAGGAATGGTGCGCCCGGACGGCCTGATATTCGGGCAGATAGCGTCCCGCTTGGCGCATGATCCACACCGGCACCCGATCGACCGGCTTGAAGGCGCAGGCCCGCAGGAAAAGTTCTCTTTTGTTTTCGTGGTTTTGCGCCATGACCAGCGATATCCGGACTATGATACCAGAAGGCTTCTGCGACCCCTCTGGCGTTATAATCCTGCAGGGGACTTTTCACCTCTAATGCTGAATCACTGGACCTACCTGGCCCTTGCGCTGTATGCGGCCAGTTTCCTCTGCTATCTGCGGGTGCTTTACGTGCCGCATCTATGGCTCGGGCGGCTCGCGACGCTCTTGTTGGCAGGCGGCATCCTCTTGCACTATTATGCGCTGCTCGAACGCTCGCACGGACTGCACACCGTCCCCTACGACGACCTCTACGGTTCGATGTCTCTTTTCGCGTGGCTTTTGGGTATCACCTATCTTGGTCTCGAGATACTTCATCGGCAGCGATCCGTAGGAGCGTTTGTGACTTTGCTGCTGGTTGTGTGGATTGCGGTTGTGAGTTGGCTGGCACCGTCCCAAATGCCGCCGACGCCCGCCGCGCGTGGGCCTCTTTTTGCGTTTCACATTACGCTCAACATCTGGGCCTACGCGGCTTTTGCGCTGTCATTTGTGCTGAGCGTAATTTACCTTTTGCAGGATCGCGTCTTGCGCTCGCACCGACCCGGCGCGGCGTTCTGGCGGTTCCCGGCGCTCGATGTGCTGGACCGGATGTCGCGCAGCAGCGTGTACGTCGGGCTTGGCGCTCTGGCGTTCGGCGTGGTGAGCGGCCTGATCTGGGAGCATCGACTCACGGGTGCCTACGCCTGGGGCGATCCCAAAGTGGTCGTGACCCTGCTGATCGTCGCGGCGTACGTAATCTATTTGGTGCTGTCGAGAAGTGCCGGCTGGCGCGGTGCGCGTGCGGCGAGAATCTGCGCGCTGAATTTTGCGATTGTGCTTTTCAGCTACACGATCGTGAACCTCTATCTGACGGCGTTTCACCGCTACTTCTGATGCCTTCGATCTCCAACGCGAGGAATTCCGGACCTGCGCGCGTTACCGGTGCTGTCCGCGTCGCGCTGATCGGTTGCAATCATCGGACGGCGCCGCTGGAACTTCGCGAGCGCGTCGCGTTCAGCAACGAACAGGCACTCGACGCAGCAGCCGAACTGAAACGGCGCGGAATCGTCGAAGAGGCCGTTGTCGTCTCGACATGCAATCGCAGCGAGCTCTACGGTGTGCCGGGAGACGCGAACGATTCCGTGACGGACGCGATGGAGGATTTCCTCACTGCTTTTCATCGCATTCCGCGAACCGAGCTCGAGGGCCGAACGTATCGTTGGATGGGTACTGACGCGATTCGCCATCTCTTCCGCGTCGCTTCTGGGCTGGACTCGATGCTTCTCGGCGAGGCGGAAATCTTGGGGCAGATTCGCACGGCGTACGGCCGAGCGCTCGAACACGGCGCGACGGGCCCGATTTTGAATCGCGCATTTCAAGGCGCGCTCGAAGTGGGAAAGCGCGTTCGCGCAGAAACGGAAGTTGGCGCGCGGCCTATGTCGGTTTCGCTCGCGGGAGTGAAGCTGGCCGAACGCGTTTTCGGAAGCCTCAAGGGCCGGTCCGCTCTGATTTTGGGCGCGGGCGAAGTGGCCGAGCAGGTCGTCGAACACCTCCGCAATCGCGGCATCGAAAGCCTGCGCGTCGTGAACCGCTCGTTTGAACGTGCGAAAAATCTCGCCGAGCGGATGGGGGGTGAAGCGATCACCTGGGACTCGCTGGAGAAAGCGCTCGCGACACCGGACATTATCGTGACGTCAGTCGGCGAAGTTGGCGAGGTACTGACGCGCGAGAAGCTCGTGCGCGCGATCGAAGCTCGCGACGGGCGCCCGATTTTCGTCGTCGACCTCGGCGTGCCGCGCAACGTCGCGCCGGATGCCGCGGGACTTTACAATCTCTACCTCTACAACATCGATGATCTCGGCGAAATCGTGGAACAGAACCGCCGCGCGCGGGAATCCGAAATTCCTCGCGCAGAAGCGATCATTTCCGAACACGTCGCAAAGTTCGAAGCGTGGCGAACGGCGCTGGAATCGAGCTCGGTGGTGGACGATCTGCGCGGGCGATTCCGCAAAGAGCGCGAACTTCTGCTGCGCGAGCACCTAGATGCCGCGCAGGGCGTATCGCCGGAGGAGCGCCAGCGTATTCTGAACATCACCGAGGAATTGATCGAGCGAGTGCTCAGCGAGCCCGACGCGCGCCTGCGTCACGGACGCGGAATGCGCGGGCGCCTCGGCGCGATCGATGCGCTGCGCCATGTGTTCGGCATCGAGAAACAGAGCGGCGGTGACGAGGAGCCGGAGTGAAGCGGCTCCGCATCGGGACGCGCGGAAGCAAGCTGGCGCTGTGGCAGGCTAATTACGTCGCCGAGGCGTTGCATCGCCTTCACGGCGTGGAAGCAGACCTAATTCGCATCCGCACCTCGGGCGATCGCATGCAGTCGGCACCAGTGGCGCAAATCAACGAACAGATCGGCGCGGAATCGGGCGGGAAGGGCATCTTCATCAAGGAACTCGAAGAGGCGCTGCTCGCTGGGACGATCGATCTTGCCGTTCACAGCATGAAGGATGTGCCGACCGAGATTCCGGCGGGCCTCGCGTTTCCCGCGATCACACGCCGCGAAGATCCGCGCGACTGCCTGATCTCGTGCACGGGGCGCACGCTGAAAACGCTTTCTTCAGGCGCGCGGATCGGGACGAGCAGCTTGCGCAGGCAGGCCCAGGTTCGCCATCAGCGGCCGGATTTGGAAGTGGCGGACCTGCGCGGCAACGTCGACACGCGGCTCAAGAAATTAGGCGCCGGCGAATTCGACGCAATCATTCTGGCAATGGCCGGCGTCAATCGGCTTGGCTTAGCCAGCCGGATCACGCAGGTGTTGGGCGAGGACGTGATGATTCCGGCGGTTGGCCAGGGCGCGCTCGGCATTGAGACGCGCGCCGACGATCGAGAAACGACAGAGTTGGTTTCGCCACTCGACGACTCCGAAACCCGTGCATGCGTCACCGCCGAGCGAGCGCTCTTGCAAGCGCTTCAGGGCGGATGCCAAGTTCCACTCGGCGCGATTGGCGTGATTCGGGGCGGGGAATTGCGCCTGGATGCGGGCGTTTTTTCAGCGGCAGGGTCGGAGTACGTTCGGCGCTCGGAAAACGGTCCGCCGAACCAGGCGCACGAAATCGGCATCCGCTTGGCTGACGCGCTGCTCAAGGCCGGAGCCGACCGAATTCTTCAGCTGGCGGGAAGAACCGTTGGACAGAGATAACACACCGCTCGCGGGGAAGCGCATCATCGTGACGCGCGCGCCGGAACAGGCGCAGGAGCTGATCGGCGCTCTCGAAGAGTTGGGCGCTGCCGTAACTCTGCTTCCGATGATCGCCTTTGCGCCTCCGGAGAATTGGCAAAAGCTGGATGAGCAGCTGCGCCGCCTCGACTGGTTCGATGCGATCGTTTTTCTGAGCAAGAACGCCGTCCGATATGTTCTTGATCGTTGCGCTGAGCTGGGCATAAAGTGTGAAATGCTTGCGGCATCAAACCGTTTGATCGGCGCTGTCGGACCGGCGACGGCCCGAGCACTCGAAGAAAAAGGAATTCGCGTGAACTACGTCGCAGAAAA
>DASPUN010000062.1:0-208985 GCA_035622875.1 Candidatus Acidiferrales bacterium
AGATGGTGATGCCGGGAGACAACATCTCGATGGAGATCAGCTTGATCACGCCGGTAGCGCTGGAGAAGGGGTTGCGTTTCGCGATTCGCGAAGGCGGCCACACGGTCGGCGCCGGCGCCGTCGCGGAGATCATCGAGTAGAACATGCCCAACGGAGAAAAAATTCGGATTCGTTTGAAGGCGTACGATCACCGCATCCTGGACCAGTCCACCAAAGAGATCGTGGACACAGCGAAGCGCACCGGCGCGGACGTGGCCGGGCCGATTCCGCTGCCCACGGTGATCAATCGCTGGACCGTGCTGCGGTCGCCGCACGTGGACAAGAAATCGCGCGAGCAGTTCGAGATGCGCACGCACAAGCGGTTGATCGATATTCTCGAGCCGACGCCGGATACGGTCGATGCGCTCATGAAGCTCGATCTGCCGCCGGGCGTGGACGTCGAAATCAAGGCGTTCGGTCGCGAGCACGCGGCAAAGTGACGATCCGACCAGGATCATCATCCCGAGCGAGCAACGCGAGCGAGGGATCTCTCGGGCGGCAGAAGTGATGTAGAGGACAAAAGGAAATGGGAGTCAACGGCATACTCGGAATCAAGCTGGGAATGACGCAGGTCTTCGCCGACGACGGCACGGCCGTTCCGTGCACGATTCTGCAGGCGGGCCCATGCGTCGTGGTGCAGCGCCGCACCAAAGATAAAGACGGCTACGAAGCCGTGCAGCTGGGCCTGGTGGAATTCATCAAGCCGCAGCGGATCTCGAAGCCGATGACCGGTCATTTCAAGAAGGGCGGCGTCGCGCCGATGCGGTGCCTGGGCGAGGTTCGCATTGAAGATTCAAAAGATGAGACGAAGCCGGGCGATCGCGTGCTGGTCGATGGCTTCAAAGTCGGCGAGTACGTCGACGTGAGCGGCGTCAGCAAGGGCAAGGGATTTCAGGGCGGCGTGAAGCGCTGGCACTATCGCGGCGGTGACAATACGCACGGATCGATGTTTCACCGCGCTCCCGGCGGCATCGGAGCGAGCTCGTTTCCGTCGCGTGTCTGGCCCGGGCAGCATTTCCCGGGACACATGGGCAACGAACGGAAGACTTCGAAGAATTTGCGCGTCGTGAAAATCGACGCGGACGAGAATCTGCTGCTGGTCCGCGGCGCGGTGCCGGGCCCCTCGGGCGCGTACATCGTGATTCGCAAGGCGAAGGCAGCGAAGTAAGCGAGAGAGACGAAAATGCCTGTTGTGGACGTCAAAAATTTGGACGGCAAGAAGGTCGGCACGGTCGAGCTGGCCGACGACGTGTTCTCGGCCAAAATGAATCCGCACCTGCTGCACGAGGCGGTGCGTCATCATCTGGCGGGCGAGCGCGCGGGAACGCACAAGACCAAGGACAAGAGCGAAGTGAGCGGCGCAGGCCGCAAGCTCTGGCGGCAAAAGGGAACTGGCCGCGCGCGCATCGGCTCGATTCGTTCGCCACTGTGGCGGCACGGCGGCACCGTGCACGGTCCTACGCCGCGCGACTACAGCTACGCGCTACCGAAGAAAATGATTTTGGGCGCGCTGCGTTCGGCGCTTTCCACCAAGCTCGCAGACGATAAGATGACGGTTGTCGATGGCTGGAAGCTCGATTCGCACAAAACGAAGCCCTTCCGCCAGGCGCTGACGAAGCTCGACAGCGAGATGAAGACAATTCTGCTCGTCGAAAACGGCGCGAACGTCAACCTCGAGCGCGCGAGCCGCAATCTCGAAGGTGTCACGCTGGTCGCTCCGACGACGCTCAAGCCGTACGACCTGATGCGGCACGACCGCCTGATGCTTTCGCGCGACGCTGCCGTTCGCTTGAGCCACGCGCTGTCGCTCGCGAGAACCGCCGAAGCTCCGGCGTCGAGCGAATCGGCCGCTGCTGCGAAACCGGCCGAAGCAAAGGCTGCGCCGACAAGAGCACCGAAAGCGGCATCCAAGCCGGCCGCAAAGAAGCCGGCTGCGGCGAAAAAAGAAAAGCCGAAGGCTAAGCCCAAGGCGAAAAAGGATTAGTCGATGGCGACGAGGCTTTATCAAGTGATTCGGCGTCCGATCATCACCGAGAAGGGACTCGGCGTGAAGGAATTGCAGCACACGGTGGTCTTCGAGGTCGCGCCGGACGCGACTAAGACGGAGATCAAGGAAGCCGTGCAGCGGATCTTCAAAGTGAAGGTCGATCACGTGCGCACGGCGATCTATCACGGCAAACTTCGCCGGCGCGGACGCAGCGAGGGCTTTCGCAGCGATTGGAAGAAAGCCTATGTGCGGCTGGCGGAAGGCGAAAAGATGATCGAGTACGCGGAGAATTTGTAGTTTCAGCATGGCGGGCGGGCGAAAGTCCCCGCTCGGAGGTAAGAGGCAACAATGGCGCTCAAAACATTTAGGCCCTACACACCGGCGCGGCGTTTCTTGACGATGCTCGATAAGAGCGAGATCACCAAGGAAACGCCGGAAAAGTCGCTCACCGAACCGAAGAAGCGCAGCGGCGGCCGCAACTCGCACGGCGAAGTCACGATGTGGCACCGCGGCGGCGGACACGCGCGCAAGCTGCGCACGATCGATTTCCGGCGCGATAAGACGGGAATCCCGGCGAAGGTCGCGGCCATCGAATACGATCCGAACCGATCCTCTCGCATCGCGCTGTTGCACTACGCCGATGGCGAAAAGCGCTACATCCTGCAGCCAGTCGGCCTCGAAGTCGGCATGACGGTGCAGAGCGGCGAAGGCGCGGACATTCTGCCCGGAAATGCGCTGGCGATCCGGCACATTCCACCCGGCACGATGGTCCACAACCTCGAGCTGTTCCCCGGCAAGGGTGCGCAAGTCGTACGCGCGGCCGGCGGAGCGGCGCAGCTGCTCAGCAAAGAAGGCGATATCGCTCTCATCAAGCTACCCTCGGGCGAAGTGAGAAAGTTCAGCGTCGATTGCATGGCCACGGTCGGCCAGCTCGGCAATCTCGATCACGAGAATGTGACCTACGGCAAGGCGGGACGCACCCGATGGCACGGCAAGCGTCCCACGGTTCGCGGCGTGGCGATGAACCCGGTGGATCACCCGCACGGCGGCGGTGAAGGCCGCGTCAAGGGTAACCACCCGCAGACGCCTTGGGGATTTCCGACTCTGGGCGCCAAGACGCGCAAGAAGCGTCCGAGCGACCGGATGATTGTGGAGCGGCGGAAGCCGTAACGATTTGCGCGATCCTTCGGGCCGGAGTTCCGGCTCGCGGGATGAAGAGCAGTAGACAAACTGGAGAGTAAAAAATGAACCCGGCGCGGCGGGTGATCGAGGATACCCCTATGGCAGCCACCAGAGCATCGCGACGTGCAACAAGCCGGCGACCCACCCGCGCCCGGAAAGCAGTTCCGCGGCGGATTGTGAAGCCGGTTGCAAAGGCAGCGCCCAAGCCGGGATCGAAATTCGCGCCGGCGCCGCAAGTTTTGTTCCGGCTGTGCAAGCCGGGTTGGTCGGTGATTGTGGACAAGATTCCGAACGCGCAGGGGACTCGCTTCGTGTGTCCCTTCTGCCCGCTTTCGCATCGCGTCCCCGGACCCGTGCGCGGGTTCCGGAAAATGCGCCGCGCGCAGTGGGTGAAATTGCGCCGCGTGGAGGAGTAGCAGCTCGATGGCACGTTCGCTGAAAAAGGGACCGTTCGTCGATCTCCACCTGCAGCAAAAGGTGGAAGCGATGAACGCCCGCAACGAAAAGAAAGTCGTGAAGACGTGGTCGCGCCGCTCGACGATTCTGCCCGAGATGGTGGGCCACACGCTCGCCGTCCACAACGGGAAGAAATTCATCCCGGTGTACATCACCGAGCAGATGGTGGGGCACAAGCTCGGCGAGTTCGCGCCGACGCGCAGCTTCAAAGGCCACGGCGTGAAGGCGGCGCTTGAGAAGGCGGCGGCTGCGGCGGGCGCTCCTCCGGGAGCGGCAGCGGCTGCGGCTCCGGCCCCCGCGAAGTCATAAGCGAAGGCACAGACAATGGCGACGGCAACCGAAGGTCAGATTGCAGGGTTGGCGAATACGCGGTTCGTCCGCGTCTCGCCGCAGAAAGCGCGGCTGGTGGTGGATCTAATCCGCGGCCAGCGCGCGGAAGACGCTTTGCAGACTTTGCGCTTCACCAAGAAGCGTGTGGCGAAGGAAATCGAAAAGACGCTGCGCAGCGCCATCGCCAATGCCGAGCGGAAAGCAGACGACGCAGGCGCGTCGCTCGACGTCGATCAGCTCTATGTCACAAGCTGCTTCGTGAACGAAGGCCCGCGCTGGAAGCGCATGCGTCCCGCGCCGATGGGCCGCGGCTTTCGGTACCAGAAGCGGACGAGCCACATCGTCGTGCAGGTGGCCGAGCATCATCGCGCGGCAGCCGATCGCGCGGCGGCGGCAGCAGCCGAAGCTGCGGCTTCGAAGGGCGTGAAGGGCGCCGTTCGCCGGGCTCGCAAAGCAATTGAGAAGCGCGCGAAAGACGCGCAGAAAAAGAAGTAGGAGGCCAATTTGGGCCAGAAAACACATCCGTACGGATTTCGCCTGGGCTACAACAAGGGCTGGCGCTCGCGCTGGTTCGCGAAGAAGGAGTATGCCGACCTTCTTCACGAAGACGTCATCCTGCGCAAGCAGCTCAAGGACCGGCTGAAGTCGGCCGGCGTCGACGCCATAGATATCGAGCGCGCCGCGAACAAGCTCGTCGTCCGAATCTACACCGCGCGGCCCGGAATCATCATCGGGCGCAAGGGATCGGAAATCGACAAGCTCAAGGGCGAAGTGCAGAAACGCACCAAGCGCGAAGTGCATATCGACATTCAGGAAGTCCACCGCCCCGAGCTCGATGCCACGCTCGTGGCGGAATCGATTGCGCTGCAGCTCGAAAAACGCGTCGCGTTTCGCCGCGCGATGCGCAAGGCGGTCGATTCGGCTCTGCGATTCGGTTGCAAGGGGATCAAGGTGCGCGTCGCGGGGCGTTTGAACGGCGCGGAAATCGCGCGCAAAGAGTGGTACCTCCAAGGCCGCTTACCTCTGCAGACGCTACGCGCGGATATCGATTTCGGCACGGCCGAGGCGCACACCACCTACGGCGTGATCGGCGTGAAGTGCTGGATCTATCAGGGCGAAAAGGTGCCGCCGCGAAGCAAGCCGGGCGCAGGCGCGGAAGTGTAAGGGAACCACAATGTTGATGCCGAAAAAAGTGAAGTACCGCAAGCAGCAGCGTGGGCGCCGCACGGGCAAATCCTGGCGCGGTGGCTCGCTTGCGTTTGGCGACTACGGACTGAAGGCTCTCGAGCCGGCGTGGATCACCGACCGGCAGATCGAAGCGGCGCGCGTCGCGATCACACGCTTCATCAAGCGCGGCGGAAAGCTCTGGATTCGCGTGTTTCCGGATAAGCCGTTCACGAAGAAGCCGGCCGAAACGCGTATGGGAAAAGGCAAGGGGCCACCGGAGCGCTGGGTGGCGGTCGTGAAGCCCGGCCGCGTGATGTTTGAAATGGCGGGCGTCGATCTTGCGTCGGCGACCGAAGCCATGGAGTTGGCAGCGAACAAGCTGCCGATCGCCACGAAGTTCGTCACGCGGGCGGAGGAACTCTGATGGCGCGAAGCATCGAGAAGTTTCGCGAAATGACGGCAACCGAGCTCGAAACCCAGCAGCGCGAACTTTCCGAGCAGATTTTTCGCCTGCGGTTTCAGCTTTCCTCCGGCCAAGCCGAAGGACTCAAGAAGCTGCGGGAAGCGAAAAGAGATCTCGCGCGCGTGAAGACGCTTATCCGCGCGAATGAATTGAGGAAGGCGTAATGGCAAACGAAGCGACAGCCCCGGCCACGGCGGTTTCGGCGGGGCCGAAAGAGCGCGGCGCCCGGCAGGAACTGGTCGGCGTGGTGACGAGCGCAAAGATGCAGAAAACGATCGTGGTGAAAGTCACGCGCACCACGCAACACCCGCTCTATCGCCGCGTCGTGCGGTCCGGCAAGAAGTATTACGCGCACGACGAAACCGGAGAAGCGCGCGTGGGCGATACGGTGCGCATCGTTTCCACTCGCCCCCTATCGAAACTGAAGCGCTGGCGGCTCAAGGAAGTTCTGGCGCGCTCGACGCGCGTGGCCTGAGCGGCGCAAACTTTAAGGGAGTACGACGATGGTTCAGATGCGGACATGGCTAACGGTCGCCGATAATTCCGGCGCCCGGCAGATCACCTGCATCCTTCCGCTGGGAGGAGACGCAGGACTGACGGCCGGCCTTGGCGATGTCATCACGGCGGCGGTAAAGGAAGCGTCGCCGGACGGCCAGGTGAAAAAGGGAAAAGTCGTGCGCGCGGTGGTGGTGCGCACGAGAAAAGAGCAGCGGCGCAAGGACGGGACGTACATCCGGTTTGACGACAACGCCGCCGTGCTGATCAACGATGCGAACGAGCCGATTGGAACGCGCGTCTTCGGGCCGGTAGCCCGCGAGCTGCGCGACAAGAACTTCACCAAGATCGTCTCGCTCGCTCCGGAAGTGTGGTAGCGATGAACAAGACAAATCAGAGCGTCGCTTCGATTGGCATCCGCCGCGGCGACATGGTGAAAGTGATGGCCGGGCGGTCGAAAGGCCGGACCGGCAAGGTGCTCAACGTGAATCCGGAAACCCGGCGCGTCACGGTCGAACACGCCAACATCATCAAGAAGCACACGCGGCCCAATCCGTCGAAAAACATTCGCGGAGGCATCGTCGATAAAGAAGGCCCGATTCATGTTTCAAACGTCATGCTGATCTGCCCGGGCTGCGGCAAGCACACGCGCGTCGGGCACACGACGCTGCCGGACGGCACGAAGGTTCGCACCTGCCGCCGCTGCAATGCGACGTTTGAGCACTAGAGGAAATTTGAGGAAGCGAAGAAATGATTAGCCGGTTGCACGATAAATATCGCAAAGAGGCCGTTCCGGCGCTGACCAAGCGCTTCGGCTACACGAACACGATGGCGGTGCCGCGCGTCGCGAAAGTGACGCTCAATATCGGACTCGGCGAAGCGGTGCAGAACGTCAAGTTGCTGGACACGGCTGCGGCGGAGCTCGGTCAGATCGCCGGGCAGAAGGCCGTCATCACGCGCGCCAAGAAGTCGATCGCGAATTTCAAAATCCGCAAGGGCATGCCGATCGGCTGCATGGTCACGCTGCGCGGCGAACGCATGTACGAGTTTCTCGACCGGCTCACGGCGGTCGTTTTCCCGCGCGTGCGCGACTTCAAGGGGCTTGCCCCGAATTCATTCGATGGCCGCGGCAACTACACCCTGGGACTCAAGGACCAGCTCGTGTTTCCGGAAATCGATTACACGCGCGTGGACAAGATCAAGGGCATGAACATCACGATTACCACGACGGCGCGCAGTGACGAAGAGGGGCGCGAGCTGCTCAAGCTGCTCGGCGTACCCTTCCGCGCGCAGGGCGCTTAAGGAGAGCGAATGGCTCGAACCAGTCAAATTGCAAAGACGCGGCGGAAATTGAAATTCAACAAGATTCGCCAGCGCAATCGCTGCCGCATCTGCGGCCGGGCGCGCGGCTTTTTACGCAAGTTCCACATGTGCCGCATCTGCTTCCGCGGCCTCGCGCTCAAGGGAGAGATTCCCGGCGTGGTGAAGGCGAGTTGGTGAGGACCCGAGAATGATCACTGATCCCATTGCCGATCTTTTGACGCGCATTCGCAACGGCAGCCGCGCGCGCCATCCGCGCGTCGACCTGCCTTCGTCGAAGCTGAAAGTCGAGATCGCGCGCATCCTGAAGGACGAAGGCTACATCGCGAACTACAAGGTCGCGGACGAAAAGGGCAAGCGCACGCTGCGCGTTTTCCTGCGTTACACGCCGGACCGCCGCAGCGTGATCACGGATCTGCGCCGCGTTTCGCGGCCGGGCTCGCGGCGTTACATCGGCAAGGCCGGAATTCGCCCGGTGGTGGGCGGGATGGGCATTGCGATCCTATCCACGCCGCGCGGCATCATGACCGGTCAGGCGGCGCGCAAAGAAGGCGTCGGCGGCGAACTGCTTTGCGAGGTTTGGTAAAGGAAGCCTGGTAGGCGAGGATTAGGGGACCATGTCGCGAATCGGAAACAAAATCATCGCGGTACCATCGGGAGTGAAGGTCCAAATCAAGGACGGCGTCGTGGACGTCCAGGGCCCCAAGGGCAAGATGTCGATCACGCTGCCCCGCGGAATTCGTTTTGAGCAGAAGGACAGCACGCTCGTCGCCAAGCGCGAAACCGAGGAGCAGCGCGCGTTGCATGGACTCGCGCGCGCTCTCGTCGCCAATGCGGTCACCGGCGTCACGCAGGGTTTCAAGAAGGAACTCGACATCGTCGGCGTCGGCTACCGCGCCGAAGTGAAGGGCAAGAATCTGGTGATCGCGCTAGGCTATTCGCATCCGATCGAGTTTCCGATTCCCGAGGGAATTCAGATCGCGGTCGAGAAGCAGACGCACTTGACGGTTTCCGGCGCGGACAAAGGCCAGGTCGGCCAGGTTTCCGCCAATCTCCGCGCGCTGCGTCCGCCCGACCCGTACAAGCAGAAGGGCATTCGCATCACCGGCGAGCGCTTGAAGAAGAAGGCCGGTAAGGCCGGCGCCAAGACGGCGGCCGCGTAGCGCCCGGCGCAAAGGAGAACGAGCGTGGCAGTTTCGGTTCGAAGATTATCGCGTGAAGCGCACCGCGAGCGGATTCATCTCCGCACGCGCAAGCGCCTGGTGGGCACGTCCGAACAGCCGCGGCTCAGCGTCCACCGCTCCAGCCGCCACATTCGCGCCCAGGTGATTGACGACCTGAAGGGCAGCACGATCGTCTCGGCCAGTTCGCTCGATAAGGAAGTGCGCGCCAAGATCAAGGGCGGCGGTAATGTCGCGGCGTCGAAAGTCGTCGGCAAGATCATCGCAGAGCGCGCCAAGGCCAAGGGAATCGAAAACGTCGTGTTCGACCGCGGCGGCTACCAATATCACGGACGCGTGCAAGCGCTCGCGGAAGCGGCCCGGGAGGCGGGCCTGAAGTTCTAAATACTATGCCGAAACAAGAGCTCAAAGACACGCTTGCGATTCGCCGGCCGCTGTCGGCGAACCAGGCAAATTTGAAAGACCAGGTTGTCTCGATCAATCGCGTCACGAAAGTCGTGAAGGGCGGCAAGAACCTCAGCTTCTCCGCGCTCGTCGTCGTCGGCGATCAGGGCGGTCACGCCGGATTCGGCATGGGCAAGGCGCGCGAAGTTCCCATGGCCATTCGCAAAGCGATCGAGCAGGCCAAGAAAAACATGGTCAAGCTCAATCTTAAGGGTTCGACGATTCCGCATCAGGTGGTCGGTTCCTACGGCTCGGGCCACGTGCTGCTGAAGCCTGCGCCGGAAGGCACGGGCGTGATCGCTGGCGGTCCGGTGCGCGCCGTGATGGAGGTTGCGGGAATCCAGAACGTGCTCACGAAATCGCTTGGCACGTCGAATCCGCACAATGTAATCAAGGCCACTTTCGACGCGCTCCTGCACCTGAAGGACGCCTCGAAGGTCGCGGAAACGCGCGGCAAGGCGGCCGCGGAGGAAGCGGCGGCTGCATCGTAGCGCCGCGCTCGAAAATTTATGGCGACGAAGAAAAAATCCGGCACGCTGAAAATCAGATGGGTGCGCAGCTTCATCGGCTGCCCGCGCGGCATGCGGCAGACGATTCGCGGTCTCGGCTTTCGCCGCATGCAGCAGGTGGTCGAGCGCGCCGACACGCCTGAAACGCGCGGCATGATCGCCAAAGTCCACCATCTCGTCGAAATCGAGGATTAACAGGCCATGGCCACACCGACACTATCGAATTTGAAGCCACCGCGCGGCTCGCGCCATCGCAAGGTGCGCGTCGGACGCGGCATGGGCTCGAAAATGGGCAAGACCGCGGGCGCGGGCAACAAGGGTCAGCAGTCCCGCCGCGGCTATTCGCGCCGCCCGGGATTTGAAGGCGGACAGATGCCGCTGCATCGCCGCCTGCCCAAGCGCGGTTTTACGGCGCCGTTTTCGAAGACGTTTGCAGTCGTCAACATCGCTACGCTCAACGAATTCAATGCGGGCGAGACCGTCACGCCCGAGTCGCTCGCCGAGCGCGGCATGATCCATGCGCAACACGACGGCGTGAAAATTCTGGGTGACGGCGAACTGAAGATCGCGCTTACGGTTCGCGCGCACGCCTTCAGCAAGTCGGCCGCGGAGAAAATCGCCAAGGCCGGAGGGAAGACCGAAGTCCTGTCATGAGGAAGCTGGTCGAGGCATTTCGGAATATTTTCGCGACGCCGGACCTGCGCAATCGTGTGCTCTTTGCGCTCGGCCTGCTCGCGGTATACCGCCTCGGCTCGTTTATTCCGACTCCCGGAATCAATACGGACGCGCTCCAGCAGATTTTCGAGCAAAATCGCGGCTCGGTGCTCGGCATCATCGATCTTTTCAGCGGCGGAAACTTCCGCCGCCTGACGATCTTTGCGCTCGGCATTATGCCGTACATCACCTCGTCGATCATCCTGCAGTTGCTCGTAGTGGTTTGGCCTTACCTCGAGCGGTTGCAGAAAGAAGGCGAGCTCGGACGCCGCAAGATTACGCAGTACACGCGCTATCTCACGATCATCCTGAGCGCGTTTCAGTCGTTCGCGATTGCCCGCACGCTCGAAGGCAACGCCCTGGGCGGCGCGTCGCTCGTGTATAACCCGGGCTGGCGCTTCATCCTGATGACCATGCTCACGCTGACCACCGGCTCGGCCTTCATCATGTGGCTTGGCGAGCAGATCAGCGACCGCGGAATCGGAAACGGCATGTCGCTCATCATATTTGCAGGGATCATCGTCGGCTTGCCGCGCGCGGTCAACGACCTGTGGCAAAAAGCGGTCAACGGCCAGTGGGGTTCGTTCACCGGCATCGCGATCGTTGCGCTGCTGGCGCTGATGGCTGCGGTCGTCGCGTTCATCGTCTTCGTCGAGGGCGGCCAGCGCCGAATTCCGGTGCAGTACGCCAAGCGCGTGATGGGCCGCAAAGTGATGGGTGGGCAGATGACGTATCTGCCGCTGCGCGTCAATTCCGGCGGCGTGATTCCGCCGATTTTTGCGAGTTCGTTGCTTACGTTTCCGCAGACTCTGGCGCTGATCTTTCAGAGCAAGTCGCCGGTTCTGCAAAACATTGGCAAGGCGATTCAGTGGGGCGAGCCGCTTTACACGGTGCTCTACGTCGGCCTGATCGTCTTTTTTGCGTTCTTTTACGTGGGAATCATTTTCAATCCCACGGAGCTTGCCGACAACATGCGCAAGTACGGCGGTTTCATCCCGGGCATCCGGCCGGGGCGGAACACGTCGGAATACATCAACAAGATTTTGTCGCGGCTCACGCTCGTCGGCGGCGTCTACCTTGCGATTGTCTGCTTGCTGCCGGAATGGATGATTTCCGGCATCCACTTGCAGCACCTGCCGCCGTGGCTCGGCGGCAACTGGTTCGACGCGCACATGTGGCGCTTTATTCTCGACGGACTGAACGTGCAATTCTATTTCGGCGGGACGTCGCTGCTGATCGTCGTCGGCGTCGCCATGGACACGGTGCAGCAGCTTGAAGCGCAGCTCGTGATGCGGAATTACGAGGGTTTCGTACGAAAGGGCCGGGTGCGAAGTCGTCGCGGCTGATGGCCGCGGCTGGATGGTGACGGTTGGCTCTTGATCGGGCGTTGATTTTCCTGGGTCCTCCCGGAGCGGGCAAGGGCACCCAGGCGAAACAGATCGCGCAGAGTTTCGGAGTGCCGCATCTTTCGACCGGCGACATGTTCCGCGACGCGGTCGATCGCGGCACCGAACTCGGGCGCCAGGTGAAGCCGATCATGGATAGCGGCAAACTGGTGCCGGACGATCTGGTCATGAAGCTGGTCGAGGAACGGCTCGGGCGGCCCGATTGCGCGCACGGTTTCGTGTTCGACGGCTTCCCGCGGACGATCGCGCAGGCAAGCGGGCTCGACGGAATCCTCGCGAAGCGGGGCTTCGGTAAGCCGCTCGTGATCGATTTGGTGGTGAGCGCGGACAAGCTGATGCGGCGGCTCACCGGCCGCCGGACGTGCAGCGTGGGCGGCGAGATTTACAATATTTATGACGCGCCGCCGAAAAGCGACGGCATCTGCGACGTCGATGGCGGCAAGCTGGTACAGCGCGCCGATGACCGTCCTGAAGTCGTGAAAGAAAGGCTCGCGGCCTACGAGCGCCAGACGAAGCCACTGACGGATTATTACCAGCGTCAGGAAGTGCTCAAGACGGTCGATGCGGGCGCAAGCGTGGAAGAGGTCGCACGCGCTCTTCGCGAGATTTTGAAGGGCGCAAAAAGCTGAGATGGTTGTCTGCAAATCGCCGGCCGAGCTGGAAAAGATGCATCAGGCCGGCCTGATCGTTTGGGAAGCGCTCAATAGGATGCGCGAAATGGTCCGGCCGGGCCTTTCGACGAAGGAGCTGGACGATTTTGCTGAGAAGTTTACGGTCGAGCATCACGCGCGGCCGGCGTTCAAGGGTTATCGAGGGTATCCGGGTTCGGTCTGCACCTCGATCAACTCTGAAGTCGTTCACGGAATACCGTCGGCGACTCGGAAGTTGCGCGAGGGCGATATCCTCTCGATGGATTTTGGGGTCGAGCTGAACGGCTACTTCGCCGATGCGGCCCTGACGGTGGGCGTCGGAAAGATTTCGCCGCAGCGGGAAAAGCTGCTGCGGGTGACGCGCGATTCGCTCGATTGCGCGATCGAGAAGGTCCGGACCGGAAATCGGCTCGGGGACGTCTCGTCGGCCGTTCAAAAGTGCGTGGAAGCCAATGGATTCTCGGTCGTGCGGGAATTTGTTGGCCACGGCATCGGAACAAAGATGCACGAAGAGCCGCAGGTTCCCAATTACGGCTCGCCGGGCGTCGGACCGCGCTTGCAAGAAGGCTTGGTCCTCGCGATCGAGCCGATGGTGAATTCGGGTGGTCCAGCCGTGAGGATTTTGGACGACGAGTGGACCGCAGTGACGCTCGATGGGAGTGACTCGGCGCATTTCGAGCATACCGTCGCGGTCACGAGCAACGGGCCTTGGATTTTGACGCGGCCGGATGAAGCGACCGGCCCCTGCTGGTAACGAGAGTTAGGAGCGCATGGCCAAAAGACCATTGCCGGAAAAGAAGAAGTCAGCCGAGGAGAGCGGCAAGGAAGACGCCATCGAAGTGATGGCGACGGTGATTGAGCCGCTTCCCAACGCGATGTTTCGCGTCGAGCTGGAAAACAAGCACCAGGTGCTCGCGCACATTTCCGGAAAGATGCGGAAAAATTTCATCCGCATCCTGGCGGGCGACCGTGTCGCCGTCGAGCTTTCGCCCTACGACCTGACGCGCGGCCGCATCGTGTATCGCTATAAGTAAGCGCCGCGGTCGGGCGTTGGTTAAGGTTTGAATGTAGTGCCGGGCTTTAGCCCGGCATCTTGGTTTCGAATATATGTAGCTCAGGTCTTCAGACCTGAGGGTTTTGGGAGAGAGAACGGAGTTGAAATGAAGGTTCGTGCATCGGTCAAGAAAATTTGCATGAAGTGCAAGATCGTTCATCGGCGCGGCGTCGTGCGCGTAATTTGCAGTAATCCGAAGCACCGCCAGCGCCAGGGCTAGGAGAGAAACAATGGCACGCATTGCAGGTGTGGATTTGCCGCCCAACAAGCGGCTCTGGATCGGGCTTACGGCCATCTACGGAATCGGGCAGCAGCGCGCGCGGGATCTGGCCGCAAAGGCCAATGTCGATTCGACCAAGAAGATCAAGGATCTGACTGAAGACGAGGTCACGCGTCTTCGCGCCGCAATTGAGGCCGAGGGCCAGATCGAAGGCGATCTCCGCAAGGAAATTCAGATGAACGTCCGGCGGCTGATCGAAATTCAGTGCTACCGCGGCCTGCGCCACCGCCGCAATCTGCCGGTGCGCGGCCAGCGGACGCACACCAATGCGCGCACCCGCAAGGGACCGCGCAAGGGCGCCGTGGCAGCGAAGAAGAAAGTGATGGCCCGCAAGTAAAGCGGCACGGTTTTCGGGTGGAAGCGTGGGGCTTTAGCCCCACGAACGAAGTCCGAAATGAAATTGGGCTTTAGCCCCGGGCTGTTAAGGTTTGAACGTAGCGCTGGGCTTTAGCCCAGCATCTGGAAAGGTCGGGTCGAGAGAAATGGCAAAGGAACCGCAGGACGCAGCCGCTGCTCCGGCAGCAGGCGCAAAACCGACGAAGCGAAAGAAGGAATTTCGCAAGAAGAAGGAAAAGCGCATCGTGCCGCACGGCGTCGTGTGCATTCAGGCGACATTCAACAACACGATCGTCACGCTCACCGATCCCGACGGCCGTGCGGTGAGCTGGGCCTCGGCTGGCTCGGTCGGCTTCAAGGGCTCGCGCAAAGGCACGCCGTATGCCGCGCAGCAGGCTGCGATGACGGCCGCGGGCGTCGCGCGCGATCAGTACGGGATGAAGTCAGTGGAAGTGCGCGTGAAAGGTCCTGGCGCGGGACGCGAATCCGCGGTGCGCGCGCTTGCCTCTTCGGGTTTGCACATCAATGCGATCAAGGACGTGACGCCGGTGCCGCACAACGGCTGCCGTCCGCCGAAGCGCCGCCGCGTCTAGAATTTTCGGTGGAAGCGCGGGGCTTTAGCCCCGAGCGGTCAAGGTTTGAATGTAGCGCCGGGGTCTTCAGCCCGGCATCTTGAAGGAGAAACACTTGGCTCGACATCGTGAAGCAGTTTGCCGGCTGTGCCGACGCGAAGGGCAGAAGCTCTTCTTGAAAGGCCTCCGGTGTTTTACGGAAAAATGCGCCATTGAAAAGCGCAACTTCGTGCCCGGCCAGCACGGCCAGGCGCGCCGCGCGAAGATGGTCGGCTACGGCGTGCAGTTGCGCGAAAAGCAGAAGATGAAGCGCACCTATGGCCTGCTCGAGCGCCAGTTCCGCTCGTACTTAGAGAAGGCCGTTCGCGCCAAGGGCCCGACGGGCTCGAATCTCGTCGTGATGCTGGAGCGCCGCCTCGACAACGTCGTCTATCGCGCCGGCCTCGCCGGATCGCGCGCGCAGGCGCGCCAGCTCGTGCTGCACGGCCACATCCGCGTGAAAGGCAACAAGGTCAACATCCCGAGCTATCTCGTGCAGGTGGGCGACGAAGTCGCGCTCAAGGAAAAGATGCATCAGAACGCGATGGTGCTCGAAGCGCGCAACCTGGCGCAGACCCAGGGCCTCGCGCCGTGGCTCGATATCGACCGCGAAAATTTCAAAGCGCGCGTCGTGGCGTTGCCTCGCCGCGAAGACGTGCAAACGCCGCCGATGAGCGAGCAGCTCATCGTCGAGTTGTACTCCAAGTAATCACACGATTTTCTTTCGACGGATCGCAGGCTCGCCGCGGGCGGGCCGGGAGGAATGGCAAATATGTGGAAGGGCTTTCAGAAACCAAAGCGGTTGGCGGCCGAACCCGAGTCGCTTACGGACAAGTACGGAAAGTTTTCCGCGCAGCCGTTTGAGCGCGGCTGGGGGACCACGGTCGGCAACTCTCTGCGGCGCGCGCTGTTGAGCTCGATCGAAGGCGCGGCGATCACCGCCGTCAAGATCGAAGGCGTGCTGCATGAATTTTCGCCGATCCCGGGCGTGGTCGAGGACGCAACCGACATCATACTCAACCTCAAGCAGATTCCGCTCAAGCTCAATAGCGACCAGCCGAAGACGATCACACTCCGCGTCGATGCGCCCGGCCCGGTGCTCTCCGACAAAATCGAAGAGGATGCCGACATCGCCGTGCTCGACAAGGGCGTCTACATCGCCACGGTCAGCGAGGGCGGCAAGCTCGAGCTCGAGCTGCGCGTGAAAAACGGCCGCGGCTACGTCGCCGCGGACCGCAACTTCGATGAGGATCTCCCGATCGGCTACATCCCCATCGATTCGGTCCACTCGCCCGTGCGCAAAGTCAACTACTCGGTCGAAGCGGCCCGTCTCGGCCAGATGACCGATTACGAAAAGCTCACGATGGAAGTCTGGACCAATGCGGCAATCACTCCGCAGGACGCCATCGGCCTCGCCGCGAAGCTGATCAAAGACCACATGAGCATCTTCATCAATTTCGAGGAGCAGCCCGAGCTGCCTGAGGAGGCGATCGAAAGCTACGCCGATCCGCGCCTCGAATACCTCGACCGTTCGGTCGAAGAGCTCGAGCTTTCCGTCCGCTCCTACAATTGCCTGAAGAACGCCAACATCCAGAATCTCCGCGAGCTCGTGCAGAAGACCGAGTCCGAAATGCTCAAGACGAAAAATTTCGGCCGCAAGTCTCTCAACGAGATCAAGGACATCCTCAACAAGATGGGCTTGAGCCTCGGCATGAAGTTCGATGACCACGGCCGCATCATCTGGCCGCCGCTGCCGAGCCAGACCGCTCCGCTGCCGCCGGAGGAGGGCGCGGCCATCTAAGCCGTTGCGCCGGCCCGGGAACAAACCATGAGACACCTCAAAGCTGGATCAAAACTCGGCAAGCAGCCCGCGCATCGCCGCGCGGTACTGCGCAACCTGGTGACGAATCTCATCGAGAAGGAGCGTATCCAGACCACGCTCCTTCGCGCGAAGGCCGCTCGTCCGATCGCCGAGCAGATGATCACGCTCGGCAAGCGCGATTCGCTTCATTCGCGCCGCCAGGCCGCGGGCTTCCTGATGACGCCCAACGCGACGAAAAAGCTCTTCGCCGATCTCGCTCCTCGCTTCGCCGAGCGCGCGGGCGGCTACACGCGAATCGTCCGCACTGGTTGGCGCATCGGCGACGGCGCCGAGCTCGCGATTCTCGAGTTCATCGGCTCCGAGCTGAAAAAGAAGGAAAAGAAGTCCAAGAAGGCCGCGGCGGAAGAAGCTCCGGAAGAAAAGGAAGCCGCTGCCGAAAAGTAGAGCGGCTCGACAGCTCAAATTCTCAACAGCCCGCTCCGGTTCGCCGGGGCGGGCTTTTTCTTTCTACGCGCTCGCTTCTTCGGATTGCGCGCGCTCGCCGCGCACGTGAAACCACAGCGCGAAAAGCGCCGCCACGATCTGCGCTGCCACTCCGCCGGTCGTATCGAGCAGCACGTCCGTCACAGCCGCCGTCCGCCCGGGGACGAAGATCTGATGAATCTCGTCGAGCGACGCGTACGCCGCCACGAGGATTACCGCGATCACCGCCCAGCGCAGATGCGTCTCGCGCCGCCCGCCGCGAATCCCGCGCAGGATCAGCAGGCTCAGAATGAAATATTCGGTGAAATGCGCGCACTTGCGGATGATGTGGTGAACGTGCATCAGTGTTTGCATCGCGGCGTGCGGAAACATCCAGTGCAAGATCGGAATGATGATGCGGCTCGTATTTTCCGCGGTAAAGAGTCCGGTTGAAAAGCTCGAAATGACGACGGCCCACGCCAGCGCGGGCCACCATCGCTTGAGCCAGCCCACTTATTCCAACCGGTAGTTCGGCGCTTCGCGCGTGATGATCACGTCGTGAACGTGGCTTTCGCGCAAGCCCGCCTGAGAGATTCGGATGAACTTGGCTCGCTCTTGCAGTTCCTTCAAATTCGCCGCGCCGCAGTAACCCATTCCGCTGCGCAGTCCGCCGACGAGCTGCTCCACCAGCCCCGCGAGCGGCCCCTTGTACGGCACCTGCCCCTCGATTCCTTCCGGCACAGTCTTCCCGCGTTCGGCGCCTTCCTGCGCGTAGCGGTCTGCTGACCCGGCCTCCATCGCGCCAAGCGATCCCATTCCGCGGTACGACTTGAACGTGCGCCCCTGATACAGAATCGTCTCGCCTGGCGACTCCTCGGTGCCCGCGAAAAGGCTGCCGATCATCACGCTCGACGCGCCCGCCGCGATCGCCTTCGTGATGTCGCCCGAAAATTTGATGCCGCCGTCGGCGATCAGCGGCACTCCCGACCCTTCCGCCGCGCGCGCCGATTCCGCGATGGCCGTAATCTGCGGCACACCCGCGCCGGTCACCACTCGCGTCGTGCAGATCGACCCGGGCCCGATGCCCACCTTGAGGCCGTCGATGCCGAGCGCGATCAAGTCGCGCGTCGCTTCTGCCGTCGCCACGTTTCCGGCGACCAGCTGCATCTCCGGCAGCCGGTGCTTCACGGCGCGGATCGCGTCCATCACGCGCGTCGTGTGGCCGTGCGCCGTGTCGATCGCGATCACGTCCGCCTTCGCGCGCGCCATTTCCACCGCGCGGTCCAGGTAGTCGCCCGTCGCGCCGATCGCCGCGCCCACGCGCAGCCGCCCCTGCTCGTCCTTCGTCGCGGCGGGAAATTCGAGTTTCTTCTGGATGTCTTTTACGGTGATGAGTCCCTTGAGGTTGAATTCCTTGTCCACCACGAGCAGCTTTTCAATGCGGTGCTTCTGCAGGATGCGCTCGGCCTCGTCCAGCGTCGTTCCCACCGGCACGGTGACGAGATTTTCCTTCGTCATCACGTTGGCGACCGGCTGATCCAGATTGCGCTCAAAGCGCAGGTCGCGGTTCGTCAGGATGCCCACCAGCCGCTGCCCGCGCGTCACCGGCAGGCCCGACACTTTGTACTTGTTCATGATGTCGAGCGCCTGCCGCACCGAAATCTCCGGCGCGATCGTCACCGGATCGACGATCATGCCGCTTTCCGAGCGCTTCACGCGGTCCACTTCTTCGGCCTGCCGGTCGATGGTCATGTTGCGGTGAATGAACCCGAGCCCGCCCTGTCGCGCGATGGCGATCGCCAGGCGCGAATCGGTCACCGTATCCATCGCCGCCGCGACGACCGGAATGTTGATCGCGATGCGCCGCGCAAGAAACGTGCGCGTGTCGGCCTGCGCCGGCAGCACCGACGATTTCCCGGGCAGTAGCAGCACGTCGTCAAACGTCAGCCCTTCCGGGATCGCGTGCTCCAGTTGACGCTCGCCCGTAATCTCTTCTGATCTCCCAGGCTCGCCTTGCCGGCGACCTGGGAGCCCTTCCTGGGTCGTTACAAACAGCGCTTCTCTAGGCATAAGCGCAGCTCCCTAAAAACGCGAAAGCCCAGCGGGGTGCGCTGGGCTTGAAAAAGGTTCCCTTGTCGATCACAAACTTCATTGATCGACTCATTCTAGGCGCTTCCCCGCTTGAAAGCAAGGCGCGGGAGGACGGGTCTGTGGAAGGCACGGATCGCTGCACTGGGCCGAAGCTCCTCCGTTCCGCGCGGCGACCAACGATCTGGCGATCCTCGCCTCGCCAGGATCGCGCATCCACGTGCGTAGTTTCCCGCATTGCAACTCTTGGCACTTTCGAGATACAAGGCGGAAATCGACCCCGGAGTAAGGTTTAGGTGTAGCGCCGCGGCCTTTAGCGCGGCATCTTCGGATTGGCTGAGTGTCCGCACACATGCCTGACTTCGACCGAAAAAACATCCGGTTACCTGCGGGGAACTATCGCGGTCGCAAGATCTACTTCGTGACCCTTTGCTTTCAGAATCGACGCCCGATCGGCTCGAATCCGCGTATCGCGCGCTGGATCATCGGGCAGCTCCGAAAACATGCCGCCAACTGCGAGTTCTTCATTCACGCCTACTGCGTGATGCCCGATCACGTGCACATCTTGGCGGCTGCCGCGTCGGAATCCAGCAACCTGATCAAATTCGTCGAAGCCTTCAAACAGGAAACCGCCGTCCGGTTTGAGCGCAAAATGCATCGACGCCTTTGGCAACTCAAATGCTACGATCGCATCCTGCGCCAGGGCGATTTACTGGATCGCGTTGCTTGGTACATCTGGACGAACCCAGTGCGGAAGGGTCTGTGCGAAAAACCAACTGACTACCCGTTCATCGGATCTTTTACCAGCATGGGCGCGAGGCTCTTAAAGTGCGCGGCAACCGCTGAGTGGACGCCACCATGGAAGAGTGCCGCGCTGAAGACCGCGGCGCTACAACCGAACCTTTCCGGTTCGCCCGCACAGGCCAGCCAGTCCTAGTCCTCGACCAAACCTGTCCCTCGGGTCAATTCTCAACGCATCGCAATTGTGTTTAGCTGGAACGGGCTCCGTGCACCTTACGGAGCGAAAATGACGAACGAAACGAGAAGAATGTCGCACGACGGACGCGGGCACCGCAACGGCGCTGGGCTGAATTTGCGCCTGCCTCAATCCAACTGCCTGCGATTTTCTAATCGCCAAATTCCGTCAGTAGAACTCGGTCTAAACTGCTGCAAACAAAGGCTCGGCGTTCGCTCTAATCGCCAAAATTTGCGCTTTTTCGATTCTCAAAAGGGTGTCAACCAAAACCAGGTGTTTTCCGCCGCAAGCCGTTCAAAACAAACGGTCGGCGCACAAAAAGGGTGTCAAGTTTTTGCGTTTGTAATTTCAGTTCCAACCGGCGCAGTTCGCGCGCCCGCGTCAGAACTTCGGGTGATAGTTGAACGGCTGCGGCGCGGGATACGTCGGCAGCGGATGGTCCTTGAGCGATTCCATCAGGACCTGCACCGCTTTTTCGAGCTGCGGATCGTGGCCCTCGCGGACGAGCTTGGGATCGAGATCGATTTCGACGTCGGGATCGACGCCGTGATTTTCGACCTCCCACTGGCCCTTCGTGCCGTAGATGGCCCAGCGCGGAGCGGTGACGCGGCCGCCGTCAATCAGCGCCGGGTAGCCGCCGATGCCGACGAGTCCGCCCCACGTGCGCATGCCGATGAGCGGGCCGATGTCGGCCTTGCGGAAATACCACGGCAGCGCGTCGCCGCCTGAGCCGGCGAACTCGTTGATGAGCATCGCCTTGGGACCGAAGATCGATTCCTCGGGCTCGGAGGCGGTTTCACCTTCGCGCGTCTTGACGAAGCCGAACACGGGACGCCGCAGATAGTCGATGAAGTAGTCGGCGAGCTGGCCGCCGCCGTTGAAGCGCTCGTCGATCACGGCGCCTTCTTTGCCGACCTGGGCGAAGAAGTAGCGGTTGAAATTGGTGAAGCCTTCGCCGCCGGTGTCCGGCAGGTAGACGTAGGCGAGTTTGCCGCCGCTCAGCTCGTCGACGTTGCGGCGATTGCCTTCGATCCACGCAAGGTTGCGCAGCGCGGTTTCGTCGTCAACCGGAACCACGGTGACGTCGCGCGAGCCGCTGCCGTCGGCGTTCGGCCCGACTTTAATGACCGTCTGCTTGCCGGCAGTTTCCTGGAAGAAGCTGTAGACCTCGTCGTCGCCGCGCAGATCGCGCCCGTTGACGGCGAGCAGATACTCGCCTTCTTTCACGTTGACGCCGGGCTGCGTGAGCGGCGCGTGCAGCTCGGGATTCCAGTTCTCGCCGTTGTAGATGCGCGAGAAACGGTAGCGGCCGTTTTCGATGGTGTAGTCGGCGCCGAGCAGTCCGACTTTGATGCGCTTGATGTCGGGCATCGTGCCGCCGCCGACGAACATGTGCTGCACGTTGATGTAGCCGAGCATGTCGCCGAAGAGATAGTCGAGATCGGCGCGGCTGGTGACGCCGTCGAGAAACGGCTCGTAGGCTTTTTCCGCGGCCGCGAGATCGAGCCCGTGATAGTGCGGATCGTAGAAGAAGTCGCGCTCGATCCGCCAGACTTCGTGGAACATCTGCTTCCACTCGGCGCGCGGATCGACGTAGACCTCCATGTCGGCGAGCTTGAGCTGGCCGTCGCCGGGCTTCACGGGTTTGTCCGCGGCGGTGATGAACCAGCTCTGGCCTTGCTCGTACAGCATTTTTTCGCCGTTGAACGAAAGCGAAAACGCGCGGACGCCGTCGGCGATTTTTTCGGTCTTGCGCGTTTTCAGATCGAAGCGCTGAATGGAAAATTGCGGAGGCCCGGGCCGGAAATCGACAGGCGTGTCCTCGAGCAAGTAGAGAACGCCCTCCTTGCCCGCCGACATCCCGACGTAGTTCGCCGGCGGAATCGGCAGCGCGAGAATGCGCTGGCTGATGCCGTCAAAGTCGATGGTGACTTTGACTTCCGCCTTGTCCTTGCTCTGGTCTTTGCTTTGATCCTTGGCCTGGTCTTTCGCGGCGTCTTTGTTTTGATCCGCGGGCGCAGCGGATTTGTCGTCTTTCGTCTCGGCGGCTTTTTCGTCATCGCTTTCCGGCGCGATCGGCGACGGTAAATCTTTGCGCAGCACGACGACGTAGACGGCGCGCGAGACGGGATGTGCGTCGCTGGTCATATCGAGCCAGCCGGTCGAAAGCCCGAGGTCGGTGCTGGCGGTGAAGTAAAGATATTTCCCGTTCTTATCGAAGTTGGGGAAGAGCGCGTCGCTCATGCCGTCGGTGATTTGCGTAGCCTTCTTGTCGTCGAGCGAATAGACGTAGACGGCGCGCATGTGATTTTCGAGCTGCTTGCTGTAGGCGAGCCATTTGTTGTCGGGCGACCAAACGACGTCGAATTCGTGGAGCGGCGAATCGAAACGATCGGTATCGACTTTCACCGGCGTCGGATGATCGAGATCGACGTACCAGAGGTTCAGGCGCTTGTCGGTGTACGCGATTTTCTTGCTGTCCGGCGACCACGTTGGCGAATAGAAAAAGGAAGGCGGCTGGCCGAGATCGATCTTGCGATCGGGAGCGATGCCGTCCTGATTGCGGATGTGCAGCGCGTATTCGCCGGATTCGTCCGAAAAATAGGCGATCGATTTTCCGTCGGGCGACCAAGCAGGATCGCGATCGGCAATCGCGGGGCTGCGCGTGATGTTGCGAATGTCGCCTTTCTCCGCGGGAACGGTGAGGATTTCGCCGTGCGCCTCGAAGACGGCGCGCTGTCCGGTGGGCGATATGTTGGCGTTGAGGATGTGCTCGGCGACTTTCTCAAAGTGCGGCGCGACTTGCGGCAGGTCGCCTGCGACGCGCACGTCGATCTCCTTCGATTTTCCCGACGCGAGATCGTAGACGTGAAGCGAGCCGAGCTTTTCGTAGACGATTCCGCCCGGACCGGCAGAGGCGGATTTGATGTCGAAGCCCTCGTTCTTGACAACTTCCTTCACTTCTTTCGTCTTCACGTCGTACGCGAACATGCAGACGGGGCCTTCGCGATCGGAGAGGAAGTAGATTTTGTCGCCGATCCACATCGGATTGAAGTCGTTCGAATTTTCGCGTGGAATCTTGACGATGCTTGAATCGGAGAGATTCGCGATCCAGATGGGCGAAGTGAGTCCGCCGCGATAGTGCTGAATGGCGATGTAGTTCGGTGCCGCTCCGAGGCGGCGGTTCCACCGCGGTACGTAGGCGACCTGCGACGCGTCGGCCGAAAACGAGGCTTCGACGCCCATCGGCAGCGGCAACACCGTGGGGAAGCCGCCATTGACCGAGACGCTGAAAATACGCTCGAAGCGCGAGTAGCTGTCGCGCAGAGAGCGGAAGAGAATGTTCCTGCCGTCGGGAGTCCAGCCGATCGCGACATCGCTGCCCGGGTGATTCGTGAGGCGGCGCGGCTCGCCTCCCGTGGCAGGAACGACGTAGACATCTTCATTGCCGTCGTAGTCGCCCGTATAAGCGACCATCGAGCCGTCGGGCGAAAAGATCGGTTCGCTCTCGATTCCTGGGCCGGTCACGAGGCGCTTGGCGTCGCCGCCGTTGCGATCGACGGTCCAGATCTCGCCGCCGTAGGCGAACGCGATCTGCGTCTTGCTCATGCTGGGGCTTTGCATCAGGAGCGGCTTGGGATCTTGCGCGGAAGAACTAATGGCCCAGAAAACGAGTAAGGCAAACGTGACAGCAATCTTTCGCATGATTCCCCTTTCGGCTGAGGAAAAAGGGCTCTGGCCCTGATTCCGGCACCCGGTTTGCCCCAAAACCGGACTCTGCATTATCCGAATTTGGCGACGGCGAAACAAGGAGCCAGCGCCCGCCGGCGACTTGCCCGGAAGCGGCGGAGTGCCTACGATGGAAGGTCGTGAAAGAATTCAACCCACATCCGGCGCTGCGCAATTGTCACATGATGACAATCGCGGGCGCATTTTGGCGGCGACGATTTCCACGCTTGCCCGAGAGCGAGTCGCGATTCTTCGACGTCGAGAAAGGCACACAGCTGCGCGCCGAAGCGCACTGGCAGGCCGAACCGCGACGGCATCCGACGCTCGTCCTGCTGCACGGCCTCGAAGGGTCGAGTGAATCGGGTTACATGCTCGGCACCTCGGAAAGGGCGTACGTCGCGGGATTCAACGTAGTGCGGCTGAACCAGCGGAACTGCGGCGGCACCGAGAACCTGACCTCGACGCTCTATCATTCAGGGCGCAGTGCGGATTTTCGCGCCGTGGTGCTCGAACTGATCGAGCGCGAGCGGCTTCCGGAAATTTTTGTGGCCGGATTTTCGATGGGCGGGAATCTCCTACTCAAGATGGCAGGAGAATTCGGGGATTCACCTCCCGCAGAGCTGCGAGGAATCGTGGCGATCGCTCCGTGCCTTGATCTCGCCGCATGCTGCGACACGCTTTGCGCGCCGCAAAATTTCGTTTACAACCGATATTTCCTGACAAGATTGAAACGCAGGATGCGCTACAAAGCGGAGTTGTTTCCCGAGATCTATTCGGAAAATGGGCTGCAGGGCGATCTCGCGCGCGTGCGTAACGTGCGAGAATTCGACGATGCAATCACGGCGCGATTCTGCGGATTTACCGGAGCGGCCGATTACTACGAGCGGTCGAGCGCGATGAATGTGCTGGGAGCAATTCGGCGGCCGACGCTGATCTTGACGGCGCAAGACGATCCGTTTGTCCCCTACGAGACATTCGGCCGCAAGGCATTGCACGACAATCCGGACATTCAGCTTGTGGCGCCGAAGCACGGCGGGCACTGTGCATTTATTTCGGGCGAGGCAGACGAAAGATTTTGGGCCGAGGCGAGGATTGTGGATTTTTGTAGAGAGCAGTCACGCCGTCGTGGTGACGGCTGAAGAGGGATTCTTCGACTTCGTCGCGCCCGCGCCGCGAAACACAACGAGGCGCGATTTCGCTCAGAATGACGACGTAGCCTAGTGAGCGTGGTGGGAGCGCCAGGCGGCTTCGATCTGCTCGAGCGTTTTGCCCTTCGTTTCCGGAACCAATCGAAGCACGAAAACCCAAGCCACGACGCCGACGAGAGCGTAGAGCCAGAATGTCGCCGGGCGGCCGAGCGCGCGCAGCAGGCTCAAGAACGTGAGCGCAACCAGCAGGTTCGATCCCCAGTTGAACATCGTGGCGACAGCCATCGCCCGGCTGCGAAGCTTCAGCGGATAGATTTCCGCGATCATCAGCCAGAAAATCGGACCGAGGCTGATGGCAAAGCACGCAACGTAGGCCATTACACAAATCAGTGAGGTCCACGCGAGAGCGGGCGTGGGATTCTTTGCCAGAAAAGCAGCGCCGAGAAGTACGAGGCTAAGAATCATTCCCACGAGGCCGAAAAGCAGAAGTGGCCTGCGACCGGTACGGTCGAGCAGCTCGAGCGCCAGCACTGTGAGCAGCACGTTGACGGCTCCGACGCCCGCGGTCGCGAGAATTGCGGCCGAGTGCGACTGCAGACCGGCGAGCTGAAAAATCGTCGGGGCGTAGTAGATCACCGTGTTGATGCCGGTGAACTGCTGAAAAATTGCGAGCCAGACGCCAATGAGGAGCGCGGGGCGCAGCGCCGGGCTCAACAATTCGCGCCAGCTCCCTTCCTGCTGCGCAAAGCTGGATTCGATTTCCCCAAGCTCTGCATCGATTGCAAGTGGATTGCGAATTTTCGCCAGGACTGCGCGGGCGCGGTCGCGCAGTTGCTGCTTCACAAACCAGCGCGGGCTTTCCGGGACGAAAAACAGCCCGATCAGTAGGATTAGTCCCGGAATCGCCGCGAGTCCAAACATCCAGCGCCAGCCGCGAGAGCCGGCGAGCGCGTAGTCCGCGAGATACGAGACCAGAATTCCGATCGTGATCATCAACTGGTTCAGCGAAACGAGCTTTCCGCGGATATGGGCAGGCGAAATCTCGGAAATGTAAAGCGGCGCGGTAAACGACGCGATTCCGATCGCGATACCAACGACCACGCGGCCGAGCGCCAGTGAGCGCGAACCAGGAGCGAGCGCCGTGCCGAGCGCACCAAGAATGAAGAGGCAGGCGACCTGGATCAGCACGAGGCGTCGGCCAAAGTGATCGGCGAGCCGGCCGCCGAATGCCGCGCCGATCATTGCGCCGAGCAGCACGGCGCCGACCACGATTTCCTCCTGAAATGTCGAGAGGCGGAAATCTTCCTGCACGAAAAGAATTGCGCCGGAAATGACGCCGGTGTCGTAGCCGAAGAGCAGCCCGGCGAGAGCGGACACTGCAGAGACGGTGAAAACGAAGCCGCTGTTCTGCGTGCCTCCCGCTCGAATTTCATTTGCCACAGTCATGTGCCAATCTGGGACTCGCCGAGAACACGAGCCACAATTGCGCTCAGGCAATCGCAGTTTTGGCCGATAAAGCGGGCGCTAGGTTAGCAGGCAATTGCTGATTCGAAAGAAGAATCTTGAGAATATTAATTTGTCCAGGGCTGAGCTCACGGAACTCAACGTACGGGGACGATTCATGAGCGAGCGGATCTAAGCGCTTGGACGAGGCCGCTCGGTATGGCAAAATTGTGGCCGGAGGATTTCGTCGATGGCAATCCCATCGAAAAACCCGCCACAGTGGGCAGGCCGTTTAACGCAGCCGCTGATCCGCGCGAACGGATCGCATCGTCCCGCGACATGGGACGAGGCGCTTGACCGAGTCGCACGGAGCTTCCGAGAGCAGGTCGACAAGCACGGCCCGGACACCTTCGGGATGTTCAGTTGTTCGAAGACGACCAACGAGCTGAACTTCATTTCACAGAAATTCGTTCGCTCGGTGATCGGCACGAACAACATCGACAGCTGCAACCGGACTTGACACGCCCCTAGCGTCGTCGGTCTGGCGACGGTTTTCGGGGCAGGCGGCGGTACGAGTTCGTATCGCGCAATTGAAGATACGGACGTTATCCTGCTGTGGGGATCGAATGCGCGGGAGACGCACCCGATCTTCTTTCATCATGTGCTGAAGGGCGTGCGGAACGGAGCAAAGCTGTACGTGATCGATCCGCGGCGCACGAGTTCGGCGCAGTGGGCGGACGTGTGGCTGGGCATCGACGTGGGCAGCGACATCACGCTGGCCAACGCGATGGGCAATGAGATTATCCAGGCAGGCCTGGCACATCAATGGTTCATCGAAAACGCGACGAGCGGATTCGAGTGCTACCGCGAGCATGTGAAGAAGTATCCGCTTGAACGAGCGGAACGCGAGACGGGCGTTCCCGCTGATGTGATCCGGGAAATGGCGCATACGTACGCGAAGGCGGAGCACGCCGAGTTTTGCTGGACGCTGGGAATTACCGAGCATCACAACGCCGTCGACAACGTCCTTTCGCTGATCAATCTCGCGCTGCTGACCGGTCACGTGGGTCGGTACGGGAGCGGATTGAATCCGCTGCGCGGGCAGAACAACGTGCAAGGCGGCGGAGACATGGGCGCGATCCCGGATCGCCTGCCCGGCTTCCAGCACGTGGAAAACGATGCACTGCGCGCAAAATTCGAGAGGGCATGGGGCGTGAAGATCCCGCCCAAAAGAGGGCGGCATTTGAGCGGCATGTTCGAAGCGATGGAGCACGGAAAGATGACCTGCGCCTACGTCCTCGGCGAAAACCCGGTCGATTCCGAAGCAGACCGCAACCGCGCCAAGAAGCTGCTGGGCGGCCTCGAGTTCATGGTCGTGCAGGATCTCTTCTATACGGAAACTGCCAAGCTAGCGGACGTCGTGTTGCCCGCGGCTGCCGGATGGTGCGAAACGGAAGGCACGGTGACTTCGAGCGAGCGGCGAGTGCAGCGCGTGCGCGCGGCGGTGCCGCCGCCACCGGGAGTGCGCGACGACATCGAAATCATTTTCGATCTGGCGCGCCGCATGGGTCATAACTGGGGCGAGCCGAAATCGGAATGCATTTGGGAAGAGGTTCGCGGGCTGAGCCCGATGCACGCGGGCATGAGCTACAAGCGGCTTGAAGAAATGGGCGGCATCCAGTGGCCGTGCTACGACGAATCGCATCCCGGCGAGATTTTCCTGCACGGGCGGTTGTGGCAAACGCCGGTGGTGGGGCCGCGCGCGCCTTTCAGCTGTGTAGAAAATGAGGCCCCGATCGATACGCTGGACGAGCAATACCCGCTCCGGCTTACGACCGGCCGCCGCCTCGATTCGTACAATACGAACGTTCAATCGGGAGTTTACGCTTCGCCACTTCGCTTGAAGGAAGCGCTCGAGATCTCACCAGAAGACGGCGTGCGCTATCACGTCAGCGAAGGCGAAAAAGTTCGTGTCAGCTCGCGGCGCGGCTCGGTGATTGCGCCCGTACGATTCGATCCCGGTCTCCGGCCTGGCCTCGCATTTCTGACCACACATTTCCACGATCAGGTGGCCACGAACGACCTCACCATCGACGCAGTCGATCCGAAGTCAGGAGTTTCGGAGTTCAAGGCGACCGCCATCCGCATCGACAAGTGCCGGGAGAACTAGTTGGACATCCATTTGACCCAGGCCCCGGCCACAGCCGAAGAACGCGCAGCGGTGGACGCCTTACTGGGCGCTCCCGAGTCGGGCTGGGTGGGCGGCGAGCGGCGCGTCGAAATCGATAGCCGCGCGGCTTTCGGCGGCCACGAGATGCGCCAGCGGCGACACCTGCTGCTGCCGGTCCTGCACGCCGTGCAGAAGCGCGTCGGCTGGATCAGCCCCGGGGCACTAAACTACATTTCGCTGCGGCTCGATACCGCGCCGGCGGAAGTGCACGGAGTCGCGTCGTTCTACGGAATGTTTTCGCTGACAGAGCGGCCGCGCGTGGTGGCGCACGTGTGTAACGATATCGCGTGTATGACGCGCGGCACCGATGCACTTTGTGGCGAGTTGGAGAAAAAACTGGGACCTGCTGGTTCGCCGTGTATGGGCGGCCGCGCCACCTGGATTCACAGCACGTGCCTGGGACTGTGCGAGCGGGCTCCCGCGGCGCTCGTAACGGCGGCGGGAAAGAAGCCGCAAGAGCGCGTGCTGGCTCCGGCGAACGCGGGCGCGCTGCAAACGCTCGTGGGCGATGCGGCGAGCGGGAAATTGCCAGCGGAGCCGGACGCGCTCGACACGAAGGTGTCCGTACCGCAAGCAGGCAAGCCGGAGCTGCACCTGCTGCGCCGCGTCGGTCAGGCGGACGCGCTGAGCGTCGAAGGCTACAAGCGCGCCGGCGGGTGCGAGGCGCTGCGCAAGGCGCTCGATTTGGGGCCCGAAGGCGTGGTCCGCGAAATGATCGAATCGAAGTTGCTCGGCCGCGGCGGCGCTGCTTTTCCGACGGGCAAGAAGTGGGAAGCGTTGCTCACGCAGCGCGGGCAGGGACGCACGCATTATGTGGTTTGCAACGCGGACGAGTCGGAACCGGGCACGTTTAAGGACCGTATCACGATGGAAGGCGATCCGTTCGCGGTGATCGAAGGAATGACGATTGCGGCGCTCGCGACCGGCTCACACAAGGGATTCATCTATTTGCGCGGCGAGTATCCGTTTGCTGCGGAGCGACTCGGACACGCGATTGACGCGGCGCGCAAGGCCGGCATGCTAGGTGATAACATTTTCGGGCGCGGCTTGCGCTTCGATATCGAAATTCGGAGGGGCGCGGGCGCGTACATTTGCGGAGAGGAAACGGCGCTATTCAATTCGATCGAAGGTTATCGAGGCGAGCCGCGGAACAAGCCGCCGTTCCCGACGCAAGCGGGACTATTCCGACAGCCGACGGTCGTCAACAACGTCGAAACGCTGATCAATGTGCCGCACGTGATCCTTCAAGGCGGCGCGGCCTACGCGAAAATCGGAACGGCGAATTCGGCGGGATACAGACTGTTTTGCCTTTCCGGGCATGTGGTGCGACCGGGGGTGTACGAAGTGACGCACGGAGCGACGCTGCGGAATTTGATCGAGATGGCGGGCGGAATCGGCGGAAACGGGCGACTGCAAGCGGTGCTGCTCGGCGGCGCAGCGGGAGCGTTCGTGATGCCGAAGGAATTGGATACGCCGCTGACGTTTGAAGGCACGCGCGCGATCGGCGCGACGCTCGGCTCCGGCGTCGTGATGCTCTTCGACGACTCGATCGATTTGAAGCGGATCCTGCTGCGCATCGCCGGATTCTTCAAACACGAGACGTGCGGGCAATGCGTGCCGTGCCGCGTCGGCGTGACGCGCCAGCAGGAGACGCTCGAGCGGCTGGTGAAACAGCGGCCGATCGGCTCGACGGCCGAGGAAGTGAAAATGCTGCGCGAGATGGGACAAGCGATGCGCGACGCGTCGATTTGCGGATTGGGCCAAACCGCGTCGAGCGCGCTTGAATCCGCGCTAAACCGATGGAGCCTTTTTTCGTGAGCGACACACTGCAAGCGCCGATACCTCAGATTCCGGTTCCGCGCGGGCCGGTTCCACAGGCTCCGGCGCCGCGCCAGCGCGTGATGATCGAAGTGAAGATCGACGGTCAAAGTGTTTCGGTGCCGGAGGGATCGACAATTCTCGATGCGGCGCGAAAACTAGGCATCGACACGCCCACTCTGTGCTATCTCGAAAGTCTCACTCCCGTGAATGTCTGCCGCGTGTGTGTGGTCGAACTCGAAGGCTCGCGCACGCTGGTTCCCGCTTGCTCGCGCAAAGTCGAGAAGGGAATGTCGATCAAAACGGATTCCGAGCGGGTGCGGCTGAGCCGGAAGATTGTGCTCGAATTTCTGGCGTCTTCAGTCGACGTATCGACGGCGCCCGCGTTCCCCGGCTATCTGGAGCGATATGCGGCGCAGCCGGAGCGATTTGGCGATGCTGCCGCCACCGTGGCGCAGCCAGCGAAGATCGACAATCAATTGTATGTGCGGGACTACTCGAAGTGCATCCTGTGCTACAAGTGCGTCGAAGCCTGCGGCGTCGACGCGCAGAACACATTTGCCATCGCGGTCGCCGGGCGCGGCTTTTCAGCTCATATCTCGACTGAATTCGACGTGCCGCTGCCGGATTCGGCATGCGTGTACTGCGGGAACTGCATCGGCGTGTGTCCGACCGGCGCGCTGATGTTCAAGAAAGAGCACGACATGAGGCGGGCGGGCACGTGGGATGAGTCGCGACAGACCAAGACCGACACGATTTGCCCTTACTGCGGAGTCGGCTGCGATCTGACGGTTCATTCGCAGGACGGAAAGATTGTTCGGGTAATGTCGCCGCTAGAGCACAGCGTGACGCACGGCAACTTGTGCATCAAGGGCCGCTTCGGCTGGCAATTCGTTGAAATCGAGCCAGCGGCCAAGAAGTAGCCACTAACCGGTCCATCCCCAGCCAAGAAATCAAGTGGAGCGGGCATCAGAGATGATGATCCTACGCATCCTAGGCTTGGTGTCAGGAGGGCAAATCGGCGAGTCCTGACTGTGCGCCCCAGCCGCGAGTCAGAGTCGATAGGTAACTCCTTCTCTCTCGAAGTTGAATTTTGAATAGACAGGTCGGCCCACTGTCGTTCAAATTAGAGACGCAGGGCAGAGGCAGGGCAGGGATAGGGGGTCAGGCGATGAGATATGCTGCAGGTCTGCTTGGGGCCATCCTTGTATTCGCACTTAATCTTCACGCACAAGTAAACCCTAACTATTCGCTCCCGCAGATATCGTCGACGGATTCGGAGGCGGGGCCTGCCCTGACGTCCGAAGCCGGGCCGCTGTTGGCGCTCGCGATCCCGCCGGAACTTGCCGCACCGGGAGAATTGCACGCCACTGCGCCGAGCTCGCCTGCGACGAGCGATTCAGGAGCGCAGCAACAGCCGCCGAGCGTATACGGAGTTTTTCAGGAGTACAACTGGCAGGTTTACGCAGGCTATTCGTTCATGCGGTTTTATCTGCTTTCGAAGCCCGACACGATTCTCACGATGAACGGCCTTGATGTCGGTGCTGTCTACTACATTCCGAAGATCACCTGGCTTGGAGCCGAAGGACAATTCGTCGGAGAGTACGGCAGCTTTATCGGCAACACCGCGAAGCTGGCGGTCGGCATGGGCGGCATTCGCGCCCGATGGTCGGCTCCGCGCGGAATCGAAGTGTGGGCGCACGGGCTGATTGGTGGCTCGAAATTTGTCCCGCGGACGGCGTTTGGCAACGAGACGGCGCTGGCGTACGAAGCGGGCGGCGGAGTGGATGTCGGCGCCCATCATCGGCGGCTCGCCTACCGGCTGGAGCTGGACATGCTGGGGACGCGATTCTTCAGCACGTATCAGTACAGCCCGAGAATATCCGTCGGAATCGTTTTCAAGTTCTAACCAAGCTCTTGGCGAAGACTCCGCGGGATCCCTACGTGCGCCCCCGCAGCGGCGCCAGGAAGCGTCGCAGATAGCCGCGGGCTTCGACCAACCCCAGAAGGAACGTCATCCCGAAATAGACCAGGCCGTAGGGAACTAACACCAGCAGCCCTGTCAAATAGGGCTTGTGGTGGCCCGCGTAGTGGCCGATCAGCCAGCCCACGCCCGAACCCGCGAGCGCCGCGAGCCATAGCTTCGCGAGAAACTCGCGCGGCAGCCCCGTGCGTCCGATGCGGCGATTCATCGTCACGCGCAAGAGCGTGAATTCGACCCACGAGGCAATGCCGGCTGAAATCGTGAGGCCCGCGACGCCCCACCGGGATGCGATTCCGAGGGCGGGCGGCAGCGGAATCGCGAAGAGATAACCGAGAATCGTCGTCAGAATCACGCGAACGATTGCGAATTTCAGAGGAGTGCGTGTGTCGCGGAGGGCGTAGTAGGTCGACGAATAAAGGCGGCCGAGGGTCGAAGCGAGCAGGCCGACTGTCGAGCCGGCGAGGACTCCCCAGACATAAGTCGTATCGTCTGCCTGAAAGCGGCCTGTTTGATAGATCGCGCCGACGACGACGTTTCCCAAAAACAGAAACGCGGCCACGGACGGCACAACGAAGAATGCGATCTGGCGCAGGCCTTCATCGACGCGCTGGCGCAGCGCGCCGGCTACTTCACTTTCGGTTCCGATCGCGCCGGACATTTGCGGCAGCTCCGCCGCGGAAACCGACATTCCGAAAAGGCTCACCGGCAACAGGTAAAGAGTCTGCGCGTTCGCAAGCGCGGCAAGGGCGCCAATAGGAAGGTAGCTTGCGATAAACGCATCGACGTAGGCGCTGATCTGCACGACTCCGCGGCTGAAAAATACGGGAAAAAAATTCTTGACGACGGTTTTCACATTTTCCGCGCGATAGTGCAGCGAGAGCCGAAGGCCCCCGAGCAGCTTCAGGACAATCGGCAGTTGCGCGCCTACCTGCAACGCGCTGCCCGCGACCGATCCCCAGGCAAGAATGATGGAGAGTGAGTACTGATCGCGCCGTCCCCAGATCCACATCGTGGCAATCATCGCGGCGTTCCATATCACGCCCACCGAATAGGAAAGAAAGAAGCGGCGATGACTGTTCAAGACTCCCAGGCACCACGCCGACAGCACCAGAAAACCAACTCCCGGGAAAAGAATGCGTACGAGTCGAATCGCGAGCTCGCGCCTTTCGCCCCGCAGCCCGGCCGCAATGAGGTCGATCAGATACGGAGTGGCGAGCACGCCGATCAGGACAATCACGGACATGCTCAGCGCGAGCAGGGCGGCTATGGTGCCGGCGGTGCGCCGGGCCTCTTCATCGTCTTTGCGAGCGAGGAGATTCGCGTAGACCGGGATGAAGGAGGCCGAAAGCACCCCTTCGCCGAAGAGATTCTGCAAAACATTCGGAATCCGAAGCGCGACTCGAAACGCGTCGGCTACGCCGGAGAGGCCGAAATAGTGGGCGAAAACACGGTCGCGAATCAAACCTGCGATTCGGCTCGAAAGAATTCCGGCGGCGACGAGAAAAGCGTAGCGCGCGGTTCTTTCGCGGGGCGGGTTGCTGGCGCCGGATTCGCTCACAGCAAGATTGAGAATGGAGCGAGCATGGATGTGGAGTAATTCATTACAAGAGGTAGCGCGGGAGATGTCAACTTCGATTCCGGCGGGTGTGCAGAGAAAAGAAGCCGCTTCCTAGCGCAGAGACGCAGAAGCCGCAGAGAACGGGCAACCGCAGGAGGAATTCGAAGCAGCTCGTTACGGCGATGGCTCTAGGACCGGATGGAGTGTGACTTCGCTATTTTTCGATAGCTCCAGATTGCGCTGCCATTCTTTCTTGCCGGGAGATCTCAGCTCGATGCGATGAGAACCAGGCAGGAGCCGCAGCATGGACGGGGTCTGCCCAACGAACGCATAGTCGACATAGATTTCGGCGCCCGGAGGATCCGAATCGATTCTTACAGTGCTAACTGGCGGATCCGGGTCCTTGTTCTCTGCTAGCAGCGCGCTTGCTGCCGGATGCTGTGGGCCGCTGCGTTCGCCTGTTTCCGCGGCGCTCGCGGCTCGGTAAATGGCCCGCTGGAGGTCGATGTGGAACTCACTACTCTTGAGCAGAAAGTAGTTCCCGCGGTGACGGCCCGTCACCGCAATCCATTCGTACGGGCCGTTGGTCAGAGTGATTTGCTGCGATGCGTAACCCTCCATGGAAATTTTCAGGACCATCGCATGCTCAAGTCGCGCACCGAATACGGTGTGAGTCTTGTGGAAGTAGCCGCCGGGACAATCCGTCTTGTAGGGAGTGATGCCCGCCTTGAGTCCGTCGATTTCGACGGTGGCGCCGGCTCGCGAGGCGAGCGGCACAGACACGAGTAGCGCGAGTGATGCCCAGAGACAGTTGCGCCTCGACGGCTGCATCGGAGCCCTCCGAGGGAGTTAGAGGCCTGCACGATGGCACCTGCTGCAGCCAGCTGTCAATCCGAAGAATTACGCAGCACCGAGCGGACTAATACTTAGGCGTGAAAGGCAACGGAATCCGATCGCGCGCATAGTTTCGGTGTTTACAAGAGCTTCCGCCAGGCTCTCCGCTCATTCAGTGAGCGGTTGTTTGCCACCCCGGCTTCGGAGGCGCGCATCCAACTAAGGGAGTGGCCGCAATCGGATTGTTGTGTTGTTCGGGCGCGCCACTCGAAACCGGACGTGCGACCCTGCTCGCGCAGCCGGCGACGACGTAACAAAAACCACAGGAGGCAACGAACAAATGAAGTTCCACGCAAAATATTGCCTTGGAGTCCTCTCAGTCCTCATTCTCACGATGCCCGCATGGGCCAGCAAGAACTCATTCCACAAAGACTCCACGGACTACGAAGTCACCCAAACCACGATGATCGGCCAGACACAACTGCAACCCGGACACTACACCATCAAAGCGACCGAAACCGAAAAGCAGTTCGAGGTCTTGCAGGACGGCAAAGTGATTGCGACGGTTCCCTGCGAATGGGTCAGGCTTCCGAAGAAAGCCGAGCAATCGGCAATCTCCACGAACGCGAATCGAGTCAGCGAAGTGGAATTCGAAGGCCGGAAGGAGGCTCTGAAAGTCGGCTAATCCGCAAACACGCTTTCGCGGAGGCCGGGGGCGGGCGACGGCCCGCCCTTTCTATTTTGGGGGTGCTGCGAAATGCCAGCGCCGCAGCTATTGCAAGTATTTGCCGAGCCAATCGAGGAACGTCTTGTACCAAAACTCGCTGTTCTGCGGCTTCAGGACCCAGTGGCCTTCATCGGGGAACACCACGAGCTTTGACGGCACGCCCTGGCGCTGCAGCGCCGAGAAAAATTCCAAGCTCTGCGTGTAAGGAACGCGGTAATCGCGTTCGCCCGCGATCACGAGCGTCGGAGTCCTGTATTTCGCGAGCGCGGCGCCGTATTCGCTCGGCGACCATTTCTTGTAAAGTTCCGGATGCGACCAAGGTGGCCCCCCGAACTCCCAGTCTTCGAACCAAAGCTCTTCCGTGGCGTAGCTTGCAACCTCGTCCCAGTCCCCCGCGTGGCTGATGAGGCATTTGAATCGGCCGGTGTGCGTGGCGATCCAGTCCACCATGTAGCCGCCATAGGAGCCGCCCGCGGCGGCCATGCGCGAGCCGTCGATGAATGGATATTTCGCGAGCGCCGCGTCCACGCCATTCATCAAATCGATGTATACCTTGCCGCCCCAATCGCGGCTGATCTCTTGCACGAACTTGCTGCCGTAGCCGGGCGAGCCGCGCGGATTGATCAGCAGTGCGACGTATCCCGGCGCGATCATAAGTTGCGGATTCCAGCGGTAGCCCCAAGCGTCTTCCCACGGCACTTGCGGACCGCCGTGCACGATCAGCAGCAGCGGATATTTCTTCGATGCGTCGAAGTGCGGCGGGCGAATCAACATTCCTTGCACCTGCGTCCCGCTCGCTCCGGCGAACCAAAACGATTCGGCTTGCGGCAGATCAAGCTGCGAAAGAAGCGCGTCGTTCTGATGAGTGATCTGGCGCACATCCTTGCCGTCGGAACTTGCGGCGAAAATTTCCGCGGGCATCGAAAGACTCGTGCGAGTGAAGACGATCGTGCGACCGTCCGGGCTGATGGCGAAGTCGCCATTCGAGCCGGTGGAAAGAACGGGCTTCGGGAAGCTGCCCGGCTTCACCGCAACGGCGTACATCGGATCTTCGAATTTCTCCTCCGTCTCGAAATAGATCGTCTGGCTATCGGGCGACCACGCGAACGCGTTGACATTTGCGTCGAAATCATCAGTGCGGGCGCTCATGGTTCCGCTGGCGCGATCGTAGAACATGAGCCGCCAACGATCGCTTTCGTATCCAGGTTGGAATTGCGCGCGATAGGCGATCCACTTGCCGTCGGGCGAATAGATCGGTCCCCAATCGTTCCCGGGATTTGTGGTGACACGTTTCGGCGCACTCGACCCATCGACGGGAACGGTGAAGACGTCGCCGTTCGTGCTGATGGCTTCGTCTTTGTCGGTATTCGCGGTGAACGCGAGTTCTTTGCTGTCGGGAGAAAACGCGATCGCTTCAGGCTCACCGAGATTGAACGGCGGCACGTCGTAGTCGGCGCCAGGCGTGAGATCGCGCGCCGTGCCGCCGTCGGAGGGCACGGCGAAAAGATGGCTGCGCTTGCCGTCCGACCACGCATTCCAGTGGCGATAGAGCAGCTTTTCGGCGACGTGCGCCTTCACCGGATTTTTCGCGGCAGCTGCATCGCGCGTGGAATTGCAGGCATCGTCGCCGCAATCCGGGTAGACGCTTGAGACGAACGCGATCCATTTTCCGTCCGGCGACCAAAGCTCGTTATCCGCGCCGGTCGAGAGAGTCGTGACCCGCACGGCTTCGCCGCCTTCTGCCGGAACTGCATAAACTTGCGCTACGCCGTCGTGCGTAGAAAGGATCGCCAGGCGCCTGCCATCGGACGACCAGCGAGGGCGCTCGAAGGCGCCGTCGTGCGTGAGCTGCCGCGCGTCGCCGCCTGAAATCGCTACGATCCAGACATCATGCGTGAGGCGGTTCGCGGAATAATCGGGCGTGGCAACGTCATAGGCCACCCATTTTCCGTCGGGCGAAATTTGTGGGCCGCTGACGCGGTGCATGGAGATCAGGTCTTTGAACGTGACGGCGCGCTTTTCCTGCGCTCGCGCGGTCGCAGCGAAAGCCAGAGCGCAAACGGCGAGTCCCCATACAAATTTGCGAGGATTGAAATTCATAGGTCTACCTCGAAGCTGACGAATCACCACTTTCGTGTGTCGAGCAAGATCAAGCCGGCGCCCGCGACGATCACAAGCCCGCTCACAATTGGGGGAATCGTGACGATGCGCTGCGTCTTGACGATGAGCTTCTGGCCGACAACCTCGACCTCGGTTTCGCGGGCCGGCATCATGACTCGCGGATGGATCAGCGCACCGACCCCAGCCACCATGAAGAGCAATCCAATCAGTGCGAGGAGTCTTTTCATCGGCGCGATCCTCCCCGAGACGCGCCTGCCGAACCGTATCGCGACTGCACGTCCCGCAAACGACAGAAAGTTTTCACGGCGCCAGTGACCGGAAAATCTCGCTCAGAAAATCGGGTCGGCTGTCGTCGCGCACCAGATGGGGATATCGAAGGCCGCCGTGGTAATCGATCGAAACGAGCTGCACCTGCGGCCCATTGGCGACGATCAACTGAATGGGCGCGCTCGAGGATTTGGCGTCTTCGATAGCTTCCCTGAGGACCTCGGGCGAGTACTGCTTCCCGTTGACCGCGGTGACCTTCATTCCCGGTCCGATTCCGGCGTTGTAAGCAGGGCCGCCGTAAATCACATCGACGACGATGCCCTCGTCGAACAGCATCATACCGATCGATGAGCTCAGCGAGACGCCTTTGCGAATCGTCTCGCGATTCTCTTGCATCTCGTTGGGCTTGTCGTTGTAGACGAGCTTCCATCCGCTGTTTTCGATCGACTCGATCGGCGTATTGGGCGATATGGAATCGAGGCGCGAACGGAGGAAAGTCGTCCAGTCGTAGGGCGCGACGCGATTCAGCGCCGCAACGATGTCGTCAAGAGTATAGGTCTTCAAATCGGGCTGGCCGCTCGTGCCGCCGTGAAAGATACGGCAGAAATCGTTGAGAGATTTCTGGTCATTGGTCAGGCGGCGAATCGTGTCGTCGGCATCGAGCCAGAGCAGCTCGCCCTCTTCGTAGAAATCCACACCCCGGCGCCAGTTCGACCAGTCGCCGTCCGCGTTGTAAAGGAACACCGCAGAGTCAGCTGTGTCCTGCAGCGGGCGCCAACGGCGGCCGGGCTCCTGATCGAAGATGGCAATCAGCCGCGCGAACTCCTCGCGGGACTGCTGCTGATTCAAGAGCCCGCTGCGCGCCGTGAGCACATCGCCGAGATACTCGGTGAGTCCCTCGTAAACCCACAGGAGATCATCCTGCATTGGCTGGTGGTAGTCGGGGCTGATCAGGCCGGCGGGACGGCGGTATTTTCCGTTCCACGAGTGAACGTATTCGTGGGGAAGCAGACCGCCGAAATCGATGCGGCCTGATTCATCGATCAAGGAGCGTTCGCGGACGCGATCGTCGCTCGATTCGTGATGCTCGAGGCCGAAATGCGCCACGTCGTCGCTCAGCGTCACCAGGAAATGATAGTCGCGGTAGTGCCGCGAACCGAAAAGCGCCCCGGCCTCAGCCACGAGCTGCCTGAAATGCGCCTCGGTTTCCGGAGTCATCGCGAGCGCGGCCTGGCTATCTGCCGCAAGGTCCATTTCGTGCGGGGGATTTTTCCCCGGTGTCAAATCGATCGCGCGGAAGTAGCGGCCCGAAAGGACAGGCGAATCGATCAGCGTTTCGAGCGAGACGGGACCGAAATCAACCGTGTCGCCCTCCTGTTTGGCGACCGGAAGCGCCGTGCCAAACTTCCATCCGGCGGGAAGTTTCAGGCTCGGATTACACGACAGATTCGCGGCGTCGTAGCCTTTGGGGTAGAGCACCAACTGGTTCCAGCTGAGCACATTGAGATACGCGGTCGACGACGCGCCGCCCGAGTAGCCGGTGGCCGGGGCAGTCAAAAGAAAGTCGAAGTCGATATCGAGCGAGCTCACACCCTGCGGGATATCGAGATGAAACGCGAACATGTCGATCAAGTCGCGCCGCCACGGAATCGTTTTTCCAGCCGCCGTGAATTTCAATCCGGCCATATTGATGATCGGACCGTCGGGCATGTGCTCGCCCGGGATCCATTCCGGATAGTAGAGAACCAGTGGTCCCGGTTGAGCGGGCATCTCGAGATGGGTGTGCAGAATTTTCTGCGGCGCGCGCGTTTCGTCCACTTGGACGCGAATCGGCCCGAAAGTCGATTGCGCTGGCCTTTGCGCCGCGGCTTGAGCCGGCGGCTGCACAGGCGCTTGTGCCGCAGGAGTCACGAAAGCCGCCCCCAAAACCGCGGCCAAAAGTAGAATTGTGCGGAGAATTGCGGTCATTTTCACCTTTTCGTTAGACGCGGCGCCGCGAAAATAGGCGCTGCGGTTGACGATTATTGTGTCGGCGAAATCGCGATTTTCGTCGAATCGCGCTTCGATGGCATCGCCCCCCCGACAAATTCACGCGGGATATCTTAAGTGGACTGGAGCAGAAGTGCAAAGCATGCCATCCTGTGGCCCGCTCGCAGGCGGCCGAGCGCCAGCTCAATTTTGGGGTGACGCGATGAGATACGACGCGATCGTGATCGGCTCTGGACAAGGCGGAAATCCTCTGTCGTATGCGCTCGCTGAGCGCGGCTGGAGCGTGGCACTAATCGAAAAAAACAAGCTGGGCGGGACGTGCGTCAACACCGGCTGCACGCCGACGAAAACCATGATCGCGTCCGCGCAAGTGGCGCACTACGCGCGTGACGCCGCGCGCTGGGGTGTGATTGCGGACAACGTGCGCGTCGACCTGCCAGCCGTCGTAGCGAAGAAAAACGCCGTGGTGCAGACCTTTCGGGGAGGCCATGAGCGCCGCGTGGTCGAGCACAAGACTTTGCGCCTCTATCGCAGCCGCGCGCGGTTCACCGGGCCGCACACGATTGAAGTCGACGGTGGGACGCTCGAAAGCGAGCGAATCTTCATCGACACCGGAACGCGCCCCGATTGCCCGCAGCTCGCGGGACTCGGCTCTGTCGGCTATCTGACCAACGAGTCGATCATGGAATTGCAGGAGATTCCCAAGCACCTGCTCGTGCTTGGCGGCGGCTACATCGGCCTAGAATTCGGACAGATGTTCCGCCGATTCGGCAGCCGCGTCACGGTGATTCACATCGGCGATCAGTTGCTGGCGCGCGAAGATGCGGACGTCGCAGCTGGTTTGCAGAAGGCGCTCGAGGCGGAGGGCATCGAATTTCATTTGCAGGCGAAATCGACGAAAATCGAAGACCAGGGCGGCGAAATCGCGATCACCGTCGCGAAAGGCGACCGCACCGTCACCGTCTCCGGCTCTCACGTTTTGTGCGCCACGGGCCGCCGCCCGAACACCGATGATCTCGGTCTCGAAAGGGCCGGCATAGCGGTAGACAAAAACGGCTACATCAAAGTGAACGGGCGCATGGAAACGAGCGCGCCGGGAATTTGGGCGCTGGGCGACGTGAAGGGCGGGCCCGCGTTCACGCATATCTCCTACAACGATTACCAGATTCTCTGGGCCAACATCATTGAGGGGAAAAATCTCAGCATCGAGAACCGCTACCTGCCGTATTCGCTGTTCACCGATCCGCAGCTCGGGCGCGTCGGCATGACGGAAAAGGAAGCCCGCGCTTCAGGACGGAAGCTGAAAATCGGTACGTACCCGATGGCCTACGTCTCTCGCGCGATCGAGCGAGACGAGACCGCGGGCTTCATGAAAATCATCATCGACGGGGAAACCGACAAAATTCTCGGCGCTTCGATTCTGGGAATTGAAGGCGGCGAGACCGTCCAAATCTTAGGAGCCATGATGCTTGCCGGGGCGCCGTACACGATTCTCAAGGGCGCGGTCTTCATCCATCCGACGCTCGCCGAAGGCTTCTTCGGCCTCATGGATTCCGTGAAGCCGGTGTAGCATGGCTCCCACGACGAAAACGAAGACTAGAAGCCGCGGTTCTGGCGCGATAACCCTAGGCTCGGCCAATGACGTTGACCGATATATTGCGCGCGCCCCACAGCCTGCTCGCGGCGCGCTGAGGCAGATTCGCGCGGCGATACGGTCCGTCGCGCCGCGAGATGCCGTCGAGATCATCAGCTATCGCATCCCCGCGTTCAAATACAAGAAGGTGTTAGTGTGGTATGCCGCGTTTTCGGACCACTGCAGCCTATTTCCTACAGCAGCTGCAATTGAGGCTTTCAAGCACGAACTAAGAGACTACTCGACATCCAAAGGCACGATACATTTCCCGCTCGATAAGCCGGTGCCGGCCGCGCTCGTCAAGAAACTCGTGAAGGCTCGAGTGGCGCAGATCGAAAGCTAGGAGCCGGACTAGCTGCAAGCTGGCGCGCCGGCCTCGATATTTTTCAGCCTGCTCAGACTTTTCATGTCGTACATGACAAACCCCTCATTCGTTTGAGCGCGATAGAGCAGTCTTCCCCGTAAGACCGCCTCTGCGAGAGTGCAGTGCGACCATCTCAAACTACGGCCGGGCTTCGTAAACGATGTTGAACGGCGTCTCCGTCGCGCGGCGGAAACGGCTGAACCCAGCCGACGTGACGACGTCCCGAATGCGCGCCTCGCCCGCCTGCGCGCCCAGGCACAGCCCGACTTCCTGCGACCGCGAACACGGCGTGCACAGCAGCGTCGAGAAGCTATAGTAGACGCGGCCCACGGGATTCAGATTGTCTTTCAACTGGTCGTTTGCAAACGGCTCGACGATCATCCAGGTCCCGTCGTTGGCCAGCGACTCCCGGACGTGCTTGGCCGCGCCCACTGGATCGCCCATGTCGTGCAGGCAATCGAAGACCGCAACAAAGTCGTAGTCCTTGCCCGGGAATTCTTTTGCCTTCGCCACTTCAAAGCTGACCCGATCGGCGATGCCGTCGCCGCGCGCATACTCGCGGGCGGCTTCAATCGACCCGTTGTGATAGTCGAAGCCGAAGAATTTGGACTTGGGAAACGCCTTCACCATCAGAAGCGTGGATGCCCCCTTGCCGCAGCCGACGTCCGCTACTTTGGCGCCGGCTTCGAGTTTCTTTTGGACGTCTTGCAGCGACGGGATCCACGACGTGACGAGATTGGCGGCGTAGCCGGGCCGGAAAAATTTCTCGCATCCGTGAAAGACGCCATCGGCATGCTCGTGCCAGCCCATGCCGTTGCCTGTGCGGAACGATTCCGCAATCCGCGGAACGGCGGCGAGCGAGCCTAGTGCCAGCTCAAAGGCACCGGGCAAGTAGGCGGGGCTTGTTTCGTCCGAGAGCGTGAAGGCCTGCTCCGGGCTGAGGCTGAACTTCTTCGTCGCGTCTTCGTACGTGATGTATCCGCCCGCCGCCTGCGAAGAAAGCCACTCGCGCAGATAGCGTTCATCCGTTTTGGTCCTGGCGGCGAGCTCTGCGGAAGTCGCCGGGCCAGCGGCGAGCGCCTTGTAAAGCCCAAGCTTTTCGCCGATCACCACCATGCCTGCGTGGACCGAAGCGCCGAGATCGGTCACGAACTGACCGATGAATGCGTTCAATTTGTTCATGTCGGGGGCGGGAGACTGTGACGGCTGTCTTGTACTCATTTCCGATCCCTTCCTTTCTGTTTCTGCCGATTACGCCTGCTTCCGTCGCCATTGTTCCCAACAACCCTCGGACGGTAGCCAGCGGCACAGCCAAAAGGCGACTATAGCAGGTCCCGTCGTGCCGGGGTTAGCCGCGCGTCTGGCAAACTTGACGCACTCGCCCTAGCATGTCAACCAATTGTCAGGGAGTCCTGAAACCTTAGCCAGGAGTCCTGATCGAAGATCGCATCGACGCTCTTCCGGAAATTCTCGACGCGATGAAGCTTGAAGGCGCGGCGATACTGCAAACTGACCCGCTGGTCAGATTCGCGGGGCTGGCAAAACCCCCGTCTGGCTGTGCTAAGATTTTGGCTCGGTGGGCGTGATTTTAATGTGGGGCTGAGGGCCATGGCGTCGCGTGGCAAAAGGATCGTTCTAGCCGCAAGCACCTCCGAATCGTGCGAGCACATGCACAGCACCTGGAAGCAGATGCTGCTCGCGACGCTTCCGGCGAAGTATGCGTCCGTTTTCAACGTGACCTGGGCTTCGAAAGGCGAGACATGGCCCGACGGCCAAGCCAAGTACGTCCCGCAGGGCCTGCGCGTCATCGAGGCGCTGCTCGCGCAGAAATTTCCCGAAGAAGATATCGTCGTCTGCTACGCGGATCAGCTTGATAAGTTTGTCGGCGAAGATACGAAAGTCGTCGGCATCCACGCGCACAATCCGCTCGGCATCACATTCGCGACGGACGTTTACGCCTACTTCTACGGCGCGGACGTCGAGCCAATCAACGCCGAGGAATTTCGCCGTCTGATCCTGCATCCCGTCCTGCGCAAGCACAAGCCGCACATGAAGATCATCGTCGGCGGGCCGGGCTCGTGGCAAATCGATAAGAAAGGGCTGCAAGATGAGTGGCTGATCGACTGCATCGTCGACGGCGAATCGGAAGAGGTCGTGCTGCCGCTATTCGAAGCGGCGGTGCGCGGCGAAGAGATTCCGCGCAAGGTTGAAGGCCATAGCCCGAAGGTCGATAGCATTCCCTATCTAAAGCATCGCTCGACCTTCGGCGCAGTCGAAATCACGCGCGGCTGCGGACGCGGCTGCCAGTTCTGTTCGGTCGCGCTGCGTGCGGGCAAGAGCTTGCCGCTCGAACAAATCATCGCCAACGTTCGCACACAGGCCGCGGAAGGCGCGGACTTTGCGCTGCTCGTCACCGAGGATTTGTTCCTTTACGAGCACGGGCCGAAATTCGCGCCCAATGTGCCCGCGCTCAAGCAGCTGTTCCAGTCCGTCTCGGACGTGCCCGGCATCGAGTACATCGGCTTGACGCACGGCACGATGGCGCCGATCGTCGTCGAGCCGAATCTGCTGCCCGAGCTGCAGCTCGCCGTTGACAAGAGCGTGCATACGCATCCCGCTTCCACGCACCCGCAGAAGAAGTATCAGAACCTCTTCATCGGCATCGAGACGGGTTCTGTGCGCGTTTTCAAAGAGCACATGAAAGGGAAGGGCTACCCGTTCAAGCCGGAGCAGTGGCCGGACGTCGTGCTGAAGGGCATGGAAATCCTGAACCGCAACAACTGGTTCCCGTTCTGCACGTGGATCATCGGCCTGCCGGGCGAGAAGCCCGAGGACACGCGCGCGTCGCTCGATCTGCTCCACGCGCTCAAGGATGCGAAGTGGTGCGTCGTGCCGACGCTATTCGTCCCGCTCGAAGACACGCGTCTGCAAAAGCGCGAGAGCGCGAAGCTCTATCAGCTCACCGACCTGCAATGGGAGTTTTTCTTCACCTGCTGGCGGTACAATTTGGATTTCTTCCATCGCTCGAAGAAGGCGCACCTCGTCTACAACCTGGGAATTCCATTTTATTACTACCTGCTTGGGCGGAAGCTCTTCGGCAATGCGATGAAATATCCGCTGCTCCGCATGGGCCACTTCCCGGAGTGGATCCTGAGGCACAAGCTGTATCTGGATTTCACCGGGAAGAGCGAGCCGCGCTTCCGCGTGCCCGAACACGTGCCAATTCCCGACCACACCATGCGCCCGGCCCTGCCTGCGACGTAAGCATCGCGTGTTGCCTTCACCTGTCCCGCGCGATAAGCATGATAAAATAGGTATATCCATCGGGGGCGACACGGTTTCGACGGAAGCTGTCGCGGCTCGAAGGCATGCCGGGGCCTGCCCGCCCGTAACAGGACAGAACAAATCAACTGGCGAATCCCAGTTGGCTCTCGCTGCCTAACCAAAAGTAGGTAGCGCGTCTCCCCAGGCGTCGCCTGCGCGTTTGGGATGAGGCGTCACACAGTAGGCTGGCCGTCGCGCTTCGGTCCGTAGAGCGCCGGCGAGATCAATCGGACTAGTCGGCGGCGCGTCTTGCCTGTTCTGAGCTTCGCCGGCGAACCCAACGGAACGGGATAAGCATGTAGTCTTCGGGTGGCAAGGCTTCTCGGACGGGGGTTCAACTCCCCCCGCCTCCACCAATTCTGACCTGGGCTTCCGCGCCGAGCGAGGTTCGCGAATGACGCGATCAGTTAAATCAGCTTGGATCGTCGTCGCAGCGGGTTTCGCGATAGTCGCGGCGGCGGCCTGGAGCCGATCCGGCAAAGGTTTCGATTTCCCGAATCCCAAAGCGGACGAAGCTCGCGCGTCAACCAAGGGCACCGAAACTGTCGTATTCGCCGGAGGATGTTTCTGGGGGATTCAGGCGGTGTTCGAGCACGTTAAGGGAGTGACGCGCGCTACGGCAGGCTATTCCGGCGGCACGGTGAAAAATCCCGGCTACGAGGAAGTGAGCACGGGAACCACCGGACATGCCGAGTCGGTCGAAGTCGTTTACGATCCCTCGCAAATTACTTTCGGCCAGCTCCTGAAGATATTTTTCTCCGTCGCGCACGATCCCACGGAGCTGAACCGCCAGGGACCTGACTTCGGCACGCAGTACCGCTCCGCAATTTTCTATACGACGCCGGAACAGCTACGCATCGCGAAGGCCTACGTCGATCAACTCACGCAGGCGAAGATTTTTTCGGATCCGATCGTCACGCAGATTCAGCCGATGGCCGGTTTCTATCGCGCCGAGGACTACCATCAGGATTTCGCCGTCCACCACCCGGATTATCCTTACATTGTGATCAACGATCTGCCGAAAGTCGCCAATCTGAAGAAGGATTTTCCGGACCTCTACGTAAGCCGGTAAATAACGAACTAAAGGCAGGCTTCCTTGGACGATTTTGCGTTGAAGCGAAACGGGTTGCGGGTTCGCAGCGCTTTTCGCTAAAATATTTCCAGTATCCTCGAAGTGTGCGCTTTGGCTGGCCTACAGCCCCACTCCAGCCGATTTCCGAATCGACTCCGGTCCGCGCATCGCACGAAAAAATTCATCTTGCCCGGTTCACGCCCGCGAGGGTGGACGTACGCTTCCCTCACGCTCGACCGATGCGCCGCACGGCGGCTCGTCATCTTCGCCCAAATGCAGCATCACGATTGAAACGGTGTCAGTTTGTGCGCTTCGTCGCCGGCTACTCCCAGCCGGTTTTCGAGTTGTACGGCATCGTGGCGCCCATCGCCTCGATCTCGTGCATTTTTCCGCCACTAACTTTGAAAATGTGTGCAGCGGGCAAATCAAACGGCTTGAAATTCATCGGCACCGTGTCCACGCCGGGCACGCCGACGATCTTTAGACTCTTTTCCTCCATCGGGTGGCGAAACTGTGAGAGCCCGAAGACCAGCCCGGTCTCGGGATCGGCGATCCACACGCGCCGCGGCTCGATGCGCTTGATGTAGTCAAACGTGTGCGTTTTCAACTGCGCCTCGCATCCCATCGCGCCCATCACCTGAAGCGGTGGGGCCCCCGGCTTCGCCGGCGGATTGCTCGTCGTCTGCATCCCGTTTTCGCGGCGGACGCAATCATCCGCAAACGGCGCGTTGTTGGCGTCGGCGGTGACCAGCGCCTCGTAATACGACGCTCCGATTTTCAGCATTTCGTCGTGCGGTGAACGAAGGTCTTCCGGAACCTTCGCCGAGAACGCCGGCCGCGGGATCACGAGATTGACGAGGCTCGCCGCGCTGAGATTGCGTGCGATCAAGTGCTCGGCTTCCGCAATTTGACCGTCGACGAATTTCAAGCGCAGCGCAAGCTCGATCAGCCGGTCGTTTTCCTGCATCACGCCGAGAAAGCCGATCTGTTGCGCCACCGGATCAGGCACGTAAATCTTGAACGTCGTCGGGATAGCCGATGCGGTCTTCCAAAGACCTTCCCCGGGCTTCATCGGCACTGTGTTTTCCACGAATTTCACCTCAGGCGCCCATTTCACGATCGTGGGATCGTGAGCGACGAGCCCGGCCAAGTAGATGTTGGTTGTCTGGATCAGGCACGCACGATCGCACGGCGCAGCCTGTGCTTGCGATTGCTGTGATACTGCCGTGACGCAAAACAGCGCGAGCAAGATTGCAGCTAGTCCACCGAGTGTCTTCATCCATTCCCCCCTAGTCTGAGAATTCACCCAACCACGTAGCACGTCGACTTCAAAACTCTCTGAATCCTCGCACATCACCGGGTCAGCATCGCGATCAGCGGCGCGTACATCGGATACGCGGCGCTCAAGCCGTCGCGCTTGCCCAATTCGAAATCGGCGGGATCGAATCCAGGGGACATCGTCGTGCCCATGAGCGCGAATTTCCCGCCGGGCGCGAGCCGCGAGCCTTGCCACGTTCGTCCGCAGACCTTGTGCTGCACCCGCATACCCGCGGCGAGGTCCTGCCCGATCAAGATCGCCTCGGCCGAGCCATCTGGCTTCAGCATCAGCATCTCAACTGGATCGCCGAGATAAAAGTGATAGACCTCGTCGCCCTTTAGCCTGTGCATCGCCGAAAAAGTGTCCGGCGTGAGCATGTAGTAGATCGCCGTCGCTAGCGGCCGCTCGCCCGAGTAGCACTTCGGCAGCAGTTCCTTCGGCAGCCTTTGCGCCGAGCGGTAGGTTTCCGCGAACAGCCCGCCCTCAACCGGCAGAGGCTCCAGCTTCAGCAACTTACGTACCGCGTCGGCTGTCAGCACGGCTGCGAAGATACGGACCTCGGCCCCGGAAGGCAAGAAAAACCTCTCGCGGGACAGGGCTCGCGCGGCCCTATGCTGCAAACTCGGAACTCCTTTCCTGAATGTCAGTTGACACCCCCCAATAGCGTTTCCATAATCGCTTGATAGCGGGGAATCCCTTGAAAGCAAGCGTGAAAGAGCGCCAGCGATCGCTCGAACAAGCTCTGGAACAGGCCGTTTCCCGGGCCCTGCGCGATAATCTCGTCCCGCTCCAGCGGACCGCCGACGAGCTTCAGCAGGCCTACGCCGACCTTGTCGCGGCCTGCTCGTCGAGCCGCCCGAGCAACGCCCTTCCGGCAATGCTTCGCGCCCAGACCGCTGCGTCCGCGCTTGCAGCGGGCCTCTCGGTACTTTCCAATTTCGTGGCGGTGGCGCTCAAGCCTCGCGATGGCCAGAGCGCCGACGAAGATGCGGCAGCCACAGCCGCAGCTGTCGCTGAAGCGGAGGTCGAAGCCGAAGAGGAAGCGCCCGAGCCCGAGTGGTCCGAGGCCGCAGAGGAAACAGGCGCACCGCGCGCGCAAGCTCCTGCCCGCGTCGCTGTTATTGAGCCGCCTCCGCCGGCAGTTGAGCCTGAGCCCGAAATCGCTCCCGAACCTGAGCCCGCAGTCGAAGCTCCGGCCTTTGACATCTCCAGCCTTCCGGCGGATCAGCAGGAGTTGCATCGCCGCGCCAATCGCGTGGCCAAAGTGGCCATGCAAGACATCAAACTTTTGAGGCCCAAGGACGTTCGTCTTGGGCGCGAACACAAAGACGTCTGTGTCAGACTCAGAACCGATCTCGATAAGGCCCGCAAAGAGTACGACCGGCGTTTCCGTGCGATTCAAGACCATCCCGTCGATTACTTCCACAAATGGATGGTGGAAATTCTGGGCGAGGGGGATCCTGAAACTCTCGGAGAGTACCCCTACCCTTCCCCGGCGCTGCGGCATTAGAATTCCTGTGATGAGGTTCTTCGTCAGGCCCCTTGCCGCATTCGGCGCGTTCGCCGCGGTGTGTTCGGTTTGCGCTGCGGGCGCCACCGCCAAGACTCCGGCGGCTTCCAAACAACCTGCTGCCGCCAAGCCCGCCTTCACGCAGGGCCAACTTGAGAAGCTCTCTCGCGGTCTCAAAGACTCGCACTCGGCGCAGGCCTACGCACAGCTCCGCGTGTTTGCTTCGCAAAAATCTGCCGGCGTGCTCGGCATGCGTGCGGCGCTTGCGCTCGGCTACTACGATTACACCAAGGGCAATTACGCGCTGGCTCTCAAATGGCTCGCGCGCGCCAAGAACGATCCGCTGCTCGCCGACTACGCGCTCTATTGGACTGCTGCGACCGATTTCGCGCTCGGCCACGGCGCCGATGCGGTTACCGAGCTCCGGCAGTTTCTCGCGAGCTATCCGGACTCGGTCATCGCAGATCAAGCTCTCCAGACGCTCGGAGAAGCGGCGATCGCTTCGAACCGTCCTGCGGCAGCCGTCGCCGCGCTCGATGCCTCTCCGCTGACGTCTCAGCGGCCCGCGCTGCTTTTGCTTCGCGCCGAAGCGCACGAACATCTCGACCAGCGGGCCGAAGCGGCCGTCGACTACCAGTCCGTCTACACGCGCTTCGCGACCGGCGATCAAGCCCGCCAAGCCGGCGTGAAGCTCAACTTCCTCCGCGGCTCTTTGGGCGATAATTTCCCGGCGCTCCCGCTCGGCGATCGCGTGATGCACGCGGCGATGCTCTTCGCAGCAAAAGATTGGCGGGACGCGCGCAACGAATACGCCGAAGTCATTTCGGAGCTCTCCGGCGCCGATCGCGAACGTGCCCAACTCCGCGTGATCGAATGTGGCGTCGCTTTGGGCGGAGGCGTCTCCGATTTGACTTCGATGACGATCAACGAACCGGACGTCGACGCCGAACGGTTCTACGCGCTTGCCGGCTACTATCGCGACGCGAGCGTCGAAGCACAGATGGTCGCGGCCGTTGAAGCGGTGGCGACGCGAGCGCCGCAAAGCCAGTGGGCCGAATCGGCGTTGTTCCTCGCTGGAAATTATTACTGGGTGCAGCTCGACCGCGATCGCGCGTCGAGCTACTACAAGCGCATCGTGGATGATTATCCTGCGTCGCCCGACGCAACTTCGGCGCAATGGCGCGTCGCGTGGACGGCGGTCCTCAAGCGCCAGCCAGGTTGCGCGGACTCGCTGAAGGAGCATCTGCGCCGATTTCCGGGATCACCTTACACTGCAGACGCGCTCTATTGGCTCGGGCGCCTCGCCGAAGAAACGCAGCAACCTGAACTCGCGCGCAGTTACTACACAAAACTCGCCGAGCGCTACCCGCAGAATTATTTCGAGAATTTGGGCGCCGAGCGTCTCCGCGCTCTTGGTGGTGGACCGGTAGAGGTTTCGGACGTGATCTCCGAGATTCCGCCTGTGTCGGCGATTCCGAAACTCGATGGCGCGATTCCTCCCGCCGCCGTTGGGCACGAGGCGCGTGCCGACGCGCTTCGGTCGATTGCGTTCGACTCATCCGCCGAGCTCGAATTGCGCGCCGGATACGCGGCCACGAGCGAACCTCGCCTGCTCCTCGAAGCTGCTCAGACGGCCGCCTCCGCCGGACGCTATGGAGCGGCGATCGTCACCGTGCGCCAGATTTTTCCACAGCTCGAATCGCAGCCGTTTTCGCTTGTGCCGCGCGACGTCTGGCTCGTTGCCTACGCGCTGCCGTTTCAGACGCCGATCGAGAGATGGTCATCCCGCGCCGGGCTCGACCCGATGCTCGTTGCCGGACTCATCCATCAGGAATCCGCGTTTGATCCCGACGCGCGCTCCGGCAAAAATGCGATCGGCCTGATGCAGCTTCTGCCGAAAACGGCCCGCCTGCTGGCCAGGCAGCAGAAGATCGGATATTCTCGCCTGCGGCTCACCGATCCGGATTACAATGTGCGGCTCGGAACTGCCTACTTCGCGCAACTGCAGAAGCAATTCGGCAGCGTCGAAGCGGCGCTCGCCGCCTACAATGCGGGCGAGGATCGCGTGACGCTTTGGACCAACGGCCAGACGTATCGCGACTTGGCCGAATTCGTCGACTCGATTCCATTCACCGAGACGCGACAGTACGTCCAGATCATCGCGCGCAATACGGAGATTTATCGCCGGCTCTATGGCTCTGAAAACGACTCCCGCAGCGCCCGCGTCAACGGCGGTCACTAGCCCCAGACTTTCCGTCAAAGCGGAGCAGTTCACCGAATCGGTGATCCGCGAAATGACGCGCCTGGCGATTCAGCACAACGCCGTGAATCTCTCGCAGGGCTTTCCCGATTTCCCCGCCCCGGCCGAAATCAAGAACGCCGCCAAAGCAGCCATCGACGCGGACGTCAATCAATACGCCATCACCTGGGGCGCGAAAAAATTCCGCGACGCCATCGCCGCGAATTTTCTGTGCACGCAGGGCGTCTCGGTCGATCCCGAACGCGAAATCACCGTTTGCTGTGGCTCGACGGAAGCGATGCTTTCCGCGATGCTCGCGATCATCAATCCGGGCGATGAAGTCGTCGTCTTCGAGCCCTTCTACGAAAACTACGGCCCCGACGCGATTCTTTCTGGAGCCACTCCGCGCTTCGTCAAGTTGCGCCCGCCCGATTGGACGTTCGATCCCAACGAGCTGGCCGCCGCGTTCGGCCCGAAAACCAAGGCGATCATCCTAAATACGCCCAATAATCCGACCGGGAAAGTGTTCGAGCGCGCCGAGCTCGAAATGATTCGCGATCTCTGCGTGAACTGGAACGCCTTCGGCATCACCGACGAAATCTACGAGCACATGCTCTACGACGGCGCGCGCCATATCTCCCTTGCCACGATCGACGGCATGCGCGACCGCGCTATCACGATCAACGCGCTTTCGAAGACCTACAGCGTCACGGGCTGGCGCGTGGGCTGGGCGATCGCCGCACCGGAAGTGACCGGCGCAATCCGCAAGGTGCACGATTTCGTGACGGTGGGCGCAGCCGCGCCGCTGCAGGAGGCGGGCGTCGTCGCGCTGCAAGTGCCTACTAGCTATTACGAGAATCTCGCGCGCGAATATCTCATCCGCCGCGACCGTTTGCTTGGGATTCTTACGAACGCTGGATTTCGCTGCTTCAAGCCGCGCGGAGCCTATTACATCATGACGGACATTTCCGCGTTTGGCTTTCCCGATGACGTCGCGTTCGCGCGGTACCTCGTGAAAGAAATAGGAGTGGCTTCGGTGCCGGGATCAAGCTTCTATCAAGATCCCGCGGACGGCCGGACGCACGTCCGCTTCACCTTCTGCAAGAAGGAATCGACCCTGCAAGCCGCCGCCGATCGCCTCGCCGAACTTCGCCCCAAGTAGGCTTGCATTCGAAATTATTCCCACAGTCAGAGGACGGATTCTTCCGAGGTGTTCATGTAGCGCCGAGCTTTAGCTCGGCATCTTGGTTTTGGGGCGGCTTAAACTCCGAGCTCAACCGTCTGCAAATAATCCGGAATCGTCACTGGCCAGTGATACTGCGCGGCAATTGCTGTTCGAAACGATTCGAGCGCCACAGGCTCGCCGTGCACAAGGAACGCCTGCTTCGGCGGCGCCTGGAATTTCGAAAGCCATCGCAACAGTTCGCTTTTCCCTGCGTGCGCCGAGAGCTGTGCGATTTCGACGACCTCTGCCCGAACAGGCACTTCCTCGCCGTGAATGCGGAGATACTTCGCGCCGTCGAGCAGCGCGCGCCCGCCGGATCCTTCCGCTTGATATCCCACGAGCAGCACCGTACTTCGTGAGTCCGGAAGGCGTTTTGCCAGATGGTGCAGCACGCGCCCGCCCGTGATCATTCCGCTCGCCGAAATGATGATGCACGGCGATACGACGTCGTTGATTTTCTTCGAGTCCTCCACGGTGCGGGTCATGTGGACTTCGTGGCAATTCAGCGGATCATGATTGCCCGTGTTTTCTAGCACGTTGAATTCGGCGTCGTGGTCTTCGTGGTGGCTCACGTACAGGCCCGTCACGTTGATTGCCATGGGGCTGTCCACGAACACCGGCAGATGCGGAATTCGCTGCTTCTCTTCGAGCTTGCGGAGGTAATACATCAGCGTCTGCGTGCGACCCACGGCGAACGACGGGATTACCACGGCCCCGCCGCGCTTCGCTGTGCGATTGACGACATCGGCGAGCTCATCTTCCACCGACCCGGTCGGATGATCGCGATCACCGTATGTGGATTCGCACAGCAGATAATCGGCGGCGGTGGGCGATTCCGGGTCCTTCAAGATCGGCTGGTCGTAGCGCCCCACATCGCCCGAAAAAACGACGACAGTCTGCTTGCCATTTTCCGTGATCGCGAGCTCGAGCCACGACGAGCCGAGAATATGCCCCGCGTCATGCGGCTGCACCGAAAATTGCGGACTGATCCGAAAGCTCTCCACACGCGAGACCACGCGGAATTGATCGAGCGCTGCCTTCGATTCGTCGACGGTATAAAGCGGCAGCGGGGGCTTGTGTGAACTGTAACCTTTCTTCGCTGCGTAGGCAGCATCCTCTTCCTGCAGATGCGCGGAATCAGGCAGCAGCAGGGCGCAGAGTTCGTGCGTTGCCGCGTTGGAATAAATCGGCCCGTGATAGCCGTCGCGGACGAGCCGGGGCAAATAGCCCGTATGATCGATGTGCGCGTGCGTCAGCATCACCCAATCGATCGAGGCGGGATCGATGGGCAGCTTGTCCCAATTTCGTTGTTTCAGATCTTTCGATCCTTCGAAGAGTCCGCAATCGACCAGCAGCTTCTTGCCTTCTGCTTCTACCAGATATTTTGAGCCGGTGACGGTGCGTGCCGCGCCGAGGAAAGTGATTTTTGGCATCGGCGGGGTATTCTAATTGAAATCGCTTTCTCGACCCGGCTTTTTTCGAGCCGCGTTTCGCGCTGCACATCTCGTGCTAGTATAGTTTCATCTCCGGTGGGGCCGTGGCGCAGTTGGGAGCGCGCCTCGATGGCATCGAGGAGGTCGAGGGTTCGAATCCCTTCGGCTCCACCAGCCTTCGCTCGCGTCAGCGAAGCGAAGGCTGCCGCGCCGTAGCCGAAAGGGCGTAGGCGGATCCCCCAATCTCGAGCTACGGCCTGGCGAGCTACAACCGCCGTTGTTTTCCTCAGATGATTTTCGCTAGAATGCCCGCCATGTCGGCTGACTCATTTCACGTCGATCGCCGGTCGGGTTTGGGCGGCGCCATCGACATCCTGACGGTAAAAGGTCCGATCACGCACTCGACTTCTCATGCCTTTCAGGATGCCGTGACGGCCGTGTCTGCGCCCCGGCTGATCATCGACTTGAGTGAGATGCCTTCCGTTGATTCGCAGGCCGTGGGCGCGCTGGTACGCGCTTTCGTCACGTGCAACAAGGCTGGCCGCCGGCTGGCGTTTGTTGGGCTCAACCACCGCGTCCGGAATGTTCTCAAGATCACCGGCGTTGAGCCTCTCTTCGATACCTACGCGAGCATCGCGGAGGCAGAGGCTCGGCTCAACTAGGCGTTCGGGCCCGCCCAACGCATGGCACGCTGGCACGGATCCCGTAAGGCGTTGAAGCAGAATAACTTGCTCGCCCGTCGAGTCCTGCTCTGCTGGTACCTTGGTAGCATCTCCCGGCGTGGATTTTTCTGCTATGCTTAGGAACATAACCGTGCGAACGGTGTCTAAAGGGGATAGCAGCAACAGGCCCGGGAGTGCGGCGCAACCAATGGCTGAGCTGGCACAAAGCCTGTCGTGGGTACGCGATGAAGCAGAGCTGGTCGCCGATCTGCAGGCCGGCTCCGACTCGGCATTCGACTACCTCGTCACCTACTACCATTCCAGCGTTTACAACCTGGTTTACGGAATTCTTTCCGACTCCGCTGACGCAGCCGACGTAACGCAGGAAGTCTTCCTGCGCGTCTTCCGCGGCATCCGCGGGTTCCGCCGGAGCAGTTCTCTTAAGACGTGGCTCTATCGCGTCTCGGTGCGCCAGGCGCTGAACCATCGCCGATGGTGCTGGCGGCATCACCGGCAGCAGGTTTCCATCGATGCCGAGGCGCAAGAAAACGGCTCCGTCCACGAGATCGAGGATGACGAGGCGACTCCGTTCGAGCAGTGCGCGACGCACGAAATGCAGAGCAAAGTGCGCGAGGCGCTGGCGCAGGTGCCGACTGTATTTCGCAGCGCGGTGATTTTGCGGGATCTCGAGGGGCTGTCTTATGAAGAGGTCGCAGAAGTTCTCGAGGTGTCGGTCGGAACTGTGAAATCGCGCATACTGCGCGGCCGGCGCTTGTTGAAGGAAATACTCGACCCGCTTCTGCACGCCGCCCCTGTTCACTCTCATGCAGCGCAGAGTCACGCGAGCCACGGCACAGCCCGCCAGCATGAGAAAATCCATTTTGTCGCGCCCACCGAGGTCGTGGGAGCATCCGGGCCCCTGAACGCCGAAAACGCTGTGTCACAGGGAAACGACCGATGAACTGCCGCGAAGCCCAACAGCATCTGCCGGGCTATATGGACGGAGCCGTTCGTCCGCGCGAACGTGCCCACCTGCGCCGGCATCTCGATTCCTGCGGAAATTGCAGGCGGGAACTTGAACGGTACCGCCTGCTTGCCGGGCATTTGGCCACGGTCGAACCTGTCATGCCGCCCGCCGATTTGGCAGTGCGGATTCGAGTGCAGGCTTCGCGCAAGCAGTCTTCGTGGGCAAATCCCGGCGAACTCTGGGCGCGTTTCTGCTTGATGTCCCAGAATATCCTGAGGCCCCTGGCGGTTCCGGCGACCGGCGGCGTTCTCACTGCGATCGCGGTTTTTGTGTTTGTCACGCAAGGCATGTTGGTCGGCATGCCTGCGCGTGCGAGCGTCGACGATCTGCCGTTGAATCTCGTGCAGCCCGCGCAACTCGAAAGTTTGGCTCCGTTCCCAGTCTCGGATATCTCTGAGCCCGACTCTCGCGGCGGTTCCGGCGCTCTGCTGCTGGAGGCGACGCTCGACGCGCAAGGCCAAGTCGTCTTCTACAAGATTCTCTCCGGTCCGACGAACGCGGCAGTCCAGAGGCAGATCGACCAGTTGCTCCTGTTCTCGCGCTTCCGCCCACAGTTGGGCTTCGGTCGTCCGATGGGCGGGGGGAGAGTCCTGCTCAATTTCAGCGAGGTTCGCGTTCGGGGCTGATCGCGGCTACGCGAGCGCCTTGCCGATCACCTGCCGATTCTTGACTCCTTCCAGTTCGCTCGCTAGAGTCTTGGTGCAGGTGGGGATTCCGGACGCCCACAGGAAAATCGGGGGAACTTAGGTACCCGCCCTACGGAACCGGATCCAGGGTTCGACTGTTGAAAAGCGTTTCCATCGGAAAGTTCGCCCAGACATTTTTCGCCGTCGTGTTTCTCGCAGCTCTCTTCGCCGCTGGCGCGACCCTGCTGAAAGCACAAACCGACGAATTCGGCATCACCGTTCAGGCGAGCCCGCAGATTTTCGCCACTATGTGCGCGCTGGATGCCGCCGGCTTCGATGCGGACGAGAGCACGCTGGCCGAGATGCCGGCGCGCCTTGCTCTCCGTGGCGATCTTCTGAAGATGCAGGGGTCGGCTACTGACGCAGTGCGTCAGTATTATCGCGACCACGCATTTGCGAATCCTGCGGAAACGCTTTCACGCTACATCACGCTGGCGCTGACCATCGGCCCCGCTCCCGGCTTCGAATTCACTACAGATCGCGAACTGTTGCCGCCGGACGTGCTTTCGATCGAAGAGTTTCAAGGCTTGCTGCCCGCGTTTTACAAGGAAGCTCATCTCGACGTTCGCTGGGCCCGGATCCAGCCCGAGTATCAGCCCGCCATCGCTCGCTATCGGCCCACGCTCCGGCATATCGTCACCGTCGTCAACGCGTATCTGCGCGAGGTGGAGCGACCGTCGACGGGCCGCACGTTTACTGTCTATGTCGAGCCGCTCGTCGGGGCTCGTACGAACTTCCGCAACTTCGGGAACAATTACGCCATCGTCGTGGGCAACGACGCGGATGCACGCGCAGACTCGATCCGGCACGCCTACCTGCATTTCATGATCGATCCGCTGGTGATTCGCTACCGCCCTTCGGTCGATATCCGGCGCGATCTGCTGAGCGTCGCGGGCCGCGCTCCCCGCCTGCCGGACGAATACCGCGATGATTTCGTTTCCTTCTCCGACGAGTGCCTGATCAAGGCCGTCGAATTGCGGCTGCGTCATCTGCCCGCAGAAAAGCTCGAAGCGGCGCTGCAGGATGCCGACGCATCCGGATTCATCATGGTTCGTCCGTTCGTGACGCAGTTGATGAAGTTCGAGCGGCACGAACCCTCGATGACGTATTACTTCCCGGATTTGATCGCAGGGATTGACGTGGATGCCGAACAGAAACGCCTCAAGAACTTCGCATTTGCTCCCGCCGAAGGTGCGCACGCAACCGACGAGCATAGCGAAATCCGCATGACGCCTCGGTCGGACGTCGATCGCCTGCTGGACGAGGGTGACCGGGAGATTGCGCGCAAGGATGTTGCCGCTGCCGCGAACACCTTTGAAGCGGTGCTGGAAAAGCATCCGGACGAGCCGCGCGCGCTCTACGGTCTCGCGATCGCCTCGGTTCTTTCCGGCGACGCCGATCGCGCTCGCGGCTTTTTCGAGAAGATCGTAGCGTTGCAGGGTTCGGCGGCGCCGGATTCTCGCGGATCGGCGCGGACGATCGATCCGGGCATCGTGTCTTGGTCGCACGTGTATCTAGGCCGCATCCACGATCTCGAAGATGAACGCGACGTGGCGCTGGCCGAGTACCGCGCGGCTCTGAGTGTCGACGGAGCTCCTGAAGCGGCGCGCGCAGCGGCTCAGAGCGGCGTCGAGACGGCCTATAAACCGCCCGAGCGCCCGGCGGACAATCCGCAACCGCAGCAATGAAAAGATATCCATCGGAACGAGGAAGAGTGCCAGCAGGGCGCGGAGGACACCAGGAAATTGTCGGCTACCAGGTGACGCGTATCGCAAAAAACTAACCAAAGGACACCAACAGTGAACCACAACGTATTGAGATCTCGAATTCGAACTTCGGTAATCGCCTTCGCCGCAAGCCTGGCTCTCGGCGGTCCTGCCGTGGCGCAAAACGGCACCAATCCGAATTTCGTGCCGGAAATCGAGCAGCAGAACTCGACTAACGATCAATTAAAGCAGCACCAGCTCGAAGCGACTCCGACTGCTCCGAAAATCGATCCGCAGGAGGAGGCGGCGTACAAGTCTTTCTACAATACGCAATCACATGACGCCGACGCTCGGATTCAATTGGGACAGGCGTTCTTGCAAAAGTATCCGAGCAGCCGTTATGCGGAGTCCGTTTACGCCGGCCTCACTCAGGCGTATTACGTGAAGCAGGACTGGAAGGATTTCTACGACTCTGGCGACAAGGCGCTCGCACTTAATGCGGACGATGTGCCGGTTCTCGTCACCATCGGCTGGGTCATTCCGCATTCTCTCGATCCGAGCGATCCGGATGCCTCCAAGAATCTCGACAAAGCCGAGCGCTTCGAAAAGCATGCGATCGAACTTCTCGGCACGATGGCGAAACCGGCGAGTATGACCGACGATCAGTTTGCCCAGTCGAAAACCTCGCTCTTGTCCCAAGCCCACAGCGGACTCGGCCTCGTTTATTTCCGGCGCCAGGATTCCGACGATTCGGTGAAGGAGCTTCAGCAAGCCACGCAGAGCTCCGCCAGCCCCGATCCCGCCGATCTGTTTGTTCTGGGAATCGGGCTGCAAAGCTTGAGCCGCTATTCCGAAGCGGCCGATGCTTTCAATCGCTGCGGCCAAATTCCCGGTGCCTTGCAGGATCGCTGTAAGCAAAGCGCGGAAGCTGCGAAAAAACAGGTCCGGTAGCCTAGAAGAGCGAATTCGTCATGACCGATGAGGAGCGCGGGGAAATCGAAGCAGTTCTCGGGCATCACTTCGCTCATCCCGAGAGGCTCGAACGCGCGCTCACCCATCGGTCGCACCGCCAAAACAGCGAAGGGATCGATAACGAGCGGCTCGAGTTTCTGGGAGATCGCGTGCTGGGCCTCGTCGCCAGCGAGCAGCTTTTCGATTCATTTCATCACTGGGACGCCGGAAAACTCTCGAAGGGTCTCTCGCGGCTCGTCAGCGCCAGTTCCATTCATGCGGCAGCGCGCCGGCTGAATCTCGGCGTGCATCTGCGCCTCGGCCCGGGGGAAGAGAAGACCGGCGGACGCGAAAAGTTGCGCCTTCTTGCCGATGCCTACGAAGCCATCGTCGGCGCGATCTACCTCGACGCGGGTCTTCCGGCGGCCGCCGAGTTTTTGCGGCGCACGCTCATCCTCCCGGCGCTTGAAGTAGGAGTGGATGGCCTCGACCGTGCCGATCACAAGTCCGCTCTGCAAGAATGGCTTCAGCAACGCGCCCTAGGCACGGTAGAGTATCGAGTAAGGAGCGAATCGGGCCCCGAGCACCAGAAAACGTTCGAAGTCGAGGTTTGGCACAGCGGCCGCAAGCTTTCCTCGTCGCACGGCCGCAGCAAGAAGGAAGCCGAACAGTCCGCGGCGCGAGGAGCGCTCGATCGCCTCTCGTCGAACGGCGAGCACGCCTAAATCAGATTCATGGCAACCAACACCACCCTCCCGGAATCGGTCGATGTCGCAGAGATTCGTTCCACTCCGCCACACGTCGAGGTGCGTCGAGGCTCCCTCGTCGATTTTCTCGAGTCGCTTCTCGTCACGATCCTGCTCGTCCTTTTCGGAACCACATTCGTTGTCCAGGCTTTCAAGATTCCATCGCAGTCGATGGAGCCGACGCTGCTGGTCGGCGATCACTTGCTCGTCAACAAATTCATTTTCGAAGGCTCAGGCGCGTGGTACGAAAAATTCCTGCCCTACCGCGCGGTGCGCCATGGCGACATCATCGTTTTCCGCTTTCCCTACGACGATCATGTCCACTTCGTCAAACGCGTGATCGGGCTGCCGGGCGACCGTATCCGCCTCGCCGATCAGCAGCTTTACATCAACGACACGCTTGTCGCCGAGCCGTACGTCTATCACGACCCGTCCGCCTACGATCCGCTGAGCCAGAATTTTCCGCCTCCGCCCGGCCATTTCCTGGCGATGAATTTGCGACCCGAGTGGGCGGCTCAAATTCAAAGCTACATTCGCGACGGCGAGCTCGTCGTCCCGCCCGGCCGCTACTTTGTCATGGGCGACAATCGCGAGAGCAGCCTCGACAGTCGCTACTGGGGTTTTGTCGACCGCCGTGCGATCATAGGCCGGCCGATTTTGATCTATTGGTCGGTGCGGGCAACGGCGGACGACTACGCGGACCGCAGCCTCCTCGGATCGCTTCGCGGGATCGCCGGAGCGCTTCTCCACCTTCCCAGCGAGACTCGCTGGCACCGGATGTTGCGCGCCGTGCACTAGATCGGCCGCGCCGTTCGCTTCGCCCAAATTCAACATGTCGGGCACCTACGTCGAATCCGTCCCTCAAGCCGGCTCCGTCGAGCCTGCACCGTCGCGCTCGCGCGTATGGAGCCGCTGGCCGGCGCGAGTAATCGTGTTGCTCGTCGGGGTCTGGGTTCTCGCCGAAGGCGTATCGCTCGCGATCGATCACACGCGCCTGCGCAACCTCCTGACCGCGCAGATTGCCGCGGCCATGGGGCGTCCGGTCGAAGTCGGCAGCTATGCTTTCAGTTTCTGGGGCGGCCCGGTCGTCGAAGCGCGCTCGGTCACGGTTGGCGAAGATCCCCGCTTCGGCGCCGAATATTCCCTGCGGGCGGACTCGATGGCCGTTCGCCTCAATTGGCGCAGCTTGCTGCGCGGCCGAATCGAATTTGGCACTCTCTCTCTCAATCGCCCGAGCTTGAATCTCGTCCGCAATTCAGTGGGCGACTGGAACCTCGCCGAATGGCTTCCTCATCCGGGAGTTTTGTCCGCGCCGCGCACCTATCCTGGCCCCGTTTTGCCTTCGATGGCGACTCGCTTTCGGCGTATCGAGGTCGAAGGGGGGCGGATCAATTTCAAACTCGAAGACGAAAAGCTGCCCTTCGCGTTCGTCGGCGTCGCGGGCACGGTCGAAACCGACCGCCCGGGCCGGTGGCGCATCAACCTTCAGGCCACTCCCTGGCGCGCCGCTGCACTCTTGCAGAGGGCGGGCACGCTCCACCTGTCGGGTGACGTCGGCGGCACCTCGTCGCGCCTGCGTCCTGCCGCTTTCAACATTAGCTGGACCGATGCTTCGCTTTCCGATGTTCTCCGCCTCGCCCGCAACGACGATCTTGGCATCCGCGGCGCGCTCGCTCTTTCGATTGGCGTCCGCACCGACGACGCGACCCCCGATGGCTGGACTACGAATGCACGCTTCGAGCTCAGCCAGCTCCACCGTTGGAATCTGGCCCAGCGGCCGGACAATCCGTCTCTCAATGTGATCGCTCAATTGGCTTGGAATCCGTCCGATTCCGTTGTGACTTTGACTCGCGCGAGAATTGAGGCCCCGCACTCGAGTCTCGACGCCAACGGCGGCTTCTCCTGGGGCGGCGAGTCGCGTCGCACGCGGCGCACGATTTCGCCGCCGAACGTCATTTTTTCCACGGCCCAGATTGACGCGAGCGATCTGATGGCGTGGGTTCGCGCATTTTACGCGGGCGTCGCGGACGGCGTTTCGATGCGGGGCGTGGCTCAAGTTACTGCGGCTTTCGCTGCATGGCCGCCGCGAATCGTAAACGCCTCTATCTCGAGCGAAGGACTCGATCTCGCTGGCGCCACGCCCCGGGAATCCGCACATTTGGGCCGCGTGCTGTTTCGCTACAAGAACGGATCCGTGTCGATGCTTCCCGTGAACCTCACCTGGGGCCCGTCGAGCGCGCCTGCGGGTTCTTTTCGCCTGGAAGCGACGACCAGACGATCTGCAAACGCCGTTCCCGCCTGGCGCATTTCGGGGAATTCAAACCAAATCCGCGATCTCGTCGCCATCGCCAGTGCGCTCGGTTGGAACATCTCCCGCAGCTGGGAAATTGCCGGACCCGCCGCTTGCGATCTGCATTGGCAAAGCGCGTTCGGCGCGGGTTTCGCCGCTTCGATGCTCCAGCCGGATGGCTGGATCGAACTCGGCTCTCCCCAAAAATCAGCCGACGGCGCGTCGCTTCGCGCGCCCTTTCTGAATCTCCCGATAAAGCAAGTCAATGCTCGCATCGAATTGAAATCGGGCGCCCGGCAGATTAAGCTCGCGTCGGCCGAGGCGTTCGACGCGCGCTGGGACGGCACGCTCGACCGGCGCGATCCCGCCGAGCCGTGGCATTTCACGCTGTCGGCCGATCGTCTCTCCTCAACAGCTCTTGACCGCTGGCTCAATCCGCGCTGGCGTGAAAGTTTCCTCGACCGCATGTTGCCGTTCCTGAATTCGCGCACGGCCGCAAGCGCTACGCCTGAAAATCTGCGCGCCAGTGGCCGCGTCGCGGTCGACCGCTTCAGTCTCGCGCCGTTTACCGTCTCGCATCTGCAGGGAAGTCTCGAAATCGCCGGCCGGCATGTCACTTTCAAAGATGGGGTTGGTCAACTGGCCGGCGGCCAGCTCTCCGGTTCCCTCGAAGCGAACCTGCTGGCCGTTCCCTCGTACCACGCCGATTTGGATTTCACTCGAGTTGACGTTGCCGCGCTCCTGGCCGATTTGCCGAATCTGCGTGGAATTTCTGCTGGCTCCGCTTCCGGAAGCATCTCGTTCGCCGCCCGCGGTGCCGTTCGTTCGGATCTCGTCGATTCGCTTTCTTGTCAGGGTACTGCGCGTCTTGCGGATCTCAAGTTGCAGAGCGTGCATGAATCCGGCGCGGCCGCCGAGTCTTCTGCCGTCGCGACAACGCTGCATTATTCGACTGCCACCGCGGAATTCTCCTGCGGCCAGCGCAAAATTGAATTCCAAAATCTCGCGCTGCAATCGCCGGACCGCGCTCTCCTCGGTTCCGGCACCGTCGATTTCTCGGGCGCTCTTGATCTGCGATTCAAGCCGACATCCGCTGCACAGCCCTCGTCCAATGCCGCCTCGCCATTTCGTTTGACGGGAACGCTCGCCGCGCCTCAACTTGTGCCTGTCTCTGCCGCTTCGCCTCGGCGCACCCGCTAATGAGTCGGAAATTCGTTCTTGGCACCCTCGCGCTCACTTCGATACTGACGCTCGCCGCCTCGGGGAAGCGCATCAACTTGATCCCCAGATACGTTCCGGGCGAGACGCTCCGCTACCGCATCGAATCAACCACGACGACGAATGGCAAGACCACGACCCCCATCGTCAATCCCGAGGGCGGCACGCATTCGACGTTGACGATCCATCTCGTCGTGCGCCTCGACGTCCTCGCTGCCCCTTCGAGCGACGGCTCCGGCGCCGTCCGGCTTCGCGCGACGTACGAAAAATCCAGCGCCGAATCTCAGAGCGACGCTCTCGACCCTGCCCAACCCTCCGCGTCCGACCAATACGCCCGCCTCAAAGGGGAATCGGTGGAATTCACGATCGCTCCGAGCGGGCAGCTCGTCGACATCAAGGGTTTGGAGACTCCCGCTGATCGCTCCGTGGGTCAATCCGCACTTTCATGGCTCGGCGCGCTTTCGACCGCTGGCGGATTTCCTGCGGACGGCGTCGAAATCAGCCAGAAATGGAAGAGCGAGCGTCCCGTCGAAGGCGCCCCGCTCACAGGTCTCGCCTGGCGTGTCGAATCGACCTATCTCCGCGACGAACCGTGCGACTCGTCGCCTGCCGGCGGCCCATCCGCTCCAGCGCCCAAAGCGGCGCTCGAATCCTGCGCGGTGATTTTGTCGCGCTTCGAAATTTCCCGCTCCGGCGCGGTCCACGGCGACGCGACGCCCGAAGACTACCTCCGCAACGGGTTGCGAACTTCCGGCTCATGGACAGGTTCGGGCGAGAGCCTCAACTACATATCGCTCGCATCAGGTCTGCTCGTCCGTTCGATCGAAACGAGCGACCAGCAGATGGATTACAAGATCACCAGCGCCGCCACCAGCTCGAGCATCGCGCGCAACGCCCAAGTCCACTCGCAATCCGAAATCTCGCTCGATTCCACGCCTTCTGTCGCGCCGTAAAGTGCTATTCTGTGCTACGATGGCAACGTAGAATAATAATGCGTGTACCTGCATATTTATTCTCTTTCGGTATCCCGTGATCCAAACCCGCAACGCCGTCCTACCCGACGTGGAACAGATCCACGCCATCATCCAGCCCTACGCCGACGCCGGCACGCTCCTGCCTCGGACTCGCGCCGAGCTAGCCGAAAATATCCGTGACTTCGTCGTCGCTGAAGAAGACGGCCGCATCGTCGGCTGCGGCGCGCTCCACCTGTACGGCCTGCACCTCGCCGAAATTCGATCGATCGCGGTCGCGCCCGAAGACAAATCTCGTGGCGCTGGCCGCGCGCTGGTCGAAGCTCTGATGGACGAAGCGCGCCGCCACAGCGTCAACTGCGTTTGCCTCTTCACGCGCACGCCCAGCTTTTTCGCACATCTCGGGTTCGAAACCGCCCGTCGCGCCGAGCTGCCCGACAAGATCTACAAGGATTGCGTCTGCTGCCCCAAGCTCCACGATTGCGACGAAATCGCCATGGTCAAGGGCCAGCTTCCGCCCAATACCAACGGCTTCCGCGACCCGCAAATCGCGATTCCGCTGGTCCAGCTGAAGCCTTAGCTAGCGTGCGCTATAATAGTTAGTTTCTGCACCGCGCATTTTGCGCGCTGAGGCCGCCACGCCATGAATTTCAAGCTTGCGAGCGACTACGAACCCCGCGGCGATCAGCCCGAGGCGATTTCGCAGCTCGTCCATGGCGTCACCGACGGTGAACGTCATCAAGTTCTCCTCGGCGTCACCGGCTCCGGCAAAACCTTCACGATGGCGAAAGTCATTGCGCAGGCCAACCGCCCCGCAATCGTCCTTGCGCACAACAAAACGCTCGCCGCGCAGCTTTTTCACGAATTCAAATCCTTCTTCCCGCAGAACGCCGTCGAATATTTCGTCAGCTACTACGACTACTACCAGCCCGAGGCCTATCTCCCGTCGAGCGACACCTTCATCGAAAAAGAAGCCACGATCAACGACGAGCTCGATAAGCTCCGCATGTCCGCCACGCGCTCGCTCTTCGAGCGCCGTGACGTTGTTGTCGTCGCCTCCGTCTCCTGCATTTACGGCATCGGCTCGCCCGAAGCGTATTACGGCATGATGCTCATGCTCGAAAAGGGCCAGTCGATTGCGCGCGAATCGATTCTGCGCAAGCTCGTCGAAATTCAGTACGACCGCTCCGAAGATCTCCGCCGAGGCACTTTCCGCGTCCGCGGAGACACGATCGAAATCTATCCGCCTTACGAGGACTTCGCGCTCCGCGTCGAGCTTTGGGGCAGCCAGGTCGAGGCGATTCGCAAGATCGACCCGCTCACGGGCGAAATCAAATCCCGCGAAGGCGAAATCGTGCGCCTGCCGGTTTATCCGAAAACGCACTACGTCCTGCCCGCCGAGCAGCGCGAACGCGCGATTCAGACGATTTACGAGGAACTCGATTGGTGGAAAGGCGAACTCGAGCGCCAGGGAAAAATCGTCGAGGCGCAGCGCATCGTCCAGCGCACGCATTTCGACATCGAGATGATGCGCACGATCGGCTATTGCCACGGCATCGAAAACTATTCGCGGCATCTTTCCGGGCGCCTGCCCGGCGAAGCCCCGCCGACGCTGCTCGATTACGTCCCCTCGGACTATTTGCTCTTTATCGATGAATCGCATCAGACGGTCCCGCAGCTTCGCGGCATGTACGCTGGCGACCGCTCGCGCAAGCAGACTCTCGTCGACTACGGCTTCCGCATGCCTTCTGCGCTAGACAACCGCCCGCTCAATTTTGAGGAGTTCGAGCACCGCACCAATCAAGTGATCTACGTTTCCGCCACGCCCGGGCCCTACGAGCTGACGAAATCAGGAGGCGTTGTCGTCGAGCAGGTGATTCGCCCCACGGGCCTCGTCGATCCCGAAGTCGAAGTGCGCCCGGTGAAGGGCCAGGTGGACGATCTGCTGGAAGAAATTCGCGCGCGCGCCGAGCGCAACGAGCGCGTCCTCGTCACCACGCTCACCAAGCGCATGTCGGAAGACCTCGCCGAGTATTTCGGCGAAATCGGCGTGCGCTGCCGCTACCTGCACTCCGAGGTCGAGACGCTCGAGCGCGTCCGCATCCTGCGCGATCTGCGCCGCGGCGAATTCGACGTCCTCATCGGCATCAATCTCCTGCGCGAAGGTCTCGATCTGCCCGAAGTCTCTCTCGTCGCCATCCTCGACGCAGATAAGGAAGGCTATCTCCGCAGCGCCACTTCACTGATTCAGACGATGGGCCGCTGCGCTCGCCACATTGAAGGTCGCGCGATTCTCTACGCCGATCACATGACCGATTCGATGCGCCAAGCCATCGGCGAGACCAACCGCCGTCGCGCCAAGCAGCAGGCCTACAACCGTGAGCACAACATCACGCCGCAATCGATCGTGAAATCGGTCGATATGCAGCTCGCGCGAATTGTCGACGCGGATTACATTACGGTACCGGCGGAGGACACTGCGATTGGCGAGATAACGAGCGAGGAGCAGCTGGTGCAGGTGATTAAGCAGCTCGAAACGCAAATGCGCGACGCCGCGAAAAATTTCGAATTCGAGCGCGCCGCCGCGCTGCGTGACCGCATCCGCGCCCTCAAGCAACGCGACCTCGGCGTCATCTCCTCAACCGACGCGCCGGCAACCGCGTCCGGTGCGGTTGTGGGACGAGCGAAGTCGCTCAGAGGCTGAGCGTGCACGATCAAGCTGCCTGCTACCTATGCGACAACCGCGCTTCGACTAGGGATCATGTACCTGCTAGGTCTCTGTTCCCTCAACCACGACCAGATAATTTGATCACAGTGCCTTGTTGTGCCCACTGCAACACGGCCTATTCCCGTGACGAAGAATACTTCCGCAACAACCTCAGCATGGTGGCCGATTATCGACATGACGCTCCCATATGGGAGGCTACGCGCCGCAGCTATCATCGAAGGCCTTCAATCAGAACTGAGATCATCAGCAGAATGACTACCGCTCAAATCGGCCTTGCGCCTCAGCCCATTCTCAGATTCGACGTGGTGCGAACAAATCGGGTTCTGGTGAAGTTTGCGAAAGGCCTCGCCTTTCACCATTCGGGACAACGACTTCTCGCCGATGTCTCCGCAGACGTCTATCAGGATTCAAGGATCCCGTTAATCCTCGCCGACACACTTCCGAGATGCTCAGACCGCGGCTCGTGGGGAGACGTATTTTCGTACGTTGGTGCCATGGCGTTTGACGCGCCGGGAGAGGGAATGTGGATGATGACTTTCTATTCCAGCGTCTTGTTCCTAGTCAGATTTTATCGCAATGCCGCGTCAGCCCGCGCTGAGCCACGTGCCTGAGGCAGCCTAACCACTCAATGTCTCGACTCCTTCGGCCGACATAACGTCCGGCTCCATGCGATCCCCCGCCCACTTAGTCGCAATCTTCGATTGCATGAGCGTCCGCGCGCGTTCCAGTTGACCGGGCGCAATGCGTCATCAATTCGGGTTTCGCCCGTGCGCTGCTTTCGTTTTCGGCGCGTGCCCGCCCTTTCCAGCGACCGCACCCGGCTCGGCAGGGGCCAAGCCATACCGTTTGCGCGCAGCCGCTGGCGCCGCGCCAAGATCCGGCGGCGGAGCCTTCATCACCTGCAAGTCCGCCTCATTCGCCCACGCGAAATTCCGCAGCGCTTCGAACTGCGCGACGAATTGATCGCGCCATTCCTGCGAGCTGAACGTCATCGCCGTGTTCACCTGATGCCAGGCGCTTTGCGAAAAATTCACCGATCCTTCCCAGCACCAAAGCTGCCCGCCCTTCGCCGCGTCCGAAACGATCCCCTTGGTGTGGCAGATGTATTCCGTGCCCGCAGGCGACGTCCCCACCGTCACTTCCACTCCCGCATCTACCAACTGCTCGACGAGCGGGTCCTCCGTGGTCTTCCCGCTCTTGTATTGCGAGTAGTCGAGGTAAAGGTGCAGCGGCACGCCCTTCTTAAACGCCGCGAGCAGGTCGTGAACCATGTCTTGCAGCGTGAAGGCATACGCGATGATCCACGTTTCACCGGGGTCGGTCAGATTCTTCAAAAACTCCGCATAGGCCGTGGGACCGTCTTGCGGAAGCAGGTAGCAGGTAATCTGGGTATCGATTGTGAACGACATGGAAGGCTCCTTTCGATCGTCTGCAGGATTCGGCTGGACAGCTACAGGCCCTGACGCCGCGACGCGTCAGTAGTGGCCGGCTGGCGTGTACTGTCTATAAAACGCTATTTACTTTGTCAATATCGAAGTGAATTCGCTTACATTACCGAGCCGAGCTTGGTCTTGCCGCTCGCGCCTCAAACAACCCCGCGCTTCAATTCCTCCAACCGGTAAAAGGTCCCTCTCCATTCGATCCCGCCCCGCCACAGCGTAATAATCGTCGACCGCGCGAGCATCCACGCGAAAATCAAGGCCCCGATCGGAAACGTCAGCGCGTAAAACAGCGGCGTTTTCAGTTCCCATGCCACTCCCGCCGCCGCGATGATTGGCAGCGCCGTCGCAATACCCGCGAACACGAGCGCCCAGCCGTGCACAAACGGGAGCGCCGCCACCGGAAGCACGCACAGCAACAGTACGCCCGCCACCTGCGCCGCCGCGACCCAAGAGTTGTATCCCGTCGCTGCGAAAAAATTCTTTGTCACGCCGCGCACGATGTTGCCGACGCCCGCGTGCCAGTAGACGCTCACCAAATCCCCCGCCTTGCCGACGCCCGACCGCACGCCCGCTTCCTTCGCGAGTTTTCCCAGCTTCATGTCGTCGACCACTTCCATCGCCAGCCGCCGGTGCGTTCCCAGCCTTTCGTACGCGCTCCGCCGGATCATCTGAAACGCGCCGACGCCGGAGTATCCTGCCGCGCGCGCGTTGCTCGCCTCCCACGGCCGCGTGCCGATCATGAACGCCATCCCGAAAAATGTCATCGCCAGGCGCTCGCCGAACGTGAACATCTTCGCGTTGCACATCAGCGTCATGTGGTCCCAGTTCTTCGCGTTCGCCAGCGCCGCAGCGCGCCGCAGCACATCCGGCGCGAAATGCACGTCCGCATCGGTAAAGACGAGCCATTCGCCGCTCGATCGCTCATACGCTTGCTGCAGCGCGTGCGGCTTGCCGAGCCAGCCCGAGGGAAGGGAATCGAGGCGCACCAGTTTGAGCCGCGCGTCTTCGCGTGCGGCCTTTTCAAGAATCGCGCCGGTGCCGTCCGCCGACCGGTCGTCGACCGCGATCACCTCGTAGCGCGGATAGTCGAGCGCAAGCATCGTCGCAAGCGCGCCCGGCAGCTTTTCCGCTTCATCGCGCGCTGCAAACAGAATTGAAATCGACGGGCAATCGGCGTCCGCCGCAGGCGCGATTTTGCCGACAGACGGAAGCGTCGGCACTCCGCGCCCCAGGACTACGAATTCTGCGACCCACAAAAACGCGACGAAACCCAAAAGAGCCGTGAAGAAAACGTGCAAAGCAATTTCTCCGCTCGAAAATCCTTCTCCAAGTTATGCTAACACGCTCGATGAAACGCACTGTTTCCATCATCGGCGCAGGACGCGTAGGCAAAACGCTCGGCAAGCGTCTGCGCGAGCGCGGCTGGCGCATCGGCGCCGTGGTCACACGCTCGGCCGCTTCCGCCCGCGCCGCCATCCGCGCCATCGGCGCCGGCACGCCCTACGCCGCGGAAAAAATCTTTCCTCGCCTGGGTGGAAGCGCGGGGCTTCAGCCCCGCGAAAAGCGTCCTGCCCTTGAAGGGGCTTTAGCCCCGGAACTCGCTAGGCCGTTTAGGGGGTCGGAGCTTCAGCTCCGACAAAAGCGTGCCTCTGGAAGAAGGGCTTTAGCCCCTGAGGTCGCCGCAATCCTCGCATCCGAACTAATCCTGTTCTCGACTCCGGACGACATTCTTCCGTCCCTCGCGCAGTCTCTCGCGACACTCGGCGGCTCCGCCTGGCGCGGCAAGATCGCTCTGCACACAAGCGCGACTCTCGACCGCACCGCGCTCGCACCGCTCGCACGCCGCGGCGCTGCAACCGGATCGCTTCATCCCATGCAGGCATTCGGCGGCGCCATCATCCCGAATTTGCGCGGCGTGATTTTCGCAATCGAGGGCGACGCCAAGGCCCGACGCGTCGCCCAATCGATCGCCAAGTCGCTCGGCGGAATTCCCATTCCAATCGCGACGTGCGACAAGCCGATCTACCACGCATCAGCCGTGATGGCCGGAGGCAGCCTCTATCCCGTGATCGAAGCCGGCCTGCAGTTGCTTATCGGCATCGGCTTCACGCGATCCCGCGCCACGCAAACGCTCTTACCTTTGGCGCGGCAAATCCTCGATAATATAGAGCGCATCGGGCCTCGCGCGGCTTGGACCGGGCCTCTGTCGCGCGGCGATTACGCGATCGTCGCAAAGCATACGCGCGCGCTTCGCCGCTATCCGCGCGAAATTCGGGACGCGTACGCAGCGCTCGCGCTGCTCTCGGGCCGCGTCCTCGCAAGGAATCCGCGCGCGGCGCTGAAACAGATCAACCGCGCGCTTGCCGCGCCTTGAATCGCTTGTCCGTGACGCATCGTCATTCTGAGCGGAGCGTCACGACGTGTATGGTCGTCCCACTCCTGTGGGACGTCGTGACGCGCAGTTGAAGAATCACTCTTTATGGAGGCTAACGAGTTGGCTGCACCCGCAAAGCACCTTCACATTCCCGTCGAACACACAACGCTCACCAACGGCTTGCGCGTCGTCGCATCGCCGGATCGCTCGGCGCCTTTCGTTACCGTTGGCGTCTATTATCAAATCGGTTTTCGGCTCGAACCGCGCGGACGCAGCGGCTTCGCCCATCTCTTCGAACACATGATGTTTCAGGGTTCCGAGAACGCCGGAAAAATGGAACACATTCGCCTCATCAATTCCTCCGGCGGCCTGCTCAACGGCACCACGAACTACGACATCACCAATTATTTCGAGTCTGTCCCGTCGAATGCCCTCGAGCGCGTTCTCTGGCTCGAAGCCGATCGCATGCGCGCGCTGAAAGTCGACGATGAAAATCTCCGCAATCAGCGCGACGTTGTCAAAGAAGAAGTCCGGGTCAACGTCTTCAACCAGCCCTATGGCGGCTTCCCGTGGCTCGACCTGCCGCCGGTAGCGTTCCGCAACTGGCCCAACGCGCACAATTTTTACGGCGATTTCGCCGATCTCGACGCCGCCACGCTCGCCGACGTGCAGCAATTCTTCCGCACGTATTATTCGCCCAACAATGCTGTGCTGCTGATGCTCGGCGATCTCGATCCCGCCGAAGCCTTCGCGCTGGCAAAACGTTATTTCGAAGACATTTCCGCGCAGCCGCTTCCGCCGCGCGCCGACATCACCGAGCCGCCGCAAACCGAAGAGCGTCGCGGCGAAGTGCCGGAAAAGCTCGGCCCTCTTCCCGCCATCGCCATCGGCTACACCATGCCGCAGCGCGAAACGCCCGATTGGTACGCGGTCGGTATTCTCGACCGCATTCTGCACGGCGGTCGCGCCGGCCGCGTCTATCGCAAGCTGGTGCTTGAAGAGCAGATTGCCGTGGATGCCGAAGGCGGCGTCGATCTGCTCGATACCAACGGCCCCACGCAAATGGTCTCGCGCATTTTTCACAAGCCAGAATTCACATCGGAGGGCACCGTCGCGGTCTACGATGAAGTAATCGAGGCCGTGCAGCATAGCGGCGTACCGCAGGATGAGCTCGACGCCGTGAAAGTGAAGTTCCGCGCCGACTATTACTCGATGCTCGAAGGCGGCATGGGCTCCTACATGCCTCGTTTCGGCCTGATGCACTACTTGGCGTGCTTCACGCTATTCGACGGCGATCCCGCGCGCATCAACACGATTCTCGATGGATTCCTCGCCGTCACGCCCGAACAGATCCAATCTGTGGCGAAGAAATATCTCGTGCCGCGAAACCGCGCGGTGCTCTTCCGCCGCCCGGTGAATCCCGGAGGTGCACAATGACGTCGCCGAGCACGTCCACCGCCTCCGTTTCGCGCCGCACCACACCGCCCGCTCTCGCGCCCGAGCGTCCGGTCGCTTGGCCGAAGCGCATGGTTCGTACGCTTTCCAATGGCCTTCAGCTCGTTCTCGCCGAGTCGCGCGAGTTTCCGAAAATTTCTGCGCAGCTGTATTTCCGCAGCGGCAATGCGGTCGTCGCGCATCGCGCGCCAGGGCTTGCTGAAATCACGGCCACCGTCGTCCGCACTGGCACTGCTTCGCGCTCGAGCCGCCAGATCGAGGAAGACCTCCGCCGCATGGGCGCGAGCCTCGGCACCAGCTCCGGCGCTGATTCCAGCGCCATTGCAGTCTCGGGCCTGGCGGAGTTTTCTTCCGGCATTTTCGAGCTCATCGCCGATCTTGCGCGCAACGCCTCGTTTCCCGACGACGAATTCGAGCGCGAGCGCCGCCAGCGTCTCGAAGAGCTGAAAATTGAGCGCACCACGCCCGGTTTTCTCGCGAACGAGCGCATGCGCCGCGTCCTCTTCGGCGAACATCCCTACGCGATCATCGCGCCCACCGAGGAGCAGGTCGCCGCATTTCGCCGCGAGCAGCTTGTCGAGTTCTATCAGCAGCATTACGTCCCTGCCGAATCGCTCCTCGTCATCGTTGGCGACTTTGCAACCGAGGAGATGCTCGGCCAAGTTGAAAAAACGTTCGGCAGTTGGAAAGCGCCGAAGCCGCCGCAGCCGGAATCGCCCGCGCCGCCGTATCAGGCCGGCCGCCGCGTCTATCTCGTGGACCGGCCCGGCACCGTGCAGACGCAGGTGCTCGCCGGCAATCTTGCGATCACCCGCCGCCATCCCGATTGGTATCGCCTGACGTTGGCCAATTCGATCTACGGAGGCGCGTTTCATTCGCGGCTCGTCCTCAACATCCGCGAGCAGAAGGGCTACACCTACAGCCCGGGCAGCGGCGTCACCGCGCTGCGCCAGCAAGGCTTTTTCACGGTCCGCGCGGCCGTGCGCAACGAAGTCGTTGCCGCCACTCTCACCGAAATTTTCTATGAAATGGACCGCATGCGTTCGGTCGCGGTCACGCCGGAAGAGCTCGATAGCGCGCGCAACTATCTGGGTGGCGTCTTTTCTCTCGGCGTTGCCACGCAGGACGGTCTCCTCGGCCAGCTCTCGACGGTCTATCTCGATCAATTGCCCGAGGGCTACCTCGAAACATACCGCGAGCGAATTCACGCGCTCACGGCGGACGATGTTCTCGCCGCCGCGCGCCGCCATTTCGATTCCGCCAATTCCCAGATCGTCGTCGTTGGCGACCGCTCTCAGATCGGCGAGCAAGCCGCTCTCTTCGGCCCCGTTACGGTGTACGATGCGCAAGGGAACGCGGTCTCCTAACTAGAACGGCGATCGGCCCGAACCAACATGCAACAGGAAGTAAACGCCGATCTTTGGCGCGACAACCGCCGGCGCAAGAAGTTAGCGTGGACTCTGCTCATCGTCGCCTTGCTCGGCATACTGCTGTTTGCTGTGCTGCGCCCTCACGGGGTATGGCGTGACGTGCTGGCGCTCGTGATCGTTGGCTTCTTGATTGGCCATAGAATCCTTTTCGATTGGAGCCGGAGCGAGACCCGGTTCCTAGGGGAAGACCAGTTCAAAGATTCTCCGCGGCTTTGGAAATGACGAACCGCCGCTTGACGCACGTTCCTTGGGTGCTCGGATTGGTTTTGCTGTTCTTCGTCCTGGCTGGCCCGGCGTTTCCCAAGAAAACTCCGCCGCCGCTTCATTCGGTCGATCTCAACGCCGCCACGGAAAATCAGCTCGAACAACTTCCCGGCATCGGGCCTACCACCGCGAAAGCGATCGTGGCGTTTCGCACGAAGGCCGGTCCGTTTCGCCGCGTCGAGGACCTGCTCGTCATCCGCGGCATCTCGGAATCGAAACTCGAAAGAATCCGCCCCTACGTCTTCATCGCGCCGCCCAAAAAGCCCGCCCCGCAGTAAGCGACTTGTCATTCCGAGGCCGGCCCGCCTTTGGACGGGACCGAGGAATCTGCTTTTGCCTTTTTCCGTTGGCTCGACGCAGACCATCGCACGTCCGACTTTCCGAAAACCGAACATCACGTCATTCTGAGCGAAGTGGCCGGACGGCCTCTAGTCCCGCTCCTGCGGGGCGTCCGGCCACACAGTCGAAGAATCTCTCTTGCACTGTCAGCGGAATCGAATCGGCGATTCATCTTCCCTTCATTTGACGCGCCCTCACCCCCCGGCATACGATGGCTCCGCAAAATTTTCTGGAAATTTTCTCCACGGGGGAGCGATGAATTCACGGAGCGTGCATTTCGCCCGAAAGCTTGGCTTGTTCTTCGTCGCCGTCGCGCTTGCCGCACTTCTTGGTCTTGCGCTTCGCACAGTCCGCGCCGCCGCGCCCCCGGCTGGCCCCTCCGGCTATCACCTCGTGAAAACGATCAAAGTCGGCGGCGACGGCTTCTGGGACTACCTCTCGTTCGATTCACCGACGCGCCGCCTGTTCATCTCGCGCGGCACCAAAGTGATGGTCCTCGACGTCGACTCCGAAAAAATCGCCGGCGAGATTCCGGACACGCCCGGTGTTCACGGCATCGCTCTCGCGCCCGACCGCGGCAACGGTTTCACCTCCAACGGACAAGCTGGCACCATCTCCATCTTCGATCTTAAATCGCTTCAGGTCATCGGCCACGCGCAAGCCGAAATGAACCCGGACTGCATCATCTACGATCCCGCCACCAAACGCGTTTTCGCAATGAACGGCCGCAGCGGCACCGCGACCGTCGTCGACGCCGTTAGCGCCATCGTCATCGGCACGATCCAAATCGGCGGCAAGCTTGAATTTGCGGCTGCCGATGGCGCCGGTCACGTCTACGTCAACATCGAAAACAAAAACGAAGAAGTCGAAATCGATGCAAAGAGCCTCACCGTGATGGCCCACTGGCCGCTCGATCCCTGCCAGGGTCCTTCCGGCCTCGCGATCGACGTGGCGCACCGCCGCCTCTTCGTCGGTTGCGGCAACAAAGTCATGGCCGTGGTCGACGCCGATTCTGGAAAAGTTATCACCACGCTGCCCATCGCCGCCGGAGTCGACGCGGACGGTTTCGACCCGGGCACCGGCTTTGCCTTCGCTTCATGCGGCAGCGGCACTCTCTCAATCGTGCACGAGGATTCGCCGGACAAATTCAGCTCCGTCGAAGACGTGCCGACGCAGCAGGGCGCGCGCACAATGGCCGTCGATCCAAAAACGCACGAAGTCTATCTCGTCACCGGACAATTCGGCCCGCGCCCCGCGCCGACTCCGGAAAATCCGCGTCCGTTTCCGACGCTCGTCCCCGATTCGTTTGTCGTCTTGGTCTTCGCCCGCTAGGCGGTGGTCTGTACGGGCACAGCTGGCAGGGCCCCCAGGTCGACGGTTAGTCGAGCCTAGGGGATCAGTCGTGCCTGGCAATCGAACTTGACTCACGCCAAGCCATCTTCCTCAACCGCGCGTCGAGGCCACCGTAGGAGCACGATATATCGTGCCCGCTTGCCCTGAACGATCTTTGTGAAGGGGCGACAATCCTTGGCTGAGTGCTGCCTGTCCGCTCGGAAGCATCGTCCGCCAGCCTTCTTGGCGGACGCGATGGATCTGCCTTTCGCTTTCGGTGGAAGCGCGGGGCTTCAGCCCCGAGGAAGAGTTCGCAATGGAGTTCGGGGCTTTAGCCCCGGAGGTTTTCTGGAGTTCCTAATTCTCGTTGACTACAACACCTGGTGTGTCTTCTTCGACGTGATCGCGAGCGATACCTGATCCGCAATCTCGAGTCCGTATCCCTTGAGCGCCACAACCTTTCGCGGCAAATTCGTCAGCACGCGAATTCTGCGCAATCCGAGATCCTTCAAAATCTGCGCGCCGATTCCGCTTTCATGCTGGATCACGCGCTGAACGCTCGGCTCCCGTTCCGCGTGCTCCCGGTGGTGATAAAGGATTCTTGGCAGCGCCTCGCCCTCTTCGGTGCGGGAATCGATGCGGAATCCGCGGCCCGTATGATGCAAGTAGACAAATACGCCGCGATCTTCCGCCGCAATCGCTTCAAGCGATCCTTCCAGCATCTCCCGGCAATCGCACACGGTCGAGTCCAGCACATCGCCCGTCAGGCAATGCGAATGCACGCGCACCAGCGGCGGACGATCCTCCGTCGTAAACCCAATCGGATTATCCGCAATGTCACCTCGCACCAGCGCGACATGCAGCTCGTGATCCACGTCGCTTGAGAACGCGATCATCCGAAAATCGCCGTACTTCGTCGGCAGCACCGATTCCGCAATGCGCCGCACGTTGCGCTCGTGCTGCATCCGGTAGCGAATCAGGTCCGCCACAGTGACCAGCTTCATCCCGTGCTGCTGGCAAAATTCGGTCAGCTGCGGAATCCGCGCCATCGTCCCGTCCTCGTTCATGATTTCGCAGATCACGCCCGACGGCTCGAGCCCCGCGATTCGCGCCAAATCGACCGACGCTTCGGTCTGTCCCGCGCGCACCAGCACTCCGCCTTTCCGCGCGCGCAGCGTATAGACATGCCCCGGCCGCGCCAAATCCTCCGGCTTGGTATGCGGATCGGTGGCTACCAGAATCGTCGTCGCGCGGTCCCATGCGCTCGTGCCGGTCGTCGTGCCGCGCCGCGCGTCGATCGGCTCGCAGAACGGCGTGCCAAACGCGGACGTGTTCCGCGGCGAAATCGGCTTCAGGTCGAGCTCCTCGCAACGGTCTTCGGTGAGCGAAAGGCAGATCAGCCCGCGCCCGAACTTCGTCATGAAGTTGATGGCATCGGGCGTCACTTTTTCCGCCGCCATCGTCACATCGCCTTCGTTTTCGCGGTCCTCATCATCGACGAGGACGATCATCCGCCCCTGCCGAATCTCTTCGATCGCTTCTTCGATGGTCGCAAACACAGCCCGATTGTCGCTCATTCCCGCGTCCCCACCTCTCGGTCCCAATATATCGAATCGCCCCAATCCCGGCAACCAACCATACTTTTCCGCGTTATTTGGCCTAGGTTCGCAATCGCGGATGACATCCCTTTGCGCCCACGGTATTCTTTCGCTTGCACATTCCGCACATCAACCACCCGATTTTCCTGTTCTTCGCGGCGTTCCTTGCCGGCACCGTGAACTCAGTCGCCGGAGGCGGCAGTTTCATCTCCTTTCCCGCGCTGCTTTTCAGCGGCATCGCGCCGATTCCCGCCAACGCGACCAACACCGTCGCCGTCTGGCCCGGCACGGTCGCAAGCTCGGTCGCCTATCGCAACGCCTTCACTCCACACGCGCGCCGCTTGCTCCCCTCGCTTCTCGTTGCGTGCGTCATCGGAGGCGTTCTCGGCGCGCTCATCTTGCTTCGCACGCCGCCCGCGACCTTCATGCATCTCGTCCCCTGGCTGTTGCTGATCGCGACGCTCCTCTTCGTCTTCAGCGGACGCATCACCTCTTGGGTCCGCATGCGCGCCGGCCACGCACCGGGCGACGACAAACTTCCTCGCGGCCTCTACCTCACAGGCCTGTTCCTTCAACTCGTGATCGCCATGTACGTCGGCTACTTCGGCGCTGGGACAGGGATCCTCGTCTTGTCGTTGCTCGCGGTGCTTGGCATGGAAGACATCCACGCGATGAATGGAATGAAGACCGTTCTCGTCAGCGTCGCTAACGGCGTCGCGATCGTGACGTTCATTTGGGCGCGCGTGATCGCGTGGCCGCCGGGATTGCTGATGCTGGTCGGTGCTGCGGCGGGGGGCTATGGCGGCGCCTACGTCGCGCAGAAGATGAATCCGCAGCACGTCCGCTGGCTCGTCATCGCTATCGGCTTCGCCATGTCCGCCTATTTCTTTTACCGCTACTGACTCCGTCACGGCATCAAAAGTTGCGTCTCCGCCTCGCGTTGGCGCATCCAACTGGAACCAGCGTATGATGCTGGCCCGACCCCGAGAAGCCTACCCGGAAAGGAGCTGAAAATGGCATCCACCCAGAAAGCGTTAGTGAAAGACCGGCGCAAAAACTCGCTGGCGACCCCGTCCGACATCCGCCCCGAAGGAATCAAGGAAATTACCGGAGCGCTCAACGCACTCCTCGCGGATGTCTTCACTCTCTATCTCAAAACCAAGAATTTTCATTGGCACATGAGCGGCCCGCACTTCCGCGATTACCACCTGCTCCTCGACGAGCATGCCGAACAAATTTTCGCCATGACCGACGATATAGCCGAGCGCGTCCGCAAAATCGGCGGCACGACGATTCGCTCCATCGGCCACATCGCTCGACTGCATCGCATCGCAGACAACGACGCCGAATTCGTCGACGCGAAGGATATGCTCAGCGAACTCCGGCAGGATAACGAAGCGCTGGTCACAGGCCTGCTCGAGGCCCACGGCCTGTGCGACGACGCGAACGATGTCGCCACCGCCAGCCTCATCGAGACTTGGATCGACGAGACACAGCGCCGCATCTGGTTCCTCTTCGAAGCCACGCGCAACGCTTAGTGGCTTGTGGGTCGCGGCTTCAGCCGCGATATCAACCGCGACAAAATTATTCTGTCATTCCGAGGCCGGCCCGACCAGGGCCGGTCCGAGGAATCTGCTTTTTCTTTGTACGGGCGCAACTCACCGTGCCCGGCGATATTGCTTGGCTCTGCTAAGGCTAGCGGTTGTCTCGGGGTTTGAATGTGGCGCCGCGGCCTTTAGCGCGGCACTCACGCTAGCGGACTGCGCAGATCAGCTTTTCAGTCGATTGCGGCCGCATTGCGGTGGAAGCGCGGGCCTTCTTGCCCTGAGCCTGCCGAAGGGTAGGCCCGCGAAAAGCTCGGCCTAAATTTTGAGGGCTTTAGCCCCGGCAACCGAGCGCAAGCTCCTACGCCTGCGCCGCCGCGCCCGCGGCAATGTGGAATATTCGCTCCGCGTTGCCGTGATAGAGCTTCTCCCGCTCCGCCTCTGTCACCGGTGCCGAATCCATGAACGCCACCGCCGGCGCGCTCGGCTGATACGGATAGTCGATCGCCCACAGGACGTTATCGATTCCCAGCGCCTTGATCGAGAAATCGAGCGCCAGGTGCGATTCCTGCCCGCTCGTCGTGATCACGAAATTGCGCTTGAAGTATTCGCTCGGCGCGAGCTTCGTCTTCGGCGCCGCGCCACGATTCTGCGCATTCTTGTTCATGTAATCGAGCCGCCACAGCCAGAAATGGACCGCCTCGCCCATATGCCCGATGCAAATCTTCAGTTTCGGGAAGCGGTCGAACACGCCCGCCACCATCATGCGGACGGCGTGCGTCGACACCTCGATGCCGTAGCCCCACTGCGCGCTGTCGAGCCCGTATTCGCGAAACGGCTCCGCCATCCCGTCCGACGGCGCGCGCGGGTGAATGTAGATGCAGCCGTCGAGCGCCTCCGCGGCCTCCAGAATCGGAAAATATTTCGGATTGTCGAGATACTCGCTGTGCGTGTGCGAATTCAAGATGAAGCCGTTAAGTTTCAGCGTCTTCATCGCGCGCTCCATCTCTTTGGCCGCGCGCTTGGGAGATTGCGGCGCGAACGTCGCGAGCCCCGCAAATCGCGTCGGATGTCGCCGGATCACTTCCGCGAGCCGGTCGTTCGCCAGCGCCGCGAGTTCTGTCGCCGTGTCCGCGTCGAACATCTGCACGCCCGGAGCGGTCAGCGACAGCAGATGAATCGCCACGCCGTTCTCGTCCATGTCGCGCAGTCGCTCGTTCTCCAGATCCAGCAGCCGCGGCAGCAGACGCGCCTGCACGTCGTCCGCTTTCGCATCGTAGATCCGCTTGACCAGCGTCAAATCGAGGCTGTTGCCCGGAGCGCGGGCCACGTCGCGCAACGCCGCTGCGACTTCCGGAATCGAAAACGCCTCTTCCGTCGCAATCCGCCGGATTTTCTTCAATGGACCTGTCATTGTCCTCCCCCTTCACAACTGCTCTGAATTCTATTCAGCATTAGCCATGCGTTCGCCGTCCAAGATTTGAATGTAGCGCCGCGGACTTCAGCGCGGCACCTTCGGTTTTGCCCCGCTTCTAGGACTTTTAGGACGCCTTTGCGCCCGGCCCTCCGTCAAGCTTCTCTAGCGCGGTAAGCCGAATCATCAACGGCTTCAACTCCTCTGCTCCAATTCTCTCGGCACACCCATCGACCACCCGTCTGCCGCGCTCGAACAGCACCTGCCGCAACGATGGGTCCGTGCCGGCCGTAGCGATGTCTCCAAGCGCCCGCAGCAATCGCAGGCTTACCGCAACGTCACCCTTCGAGTACATCCGAATCTGCTCGAACGCCGAATCGAGCAGTCGCTCGCAGTCGATCCATTGAATGCTCACGCGTGGCACGCCTTGCAGGTCGTAAAGCATCGCGTCCGGCATTTGTCGCGCCGTGAAACGAATCAATAGCCGGCTCAGCTGATCGACGCAGCTGATCGCGGTCGTCGGATCGTTCACTGCCGGCGAAATTGCTTTCAGCGCGATGTCGACAATCTGCAGCACTCCGAACTCGATATCCTGCTGCAGCGTGCGCGACGGCCCGAAATCGAATGCCGCTCGAAACGCGGCTCTGTTCTCTGTCGTAATGTTCTCCGCTTTGTTTGCCATCAGCAGCGGAACTCCCGCCGGCACAAACTGCCCTACGCGTCTCACCAGCCGGACGCGAAGATGGTGATCCGTCGCAACGGCTAGGAGCTGTTTCAAATCCACGTAGCGAATGTAGCCGGAAACGTCGCTCAAGATCGGCGCCACCCATGTGCTCGGATCCTCCTGGCTTCCCACTTCCAGGCCGCCGGGCCGGCGCGCAAGCGGCATCACCTCGTCGATCGCTCGTTCGGTTTCAGACGCAATGCGATCCACGATCTGATTCACGCTGATCGCCTGTGAAATGTGGTGAATGAAAAATAGCAGCAGCCCGACGCACACGATCGCCAGTAGGATTGCTCCAATGACCGTAATGATGGGGGCGAATGGATGCGGCAGCGCATGCGCCGCGGGAAGCGCCGCCATGCAGTAGAGAAACGTGCCGAGGAAAATGCCGAGCGTCCACTGCGTCACCTGATCGCGCGAAAAACTGACGATGATTCGCGGCGAGAATTGCATCGACGCAAGCGTCAGCGTCATTAGCAGGATCGCGAACACGATCGAGACGATCGTCATGATCGAGCCCGCGATTCCGGCCAGAATCACCTGCGCGACTTGCGGATCTCCATGCGAGAGGAAAAGTACGCGTGGCACCCAGTCGCCGATCGATGGATGCAGCTCCTCGAACCACGAAAGCAGCGCGCCGACCCCTCCGAGAATCAGCGCGATCGCCAGCGGGCGAACTAGGAATCCGCCACGCAGCCCGTAGAGCGTGCGGCGAATCAGCAATCGAACTCGTTCAATCACGTTTTGTTTCCCGCAACACAGCTTTGGCGCGACGCTCTTCTAGCGCCGGCTTCCAGCCGGCGGTTTTGCCTGAATTTGGTTCGAGGCAGAAAACGGAATTCGCGCGTCAACGCCCGCAGTGTCGAAAGATCGCGAATCGGCAAAACTCTAGCACAGCACTTTGAGCGCCACTACAGAAACCGGTTCTCGCGATTGCAACTTCTTTCATTGAGGTGTACATTCCCGCTCGGTCAGGGCCCCTCCAAACAAATACAGCTTGCCGCTGAAAGGAATCAGGAATGAGAAAGCTGATTTTCGTCGCTCTATTCGCAGCGTTCATGGCACCGCTGCCCTCGTCCGCCCAAAGCGGCTTCGATGGCACATGGAAGGTCGACGTGCAGTCCGCGCAGTTCCCAACCAAGCCGGATGTCTATCTGCTTCAAAACGGCACGTTTGAATGCAAAACATGCGTACCACCGATTTCTGTCAAAGCAGATGGGCAGGACCATCCCGTCTCAGGCCATCCTTACTACGATACGGTGAATATCAAAATCGTGGATGACCACACCATGATCGAAACGGACAAGAAGAACGGGAAAACCGTCACCGTCGGCAAGAACACAGTTTCCCCTGACGGAAAGACGCTCAACTTCGAATTTACCGACAGCAGCAACAGCAGCGGCGCTCCGGTCACGGGAAAGGGGAGTGCGACGCGCGTAGACGCCGGCCCGGTCGGCTCTCACGCGTTGTCGGGTTCTTGGCGCATGACGAAGCTCGAAAATATCTCGTCGAACGGGGTCACTTTCACCTATAAGGTCGACGGCGACACCCTCCACATGAGTTCGCCAACGGGTCAGTCCTACTCCGCGAAGCTCGACGGCACCGACGCGCCTTACAAGGGCGATCCGGGTGTCACGAGTGTCTCCGTGAAGCGCATCGACAAGAATACGATCGAGGAAACCGACAAGCGTGACGGCAAACCCATATCTGTCGCTCGCATCACACTTTCAGCCGACGGAAAAACTCTAAACGTGACCTCTCGCGATTTGCTCGCGGGGACCAGCGCCAGCTTCTCGGCGGCGAAGCAGTAGCGATTGGATCACAGCATTTTCTAAGGCGTCGCTTCGATCCTTACACCTAAGGGATCCTCGCCTGCTCGCCAATCCGTCACGGGTGTCGCCGGCGCACTTGCGGTATCATTCCTCAACTCTTTGACCATGTCTCAGACTTCAGCATCTTCGCCGCCGGAATCGGCGCAGGATTCCCCCGGCCAATCGACGTCTTGGCGTTCTTGGTGGCCGGTCGTGATGATGCTCGCGTGTTCGCTCCTGAGCTACATGGACCGCCAAATCCTCGCTGTACTCTCGCCGATGATTCTCGTGGACTTGAAGCTCAATGCCCAGCGATACAGCGAGATTCTGAGCGCCTTCAGCATCGCGTACATGTTGGCCAATCCCTTTTGGGGCGTGGTCCTCGATCGCATCGGACTCCGCCGCGGTATGACGATTTCCGTCGCGCTCCGGACGATTGCCTGCGCCGCTCACTCCATGCTCCACGGATTCTTCGGCTTCGCAGGCGCACGCATCGTTCTCGGCTTTGGCGAGGGGACGACTTTCCCCGGCGGCTTGCGCACCGCAAGCGACTGGCTGCCCCCCAGCCAGCAGTCGCGTGGCATGGCCATCGCTTACAGCGGCGGCTCGCTCGGCGCAATCCTTACGCCGATTATCGTGACGCCCGTCGCCCTCGCCTATGGCTGGCGCGCCGCCTTCATCGTCACGGCGGTCGGAAGCCTCGCCTGGGTTCTGCTCTGGCGCACGACCGTGGATTTTTCCGCGGCTGCCGCTCGGCATACGCATCGGGTCATGCTGCCCAATCCGCTCGAACGCCGCTTCTGGAGCCTCGTCGCCGCCTACGCTCTCGGCGCGCTTCCCATCGGCATGATTCTCTATCTCGCGCCGCTGTATCTCGCGCAAGTGCTCGGCTTCACGCAGGCTCAGCTCGGCCGGGTGTTGTGGATTCCGCCGCTCGGTTGGGAGATCGGCTATTTCGCGTGGGGTTGGTTCGTGGACCGCTTCGTCGGCGCAAATCCGCGCCCGTCGTGGCTATTCGCTACGCTCGCCGTATTGGGGCTTCCGCTTCTCGCCGTGCCGCTCACGAAAAATTCTGCGCTCGTGCTCGGACTGATGTTCTGGTCGATGTTCGTCGCATCCGGCTTCGTTGTCATCGCGTTGCGAACGGGCGCGCTCGCCTATCCGCGCGAACAGACTGGCCTCGTTGCCGGCATCGGCTCCGGCTCGTGGTCTGCGGTGGTCGCGGCCGTCCTGCCCAGCCTCGGGCACATGTTCGACATGAAGCACTACGCCAATGCGTTTCTCTTTTGCGCGATTGTACCCGTCATCGGCGCGTTCTGCTGGTGGGCGCTCACGCTTCCTGCGCGCACTCTCGTCGACATCGACGTCACGAAATAAGCGGCGCGGGAGCGTGCGCTACTTCGCGTCAGTCGAGGCCGCTTTCGCCGCCGCGGCGCTCTGCTTACAGCGGTCCTGCAGCGCGCCGGTGATCGCAGCGCATCCGCCATACGCGTCTGCCGCTTCACCGTAGCGCTTCAGGTTCTGATAATCGGCGCCCAGAATGAAGAGGTCGGTTGGATCGGGAGCCGGATTGTTCTTCGTCGCCAGCGCAAGCTCTGTGGCCGAGTTTTCGTAATCATTGCGCCGGAAATAGACGAGCCCCAGAGCGCTGTGCGCCTGAAAAGTTCTTTTTGCTTTTGCCGCGGCGAAGTCCGCATCGCTCACGCCGCGCGGTTTGGGAATCTTGGCCATCACGTCAAGAGCGTGCTTCGAGTACGTCTCGGCCTTCGTCAGCAGTTGCTCATGATCGGGATCTTTCGGATCGGAAACGTGTGGGATCGTCCACCCGACAATCGTGAGCACGTCCACATCATCCGGCTCGAGCACAAGCGCGCTATCGGCATAGCGAAACGAATCCTTCCAATCCCGCGATTCGCGGTACGCGTTCATCATTCCGACGTCGACTTGCTCCGTAAACGGACTCTTCGGATACTTTTTCAAGAAGCCGTCGCCCAGCTTGATCTTTCGAACCGGCTCCGGCTCCTTCAAGAACGCTTTGTACGCCGCATCCTGCTCGCGTTCGACCTCATGACCCATCGTCCCGAACTGCAGCGAGTCCGTCATTCCGCCGCCGGAGCTTCCGATCGCAGTTTGACTCGGGACACTTGAGCCCATCTGTCCCTCCGTTCCCGGCATCTGCGCCATTGCGCCCCAAGCCGACGCCAGCATCGCCGCCGCAACCGCCGCGCACCGCGCCACCCACGCTTTTTTCGCTGCAATCGTTCTCATGCCGTTTCTCCAGGTTGGAACTGACAAATTGGTACCATCCCTTCGCGCCGCCGGTCAAGCGCGCTTGCAATTCGCGAGCTGCGAGCAACCGCGAATTTTTGGCGATTAGGACGGGGCGCGGTTGTTTGTTTGCAATGAGTTAGCGCGGATTCTACTAAACGATTTTGGCGATTAGAAAATTGGAGCCGCGCCGCTCGAGGCGCAGGCGGCGCGCCGCGACGCGGAGAATCGCACGCGCAGAGCCGTGCCTCAGCGCCGGTTCGCGGCTGGTGCGCGCGTCGCGATATTCGTCTCGTTTCGTCCATCGTTCTCGCCCGGGAAACACACCGGGTGCGGTCTATGTAACCACGATGGCGACGCGAAAAGTATTGTCCCTAGGTACAGGATTGGTCGAGGACTAGGACCCGCTGTCCTTTTCGAAGTGCGCGACTGGTCGGCGGACGGTCGAACTTCATGACCTACCTTCCTTTGCGACATTCGCACGAATGGGGCACTTGGGAAAACGCAACAGCGGATCTCCCACCAGCGTCGCAGCAGGGTGCGGCCGGGTTTCTTTCCTTCGATACATCGCTGAGGGCAAATTCGCTGTCAGCAGTGTGAACAAGCGAGGACAGCAAAGGAGACGGGGACCGGCCTGAAAAAAGCTATTGATTGGCTTGGGCGATGAGCGTCGCGACCTTCGATGATGGGCTGACGGGCTCGATCATGGCGATGTGCCGCGCATTCAGGACGGTGTACTCGGGGCCGTGCCATTCCTTGCCGCGGCGGACGAGGACGTTAGTGACCTGCTTGGTCTGCGGATCGGTGACGCTCTGGATGTAATAGACGTCACGAAGCACGGGGAAGTCTGTGCCCAAGCCTTCGATCTTGCCGTAGTACACCTGCCCTGTATCGAGCAAAACAGCCTGGTAGGGAGTGGAGAATCGCGGCGCTGCCGTAGCATGCGCTTCCCAGGCGTAAACGGCGGCGCCCCCGATCACGAGTCCTGCAATTAGCAACGCGAGGTTTTTAAGCACGGGTAGGCCTTCGCTCCCTCAGGTGACTCGTCAATTTGCCATCGGCACGCACGCTCACCGCTCAAGGCGCTCGCTCGGAGGCACGAACGGGCTGGCCTTTGCGAATTTTAGGTCCCTACACCTAGATCCAATCCTTGTGTGGTGTGTCGGTTGACTCACCCTTAAGGTTTCCGATGTCCAGCAAGGATTGGGTAGTAGTCAGAGTTCTGATTTTCTTCAGGCCTTTACCCTTGGCCAGAGTCTTTCCTCGCTTACGGTTTCGTCCCGCCTTCGTAGTTCGCTTCGCTCTCTCCATGATTTTCCGCCTTTCGGGGTGGTTTGGACTTCAAGATCCTTGCGGCCCGCTGCTTCCTCGTGCTTGTAGCCCGCGCAGAGCCGCCCAGTAGCAGGTGCGCTCAGGCTCGCGACTGACGCAGGCGCTTGAATGCTGCGCAGCTTCCGACCGCTGCGAGTCCCATACATAGCATCGGGAGGCTTGACGGCTCGGGCACGCTGGTTCCTCCGCTTCCCCCGCCGCCTGTTAATTCGCCCGAGCTGGTGATTTCGAGGAGGAGCTCATTGTTGGAATCGACTTCCGTCCAACTGAGTCCATCTGTCAGCGTCGGCAAGTCAAACTTGAAATCTAGTGGGCTCGGAGCGCCGCCCGAAGCGACGTTGAGCACGTCAAAGGTTTCGCACACGCCAGTGACGCCGGCGCAGTCGGCTGTGGGGTCGAAGCCGTCGACGAACTCGGCTTCGATCACGTTGCCGGTCGCGAAACCCGCGGGCCCGCTTAAATCCAGTTGGCTATATTGTCCGAGACCGTCGCCACCCAAGGCGAAGTCAAGAGCCCCAGAGCCGATCTGAGCGTAGACGCCATCGATGGTCAGCATCCCGGGAGCGCCCATCCCGGGCGCCGCGGTTCCAGCGTTCACCACCTCGGTCCCTGCGATGAGCGTGCCGGTACCGTTCAACACGCTGCCAGCACTAATGGTCATGGTCTGAGTGTCGACGGTAACCCCGTCGAACGTCATGGTTGCTCCGTTCGAAACTGCCAGTGAGCCGGTCCCCTTAGGAGCCGTGACGTTTCCTGCGATTACCAGCGCCGCGGTCGGATCGTTGGCTGTGATGGATCCGTTGTTGCTGATCGCGACGCCTAACACGCCGCCCCCTTGAATCGTGCTATTGTTCACGATCGTTCCACTACCATTCAGCGTCGCGCCCAACCCGCCGCTTCCAAGCGTGAGACCCGCGACATTCGTCACGGTTCCCTGAATTCCCAGAGTTGAACCGCCAGCCAGTGTCGTTACGTCCCCGGGGTCCGCGCCGCCGAATTGCGCGCCATTCAGCACGGCTCCGTTCTTGGCCGCGATATTGCCGTCCACGACACCACCAGTCACCGTCACGCCGTCCAGCACCACTAATCCGCCAGACGATGCAAGCCCTCTGAGAATGCCGTTGGAGGCCTGAGTCACATTGACCTGAAGATCGACCTGGCCTTGCGCAATGATCTCGCTAGCGGCCTGATTCGAAATCGTGCCGGGTCCCGTCAGCGTGACACCATCCTTGAGGTCCAGAGTTCCGGCATTCGTCACGATCCCCTGAATTCCCAGCGTCGATCCGCTGGTGATCGTCGCCCCGACCCCCGGGTCCGCGCCGGCAAATTGCGCGCCATTCAGCACGGCTCCGTTGTTAGCGTAGATGTTCCCATCCACCACGCCGCCAGTCACTGTCGCACCCTGCAGCGCGATGGTGCCATTAAATCCTCGCACGATTCCGCCGGAATTGTTCACGTTTGCGAAGATCTGGAGAGTATTGGACGAATCGCTGGCGACAATCAGCCCGGAGTTCGTCAGAGACAGCGAGATCCTGCCGGAACCCTGAATCGTCCCCGTATTGGTCAGCGTGCCGCTACCGTCGAGCTGCCCTTGAGACTGGACCACCTGGATACCGCTGGGAAGTGTGACGAGAACCTGGCTCAACGTGATCGTGCCAGTGTTTGTCGACGGCCCGTTCAGCCTGAGCTCGCCCAGGCCGATGTTGGTAGTGCCGTTTAGAGTGGCACTCCCGCTCACGGTCAGCGTGGCGTTAGAGTAGAACGTCAACGTGTCGTCCGAGTCCAGGGTTAGGTTATTTGCGGCCGCGTCGATTACATCCACGGTGACAACTGAGACATTTGGGCTGCCGTCATCGATGTAGACGTTGCTGGTGGCCGTGGGAGCTGAGGTTGCAACTTCGCCATTTACGTTCCAGTTGGACGCTTGACTCCACACGCTTGATTTTCCGACCCAGATCCAATCGTTTTGAGCGAAAGCTGCAGGAGCCAGGAACGAACAGGCAGTTGTGACACATATGGCAGCCAACGCGCATCTAGTCCATCTCATGGCTCGCCTCGGCCCCAGAAAAAGAGTAAAGCACCCGCATGGGCTGGCAATGGTAGCTAACCTCATGGTAAATACAATTCATCTAAAAGGACCATGAAACTGTTTGCACATATTGTGTAACCATTTGCCATGACTCTCCGCTGGCGCCCCATGCAACCGAAAGACGTTCCCGAATGCGCGGAGATCGTTGCGTCGCATCCAGTAATCGGCGCCCGCTACGGCCCGGCGATACGGCACTTGCAGCTTGCATGGTTGCGGTTGCTTGAGTGCGAGGCATACAACGCCACCGTATTCGAGAAGTTAGGGGTGTCTCAGGGGAGGATTTGCGCGGTAGGTGTGAGCCTGATTGTTACCGATGAGTTCGTTCGCGAGCTAAAAACTCCGCCACTCGTCTGGATTGGGCCTGAACTCGCGGTGCGCCTGACGCAGGGTCGTTCTCCGGCACTGTCTCGAAAGCAGCTGCAAGAAGCAAACTCTCGCGGTGGCCTCAATCTCGTCTGTTGGGAAGGTTGCATTCGACCGGAGTATGAAACGAGTGCTGAAGTGCATCGCGCGCTGATCAAAGCATTCATCGAGACGCACCGCGGCTTTCTTTGGAAGGAGATAATTGCGTCGCAAGCGGACAGCGCGGATCGAATCGAATGGACTGTCCAGACGGGCGGTTTGATTTGGGATCCAGTTAAGGCTCAGTACGTGGACTTGTCGAATCTCGATGCGCGGAAAATCGTGCACAAGCCGCACTTGATGGGCATTATGCGAGAGATCGACGCGCGGCGCGACAAGTCATGGGCAGCTTCCTGGATCGGATCTTTGTTCGACTATTCTCCGCCACAACTCGGGTTCAGTTACGGAGAGCAGAAACTCTTGCTCCTTGCGCTCGCTGGCGAAGCCACTGATCAAGAGCTGTCTACGGCGTTCGGTGTGTCGCTTCCGACGATCAAGAAAATGTGGCTATCCATCTACGGCCGCGTGGCCGACCGCCAGCCGAGGATCATTCCCGGCGGCGCGCGAGCTGGGACAGGCGCATCAGAGCGAGGCAGCGAAAAAAGGCGGCACCTGCTCGCCTATCTCCGCGAGCATCCTGAAGAATTGCGTCCCGTGTCCCAAAGGCTTCTCGATCGATCGGTCCAAAGCAATTCTGCCCGCGCGTGACAGCTGGACGCGCCGCCGCAGAACCTCCCACGCTCTTGTGACCGGCGTCGCGGCAAAGAAAAAGGGCGTCCCGAAAAAACCGAGGACGCCCTTTTTCGAATTAGAGGCAGGAGCACAGGCAGGAGTGCCTGCGCCACTGGCACCGGAAGGCGCGGCGCCGCCGAAAAATCCCATGACTTGGCAGGCCGACGAGTATATAAGTGTGCCTGCTTAACAGGCCCAAACGTTCAACCACAGTTCGGTAGCGGAGTGCTGTCCAGCCTGCGCTCCCACCGAAGCGAATCGACCGACCCACAACCGCGCCCGCGCAATCCGCGAAGGCCGCACCAAATCAGCGTCATGGAGGCACCAATCATGAAACCAGTTCGACGTATCACCACGGGAGCATTGCTCCTTTTCTTCGCAGCCGCGGCTCCCATGTACGCGCAGGAACAGCACGAAAAAGATCAGGGTAAGCCGGAGCAGGGGCAGGGACACCAGCAAAGTCCTGCCGACCGGCCGCAGCCCGCAGCTCAGCATCAGGCCGCCCGACCGGCGCCAGCGCCGGCGCGTCCGCAGCAAGCCTACGGCGGCAACTATCATGGCGGCGTCAAGCCGACGGAAGCCACCCATGACGGTGTTCACCCCAGCGGCGTGCCACAACATCAGGGGCAGGTGCGCAGCGGGTTCGTCCACTCGCGCGCCACTTCGTGGGCCAGAGAGCATCAGACTTGGGCTCAACGCGGCGGCTACACCGGCTACCGGATTCCCGAGGCCCGATTCCGGCAGTACTTCGGCCATGACCATTTCTTCCGGATCAGCGCGCTGCCGTTGCTGTTCGTGGGCGGCTTTCCGCGGTTTCAATACGACGGCTATTGGGTGACGTTCGTCGATACCTGGCCCGACAATTGGCCTCCCACGTGGTATGAGACCGACAACTGCTATCTGGATTACACAGACGACGGCTACTACCTCTACGACACCAATTACCCGGGCATCGCGATTGCGGTGACAATCTCGTTCTAGCTCTTTTCCGACAGATCGCAGAAAAAAAAGGGCGTCCCCGAAACCGAGGACGCCCCTTGTGAACGGCAACAGCAGATCCCTCACCGCCGTCCCCGACTCAAATCGTCGGGGCCGGGTTCGGGATGACAGCAAAGAAGAAGGGCGGCGGATCTTGCGATCTCGCCGCCCTTGTTTATTTACCTCAGGGGCTAAAGCCCAATTCGCATTGAGGCTTCGATGTCGGAGCTGAAGCTCCGACCCCCTAAACAGCTGGGATTTAGTACATGCCGCCCATACCGCCGCCGGGAGGCATACCGCCGCCGCCCGCTGCGCCCTTCTTCTCGTCTTCCTTGATGTCCGCCACCAGCGCTTCCGTGGTGAGCATCAGGCCGGCGATCGACGCGGCGTTCTGCAGAGCGAGGCGCGTGACCTTGGCCGGGTCGATAACGCCCGCCTTGACAAGGTCGACGAACTCCTCGCTGTCCGCGTTGTAGCCGAAGTTTTCGTCCTTGGACTCGCGGATGCGGCCGACGATGACCGCGCCCTCTTGTCCGGCGTTGAGAGCGATCTGACGCATCGGCTCTTCCAGCGCGCGCTTCACGATATTGACGCCAATCGCTTCGTCATCGTGCAGCTTGAGCTTTTCGAGAGCGCCAATGCAGCGGACCAGCGCGACGCCGCCGCCGGGAACGATGCCTTCCTCGACAGCTGCGCGGGTGGCGTGCATTGCGTCTTCGACGCGAGCCTTCTTTTCCTTCAGCTCGGTCTCGGTTGCCGCGCCGACCTTGATCACTGCGACGCCGCCGACGAGCTTGGCGAGCCGCTCTTGCAGCTTCTCGCGGTCGTAGTCGGACGTGGTCTCCTCGACCTGCGTGCGGATCTGCTTCACGCGGCCCTCGATCTCGCTGGCGCGGCCTGCGCCCTCGACGATCGTGGTGTTGTCCTTGTCGATGGTGATTTTCTTGGCGCGGCCGAGGTCCTCGACCTTCACGTTCTCGAGCTTGATGCCGAGGTCTTCGGTGATGGCCTTGCCGCCCGTGAGGGTGGCGATGTCTTCGAGCATGGCCTTGCGGCGGTCTCCGAAGCCGGGCGCCTTCACGGCAGCGCACTGCAGCGTGCCGCGGAGCTTGTTGACGACGAGAGTCGCGAGAGCCTCGCCTTCAACGTCTTCCGCGATGATCAGCAGCGGCTTGCCCATCTTGGCGATCTGCTCGAGCAGGGGAAGCAGGTCCTTCATCGAGCTGATCTTCTTTTCGTGGATGAGGATGCGGACGTCTTCGAGCGCGCACTCCATGCGCTCCGGGTCGGTGACGAAGTAGGGCGACAGATAGCCGCGGTCGAACTGCATGCCTTCCACGACTTCCAGCGTCGTCTCCATCGTCTTCGATTCCTCGACGGTGATGACGCCGTCCTTGCCGACCTTCTTCATCGCCTCGGCGATGATGTTGCCGATTTGTTTGTCGTTGTTGGCGGAGATCGTGCCGACTTGCGCGATCATCTCGCCTTTGACGTCCTTGTGGAGCTTCTTGATTTCCTCGACCGCGACTTCGACGGCCTTCTCAATGCCGCGCTTGAGGGCCGTGGGGCTGGCGCCCGCCGCGACAGTCTTGACGCCTTCGCGGAAGATCGCCTGCGCGAGAACGGTTGCGGTGGTGGTGCCGTCGCCGGCGACGTCCGACGTCTTCGACGCGACTTCACGCACCATCTGCGCGCCCATGTTCTCGAGCGAATCGGCCAGCTCGATTTCCTTCGCTACGGTGACGCCGTCCTTGGTGATGACCGGCGCGCCGAATTTCTTTTCGATGACAGCATTCCTTCCCTTGGGTCCGAGCGTGATCTTGACGGCGTCCGCCAGTGCATTGACGCCGCGCAGGATCGACTGGCGCGAATTCTCACCAGTCACGATTTGCTTTGCCATTTCGAGTTCTCCTGTTCGAGATGCTGAGATTGGTTATCCGCGGCGCCCGCGCTGCGGGCTGGGCGGAAGTTACTTCTTGGCGGCCTTCGCGGCGCCGCCGATCTTGGCGAGGATTTCGTCTTCCTTGAGAATCATGTACTCCTCGTCGTCGATTTTGATGTCGTTGCCGCTATATTTGCCGAAGAGGACTCGATCGCCGGCTTTCACGTCGAGCGGAATGCGCTCGCCCTTTTCGTTGAGCTTGCCGGCGCCGACGGCGATCACTTCGCCTTCCTGGGGTTTCTCCTTGGCCGTGTCGGGGATGATGATGCCGCCCTTCACAGTCTCCTTTTCCTCGAGCCGCCGCACGAGCACACGGTCGTGGAGCGGGGTAATGTTGACTGCCATGTTTGCGATTCCTCCGAAGGTCTTCTTAAGGTGATTTTGTAGGAGTGCGAGATTAGCACTCCTCGCAAGCGACTGCTAATATAGCAAAACCGAATGGGGAGTCAAGTGAAAATCGATGGATTTCGGCAGTTCTCCTGGCCGGCGAGATCGAGCGTAACCCCTGTATTTGCAGTGTGATAGTTGCGACATTTCGGAAAGGCGATTCGCGATTGAGTTGGCATCGCGCTGCGACTAGAATTCGCAGGACCAAGGCGCTTTGGTGGTCTATCTCTTCTACGCGCGACTAATTGGGCTGACGGCAGGGACGCTCGTCTACTTGTTTCTGATCGCGCTGATTCTCGGCCACCGCCGTCCGCGCCTTTTCGAGCGCCTGCTCTTCTTCCTCATCCTCGCGCTGTTCCTGATCTACGCCGGCGGGCTGCTCGAAATCAACGCGGAGATTCAGTATGGCGTGGTCCCGCAGGCGACGAGGTTACTTTCGCAAGGGCTTGTCGCGCTCGGCGTCCTGCTGATTGTTCCGCTTGTTTGGCACACGCACTATGCTTACCGTCGGCAAATTCGGGCGTCGCGGCCGAGCGTTTTTGCCAGACCGCTGCTTGTTGTTCTCTACGTAGCCAGCCTGGTCGAGCTTGCTTTGGGCGTTTCGTTCTTTTTGCGGAGCGGCCTGCCGGTGGGAGAACGTCTCTCTTTTGCTTTGGGGAGTCTTCTTGCTGGCACTGGTGCAGGGCTGTATTCCGTTGCGTTCATAGACGCAGTCTGTGAGTTTCAGGACTGGCGAGCCGCAAAGGAAAAGAACGAGCGGAAATTGTTCGCAGCACTATTTTGCGTTTCCGCCGCCCTCACGGTTCTGCTGGGGTTAGCCCAAAGCGTCGGAGGGGTTACCTCGTTCCGCGGGGCGGCGCTGGCCGGCGCAGTTCTATGGGTGGCAGTCCTACCCGGTGCGCTGCTGATTTACCACTCGCTGAAGCACAACTTTCTCGAATATGGCGCGCAGAGGAATTTGGTGTATGCACTGTCGGCGACGTTTCTCGCGCTGCTGTATCTCGCGCTCGTGCACCGGATCAGCGGATGGCTCGCGCCCGTGTTTCCGCCGGAGGCGACGGCGAGCGTCCTGCTGTTCGTACTGATTTTCATGTTTGAGCCGCTCGAACGTGTGATCGGGCCGGTTCTGCATCGCACACTGCGCGAGCGAATGGACCGAACGCAGCGGCTGAGCGTCGAACTGCAAAGCGAAGCGCGGTACGGCGATCTCGCGCGGCTGATCGCGCGCGCGGAAGGATTGATTCGCCAGGAATTTGGGCTTGCCGCCGTCCGGATTTCGATTCCGCGCGATCCGGCGCTGGAGCCGCTCGAAGCGCCGGGCGGCCTGGGCCACGTGGCGCGAATCGCGCTGGCCAAGGATGGCAAAGAGATCGGCTTGCTCGAAGCGGCGTCGACCGGCGCGTTTCTGACCGGGGAAACAACCGCGGCGCTGCAATTTCTCGCCGAACAGCTTCCAGCGATGGCGGATCTGTGCGTCCTGATCGAAGAAAAGATCCGCCTCGAGCGCGAACTGGCGGAGCGCGAACGCATGGCGATGCTCGGGCAGATGGCGGCGAGCGTCTCGCACAACTTGCGCAATCCGCTGAGCTCGATGAAGACGATTTTGCAGGTGCAGCTCGAAAAGCGCGATTTGCCCAGCGACGTGCGCCACGATTGTGCGCTCGTGCTCGACGAAATCAACCGCATGAACGCAAAGCTCAGCCAATTGCTTAAATTCGCGAAACCTGCGGCGACCGGCGAGCGCGCGGACGCAGTGGCGCTTGCGAAACAGACGGTGGCGCTTTTCCGGCACGATGCGGAACGGCGAAACGTGGTGGTCGAATTCGACGCGCTGGCCGACGATCTGGCGGTCCATGCGTCGGAGGAAGCGCTTGGTGAAGTGCTTTCGAATCTCATCGTCAACGCGATTGAAGCGCAGCCGGATGGCGGGCGCGTTCGCGTGCGCCTAGCGCGCAAAGACGGCCGGCTCGAAATCTGTGTCGAGGATCACGGCCCGGGAATTTCGCCTGAGATGCGCGCGAAAATTTTTCAGCCGTTTTTCACGACGAAGGCCACAGGTACCGGGCTCGGGCTTTCGATTGTCGCGCGGCGCGTCGACGAAATGGGCGGGACGCTTGCGTGCGAGAGTCCGATCGATGGCGGGAGGGGAAGCCGGTTTCGCGTAACGCTGCCGCTCGCGGCGGGCATGGAAGATTCCTTGGGAGTAACCCACAAAGCAGATTAGAATTCCGGCACCATGTCCGGCGCGGAATTCGCCATCGGCCAGGAAATTTCGCACTACCGCGTTGTCGCCAAACTTGGCGCGGGCGGGATGGGCGAGGTGTATCGCGCGCGGGATTCGAAGCTCGGGCGCGATGTGGCGCTGAAAGTCCTGCCGCAGGCGTTTGCGCGCGATGCCGACCGCATGGCGCGATTCCAGCGGGAAGCGAAAGTCCTCGCATCGCTCAATCACCCCAACATCGCTTCGATATACGGATTAGAAGATTCCGGCAGCACGCACGCGCTGGTGATGGAGTTGGTCGACGGACCGACGCTAGCCGACCGCATCCGGCAAGGACCGATTCCCGTCGATGAAGCGCTGAAGATCGCACGGCAGATTTGCGACGCACTGGAGTACGCGCACGAGCGAGGAATCGTGCATCGCGATCTGAAGCCGGCGAATGTGAAGGTGACGGCGGACGACGCGGTGAAGGTGCTGGATTTCGGATTGGCCAAGGCGCTGGAAGGAGATGCGTCGTCGATCGACATTTCGACTTCGCCAACGCTGAGCCGGTTGGCGACGATGCAAGGGGTTTTGCTGGGCACGGCCGCGTATATGTCGCCCGAGCAGGCGAAGGGGAAGACGGTCGATCGGCGAGCAGACATTTGGGCGTTTGGGTGCGTGCTGTACGAAATGTTGACGGGGAAGCAGACATTCACAGGCGAGACGGTGACGGACACGTTGGCGGCGGTGATACGCGCCGAGCCGGATTGGTCGTTGCTTCCGGCGCAAACGCCGATTCGTGTCCGCGTACTGCTGCAACGTTGCTTGCAAAAGGATGCGAAGCAGCGGCTACGCGACATCGGTGACGCCCGCATATCGCTCGACGAAGTGATTTCCGGCGCGCCGGACCCTGCGTTCGCAGGCACTCCTCAGGCAGCGGCGCCGCTTTGGCGCCGCGCACTGCCGTGGACGATTGCGGGACTACTGTTCGTCGCTCTTACACCAATCGCGTTCATTCACTTCCGCGAAAAGCCACGCGCTCCTGCCGAGCCGGTGCGCTTTGAAATCTCACAGTCCACGAGAGGGGCCGGAACCCTATTTGCGCTATCCCCAGACGGCCGCCAGCTGGCCTTTGCCGCCGCGGGGCCGGATGGCGTTCTGAGTCTGTGGGTACGCCCGCTTGACTCGCTCGAGGCGCGACGCCTGGATAATTCGGGATCGCCTCAACTGACTTCCCTCTTCTGGTCGCCCGACAGCCGCTTCATCGTGTTCGGCGACGGGGGAAAACTGAAGAAGATTGACGCATCCGGTGGCGCGCCAGAGACGCTGTGCGAAATCAACGGAATCGTGCTTGGGGGGGCGTGGAACCGCGACGGTGTAATCATTTTCGGGACTGTCAACGCGGGCCTGATGCGAGTTTCGGCAAATGGCGGCCCGGCGTCCCCGCTGACCACTCTCGATTCATCACGCGGTGAAATCCTTCATGACTTTCCGGTCTTCCTTCCGGACGGGCGGCACTTCATCTATCACCGCAACTCGAGCAAGCCGGGAAACAGTGGCGCCTTCGTTGGCTCTCTCGATGCCAAAGCCGATGAGCAAGGTTCGAAGGAGATCTTGCCGACAGAGTACGACACGATTTACGCACCTCCTTCCGACGCCGGCTCCGGGCAATTGCTCTTCGTGCGCGACGGGGCGTTGATGGCGCAGCCGTTCGACGCCCAGCGTCTTGAATTGTCGGGCGAGCCGATCACGGTGGCCACCCATGTCGCGACCTTTAGGAATTACGGCTACTTCGCGGTTTCGAATAACGACGTTCTGGTCTTTAAGTCGGGCGGAGGCGCCGGCCCTTTCCAGCCCACCTGGTTTGACCGGCAGGGGAACATTCTGGGCACGGTCGGGGAACCGAGCGACTTTACCTCGCTCGACATTTCTCCCGATGGAAAGCAAGCGGCCGTGAGCCGACTCGACTCGAACACTGCACTTGCCCTCTGGCTGCTCGATTTTTCGCGAGGCACGAGCGAGCGATTCACGTTCGGCTCCGCGGACGCTTCCGCTGGGATATGGTCGCCGGACGCCAATCGAATCGTCTTCCGTTCCAACCACGGCGGCATTTACGATCTTTATCAGAAGCCCGCGAGCGGCGCGAGAGACGAGGAACTCCTGCTGAGGACGGACGGGAGCAAGTATCCGACCAGCTTTTCGCGCGACGGGCGCTTTCTGCTTTATACGACGCAGGAGCCCAAAACTGAAAAGGGGGAACTATGGGTGCTACCGCTTGAAGGTGACAAGAAGCCATTCCTGTTCTTGCGTACAGAGTTCAACGACGATTTCGGCCGGTTCTCCCCGAACGGGCGCCTGGTCGCCTATCAGTCGGATGAGTCGGGCCGCAACGAGATTTACGTTCGAACCTTCACGCCGGATTCGCCCTCGGCAGCCTCGGATACCGGCGGCAAGTGGCTGATTTCAACGGCGGGAGGCGCTAATCCCCGGTGGGGCGAGGACGGGAAGGAGCTCTACTACGTGGGCGCCGACGGAAAGCTGATGGCTGTCGACATCGTCACGAACCCGGTGTTCCAGGCCGGGGTGCCCAAAGCCCTATTTCAAACGCCGCTGCCACCGACTTCAGCGGCCAGGGAACCGTGGGCCGCAACGCCGGACGGCAAGCGTTTCCTCCTTCTGGCTCCGGCGGGTCAAATTGGGCAGGCCTCGTTCACGGTCGTGTTGAACTGGCAAGCGGCACTGAAGAAATGACGGCCGCGTCGGGGCTAGCCTGAGCTAGCTGTGATAGGTTTAACGCTGAGATGCAGCTGATTCTGCAAAGCCAGAGTACGGGAGATGTGGTTGTCGTGCGGTGTCGCGGGCGCATCGTGAGCGGCGACGAAGCGCGACATCTCCAGTCTGAAGTCGAGAAATTTACGGCGCAAACGAAAAACGTCGTGCTGCAGCTTGGCGAGGTGAACTACATCGATAGCGGCGGACTGGGAGCGCTCGTGCGGCTGCTCGGCGTGCTGCGAGCGGCGCGAGGCGATCTGAAAATCTGCCAGCCTTCATCGTTTGTCGCGCAGGTGCTGCAGGCCACCAGTTTGCTGAGCGTGTTTCATCCGTACGCGTCAGAAAAGGACGCGACTGAAGCATTTTCCGCGCGGCCGCAAGCCGCGGAGGAGAAATTTGAGGCATCCAGCAACAGGATCGTGTGTCTCGATAGTTCTCTAGACGTTTTGGCGTACTTGAAAATATTGCTGCAGCGATCCGGATATCAGGTGTTCACCACGCAGTATCCGTCCGATGCGGCGGCGCTGGCGATGGGAGCGCGGAGTAGCCTCGTGATTTGTGGTCCGGCGATGCGATCGAATGAAGCGGCCGTCACAAAAATCCGCCAGAGCGCGCCGAACGTGCAGCTGCTGCATTTGCCGCCCAATTTTTCCACGTCGGAAGCGGACCAGGCAGGACCGGAGCTGGTGAATCGGGTCCGCGCAATCCTCGCCCCTGCACAATAATCGATGCGAACAATTTTGATCGTGGACGACGAGCCGGCGGCGCGCTACGGGATGCGGCGCGCGCTGGAAGGAAATTTTCGCGTCGTCGAGGCGGGCTCGGCGCGAGAGGCACGCGAGGCGATTTCGCGCGAAGCTCCCGACTTGATTCTCCTCGATCTGATCATGCCGGAGGAAGACGGCAACGCATTCCTGCGCTCGCTGCGAGCAAATGCTGACGAGACGCCGGTGCTGATCGTCTCCGCGCTCGATACGGCGCGCACGGCTGTCGATGCGTTGCGCAACGGCGCGAATGACTACATCGTGAAGGGATTCGACATCGAAGAGCTGCGCAAGCGCGTCGCGAATCTGGTTCAGCTCGCAGAGCTAGGCGCAGAGAACCAGCGGCTGCGGCGAGAGCTTGTGGCTGACGGGCAATTCGGGCGAATGCTCGGCGGATCTGCGGCGATGCGGCGCGTTTTCGAGATGGCGGAGCGCGTGGCGCCGACCGATGCTACGGTGTTGATCCTCGGGGAAAGCGGTACGGGGAAGGATCTGCTCGCGCAGGAACTTCACGCGCGGTCGCCGCGCGCGGAGAAGGCGTTCGTTGCGGTGAACTGTGCGGCGCTGCCGGAAAATCTGATCGAATCGGAACTTTTCGGCTACGAGCGCGGTGCCTTTACGGGAGCGGCGCAGCAGCGCAAAGGGAAATTCGAATTCGCTTCGGGGGGGACGCTTTTTCTCGACGAAATCGGCGACATGAATCCGGTGACGCAGGCGAAGGTGCTGCGCGCGCTCGAAAGTCGCAAGATCGAGCGGCTCGGCGGGTCGCAATCGATCGATGTGGACGTGCGATTGATCAGCGCGACGCATCGCGATCTGCCGGCGGAAATTTCGGCGGGGCGCTTTCGCGAGGATTTGTATTACCGGCTGCGCGTGGTGACGCTCGAGATTCCGGCGCTGCGCGCGCACAAGGAGGATTTGCCGGAGCTCGCCGACGCGTTCGTCGCGCAACTTGGCGCGCGCCACGGCCGGCGTGTGCAAATCAGCGGCGAAGCGATGGACGCTCTGCGGCGTTACGGCTGGCCGGGCAACGTGCGCGAACTGCGCAACGCGCTCGAGCGCGCCCTTGTGCTGAGCAAGAACGACGAGATCGCTGCCGCGGATTTGCCGGAAGAAGTGCGCGGCAATTTTTCCAATGTTCTCACGCCGCAGCGCGGAGCGGGCGATTCGCTTTTGTCTGAAGTCGATTTTCGAGAAGCGAAGCGAAAATTCGAAATCGCATATTTGAAGCGCAAGCTCGAAGAGCATCACTGGAATGTTTCTGCGACAGCGGCCGACATTGGACTGCATCGCCAGAGTTTGCAGGAAAAGTTGCGTGAGTTGGGTATTCAGAGGCCGGGAAAAGGCTAGCACCAGCGAGCAGCAGATCCCTCACCGCCGTCCCCGACCGAAAGCGTCGGGGACGGGTTCGGGATGACAACGCGGTGGATGGGCGGCGCCAAGAAATGCCGCCGGGCACGACCCGCCTGCCGGCGAGGCAGGCGTATGGTGCCCCTACGGGAAACACAAAGCGTACGATGAATCCGAATCCGCAAATCGCGGGATTTGTTTTAGCAGGCGGAGCAAGCTCGCGGATGGGGCGTGCAAAAGCGCTGCTTGAAATCGGCGGCGTCCCACTCATCGTGCGCACGGCACGATTAGCGGCGGCGGTTGCCGGGTCGGCGACGGTTGTGGGAGGAGGCGGCAAGTATCGGACGCTTGGCCTGCGCGTGATCGAGGACGATTTGCCCGGTGCGGGGCCGCTCGGCGGAATTGCGACGGCGTTGCGCGCCTCCGAAGCGCCGTGGAATTTGATTCTGGCGTGCGACTTACCCTATCTCACACGCAACTGGCTCGAGTTTCTCGTTCAGCGAGGAGTCGCGTCGCAAGCAGACGCGGTGATTCCGATGAATACGCTGGGGGCGGAGCCGCTTTGCGCGGTTTATCACAAGTGCGGCGAACCCCTGATCCGCACGGCGATCGAACGCGGCGTGCGCAAAGTGACGGACGGGCTGAAGGAATTGCGCGTCGAGGCGATTGCCCCCGCCGAATGGAAAGCGTTTGATTCGGATGGTCTCCTGTTCAAAAATATGAACTCGCCCGAAGACTACGAGGAAGCGAAGACGAGGCTGGAAGCAGACGCGCGGTCCGGCCGCACATGAGCGACCACTACATCGAATTCCAGCACGTTTTCATGTCGTTCGACGATCGCCCCGTGCTCTCCGACGTGAGTTTTTTTGTGGACCGCGGCGAAACGGCGGTGATCATGGGCCGCAGCGGAGTGGGGAAGTCGGTTTCGCTGAAGCTGCTCATGGGGTTTCTCACGCCGGATAGCGGGCGCATCATCGTCGGTGGGCAGGACGTCACGGGCTGGAGCGAGCAGCAATTCGAACAGATTCGGCGGCGGGTGACCATGGTGTTTCAGGCCGGCGCGCTTTTCGATTCGCTGAGCGTCGCCGAGAATGTCGCCTTCCCGATTACGAGCCGCGGCGGCCATCAGGATCCCGATCAGATTGACCGCCGCGTCAACGAATTGCTCAAGATGCTGGAAGTCGCGCAATTCGCCGACCGTTTGCCGGCCGACCTGAGTACGGGCACGAAACGCGCCGTAGCCATCGCACGGGCGCTCGCGGAGGAACCGGACGCGATCCTCTACGACGAGCCGACGACGATGGTCGATCCGCTGATGGCCGCGCACGTGAGCGACCTGATCGTGCGGCTTAAGCAGACGTTGCACAAGACCGCCATCGTCGTGACGCACGACACGCATCTCGGAAAAAAGCTCGCCGACCGCGTGATTTTCCTCCACGAGGGGCGCGTCGGATTTTTCGGCACGTGGCCTGACCTGGAAGCTTCGAAGGATCCGGTGATTCGCAATTTTCTCCTGCAGGACGAATTGATTCCTGCGCTGGACTCAACGCTGTGAGCCAACTCGCCGCCGCTGACGCGAAAAAGCAGCTTCGCCGGACGATGGGTTTCTGGGACGTGCTGCTGTTCAACATTGCTGCGGTTCTCGGCCCGCGATGGATCGGAGCCGCCGCCCACAACGGCACTTCTTCCATCAGCCTTTGGGTGCTAGCCGCCTTGTTTTTTTTCTTGCCAACTGCGCTCATCGTCGCGGAGCTTTCGGCGCGATTCCCGCACGAGGGCGGCCTTTACGTCTGGTCCAAGGAAGCGTTCGGCGAGTTTCACGGCCTCGTCACCGGTTGGACCTACTGGGTCTACACGTTCTTTTATTTTCCCGGACTGCTGATCGCGAGCGCCGCGATGGCGGCATACGTGGGCGGTGCAGGCGCCGCGCACCTTGCTCAGAGCACGACGTTTCTCGTGATCGTTTCGATTGTCATGCTTTTTGCCGCCGTACTGCTCAACATCATTGGGCTGAACATCGGCAAGTGGCTGCAAAACGCCGGCGGCGTCGGCACCTACGTGCCACTGATGATGCTAATCGGTCTCGGCGCGTATCTCTGGCACACGCGGGGCTCGACGACGCATTTCACCGTGCAGAAGATGATGCCGGTTTGGAACTGGGGCACGGTGAACTTCTGGCCGCAAATCGCGTTCGCATTCACCGCGCTCGAGCTCTGCTCGACGATGAGCGAAGAGGTGCACGAGCCGCATAGAACGTTTCCGCGGGCGATTCTGGGCTCCGGCGTCCTAATCGCGGCCGCATACATTCTGGGTACATTTGCGCTGCTCGCAATCGTTCCAGCCGCAACGGTTGATCCGAAGAGCGGGGTCTTTCAGGCGCTGACAGCCGGTTCGACGTCGCTCGGAATCGCATTTTTCGGAATCATCGCGGCGTTTCTCGTGCTATTCGGCAATGCAGGCGGAGTCGGAACGACGGTCGCGGGCGTCGCGCGAATTCCCTTCGTCGTCGGGATCGACCGCTACATGCCCGCCGCGTTCGGCAAAATCCATTCGCGCTGGAAGACGCCGTGGGTTTCGATTCTCGTGCAGGCAGGAATTTCGTGTGCGATCTTGCTGCTGATTCAAATCAACGAAACGGCCAACAACGCGTATCAAATCCTCGTCGACGCCGGAACGATCCTCTATTTCATTCCGTTCCTGTACATGTACGCAGCCGCAATCAAGCTTGCGTACCGTCCGGACCGCGGCGCAAACCCGGAGGTCGCACTGATTCCCGGAGGAAAACTTGGCGTTTGGTGCGCCGGCGTGCTCGGATCGATCGTCGTGCTCGGCGGAATCATACTTTCGTTCATACCGTCGGCTGAGGTGACCAATGTTTGGCGGTTCGAGGGCAAACTGGTCGGCGGGATCGCCGGCACTTTTCTGGTTGGATGGTATCTCTATTGGCGTGGTGCGCGGGCGAAATCGCGCGAGGCCGCCACTGCGCCGATCAGCTGACTTCCGCCGTTTTCGCGTGATCGCCTATGACCGGAAAAGCTTTCCTGCACGACGCCTTTCGCACTGGTATCACGATGAAGGGTGTCGACGGCTTGCTCGAAGCGGCCGGCGGTGTGCTTTTGTGGTTCATCAAGCCTGCGGCGATGAGCCACGCGCTGCGCGTGCTGAGCTGGCACGAGCTTTCCCGCGACCCGCACGACTTCATCGGAATCCATCTGCTGCACATTTCTGAACGCGTGGCGCATAGCGATCCGACGTTCGCGTCGATCTATTTGCTCTGGCACGGGCTCGCGAAGGCGGGATTGGCGATCGCGCTCTGGCTCGACGAACTGTGGTCCTATCCGCTGGCGATCTCCGTGTTCAGTGTTTTCGCTGCGTATCAGATTTATCGCTTCAGCCACACACACGCGATACCGCTGCTAATCCTGACGATTGCCGACGTGGCGATCATTTGGTTGACGTGGAAGGAGTACCGCGTGCAGAAGGCGACGAGAAACGAGCGGAGCACAGACCGGGCGCTTTAGAACCCTTCTTCTACAAGCCGCGCGACGGTGAGGTGGGATGTTGCGCGGCCTTTGCGCGCGTCGAGCAGGCTTTCGACGTACTTCGCCAGAATATCGCATTCGAGATTCACGGCGTCGTTCGGCGACATCGAGCCGATGTTGGTGTGCGCGTAGGTGAACGGAATGATGGCAAAGTCGGCGACGCCGTCCTGCCAACGCGCGACCGTGAGGCTGATACCGTCGACCGCAATCGAGCCTTTCTCAGCGACGTAGCGGCGCAGATCCTCGGGAACTCGCACGGAAAGCCACCAATTGTCTCCCTCGGGCACGATCCGAGTGACGCGGCCGATGCCGTCGACGTGGCCTTGCACGAAATGTCCGCCGAGGCGCCCGCCAGCCGCGAGAGGCCGCTCGAGATTCACAACTTTGCCGGGCTTCATTTCGCCGAAGGCCGTGCGTTGGAGAGTTTCGCCGGAAAGATCGGCGGAAAAATGCTTCGCGCTGATTTCGGCAACGGTGAGGCAGCAGCCGTTGACTGCAATGCTGTCGCCCAATTTCGACTGCGAGGCGATCTCGGCGGCGTTCGCGAGATTCACGCGGAGACGGCCGCCGTTCGCGTCGCGTTCGAGCGCGTCAATTTTTCCGGCGGCTTCGATGATTCCCGTAAACATCGTGCAGGTATCCCTCGACGGCAAAATCCGGCCAGCATGGGCTCACAGAAAGCTTCGCTAGCGCGGGCGATTTCGGAAACCACTGCGCCGCAGGAATCTGCGCCATCGGCACACCGCCTGTTCCCATGATCCTGGAAGCATAGAAGAGCGCGACTTTGTCGACAAGGTCGGCTGCGAGCGCGGCACCGTTGAGCTCGGCGCCGGCTTCGAGCAGCACGCTCAGAATTTCGCGGCGGCCGAGTTCGGTCATCACCGTGTCCAGGCAGACGTGGCCGCGGCGATTTCGAGTCCGAAAGATCTCGACGCCCTTTTTCTCAAGCGCCTTCGCCTTCGGCGAATCGGGCGATTGCGTTGTGAAGACGAGCACGTCGCGCTTCGCCGATTTCACGAGCTTGGAATTCGCCGACAATCGCAGCCGCGAATCGAGCACAACGCGCAGCAGCGGACGCCGCCTCGGCCAGCCGCTGCGATCGGTGAGCAGCGGATCGTCGGCGAGCGCGGTGCCGATGCCGGTGACAATCGCGTCGGCTGCGTGGCGCAGTCGATGAACGGCAAGGTGCGAAGCGTCGCTCGTGATCCTCGTCGGTTTGCCCGGGCGCATCGCGATCTGGCCATCGAGCGTGAGCGCGGTTTTCAACGTCACGAAGGGCACGCCCGAACGAATCCATTTCGCGAAGCCCTCGTTCATGAGCCGCGCGCCTTCTTCGTCGCGAAGGCGCACTTCGATCCCTGCGCTTTTCAGCTCATCGAGGCCTCGTCCGGCGACGGCGGGATTCGGATCTTTCGTTGCGACGACCACGCGCGCAATTCCAGCGTTAATGATCGCTTTCGTACACGGGCCGGTGCGGCCGGTGGTGCAACAGGGCTCGAGCGTCACGTAAAGCGTCGCACCGCGCGCTTTTTCGCCTGCTTGTTTGAGCGCGACGATTTCGGCGTGGTCGAGCTTGTCGTATTCGTGGAAGCCCTCGCCGAGTTTCTGATGTCCCTTTGCGACAACAGCACCCACGTGCGGATTCGGATGCGCGAGACCGATCGAATCGTAAGCGAGCGAGAGCGCGCGCTGCATGAGCGCGGCGTCGGCGGGAAGCGCATTAGGACCGATTGTCATGGTCGGGTGCAGTTTGTGTGCGAACCGAAAGAGAGATTCTTCGACTGCGCGTCCCGACGTGGCTCGACGCCGCGAAGGAGGTAGGTCGGGACGCTCCGCTCAGAATGACGGTGAATCATCGGACGAGGCTCAGTCGAAGAGAGAGTTGACATAGGTTTGCGCGTCGAAGGGTACCAGATCGTCGATTTGTTCGCCCGTGCCGACGAATCGAATCGGCAGATTCAGCTCGCGCGCGATGGCGACGACGATTCCGCCCTTCGCCGTGCCGTCGAGCTTCGTGAGGACAATTCCGGTGACGCCCGCGTGGCTCCAGAATTCGCGCGCCTGGTTGAGGCCGTTCTGGCCGGTCGTCGCGTCGAGAACGAGCAGCACGTCGTGCGGCGCATCCGCAACGATTTTCGCGGCGGTGCGCTTCATTTTTTCCAGCTCGGCCATGAGATTTGATTTCGTGTGCAGGCGCCCGGCCGTGTCGACGATCACGACGTCCGCCGAGCGCGCTTTCGCCGCGGTGAGGCCGTCAAAAATCACCGCGGCGGGATCGGCGCCGGATTTCTGCTTGACGACGTCAACTCCCGCGCGGTGTCCCCAGACTTCGAGCTGCTCGATGGCCGCGGCGCGGAAGGTGTCCGCGGCGCAGAGGATCACGTTCGCACCCTCTTTTTTCAGGCGATTCGCGAGCTTGCCGATGGTGGTCGTTTTCCCCGTGCCGTTGACGCCGACAACGAAAATCACGCGCGGCGGAGGAACCGTCTTACCGTCGGTCGCGGCGGCGGGCGCTTCGAGGATTTTCAGGATCTGGCGCTTCAGTTCCTGGCGCAACTGGCCGGCATCCTCGAGTTTATGTTCGTTCACCTGATGGCGCAGCGCGGCGAGGACCTCTTTTGTGGTGCGCACGCCGATATCCGCGCCGAGCAGCGCCGATTCGAGCTGCTTGAGCAGCTCGGAATCGACGGGGCGGTTGCCCGTCATCAACTGCTCGACGCGCGCAGCGAGTTCGGTGCGCGTCTTCGTGACGGACTGCTTCAGCCGCTCGAGAAGCGTCGGCTCGGGTTTTCCGAAAAGAGAAATCATGGATTTCGCCGCGTGCTGGCGCCGGACTAGTTATTCTAGCAGACGAAACGTGCGTGACTCTTTTGCTGGTTTCTGCGGTACTCTGGCGTCCGTAATGCGCGGATCAATCGCATGTCTGCTGGGTTGCGCGATCGTAGCAGGCGCATGTAACAACAGGTCTGTGGAAGTCCCTCGGCAACCAGTTCCAGAGCACTATATTTCCGATCCCAATTCAGTCGGGTTCGACATTGAGCCGGTACAAAGCGATGACGGCTCTTCTCAGTGGCTGGCTACGTATAAGGCTGGCGGGAAGGTGGCCAAATTCAAGATCGAAATCGGTCCGGGACGGGAGCTCGACGACAAGGACTCCAAAGGACTAGGCATCAAGAGTGGAAAAGGGAAATTCGTGTCGGTGCCCGGATCTAACGCAAGCGTGCTTCTGGCCGATCTGCGGAAGGCTCTAGAAGCGAAGACGCTGCCCAGCAAAGTCAAAAGGGTGCCTGAACTGCCGTTCACTTTTGTCAGTTTCGGAGAACACTTGTCGCAGGCCGTCGAGGGAGGGGGATTCAGTGGCGATCCGTTAGGCAACTGGACCCCGATTAAGATCTTCATTGGGGAGAGCAATTCGGAAGTGCAGCTTTTCCTGGGTCTCAATCCAGTAATAGAGAAGGGGCAGCTTTCAATGAAAGATCCAGACTACGGTGACCTAGCACTTGCCCAACTCGCAAGAGTCCTTTGAGAAATGGAAGATGTCCGAGCGATTCGTGTTTACCGATTTCCGCGAGATTTTCGCCAAGGCGAATGAGGAGAAGTCCGGCGATCAGCTGGCGGGGATTGCGGCGCGGTCGGAGCGCGAACGCGTGGCGGCCAAGCGCCAGCTTGCCGATTTGCCGCTTGCTGAGATTGTCGCGAAGCCGCTGATCGATCCCGATAAAGACGAAGTCAGCCGCCTGATCCTCGACACATTCGATCGCGATGCGTTTCGCCCAATCCGGAGCATGACTGTCGGCGAATTGCGCGAGCACGTCCTCGAGGACGCGATCGGCGAGGCGGAGCTGAGGCAAATTGGGCGCGCGATCATTCCTGAGATTGCTGCGGCGCTCGCGAAAATCATGAGCAACAAGGACCTCGTCCTCGCTGCCGCGAAGATTCGCAACGTCACTCGCTGCCGCAACACGATGGGCGAGCGCGGCGTGCTGGGAATTCGCGTGCAGCCGAATCATCCGGTCGACGATATCGGCGGAATTCTGCTCGCTGCGTTCGAGGGGCTGCTTTACGGATGCGGCGACGCGGTGATCGGCGTGAATCCCGCGTCAGACTCGGTCGAAACGGTGAGCGCGATTCTGCACGCGCTCGACCGGCTCGTCGAAACGTACAAGGTGCCGACGCAAATCTGCTGCCTCGCGCACATCACCGCACAACTCGCGGCGATGGAGCGCGGCGCGCCGGTTGATCTGCTGTTTCAGTCGATCGCCGGGACCGAGGCCGCGAATCGCAGCTTCGGCATTTCTCTCGCTATGCTGCGCGAGGGCCGCGAAAAGGTCCTCGAACACCATCGCTCGCGCGATGTGAAATGGTTCGGCACGCAGGCGATGTATTTCGAGACCGGGCAGGGAAGCGCGCTTTCCGCCGAGGCGCATCACGGCGTCGATCAGCTCACGCTCGAGGCGCGCGCGTATGGCGTGGCGCGGGCGTTCGATCCGTTCATCGTGAATAGCGTCGTCGGATTCATCGGGCCGGAATATCTCTACGACGAGCGGCAGATCATCCGCGCGGGGCTCGAGGACCATTTCATGGGCAAACTGCTCGGGCTGCCGATGGGGTGCGACGTGTGCTACACGAACCACGCCGCGGCGGATCAGAATTCGGCCGACAATTTGCTGCTGTTGCTCGGCGCGGCGGGCTGCAACTACTTCATGGGCGTGCCGTGCTCGGATGACGTGATGCTCAATTATCAGAGCACGAGCTACCACGACGCGCTTGCGGTTCGCCGGCTGTTCGGGTTGCGGCCGGCACCGGAATTTCTTGCGTGGCTCGAATCGTCGGGAATCTACCGCGACGCCGAACCCGCGCTTCTCGATGCGCCCGCACGAAAACGACTGATGGCGCGCCTCGAATACTCGTTGGAGAAAATCGTCTAGGTGACCGATACCCCCGATTCGCCGCTCGCGCCGTCGGATTTGCCCGAAATCGTGGAGAAAATTCGCGCGCGCACTCCCGCACGGCTTCTCGCAGGACGCGCCGGCGCCGCCTATCGCACGGCGACGCAGCTAAAGCTTCGCGAAGATCACGCTGCAGCCCGTGACGCCGTGCGGGCCGAGCTCGATTTGTCGACGGCTTTCGGGGGCGGATTCATCGAACGATGGAGCTTGTTTGAAGTTCGCACGCAGGCGGCGACGAAGGACGAATATTTGCTCCGTCCCGATCTCGGCCGCCATTTCGATAACGCAGGGCGTGCTGAAATCGCAAAACGCTGCTCGCGCGAGAATGATCTGCAAATCGCAATCGGCGACGGACTCTCGGTGCCGGCGGTGGCTGCGCAAGCGCCGGCGGTGCTTCCGCTGCTGATCGAAGGCGCGAAGACGCGCGGATGGAAAATCGGTCAGACGTTCGCGATTCGGCATTGCCGCGTTGGCGTGCTGAATGAAATCGGAGAGCTGCTCGATCCAAAGGTCGTCGTGCTGCTGATTGGGGAACGGCCGGGCCTCGCGACGGCGGAAAGCCTGTCCGCCTACACGGCCTATCGCCCGCGCGCGGCTCACACCGACGCGAACCGCAATCTGATTTCAAACATTCACTCGCGCGGATTGAGCGCGCAGGTCGCGGCGGCGCGCATTCTGAATTTCGCGGCGCAGATGATGAGCGCTCAAATCAGCGGCAGCACGTTGCGAGAAGAATTGCCAGAAGCAGATCCCTCGTCGGCCAGACTTCGGCCTCACTCGGGATGACAATCCTGATCGGATTGTCAGACTTCGACTAGCGTTGCGCTTAAGCGCAAGCGGCCGTCGCGAACGGAGGCTTCGAGCGCGCCGACGACTTGCGGATCGAACCGCGTGACTGCAAGCGACCGGATACGATTCAGCGCGTATTCCAGGTCCATCGCCGATTGATAGGGTCGATTCGTCGTGATCGCGTCGAGCGTATCGGCGACGGCGATGATGCGCGCCATCATCGGAATCTGGTCGCCTTGCAGACCGTAGGGATAGCCCTGACCGTCCATGCGCTCGTGATGCAGCTCGATGCCGGGCAGGACGTCTTTCAGCTGCGCGACGGGGCGCATGATGTTCGCGCCTTTTACGGTGTGCTGCTTCATCAGTTCGAACTCTTCGTCGGTCAGCTTGCCGGGCTTTTTGAGAACGCGGTCGTCGACGCCGATCTTGCCGACGTCGTGCAGCAGCGCCGAAATGCGCAAGCGGTCGAGTTCTTCGGCGCTGAGCCCGAGTCCATCGCCCAGAATCAGCGAATACTTTGCGACGCGACCCGAGTGACCACGCGTGTACGGGTCCTTCTCATCGATCGCGGCCGCCAGCATGCGAATCGAGCCCATGAACAGCTCGCGATTTTCTTCGGCGGCGTCTTTGAGTTTGTCGACGAACTCTTCGATATCGCCCGCCATGTTGTTGAACGTTTCGGCGAGCTCGCTGATTTCGGCCGCGCCGGTGACAGGGACGCGCTCGTGAAATTCGGCGCGGCTGATCGCACGTGTGGATTCGACGAGGCCGCGGATGGGCCGCGTAATCCTCAGAGCGAAAAGATATCCGAGCAGCAGCGCGACGAACGTGACGCCGACGACGAACTGCAGGGCTTCGGACGTCAGCTCGGTCACACCGGCGTCGACACGCGCGTTGTCCAGGCTGCGCTGCGCGATCACGGCCCAGCGGAGCTCCGGAATCGTGCTGTACGTCCCGATCATTTCGACTCTCTTGCCGCGCTTGTCGGGGTTCGGGATCGTGAAGTTGGTCGTTTGCGTCGCGTGGAGCTCTTGCGGCAGCTCCTCGAACTGTTTGGCTAGAGGCGAGACCGACGTGACGTTTTGCCCGGGCACCATCGCGCGCGGATCGGGGTAGGCGACGATCTGGCCGCGCGCATCGACGATGTAGACCGTGCGGTCGCGCACACTGGTGTCGCGCAGGCGCTGCTGCAGGCGCTCGAGCGAAACCACCGCCGCGAGCATGCCGGAAAATTGCCCGTCAGAGAATAGAGGCACCGACATCACCAACGCCGGCCGGTTGTCTTGGCCCTCGGCGAACGGCGCGCTCACCGAGTCGAATCCCTGTAAGCTCAACTGGAACGCGCGCTTCAGTGCCGCGTCCACGAACGGATCGCGGTCGGCGCTCACGCTTCCCGCCGTCGAGCCTTTGGCTTCGCGGCTCACTGCAGTGACGTAAAGGATGTCGGGATTGTTTTCGACGAAATCCTGCAGCAGCCGCGAAAGCTGAGGCGAGTGCGCCGGATCGTCGACGTTTTGAATCCAGCCTGTTACGGCGAGCACCTGTCGCTGGCTTAAAAGCTGTTGGCGCAGGCCCTGCTCGAACTGCAGCGTCTCATTGGCGAGCGAGCGGGTGATTTCGCTCTGCTGGACGCGTTCGGTGTCCTGGAGCTTTTCTTCGCTGAGCCGGAGGGCTTGCCGGTGGTAGAGCCACAGCGGTGTGACGCTGACGAGCAGCAGCGCAGCCAGCACGATCCAAAGGATGCGCAGGCGTTGGACACGAATACTTTTGAGGAGGTGGCTGAGCATCGGGTCCCGCTCAAAAATGCTATCGAACGGGACGGTGCGGCACAACGGAACTATAGTACTGGGGTTGCCGCATAAGCTACACAGCATGTGCCACTTAGGCACGCCGCGCCATCGCGGATTTCCGTCGGCATTTGTGTTTTCCTGGGAGGGAACGGCCGTAGCTATCCCACGACAGAGGCCTTGGCTTAGGCGGCTCTAATTGCGTCCATCCGGCCCGCAACGGCCTATCGACGCGAGCCGAGCCGGTGCTCTTTGCCGGCGATGAGCCGCCGCATGTTCTCGCGATGTTTCCAGAGTATGAGGACCGAGATCAGAACCGTCCCGAGGAGGATGTGATCCGGCGGCGCATGGTGCGGCGCATAGAAGAAATAAACCAGGATTGGCAGTGCCGCCGCCGCCACAATCGACCCCAGCGACGAATAACGCCAAAAGGCCACGAGCAGAATCCAGATGGCCGCCGCCGCGGCGACGGCTACCCAACAGATCGGGATGAAAACACCGAGGCCCGTGGCGACTCCCTTGCCGCCCTTGAAGCCGAGCCATACGGGAAACATGTGACCGATAATCGCCGCGACGGCTGCGGCCATCATCCAGCGACCGTTGCCGCCGGTCCAGCGCTCGGCAATCCAAACCCCCGCGTAGCCTTTCGCCGCGTCGAGAATCAGCGTCAAAATGCCGGCGAGAGCGCCAGCGTTGCGCGCGACATTGGCCGCGCCGATGTTTCCGCTGCCGACCGTGCGAATATCTCCGCCGCCAGACGCTTTCACGATCAGCAGGCCAAAGGGGATCGACCCGAGAAAGTACGCGACTATCGGAATCCACCAGTACGTGCTCACGTCGCTCCCTTCACGAAGGTGAAGCTCTTGCGTTTGGTATATTCTGCGCCCGATCGGTGCAGAACGCTTTCGTAAAGATGGAATTCCGTCTCGCGCGTCGTGCCCAGATCAAGCGACTGAAATTCCTTCGCAGCTTCGAGCAGCCTAGCGGTGCCCTTCGGCGATTCGAAACGCGCAAACGTCAGATGGGGCCGGAATTCACGTTTTTCGGCCTCAATTCCGAGAGGCACGAGTGCGTGCTCGATGCCGGCGGCGAGTTCGCCGAGATTCGGCGAGGCCTCGATGCCGCACCAGAAGACACGCGGGCGGCGCTCCGTCGGGAAAAATCCGACGCCGCGAAATCTCATGTCGACCGGCGCGGACGAGTGCACTCCGGCGAGCGCGGTGATGATCGGATCGAGCTTCTCGGTGTCGACATGACCGATGAATTTCAGCGTCACGTGCATTCCCTCGGGCCGCACCCAGCGGGCATCCTTGCAGAGCGGTTTGAGCTTGGCAATCAGATCGCGAATCGCATCGCGGATCGAGTCCGGGAAATCGAGCGCGACGAAAAGTCTCACGCGCCGGCCTGTTCGGGCGCCGCCGGATACAGGAAATGGCGCCGTACGGCGTCGAGCGCGTTCTGCATGGCGAAGAAGCGAATCCGTTCGCGATCGCCCGGGAAACGCCACATCTTTTCTTGCGATTTGTGCTGGTCGGCGATGCCGATGTGCACTGTTCCGACGGGCTTCTCCGGCGTGCCGCCTGTGGGGCCTGCGATTCCCGTAATACCGATGCCCAGCGTCGCGCCGGTCTGCTTGCGAATGCCGTCGGCGAGCGCGAGAGCGACTTCCGAGCTGACAGCGCCCTTCGATTCGATCATCTCGGCCGACACACCGACGAGCTGCGTCTTCAGCTGATTGCTGTAACAGACGACGCCGCCGAGAAAATATGCCGAGCTGCCGGAAATGCTGGTCAGGCGCTCGGCGACGAGTCCGCCGGTGCAGCTTTCGGCGACGGCGATCGTCGCGTGATTTTCCGTCAACATGCGCGCGACGACCTCTTCGATCAGCTCGCCGTGCATCGAAACGAGATTTTCGCCGAGCACGAGCCCCATTCGCCTTACCAGTTCATCCAGCCGCGCTTCGGCGCGCTGCGGATCGTCCGACCACATGCGAGGGTGCAGCTCGATGCCCTTTGCCGTCGCGAGAATGGTCGTTTCCGTGTCGGCGTATTCTGTATAGAGCGGCGCGACGCGCTGATCGACTTCGGATTCGAAAAGTCCGACGATGCGCAGGTCGCGCGTGTAGAGGCGCGTCTTGTTGCCGAGCTTGGCAAGGCGCGGTCCGACCTCGGCTTCCATCAGCGCGCGCATTTCGTTGGGTACGCCGGGGAGCAAGATCAGAATGCGGCCATTCGCCTCGATCCACTGGCCGGGAGCCGTGCCGCGTGGATTTGGCAGCACGTCCGCGCCCTCAATCACGAGCGCCTGGCGCTTGTTGATCTCCGGCATCGCGCGGCCGAAGCGGCGAAAACGCTCCTGCAATTTTCGGAGCACGTCTTCGTTTTGCAGCAACCTGCGCCCAAGCAGCTCCGCGACGGTCTGGCGGGTGCGGTCGTCGTCGGTCGGGCCAAGGCCGCCGCAGGCGACGACTACATCGGCGCGCGCTAACGCGTGCTGAAATGAGGAACGCATCTCGTCCGGTCCGTCGCCCACAATGGCCTTGTGGATGACGGGAATTCCGTGCCGGTTGAGCTGGTCGGTGAGAAAAAGCGAATTTGTGTCGAGCCGGTAGGGTGTGAGCAGTTCGGAACCGACCGCGATGATTTCCGCGTTCATGCTTTAGGAGTTTTACTCGATGAACTCAGCACAGCGCAAGAGAGGGCGAAACTGCCTGGGAACGCGCGGGCGTGGTGCGCTAGCCGTTCAGAGCCAGGCCCTCGACGTCCCAGTCGAGAGAGAAGAGCGCATTGTTCGTGGCGATGTAGGCGCGATGCGAGGGCAGAAGCGCAAGGCCAATGATGTTGCTGCCGCCGATCACGATTTCCGCTTCCGCCTGAGGCGTGAGCCGCACGACGCCGCGCTTGCCGCCAAGCGACGCCGCCACGTAGAGATTTCCCTTCTTGTCGAACGCGAGGCCCTGCGGCCGGCCGAGCCCACGGAAAAAGATGCTCACTTCGCCCGCCGGCGAAATCTTGTAGACGCGTTCGTAGCTCGAAGTCGTGGGACCGGTGACGTAAAGATCTCCCGTCGGGCTGAAGGCCAGGTGATATGCGGATAGCGACGGCTCGAGCGTCGCGAAGACGAAAATTTCGCGGTCGGGACCGATCTTGAAAATCGTGCCGCTGCGATCGCCCACATAGAGGCTGCCGGCTTTGTCGAACGCGATTCCAGTCGCGATGCCCATACCTTCGATCCATTGCATGGACTGGCCGTCGGGCGAAACGCGATGCACCGTGCCGTCGTTGCGGCACGAAACGAAAAGATTGCCGTCTCGATCGAGCGCGAGGCCGGTGGGATTCATCAGCTCGGTGATGAACGGCTTCACGGTGTGGTTCGGCGTGATTTTGTAGAGCGAAACGGGAACCTTCTGCCCGCGCTGGCCGCTGAAAGTGACGTAGACGTTGCCGCCCGAATCGACTGCGGGATTGCCGACGGGATGGAGATTGTCAGCAATCTGCTCGCCGAGCGCGATCGGAAACGGCGCGCTTTCAACGCTACCCATCTTCACGCGCACTGCCCCGCCCGACGCACCTTCCGGGACGCACGCAACCAGGAGATCACTCGCCGCGAGCATCACGTTCGCATCGGCAGTGCCGAACTGCACCTGCGGCCGCGTGTGGTTGCGCGGCGCGAAGCCCGTGCCGCGGATGGCGATTTCGCCTCCCGGCAGGCCCGCGGCCGGCTTCACGCTTTCGATTCGCGGCACTCCGTTGCTTTTCACACCCAACATTTTCGCACTGTCATCCCGCTCGCCCTGAGATACGAAGGGAGCGAAGTCCCGCCCGTCCGGCTACAGCCCCGCCGCACGCGCAATCCACAATCCGATTCCCGCATACACTGCGGCGACCCAATCGTCCGCCATGATCCCCCAGCCGCCGGGCAGCGACTCCGCTTGTCGAACCGGAAACGGTTTCCAAATATCGAACAACCGAAAAAGTATAAGACCCACCAACAAATATTTCCAGTTAGCCACCGTGTGAAACGTAGTGAGTCCCGCCGAGTACGCACTCCACGCAGTTTGTGCCGGCTTCCACCAAACCGAGAATCCCAAGCCGAGTATCAACGCAAGGTGCTGGCCGGAAACTTCGTCGATCACAACCCGCTGTGGATCCTTCTGGTACCAGAATTTCGCCGAGCGGCTCGAAGTCCATACGCCGATAAGAGCGATCAATGCGCCGAGTGCAACTTCAGCCACAAACATCGGATCGATTCCGCGCGTGTACACGATGGAAAACGGAAAGATCGCGCCGCCGAATGCCCAGTAGGGAAGAAGTGCAGCCACGACACCTGCGAGTGAGCCGAACGTGCCGGGAGCAAAGGGGATGTAGCCGAGGCCGCAGGCGGTGGCGATGAACAGAGCGAAGCGCGGCTTGCGCGCCGCAGTGGATTTGCCCACAGCGGTCGCGGCAGCGTCGGGCGGCGGACCGGCGCTGGCGCTCACTTCTTGGTTTCCTCGTCCGTGCTGGAGACATCCTTCTCGAGGCCTTCAAACATCGATTCGTCGAACGCAGGCGAGCTGATCACATACTTCTCGCTCGACCAGTTGCCGAGGTCGAGCAGACGACACCGCTCGCTGCAAAACGGAAAATCTGCGTCGGTTTCGGAATGGGTAGGTTTCTTGCAGATCGGGCACTGCCGCTTCATGCGCCCAGCATACCGCAATCCTTGGGCGCAATGCGTGTCGCCCGCCTCCGCTCTTCGTAGGGGCACAGCATGCTGTGCCCGGCAACATTCCTTGGCTTCGCGGCGCCCGTCCGCCTCCTGCCTCCGCTACGAAGCCGCCTTTCGCGAGCGCTTCAAAAACGGAATCAGCATCGGAGTGCGCTGCTTGTACTGTCGGTAGACATCGCCGAAAAATGAGATCAGGTCGCGCTCTTCGAGTTGGATCGCAACCAGAATGTATCCCGTCGTCGCAATCGCGAAGAGCAGATGGCCGTAGGTCATCCTCGGCGTGGCCCAGAACGCGATGACGAACCCGAGATAAATCGGGTGGCGGACCGCCTTGTACAGCATGGGCTCTTTGAAGCCGATCGGCTCGTAGGGCTTGCCGCCGGCGTACGATCCGACCTGGCGCAATCCGAAAAGGTCGGTATGGCTCACCAACATGGTGCTTCCCAGGACCGTGAGCCATCCGACGAGCGACAGCCCGATGAGAATCCAGCGCCACGTCGAGCTTTCAACGCTCCAGACGACTTCCGTCATCGGACGCCATTGCCAATAGAGCAGAATCAGGCACAGGCTCGAAAACAACACGTAGGTGCTGCGCTCGATGGGGCGGGGAACGATTTTCGTCCACGCGCGCTTGAACCATTGGCGCGCCATCACGCTGTGCTGAATCGCGAACAGGCTCAGCAGCAGAGCATCGATCAGCAGCGATTGGACCGAGAATCTTCCCGAGCCGGTGTCGATCGCCCTCGGGACGTAGAAGTTTTCGACGAATGCGATCGCGTAAACAAACGTCACGAAGAAAATCAGGTAGACAACGATCCCGTAGACAAACGCCGCTGCTTTCAACATGGTGAGTGCCTCCTCGAAATCCCTTGAGCCCCGTTCAGGAAGGCGGCCGTCCAGGCCGCGGTCGTAGGAAATTTGCGCGGATGCTAGACCCGCGGTGCGGGCTTGTCAAGATCGGAAACTTCGCGCGGAGGCCGAGCCTTATTCGCCGGCTATTCTTTTCTCGGAACGACGCCGCTGCGGGCTTCGGTGGAAACTCCGGGATCGAGCCCGAGATGAGTGAGGCCGAGATAGTGCGCCGTGCGTTCGTATTGCGACGAGAGATGCCCGCGATAGATTGACGTATCGCGATAGTAGCGCTGCATGCGCTCGCCGTCCTTCGCCGCGCTCGAGCCTGACGTGCGGAACATCAGCTCGATCGCCTCCCACGCGAGCCGCCCCGCGTGCTGCAGGCTGGTGACGAGCGTCAGATCTTCTTCCATCGTGAACGGCGTTCCGCCCGCGAGCCCCCGGCGGCAATATTCCATGTACTGATCTCCGGCATCGAGCACGAGCCGGCGCCCCGCATCGAGCATTCCGAGCGCGAGGCCGAGGTAGCGCTGGTAATCGTGATGCGTGTAGCGCGGCTGAATCGGCGGATAGAGCGTGTTCTTCGTGCGCATCAGGTGCTCGTACTCGTCAAGGGCGGCGTAACCTGTGCCGACCAAAACCGCATCGAGCTCGGCGCGGAAAAACGAGAGGCAGCGGCCGGCGTACATCGGATTGCCGTGCAGCTGCGAGCCGGGCGTGCCGTTCGAAACGTCGACATTGAGCATATCGATGTGGACCACGTAATTTTTCGGCAGGCGCGCGCCTTCGACGAGAATCGAGTTCGACCCGCTGCCGCGCATGCCGAGGATCGCGCCCCAGTCGTCGAGCATTTTCCACTGCGCGCGCGGAATCAGCGCGATGCCGGCGCTCGGCGGGCCACCCGGCTCATCGGAAATCAGCACGGTCGGCATGAAGTGCGTCGCGTAGGGCGCGCCGCTCGCGTAGGCCCATTTGCCTTTCACGAGCCAGCCGCCGTCGAGCGGCGTCGCGGTTCCGTTCGGAGCGGCGACCGACGGCGCGGAGAAATCTCCGGTGGGGCCGAACCCTTCCGCCTGAGCCTGCTCGTCGAAATACGAACCGAGCATCAGCGCGTGCCCCGCGCCGACGATCAGGCACCACGCGGTCGATGGGCACCCGCACGCGAGCTCGATTGCAAGCCGGTAGTAGGTTCTGAGATCGAATTCGTAGCCGCCGAAATGTCGCGGTTGCAGGCAGCGGTAAAAGCCGGCCTTGCGGAATTCCTGATGCAGCGCTTCGGAGTGAACTCCGCGGCGCTCGGCTTCTGCCTGCTCGGCGCGGAGACGTGGACGCAGCGCGATCGCGCGCTGGATCATTTCCTGCGGCGTGAGATCCGGCTCAGGAACCGGAACGGGCTGTCGATCGGTTTTCGTGACGCTCATTTCGCGAGGATTATACACACGCGGCTAGCGCGCCCACATACGCAAAATGCTCTGCTTCAGCGCGAGGCGAGAATCGGGAAGAAATCCTGTGGCCGTTGGGGAATTTGCGCGACTGGTGGAGCCGAAAATTCAACGACGCGGCCGATGAGGTCGTAATCCTTCACTTCAGTCACTTCGAGCGTCGCGAGAGTGCCGGTTGCGGGAAGCTGGGCCGCGTCGGTGACGCCCTCGAATTCCGTGACATAGACTTTGCCGTCGATGTCCGGCGCCATTCCTTCGAGGCGCGCTTCCCAGACCAGATCGCTATCCTTCGACGGACCTTCGAGCATCACCTGCACCCGCTCGCCGACCCGGCGGCGCAGTTTGCGACGAGAAATTGATTTCTGCAGCGACATCAGCGCGTTCTTACGGCGCGCGATCGTCTTCGCGTCAACTTTCCCTTCGAGCGAAAAGCTCTTCGCCGCATCTTCATCGGAGTAGGCGAAGACGCCCATCCAATCGAATTCGGCGGCGCGAACGAAATCGCACAGCTCGCGATAATCCTTCTCTGTTTCGCCCGGGAAGCCTACGATGAACGACGTGCGAATCGACACGTCCGGAATCGCGCGGCGGATTTTCTCGAGCATTCTTAAAAAAGCGTCCGCATTCGAGCCGCGCTTCATGCGCGCAAGGACGCTGCGGCTTGCGTGCTGCAGAGGGATGTCCAGGTATTTCGCGAGGCGCGGATGCTCGGCGATCGTATCGAGCAGTTTCGGCGTGATGCGATTCGGGTAGCAGTAGAGAAAGCGAATCCAGGAAAGATCTTCGATCTGCGCCAGGCGCGCGAGCAGCGTCGGCAGCCCGTCACGGATTCCGAGGTCTTCGCCGTAGTAGGTTGTATCTTGGCCGATCAGATTGATTTCGCGCACGCCCGACGCCGCAAGACTCGTCGCCTCACGCACGACGGACTCGAATCGCCGGCTGCGGAATTTTCCTCGCAGCTGCGGAATCACGCAGAAGCTGCAGGGATGATCGCAGCCCTCGTTGATCTTGATGTACGCGGTGTGGCGGGGCGTCGCGAGAATTCGCGGCGTGAGGTCGTGATAGAGATACTTTGGTGCCTCGGCCGCGCCGCTCGCGCCCGAAAAATCCTCGCCCTGGCACGCTTCGAGAACTTTGTCGACTTCGCCGGTGCCGATCACCGCGTCGACTTCGGGAATTTGCGCGCGGATTTCGTTGCGATATCGCTCAACCAAGCAGCCGGCGACGATCAGCCTCTGCGCGCGGCCGAATTTTTTGTATTCGGCCATTTCGAGGATCGACTGGACCGATTCCTGCTGCGCGGGCGCGATGAAGCTGCACGTGTTGACGACGATGACGTCGGCTTCGTCCGCGCGCGGAGTGATTTCGTAGCCCGCACGCGCGAGCGTGCCCATCATCACCTCGCTATCGACGAGGTTTTTCGGGCATCCAAGGCTTACGAATCCGACTTTCGGCATTTCACTGAAGTCCTTCGCGGTGCATGCAAATAATTGATTCTAGCATGGCGTGAGAGGAGGTGCCGGCAGGGAACCATGCTGCCGAGAATATTCGCCCGGCACCGCATGCGGTGCGCCTACGATGCGAGGGATTCGAGACGCCGGAGTTGTTCGTCCCCGCCGATAACGATGAGGCAATCGTCCGCTCGAATCACGGACTCAGGCGGCGGATTGAAGATCATTTTCCCTTCGGAGTTTCGGAGCGCGAGGACGATGACGCCGGCCTGACGGGAAATCTCGGAATCGCCGAGTTTTTTCCCGACGAGATTGGACTTGCCCGAGATGCTCACTTCTCCGATCTCGAAGTCCAGCCGCTCCCGGCCAAATGCAGCGTCGACAAAATCCAAAACATTGGGCCGCAGCAGAAGCTGGGCCATTCGGTGCCCGATGAAGTGATAGGGCGAGAGAACTTCGGTTGCGCCAGCGCGCAGCAATTTCGAAGTCGCTTCTTCTTCGCTGGCGCGAGCGAGAATTTTCAGGTCCGAGCGGAGGCCGCGCGCGGTCAACACGATGTAGATATTCTCGGCGTCCGAAGCAACGGCCGAGACGAAGCCTTGCGCCGTCTCGATGTGAGCCTTGCGGAGATTGTCTTCCGCCGATGCATTGCCGATGATGACGGGAATCTTTTCTTCTTCGGCCCAGCGAGCTCGGCCCGGGTCCTTCTCAATCATTACGACGGCCTGGTCGCGAGCGAGGAGCTGGCGCGCAACGGTGCGTCCGACGCGGCCGGCGCCGCAAATGATGTAATGCCCGGAAAGTTTGGCGAGTTCGCGTTCCATGCGGCGGCGTCCGAGGACTTTGCCGAACTCGAATTCTAGCAGCGCCTGCGAAATCGTGGCAATCGCGAAGCCCGCAGCGGTCACCGAGCAGACGATCAGAAACGAGTTGAAGACGCGCCCCTCGTGCGTGAGCGGACGGACTTCGCCGTAGCCCAGCGCGGTCATCGTGGTGAGCGTCATGTAGAAGGCGTCGAACCACGACCAGCCTTCGATCGCGTGGAAACCGGCTGTGCCCGCCGCAAGTACGATGGCGAGAACGATCAGCGCGAGCTGGATGCGATGGCGATAGCTCATGCGAGTGAAGGGGTGCGAGAAATCGTGTAACCGGAAAGGCCGATTGTCAATCTCGCGATTCTATTTTTTCTTGATCAGCAGGTCGTCGTAATTCTTGTTGTTCTGCTCGCAGACATATTCCTGCAGGTCCCATTCCGGGTGATGTACTAGCGGGCCGCCGTATCGCCACGGCGCGGTGAAGACGTTCGGGTCCTCGATTGTGGCGACGTACTCGATTCTGTTGTATGAAGTGCGGCGATAGCGCTCGACAACATGCATCGCGTTCGTATGGTGATAGGTATCGGCGAGGACGGTCGTGTCGTTGAAACCGGTCACGTCGACGACGAGCGTGTCGCCTTCCCAATGGCCGACCGAGTTGCCCATGTATGTGGGATCGAGATCGTCGGGATGCGGGCGCCCGTCGGTCGGGATCACGCGGAACATCGGATACGCCTCGTAAAGGATGACGACCATTTCGGGTTTCTGGACGATCTGCAGCGGGTACGGCCACATCGTCGAGCTCGGAACACCCGGCGGCACGCACTCGACCGTGGGCCCGAGCGCGCTTTCCTCCGCGGTGAGCTTGAAATGCTCGGCGCCCGGCTTGAGGACGGGCTTGTCCATCGGGACGATTGCGAAGCCGCCGATCCAGACGCCGGAGAGATCGGGATGATCTCCCATGCGGGGAATCGGCTGATCCTTCACGTCGGTGCAGGGAGGCTGGGCGCTCGCTGCGGCAGGATTCGACCCAGAAACGGTGACCGTGATCGAACGCTTGTCGTTGCCGCCGCGGCCCTTGGCGGTGAGCGTGTAGGTGGTCGTGAAAGTCGGAGTGACGGTGCGGCTGCCGCGCGCGGGAATTGTGCCGACGCATTGATCGATCGACATGTTGTCGGAATTGAACGCGGCCCAGGTCAGAGTGACTGGCTCGCCGGCGCGGACTGTGCTCGGTTGCGCAGCGAACTGAATGATGTGCGCGGGCGGCCCGATAGGAAAGCCCTCCGCGCGCGCGGCAGGCGCTTCTTGCTCTTGCGGCTGTGCGTGAACAATTGCTGGCAGGAGTAAACCAAGCACAGCAGCGGCGAGAAGGCTCTTCGTCAGTCTTTGCAGCACGTTCACTGGGATTCTCCGTACGGCAAATGCGAACACGCTGGAGGCGCATCTTAGCGCGAATTTGGCGGAAGGGAAGCCTGTTTGTTGCCTTCGCTCTAGAAGCCAAAACCGCCATGCGCGCTTGCCGGGAACAGGATGCTGTGCTCCTACGATGAATTAGTCGTGCGCGACTGGAGCGCGCAGGCGGAGCATGCGGAGAATCCAGTAAGCGGAGAGAGCTGCGAAAACGTGTTTGACCGTATGGCCGCTCACGACGCCACCTACAGAGAAAACGATGCGGTCGGCGACTTCGAAGAGTTTTGCGAGACCGTAGAATGCGAGCGCGATAGCGAAATCCAGCTTTCGCGTGTAGCGCGCGGGGAATAGCGTGATCAGCAACAGCAAAACCAGCAGCGCGCCGAATTGCGCGATGGCGTATGGCCGCAGGTCGCCATGGCCGCGCGACTCCGTTATGTCCCAGTAGACGACGCTTCCCACACCTGCGGCGATAAGGGCCAAAAGCAATCCCAATCCCGCCGAAACATTGATTCGCTCGGCCACCAGCGCCGCGACGAGCGACATGAAGCTGATCGTCATGGGGATGCGATCCCAAACGAGCGTGAGGTCGTTTGGATTCCAGTGATACCAGGCCGATCCAAACGCTGTGAGCGTGACGCCCACAAAAAATGCGAAGTAGGGCCAGCGCTCGCGTGTATCGACAAAAGCGGTTTCTCCATTTCCGGCGCGCAGCGCAAACCACATCCCAGGCAGGCCGACGAGAAGAAATAGCGCGTTCGATGCGACATTGAGAAAGTTTGGAATGCCGAGGAACGCCCGCTTGTCCGCGAAGTTGTGATACGCCTCGCTCTGGGGAATTGCGGGGAAGAGATACACGGTGAAAACGGCGACGAGAACTGCGCCGAGCAGAATCCAGACCCGGCGATTCATTGCGACGCGCGTTCGCGGTTGGCCATGCGCTCGCGAATAGCGCGGAGAAGTGACGACATCTGTTCGACGCGCGCCGGGTGGTCGCCGAAGCGCGCGGATTGATAGAGCTCGGTGAGCTGCGAGACCGGTACGGTCAATTCACCCGCGGGAATGGCCGCGGCGAATTCGAGTGCAGTTTGCGAGGGAGATTTCTTCCAGCCCCGCTTTTCGAGCAGGCGCAGCATTTCTGAATATTCGAGCGCGGCAAGCCCCGCAGTGAGATGGCCGCCGCGGCGGGCCCGCAGGCTCCAGCGAGCCACGGCATAGCGAATCATCACTTGCCCGCGCAGAGTGAACAAAAGCGCGAGCAGAAGCACCAGCAGGCCCGGCAAAAAGTAGCGCGACGCCTCCAGACGGTGATCGAGCGCCATCAGCGCCGCCATGGCCGCGCGCTCCTTGGCACGGTAGAGCTCCCGCGCGCGGTCGCCCCAGTTGCGAGACGTCTTCCCAATGTTCTGACCGAGCGTCAGTTGGTGCGAGAAGTCGTAATTGATCACCCACTCGCTCCAGGTGAATTGGAACCAGTCCCAGTAGAGATCGAGCTTCGCGAACAGGCCGGAGCGCTGGCCGTTTCCCGGAGGGGTGGGATCGAACGTGATCCAGTCGTAGCCAGGGAAATATACTTCGACCCACGCATGCGCGTCGCTCTCGCGCACAATGAAATCGCCGCCGACGTCGTTGTATTCGCCCGGCAAGAATCCCGTGACGTAGCGCGCCGGAACTCCAATCGAGCGCAGCATGATGGCCATCGCTGAAGCGAAGTACTCGCAATTCCCCGAGCGCCGGACGAAGAGAAAATTGGCGAGAGGATCTTCCGAAGGCGGGCCGGTGAGATTGAGCGTGTATGCGTAGTGCGAGGTCAGATAACGCTGGATGGCCGCGACCTTGTCGAATTCGTTGTTTGCGCCACCGGCGATTTTCTCCGCCAGGTCGCGAACGCGCGGATCGAGCGGCGGAAGCTGCAGATAGGCTTCGCGGACTCCCGCGGGATAAAGGACCGGAGCTTTGCGCAGTTGCGAAGGCGGCACGGCGGGAATCAGCGAAGTTCCCTCGTAGCGAATCTTGATGTTGTTGTGAGACGCGTTCGATAGCGAGCCGGTCGTATCGAGAAGCAGATAACCGCGGCGCAAGCTGCCGTCGGGGCGAACGATTTCCTCGCCGAATCGTCCGCGGACCATTTGGGCCCGCGCGGGCGCGAAGATCGCGTCGGTGGCGATTGGTTCCATCAGGACGGTGTAGTGCAGTGGAGACGTCTGACCGCGTATCGGGTCGAAGAAGGCGTCGAGCAGGTAATCGCCGGCCCCATTTGCCGTTACCACGGCTTGATCGCGCGAAGGCGTGAACCATCGTTTGCCGTCGAAGCTCGCCAGCGCGACGCCTCGCCAGTGAACGTCCTGACCCTGATGCGAGTCGCCATCGATGCGAATGCGCATCACGACGGAAGTGTTTCTCTGAATCTGGCCGATCTCGCCGAGAGCGACGTTGTCGCTGAAGCCGGTCATGAGCGCGGGTTGCAGATTGAGCGCGCTCAGATAGCCGGTAGTGAAGCGCGGAAGGATGAAAAAGATGACGACGCCGATCGCGAGCGCGCTCGCAGCGACCAATAGCGATGTCACGCCGAGGGCGCGATTCAGCTGGTGCGCTGCCGAGGTATCGGGCTCCAGCTGTGGCGAAACAGCTCCTGACGCGCTACGCCGGATTTCAAGCGCAACGAACGTCGAGACAGAAAGCACCAGAAAAACCGCAAGCGCGACGAGGAAACCGGTCTCGACCGTGAGAATCGCGGAAGAAAGCATCGCCGCGACGGCAAGCGCCGCCAGGAACAGGGAATCGCGATTCGTGCGCGCCGAATAGAGCCGCACGATGGTCGCGAAGAGCATCAGGTGAATCGCCGCGAGCAGCGCCGCATAGAGCTGTGGGTTGGGCGCGCCCTCGGCCATGCTGCGCGAGAGCACCCACAGATCGATCGGGAAAAACAAAAAGTAGACGAGCACCAGCCACGTCGCCACGCGCGCCGAAAGCTCGGGGCCGCGCCCCCGGTGCATGCGCACGCCCTTGTAGATCAGCGCAGCGGGAGGTGCGAGCGTCGAGAAAGTATCGAGTTTGCCGGTTGAGACGACAGCAAGTACGCCGGTTGACACGAGCAGGTAGAGCGACACCTGAAAATAACGCTGCACCGCGGGCAGAGGATCTGGAATGGCGTCAGGACGCGCGGGCGCCAGCGGCTGCGCTGCGGAACTCATGGCGATGATTTGATCGTAGCACTGAGCGGAGGAAGCTGGCGGCGGCGCGACGGAGTGGTAACGGGAGAATTCAATGGGGCGGAGTCTTTGGTCCCCCCGACTATGACTGCACGGCGGCTGCGGCGATCTTGCGGGTTGCGCTGGAAACAGGAATCGTCGCGAGGCGAGCGAGCGGCAGGATACGCGTCCGCGAGCGCCTGGGCAAACGAGGCACACGGGCGAGGAAAGGCAGTAGCGTGATGTTGCGGAACGTGACGCCGTGGCGAGCTGCCGGCAGCGGCTCAAGGTCGAGCGGCATCGAATCGAGTTTCAGAATTTCGCGGAGATGCGATTCAAGTTCTGCCTTCGGCTCGCGCGCGACTTCGACGGCGGGGAATTGCCACATGCGCGAGAAAAGCACGCCGTCGTGCGCGCCCGGATCGCGGACGAGAACGGTGCGTCCTTCCGAATCGCGAAGAATCGCCGCGGCAATACGGATGTGAACTACCGCACGCTTGCGGCGCGGCGCAGGAATTTGCGCCGTGAGATTCCGCGCGCGGGCTCGGCAGAAACGCGCGATCGGACATTCGCCGCAGCGAGGAGCGAGCGGAGTGCAGATCGTTTCGCCAAGCTCCATCAGCGCCTGATTCCAGTCGCCTGCAGCGTGAACCGCGAGGAGCTCCTGCGCCATTTGCGCAAGCGCGTTCCAGCGCTGCGGCGAACGCAAATCACCGTGAACGGCGGCGAGCCGCGCAAGCACGCGGGCTACGTTGCCGTCGAGAACGGACAGCGGCGCATCGTACGCGATGCTGAGCACAGCGGCGGCCGTGTAGTGGCCAATGCCCGGCAGCGCGAGAGCAGAATCGAGATCGCGCGGAAATTTGCAATCGTGGCGCGCCACGATTTCTTTCGCGGTGCGGTGCAGATTGCGCGCGCGTCTGTAGTAGCCGAGGCCGGACCACAGCCGCAGAACTTTTTCCTGTCGAGCACGCGCGAGCGAATCCACCGTCGGGAAATTTCTGAGAAAGCCATCGTAGTAAGGAAGCACGGCCGCGATGCGCGTCTGCTGGAGCATGATTTCGGCGATCCAAATCCGGTAGGGATCGCGGCTCGCGCCTACCTCGCCGGCAGGCGGGCGCCAGGGCAAATCACGACGATGCGCGCGATACCAACGGAGCAGACGACGCTGAAATCCGGAGAGTTTGCGGCCAGCCATTAGCGCTTTCATCCGCGCGGTATTGTCGCACGGACGGAAAAGCGAGAATCGAAATTCGAAAAGTGAGACTCGAAAAATCAAAAGCGCGATCGAAGGTTAGAGGCTGTCGATGAACACGAGATACGACGAGGACCAAAGCGCGGTTGGGATTGTTCGCTGGGCGCGTGCGGTGAGGATGATCTTGAAAATCTCGCGATCGGCGCCGAGCTCGTCGAGGAACGCGCCTCCGGCAGCAGATGTGTACGGTTGTATCTGCGCGAGCTCGTGCAGCGTGTCGTAGATGATTTCGCCGGCCGGCGCCATGGGTGTCGAGAACTTGTCGGTGCGAAACTGCATGACCGAGCGAATTTCGTGGAAGTGCCACGCGATGCAGGCGGCCATCGAGACGGCGCGCTCGAATCGCTCGGCGTGTTCGGCCGCAGCGAGTTCGCCGAGATCGGCGCGCGGCAGGCCAATGAATGGATCGAGGACGAGCATCACGCGCCGCTCGTCTTCGCGCACAAACTCGCGGACCATCATGCGGTTCGCTTTTGCGCTCACTTTCCAATCGACGAAGCGGGCGCTATCGGTCGGACGATATTCGCGCAGCGAATGCAGCTCGTGCCCGCGCCCTCGGAAGAAGCTGGCCATTTCGCCGCTCAGCAACGGCAGAATTTCGTAAAACTGTTCGGTCGGTTCGACGCGCGGATAGACGGTCATCACGATTTCGGAGCTCACTTCGCGCGTTTTTTCGAAAAAGCCGAAGGGAAAACTCGTGCGAACGCCGAAGGCGTCCTGCCGGTAAACTCCGCGGCGGGGGAAGCGCAGCTCGACTTTCTGTCGCGCCGCAGTCATTCGGGGAATGTAGGGAAAAAAGACAGGGCGCGTGAGAATTTCGCCGGGAGACTTTTTGCGTCCGCCGACCACGAGCAGCGAAAACGAAGGCCAAAGATGTTTTTCGTTGCGCAGCTCAAGTTCGGCGAGCACGGGCTGCTCGGCAAAAATGTGCTCGGGAAGTTCAAACTTCAAATCGATGCCGGTCAGGACCATGGGCGAAAGCACGCCCGAAACCAAGATGCCGGCGATCATGCAGGAAAGAATCAGAAACAGCAGATTGTTGCCGGTGTTCACGGCGGCGAGCACCAGGATGAAGATCGCTCCCAAATAGATGGTGCCGGCGCGTGTAAGCCGGTAATCAACCTGATAGGCCAGCCAGCGGAGGTTCGTGCGCTTGGCGAGAGCGGGAACGATTGTGACGCCCACCCATGCCGCAATCACGAGCGCGAAGACGGTCGTAATCGCCGCGAGCGCGATGCGTCCTTCTTGCGCAGCAGCGGCGGAAAAAAGCGCGATGACCAGCGCAACCGAAAGCGCCACCATCGCGATGCCGAAATTTTTCCAGCCGGGGCGGTCGCGGCGTTGCCACCAACGTGCCAACGTGGATGGGTTCGCGGCGGACATCGTCGGATACCGGTTACAGCGGGACGCGCGTCGTGTCGAGAATCTCGCGGAGGATCGCTTCCGCCTGCTCGGATTTTTTCTGCGTGGAGACGTAGCGCGAGCTGACCACCACGCGGTGCGCGAAGACGGGCACAATGAGGCGCTTGAAGTCGTCCGGCACGCAATAATCGCGTCCTTCGAGAAATGCGCGCGCCTGCGCCGCGCGATGCAGCATCACGGCGCCGCGCGGGCTTACGCCGAGGCTCAGTTGCTCGGTCTGGCGCGTCCGCTCGACGATTTCGAGCGCGTAATCGAGAAGGCTGTCGTCGACTTTCACGTTCGAGGCGGCCTGCTGCATCGCCGCGACATCGGTGGCGTCCATCAGCGGCGCGACCTGTTCGACGTGGCCCGCAGAATGATTGCGCAAGATCTCCTTTTCGCTTGCGCGCGAGGGATACCCCATGCGAATGCGCATCAGGAAGCGGTCGAGCTGCGACTCGGGCAGCGGATAGGTGCCGTGGTGCTCGATCGGATTTTGCGTTGCGAGCACGAGAAACGGCTGCGGCAGCGGATGCGTGTGATTATCGACCGTGATTTGCGATTCGTTCATCGCTTCGAGCAGCGCGGACTGGGTTTTGGGCGTCGTGCGGTTGATTTCGTCGGCGACGATGATGTTGGCGAAGATCGGCCCGGGCTTGAACTCGAATTCCTGCGTCACGGGATTGAAGACGCTGACGCCGATCACGTCGCTCGGCAGCATGTCGGAGGTGAACTGAATCCGCTGGAACGAGCAGTGAAACGAGCGCGCGAGCGCCTGCGCGAGCGTGGTCTTGCCAACGCCCGGAACGTCTTCGATCAGAAGATGGCCGCGCGCAAGTAGCGCCGTGAGCGCGAGATGGATGACGTCGTCTTTGCCTTTGACGACGCGCGCGATCGAGCGCTGCAGCTCAGTGAGCCTGCCCGCCGCGGCGGGGCCGCTGCTCGATGCCGGCGCTGACGTGTTTGTCGCGGATTGCAATTCCACAGGCCTTCTGCTACAAAAATTAGACCGCGTTCACTCGTGAGCGAGCCTTGTAGGTCGCGGCTTCAGCCGCGACAACGAGGAGCGCTTAACAGGGGCTTCAGCCCCTGAGGTTCCAGCGGTTCGGGCGATTAGCTCAGTGGTTAGAGCGCTCCCCTCACACGGGAGAGGTCCAAGGTTCAAGTCCTTGATCGCCCACCATGCCCCGAATCATTTTGCCACCATCTCTCCGACGCCCTCCGATCCCGTTTGGTTGGATGTGTTCAAGGAGTTGCTACTTCGCCGAGTAAGAGACGACAATACGATCCACTCCTCGGGGGCCGAATGCTGACTCTTGTGATCCGCAGCGTCTGTGTTGGGATTGCGGCGATCGCGATTGCCGCAATTGGAGGCGCGTTTATCGGCGGGGCAGTCGCGATAGCGATCGCTATGCTGAAGCCGTCACCAGCAAACGCACCTGAAGTCGGTTGGGATCTCGTAGTGATGCTGAAAGACCATCCGGGCCTCACGACCGGTCTCAAGCTGGCCGCGTTGCTGGCATTCATAATCGGCTTCGTGTTCGGGTGGCGTTACTTCTCGCGGGCCCAAGTCGCGGGCGGTGCTGAGCGATGATCCATTTTCTGCGATTCCTGCGAGTGCTGGCGCTAGCCGCCTGGGTCGGCGCGATCGTCTATTTTGCGGCGGTGGTGACGCAGGGCGCATTCGCTGTGCTGCCGAGCCGCGACGAGGCTGGGCTGCTCGTCGGGTTCACGCTAGGGGGGCTGCACCTTATGGGCGTGATTGCGGCGGCAGTATTCGTGTCTGCGTCGGTGGCGCTGACGAAGTCCTTGCGCGCATTCATCGAGCCGGCCGTGCTGGGCGTGATCTTGATGGCGGCGCTGACGATCGTGTCGCAGAGCTACGTGATTCCGAAGATGGCCGTGCTGCGCGGTCAGATGGGGTCCGTCGATGCGACGCTCGCGAGCGATCCGCGGCGCGCGGAATTCGACAAACTTCATAGTGTGTCGGTGGATATCGAAGGCGGTGTGCTGCTGATCGGGCTGGCGGCGCTATATTTGGCCGTTCCTCGAGAGCGCGCGTAGTTGTGGTGTCATGCCGCTCGTGAGCCGCGGTGAGGCCTATGCCATCGCACTCGCCTGTGTCGCGCTGAGTCGTGCGGCGGGGTCCGCAACTTTGCGTATCCGTATTTTCCACAATTGAAAGTAGCCACGGACATGCGCTAGCGTCAGTCGGGGCTGTGTTGCGCCCCTGGCCAAGGGCCAGCCGTGTGGAAGGAGAAGGGAACTGACGAAATGCGCTGTCCTCCGCAGACGGAACTCAACCGCTTTTCTGATTTCTAATCGCCAAAATCTGCAAGTAGAATCGCTGCAACTTCTTGAAAATACACGCCCGCACTCAGCCCTAATCGCCAAAAACTCGGGAATCGCGCGAACGCGTCTCGTGGTTCTAATGGGCGCGCTTTCTCGTAGCGCCTCTTTTCACAATGACAGCCTTCTTTGTTTTCGGTTTCGTGATCTTGCGGGCGGCGGGGCCGGCGAGGTGCACGGCGCGCCACATGTACCAGCTCGCGACCGTGCGATAGGGCCGCCAGCGCTCGCCAAATTTCAACAGCTCCTTCGGCTTGGGTATGCTTTTTTTGCGGTAGGTGATCGCCCAGCCTTTCTGCACGCCGTAGTCATGAATCGGCAAAACGTCCGGACGGCCGAGCCGGAAAATCAGAAACATTTCGACGGTCCACGCGCCGATGCCCCGCACGGAAATCAGCCGGTCGACCAATTCCTGATCCGACATTTTCTCGGCTTGCGCGAGTGTGGGCACGACGCCGTCGATTGTTTTCTGCGCGAGATCGCGCACGGCTGCGACTTTCGCGTTCGAGAGCCCCGCCTTCCGCAGCGTGCGCTTCGAGACGCGGAGCAGTTCTTGGGGCATGGGGCAATTACCATTCGTGCCGAGCGCCTTGATGCGCGCAAAGATCGCCTGCGCGGCTTTGCCGGCGATGCTCTGGTGCATGATCGCTTCAAGAAGCGATTCGTAGACGCTGTCGCATTCGTCGAGCTTGAATCCGAATTCGCCGATGCGCGCGATCAGCGCGGCAAGGCGTTTGTCAACGCGCGAAAGATGCTCGTGCGCGGCGACATGATCGAAGGGCAGCGGAATCGTGCTCGTTGCAGCGTTCATGAAGGTTTAGATGTAGCGCCGCGGCCTTTAGCGCGGCACGAAGAAAAGTCAGTTCTTGGCCAGCAGGTCTTTCAATCGCACCCAGGAATCGGCACGAGCTTTCTTGTTCGCGTCGCTGGCGTCGGGAGCTTCACCGGCGCGCATGAAGCCGTGTCCGGCGCCATCGTAGGTGGCCGGCTCGTAAAATTTCCCCGCTGCCTTCATTCCTGTGGTGGCGTCGGGAATTGTCGCGTCGACGCGCGCGTCGTTGCCCGCATAAGACGCGAAGACGGGCGCGTGGATGCGCGCCATCGCGTCTTTATCTGGAGGGCCGCCGTAGAAGACGAATGCCGCCGAAAGATCAGGACGATTCGTCGCGAAGGGGAAACTCTGTCCGCCGCCCCAGCAGAAGCCGACGACAAAAAGCTTGCCGGTCGAAGCGGGCAGCTTCTTTCCGTAGTCGGCGACAGCGAGCAAATCAGCCGTCACCTGGTCGGGATCGAGATGGCTGACGGCTTCCATGGCTTTGCCCTGATCGAAAGAAGAGCTGCGGCCGCCGTTCGGTCCCATGCCGGAAAGCAGATCGGGTGCGACGGCAATGTAACCCGCTGCGGCGATTTCGTCGGCAAGATCCTGCACCCAATCGGTCATGCCGAAGATTTCGTGGATGACGATGACGACCGGAGTCTTGTCCTTCGATTCCGGATAGGCCACGAATGTTTCGACGGATCGGTCGCCGTGCTTCACCGTTACCCACTCGCGGTGGCGCGGAGAATTTTCGAGGGCAGCCTTCGCCCAATCCTGCGCGGAAACCGCCTGTGCGGCCAGAAGAACCAAAGAAAGGGAAAGATATTTCATCGATCTCCTCAGTGGTCGTGTGGAGAGAGCGAAATGATATACGCCATCCGCGCGCCGCGGCAAGCGGCTTGCGCCCAAACGGCTGTGCTAGTATCGAACGCTTATGCAGACAGGAATTATCGGGCTGCCGCTGGTAGGAAAGACGAGTCTTTTCAGGATTTTGACGCGGGCGCGCGTCGAATCGCGCACGGCACCAAATCAGCCGCACGTTGGAATCGCGCGAGTGCCGGATGCGCGCGTGGCGAAGCTGGCTGAAGTGTTCAAGCCGAAAAAGATCACCTACGCGACGATCGAGTACGTCGATATCGGCGGAATTCAGAAAGACCGCGAGAAGAATAAAGCATCGCTCGTGCCGCTGCGCGAGGCGGATGCGCTCGCGCACGTGGTGCGGCTGTTTGAAGATCCGGCGGTGCCGCACGAGGCGGGCTCAATCGACGCGCTGCGCGACATCGTGAACGTCGATCTCGAGCTGATCTTGAACGATCTCGAGCAGGCGGCCAAGCGAATCGAGCGCATCGAGAAAGACCTGAAAAAGAAGAAAGATCCGCTGCTCGAAGCCGAGCTGCAGTTGCTGAATCGCTGCCGTGTGGCGCTCGAAGCGGAGACGCCGCTGCGCGAGCTTGAACTCAAGCCCGAAGAGCAGAAGATGATCACCGGCTTCATGTTTCTCACGCGAAAGCCGATGTTGTACGTCTTGAATCTGGGCGACGACGAAGCGAGCGAAATCGATCGTGCAATCCAGAAACACAAGCTGGAAACACTTGCGTCGAAACCGCACACGGCCGTGGTGCCGTTCTGCGGAAAAATCGAAGCTGAGCTTGCAGAACTCGATGACGCCGAAGCTGCCGAGATGATGCGGGCGTATGGCCTCGCGGCATCGGGGCGGGATCGGCTGATTCAGGCGACCTACCAACTGCTCGGATTGATTTCATTTCTCACGTGCGGCGAGCCGGAATGCCGCGCGTGGACGATTCGTCGCGGGATGACCGCGCAGGAAGCCGCCGGCGCGATTCACACGGACATCCAGAAAAATTTTATCAAAGCGGAAGTCGTTAACTGGGAAGACCTGCTCAAGGCGGGCAGTTTTGCGGCGGCGCGCGAGAAGGCGCAGGTTCGGCTCGAAGGCAAGGATTACATCGTGCAGGACGGCGACGTGATTTTGTTCCGGCACGGGGGGTAGCGGAAATCCCGGCCAGCAGGAAGTCGGAGAGGGATCCTTCGACTTCGTGACCCGACGCGCCTGCAGCGCGAAATGCGAAACAGTCGGGTCACTCCGCTCAGGATGACGTTGGGATTGCAGCCGCGATCCAAGAATATTTTTTGTGAAATCACCGGAGACAACGCGGATTTTGGTGGCGCTGCTGCTCGGGCTGACGGCGGCGGGAGCGAACGTGCTGGGCGGGCTGTTTGTCGCGCGGCGGCAGTGGTCCCATCGTTTCTTGAAATACTTCATCGCGCTGGGCGCCGGATTCATGCTCGCCACCGCGCTGCTCGAGATGATTCCGGAATCGGTGAAGCTGGGCATGCGTGAGAGCTGGGTATTGCTGTTCCCGAATCATTCCTATTACTTCGGCGGCTCGACCACAGCTGTTTTCGTATTGGTGCTCGCCGGATATTTTCTAGTCCACTTTTTCGAACACACGGTCGCTCCGCATTTTCATTTCGGCGAGGAGACGCATCACGAGGAAGTCTCGCACGCGCATGCGAGCTACGCTGCACTGCTCGGCCTCGTGATTCACACTTTTTTCGACGGCGTCGCGATCGCGTCCGGGTTGCTCGTATCGACGTGGCTCGGCGGCGTGATCTTCATGGCGGTTTTTCTGCACAAAATTCCCGAGGGATTCACAGTATCGTCGCTAATGCTGGCGAGCGGACAGAGCCGCGCAGCATCGTTTGCGTCGTCTGCAATATTGGGCGCAGCAACGCTGGCTGGAATGGCGCTGATGTTTGCGCTGCGCAGCGCCGTGGCGGATGCGCTGCCGTTTTCCGCGGGCGTGACGCTTTACGTGGCGGCATCCGATCTGATCCCCGAGGTGAATCGCGAGCCGCACGCGGGGATGGCCGGGCTGGTGTTCCTGGGCGTGGCGATTCTGCTGGCGCTGAAAGCGATCTTCAAGATGTAGGTCTGGCGCTAATCCAGTGCAGACTCTCGAAACAAAAGTGGACCGCGATTCCATCGCCAAGCGCATCTCGGCGCTAACGCCTGCCGATCAACGTCGGTGGGGAAAGATGACGGTCGAGCAGATGGTCTGCCATTTGTGCGATGCGTATCGGACCGCGCTCGGAGAAAAAGCTGTCAGCCCGGCGACGGGATTCTTTCAACGCACGATCATGAAATGGATCGCGCTGCGCGTGCCTTTTGAATGGCCGCACGGGGTCAATACGAGACCGGAGGTCGAGCAAGGCGTCGGTGGCACCCCTCCAGTGGAGTTCGAACGGGACCGGGCAATGCTGGTGGTGACTTTCGATCGATTTTGCGAGCCGGCGGCTAATCTTTCATCGGCACACCCATTTTTCGGTCCGATGAGCCGGCAAGATTGGCTTCGCTGGGGCTATCTGCACGCGGACCATCACCTCCGCCAGTTCGGTCGGTAGCGACAACGCGCGGATGCGCTTGGCGCTACTGACTTGCGGGGCCAGCGGTCCAGAGAATCGCCGTCTTCACGACCGACCACCTATTGTGTTTCCTTTCGAGCAGGACGAAGTGTCCGGAGCCACAGAGAAGATTGCAGGAATTTCCAACGTACACGAGCGCTTGATCGTGCGGCTCATTGAATCCGATCGCGGAGAGCAGAGTGAAACCGGCCGCGTGCGGATACTTCTGAACAAAGCCCTTCCAAGATGTCCCGCTCGGATTGAAAATCCTGTTTGTCTCCTTGGCAGTTACGAGTGTCACGCGGCCCGCCGGTTCGATGTCCGTTCCCAGATCACATTGGAGAGTGGCCTTCGCATCGAAGTCTTTCTTGGTGGCTGGGTCGGTGGCACTATCGAGTGTCTCCCTATCGGCTGGGCCAGTGTAGCTCGAGGAAGCCATTCCAGGGGGAAGGCCTGCCGAAGTCTGCGAGTAAAGTACGACCTGAGTCGAATCGTCCCGGCCTTTGAGCACCGTTTGGCGAAGAGCGGCCGAGTAGATGGCGGTGTCATGAAGGGTCGAGCTGCAATCGGCCGTCGTACTGGCCGCTTGCGAATCTGAAGATTTCTGGGATCCGTGGAGTGGTGCGGCTACCGCCAGGACCGGCAGAAGAAAGGCTAAAGGTATGGATTTCACGGAATTCTCGTAACGTACTAAAAATAAGTGTCTTATCTTACGCACAACCGTTCAACACACTAGCAGGGCCCTCCATGCTACCAAGCAAGTCGCCCATTTGATACTGGCATGTAAGTCGCAGCTTGACCGCCGCAACTTTATGGCCCGGCGCGTGTTAGATAGACTGTGGAGGCTATGGCCAGAAGCGACGTCCAACTGATGCTGGACGTGAAGGCGGGGGATGACGCGTCCTTCGACTTCCTACTGGTGAAGTATCGCTCGCCGCTGGTCAACTTCCTCTATCGCATGGTGCGAGATACGGCAACGGCGGAGGATCTGGCGCAGGAAGTCTTTCTGAGGGTCTACCGCGCGCGGAAACAGTATACTCCGAGCGCGAAGTTCACCACGTGGCTCTTCCGCATCGCGACGAATGTGGCGCTCAATTCGGTGCGCGACAACCGGCATCAGAAGATGGAAGTGTCGCTCGACGCGCCGGTTGGCAGCGAGGAAGACTCAGCCCCGCGCGAGCTGCCCGCCCGCGAAATGCGAATTGACGAGCACCTGCTCGAGCAGGATCGAGTGGCGTTCATCCAGCGCGCGATCGCTTCGCTGCCGGAGAAGCAACGCGCGGCGGTTTTGCTGCATAAGTATGAAGAGCTAGATTACGCGGAGATCGCGATAATTTTGGATTGCACGGAGGCAGCTCTGAAATCGCTGCTCTTCCGCGCCTATGAAAGCCTGCGCGTACAACTTGCGCCGCTGGTCACCCGGCCTGCGGCGGAGCGCGCGGGGGAGAGAAGGCCCTCATGAAGTGCGAACAAGTTTCGAATGAACTGATCGCGTACCTGGACCGCCGGATGGATTCGGCCGAGCGGCGGGAAGTGGAAGAGCACCTCGCCAGCTGCGCGCCCTGCCGAAAGCGCGCTGAAGAGTTTCGCGCGATCTCGAACCTGATGGACGAGTTGCCGGTGATCGAGCCCTCGCTTGGTTTCGACGCGAGAATCCGCCAGCGAGTGGCCGCCGAGCCACAGAGAAAGTGGTTCACGTGGTTCGTGCCGCAGCCGCGGCTGGCGCTGGCGGCCGTGCTGCTGATCGCGCTGACAGTGTGGATCGCGAAGCTGCCATCGGACAATCCCGGAACGCCAATGCCAACTACAACGACCGCGTCGAGCGATCAGGATTTCAATGCGATCAAGGATTTGGGCGTTCTTGAGAACTACGACGTGGTGACCAAGATGGATGCACTTTCTGAGTTGGTGCCGGCCGCCGAACAACAGACGCAGAAGCCGGAGACGACCCAGACTGAGAGCAACGACTAACGGAGATCGGTTCGTGCTGCGACGCTTCATAAAATTCGCAACATGCATGCTGCTCGCTGCAGGACTCGCGACACAGGCAGTTTCCGCGCAGAATGGCGAGCGACTCCGAGAATGGCGTGCACGTCAGCAGGCCCGCAAGGAAGCAGCGGCTGCAGCGCGGGCGAACGGAGGAGCAAAGGGCCAGCCGAACGCTCGCGGAATGATGGGCCTGCCAGGGCCTTGGATTCAGAAGCTAAGGGACATGCCCCCCGATCAGCAGGAACGCTTCATGCAGAACAACGAGCGTTTCCGAAACCTGCCACCACAACAGCAAGCGCAAGTTCGGCAAAACCTCGAGAAGTGGAACCAGTTGTCGCCGGAGCAAAAGCAAGCGGCGCGGGACGCTGAACGGGCATTCGAGAACATGACGCCCGAACAGCGGCAATACGTTCGGGACACGCTTCTGCCGAAATGGCAGGCCATGCCCCAGGAGCGGCGGCAGGTGATCAACCGGCATCTCGCGATGCTCCGAAACATGAGCCCGGCCACGCAGCAAGCAGCCCTGAACGACCCCAAGTTTGTGCAAGGACTCAGCCCCGACGAGCAGTCGATGCTTCGCGACCTCAACTCGCTGCGAAATCCGCCGCAAACTCCACAGCCATAGCTTTCGCGCAACAAGTGACCAACGAGAATCCTTCTTGTGTAACTGCGCCAACCCCGTTTATCCTTTGCACTAAACTCCAGTTCACTTTATTAGTTAACCTAGGTTAATATATCCGGTGGGCGGCAACTGTTGAGGTGTGATGATGGTCCGCGCAGTTCTCTCATGTTTAGTTGCAGCTTTTGTTGTTCTCGTAGCTACTGCTCAGCGTTCTTCAGCGCAGGGGGAAACCACCAGCGCCATCGAGGGCCAGGTCACCGATGCAACTGGAGGCGCGATTCCCGGCGCGACCGTAAATATCACGAGCCGCGACACGGGGCTCCAGCGATCCCTCAAAACGGACCAAGACGGGCGTTTCGATTTTCCGCAGCTGAAGCCGGGCACTTACTCCGTGAGGGCGGAAGCGGGGGGTTTCGACCCGCAGCAGATCGATAAGGTGTTCGCAGGGCTCGGACAGAAGCAAGTGGTAGATTTTAGAATGAAGGTAGCACAGTCCAGGCAAACCATCGAAGTGAGCGGCGCTCCTCCTCTTATCAATCCGGGTAACGCGAACACTTCCACAAATCTGAACGCGCCAGCGCTGGAGAATCTTCCCAATCCGGGAGGTGACCTTACTTACCCGTTGCAATTTGCGCCCGGTGCGGTCATCAACACAGCCGGAAGCGGGAACGATTTTGTCGGGAGCACAAACGGGTATGGCAACGTGCAGTTCAATGGACTCCCGGCGCTCTCGAACGGCTACATCGTGGACGGCCTAGAGACCAATGATCCGCTCACTAATCTCAATAGCGGACTTTCGACAAATCTCGTGCTCGGCTTGAATTCCATCGCGGAAGTCACAGTAAACACGCTTTCCTACTCCGTAGATCAAGGGAGATATGGCGCGTCTCAGGTCAACTACGTCACGAAATCCGGGACAAACGATTTCCACGGGAATCTTTATGAGATTTGGAATGGCTCGATTCTCAACGCGGCGGACCACTTCATAAACGCAACGCCCGCGAATCACAAACCGCGTTCCACAGTGAATCATTTCGGCGGCAGCCTGGGCGGGCCGATCATTCACAATAAAGTTTTCTTCTTCTTCGACAGCGAATGGGTTCGTATCGCATTGCCCATCGCAACCCCCACCATTGTTCCCACGGCTGCGTTTCAGAGTTTTGTGCTGCAGCAACTGCAATCCGGGGAAACTTCCGGCTGCGGAGCGTCCGGCGAAGCTCCATGCTACGCGGCAGAGCCCGCGGAAATTCCGTTTTATCAGCAGATGTTTTCGCTATACGGAAGTACGGCTGGCACGCCGCATGCGCTTCTGGGATGCCCGCTAGATGCGGGCGGAATCGCGGGGGCGGGTTGCGCCAATCTTCAAGTCGTTTCGCATTCGAGCGACGATCGCGAGCAGGTCCAGACGGCCCGAGTTGACTGGAACATGGATGGCGCGAACACGGCTTGGTTCCGTTTTCAGGCGGATACTGGCTTGCAGGCGGCCTATACCGATCCTATTAATCCGCTTTTCGATTCGATATCGCCCCAGCCGCTTTATTCGTTTGCGGCGGGATTTACGCACACTTTTTCGCAGGACTTGGTCAACTACTTCAATCCCGGATTCTCGTGGTATTCAAGCCTCTTCGCGCCGGTCGATTTTCAGAAAACGCTGGCGGCATTTCCGATCGTGCTCGAAGCAACTGCGGAGAACGCCGGGTCGAGTCCCTTCTTCACCGAATTGGGCGGTCTCGACAATACTTGGTTGCAGGGCAGGCGAGCCTCCCGTTTTTTCATCAACAACAATCTGGCCTGGAGCCGTGGCCCGCATGAATTTCGCTTCGGCACCAATACCAGAATCTTCCGCTTGAACGACTACGATTTCGACGAGGGAACCGTTCCGACCGTCACGTATGCCACTCTGGCCCAGTACATCTACGGCGTTGCATCGACCGTGACGGAAACATTCCCGCTCGCCACACACGAACCTTTCAATTTCCTGAATGTCGACCTGTATGCGCAAGATACATGGAAGCTGACACCGAGGCTGACCTGGACCATCGGCCTCCGAAACAGCTTCTATTCGAATCCGGTCAATCCGCGCGACGAAGTTGCGCGGCTTCAAGGTTCCTTCGCCTCAATCTCGCACGATGTGAATCAGCCATTAAACGCAGCGATCCAGACGCATCTCGGCGATCTCTTCAGTTCGACGCCGCTGGCGATTCTGCAACCCCGCACGGCGTTCGCATGGCAATTTGCTCCCAATTCCGTTCTTCGCACAGGTTTTGGCATCTTCAGCGATATCTTGCCCGGCAGCATCGCCGACACCATTGGCATGAATCCGCCCTATGTTCGGATCTTCCAAGGTGGCCTCCTCGGTACTGTCGGGGGAACTGCGATCGCACCCGGAGTTCCCGGAAGCGCAGTCGACGCGACGGTGGCGGCAAATCAGGCCTTCGGCCTCGGCTTTTCACAGGGTTGCTTTCCTGCGCTTCGCCGCAGGCAAATCCCGCAGCGTGTCTGCCCCCGGTTGCAATTACAGCAGTTCCTTCGGGAGAACTTCACGCACCTTACTTCATGCAGTGGAGTCTCGGAATCGAACATCAATTCAGCGCCACAACCAGCGTGCGCGCGCAGTATGTCGGCACGCGCGCAGTGGACGAGCCGTATCTGACTCAAGTGAACGGTTACCAGACCGTATGCCGCGGATGCTTTGTGCCGTTCCCGTATCTACAGCCCACAGACGTGCGATTTGGCGCGGTGACGCAGTTTTCGACAGGGGCCGGGAGCCATTACAACGGTCTTCAGCTCTCCGCGATGAAGCGCATCAGCCATGGACTCGAAGGGCAAATCAATTACACGTTCAGCCGTTGCATGGATGAAGTTTCAAATGGGGGATTTCTTCAGTTTTCCGCGGGTGCGATCCTCTCGCCGTTGCCCGGAGAGCTTCGCCGGAACTATGGCCCTTGCGATTACGATGTCCGGCACAATCTCGATGCGCAGTACGTCTATCAGCTTCCGATCAAGACAAAGAACCGTCGGCTCGGCTACGCGCTGAACGGGTGGCAGATCTCCGGAACTTTCTTCTGGCACAGCGGGCTTCCGTTTTCTCTCCTTAGCACGCCGTATTCGGCTAGTGGAAACGGTATCGTGCAGGGTGGCGGGCTGCAGTTCGCGAGCGTCGTGCCGGGCGTTGCCATCTATGAGCACCAGACCATTCCAGGCGTCACTGAGGCCGGCACGATCCAGTGGCTTAACCCAGACGCTTTTGTCTCCGACGTGGACCCAAGCACGGGAGCATGTTACGGCGGCGACAGCCCGCAAACCTGCCAGTTCGGAACATCACGTCGCAATGCCTTTCGCGGCCCCGACTTCGTTTGGAGCGACTTCTATCTGACCAAAATGTTCCCCTTGAATGAGCATCTGACGCTGCGAATCGAGGGCCAGTTCTTCAATCTCTTCAACCACCCGAATTTTGGACTTCCAAGCAATGTTTTCGCGGGCATTCCCGGCGAGCCATCCACGCAAGTAGGCTTCGGCGCACTCACCTACGCTACGTCGCCCCCAACCGGCTTGCTCGGAGTGGGTCTGGGCGGCGACAGTTCTCCTCGCATGATCGCATTTCATGCACGGCTGGAGTTCTAGAGACAGGAGCGCCCTTGCGAGAGGCCATCTCCCACAAACTCCCACCGCGAAGATTCGTCCTGCCTTAGTGTTGACTCTTACAAAACATTTTTCGGATTTTCCGCCCATTGACCGCAATCCGTCGCCCGAGCGCGTATAAGTCTCCACTACGGCTAGTGGTTTTCCCATTCTGGCCCGCCTGAAAATTTTCTGCGCGCTGATCGCGACGATCGAAAAATTCTTTCTCAACTTGCAACATTCCGCTTGACAAGAAAGAGAAGCCGCCTACAATCGGGCGAAAAGTGGGAAGAAGTGGTAGGCAGTGGCGGAGAAGGGAAGTAGATGTAATGCAGTGGGTGAGGCGAGCAGGCGAGTGATTCGCAAGTCCGACGCTCCGGTCGAACTTCTCAAAGGCAACCATGCTGCGGGGCAACTATCTGGCGACGGCGGACGAGAAGGGGCGGGTGAAAATTCCCGCCGACTTCCTGGCCGAACTGCGGCGATTGGGCAAGAAGTTCTATGTGACGAGCGTAGCCGGCGATCACGCCCGGGTCTATCCCATGAAAGCGTGGGAAGAGATCGAAAAGAGGCTCGCGAAGCGGTCATCCTACAACCCCGCCAGGCAGAAATTCCTGGCGCGAACCAACTATTACGGCCAAGTCGTAGAGATGGATGGGCAAGGGCGCATTTTGATTCCATCCATTTTGCGGGAATCAGCGGATATCAAGGGAGAAGTCGACGTGCAGGGCAATTTGACGTACCTGCAGGTCTGGAATCACGCGCGATTCCTCGAGCAATTGAACCGTAATCCGGTCACGGCGGAAGACATCAAGGCGTTTGACGAATTGGGCGCGTAGTTTTGAACGTTTTGCATACGCCCGTTCTGGCGGAAGAGGTCATTGAGTGGCTTCGCATTCGGCCAGAAGGGACGTATGCGGATGTCACGACGGGCACTGCGGGCCATGCAATTGAAATCGCCCGGAGGCTGACGACGGGGCGGCTCCTGGCGATGGATCGCGATCCGAAGGCGCTCGAGATCGCGCGCGAGAGGCTGAAGCCGTACGCAGAAAAGGTGGTTCTGGTGCAGGCGGAATTTTCGAGGATTGGCGAGTTGCAGAGCGAGATGCAGATGCCTCCATTCGATGGAGTGCTCGCCGATCTGGGGATTTCAACGCTCGAGCTGGACAGCCCTGAACGCGGGTTTTCCTTCCGCTGGGCCGGTCCTCTCGACATGCGAATGAGTCCCAATTTGCCGCTGACGGCGGCCGAGATTGTGAATCACTGGTCAGAGAAGGATCTGGCCGATCTGCTCTATCACAAAGCCGAGGAGCGGGATTCACGCAGAATCGCCAGGGCGATTGTTCGTGCGCGACCGATTCGCGACACCGAACACCTGGCAACGGTTGTGGCAGGAGTCCGAAAAGCAAGGGGAAGGCAGAAACTGCAGCCCGCGACAAAAACGTTTCTGGCGCTGCGGATAGCGGTGAATCGAGAAGAGGAGGAACTCGAGCAGTTTCTTTCGCGGACCCCTGCCACTTTATCTCTTGGAGGACGATGGGTTGTCCTCACGTACCACTCGCTTGAAGACCGCCCGGTGAAGCAGGCTTTTCAGCGCCTGGAGCGCGAAGGCGGCTTCCGGGTGCTCACGCGAAAAGTCATCCGGCCCAGCGAAGAAGAAGTCAGAAGCAATCCTCGCGCGCGCAGTGCGAAGTTGCGCGTGGTCGAGAAAGTCGTCCCGATCGATTCGTATCGGGCTGGGAGCCGGGCATGACCGAATACTACACGGTGAAGCATATCGATAACTCGCGGCTGTCGCGCCCGATCGCGCCGACGCAGCTGCGCGAATTTCAGCGGCGGCTGCTGGCCGGTGCAGCGATCGCGTCGTGCCTGCTGTCTTACGCCTGGCAGCACTTCGAGTGCATTCAACTTCGCTACAAGCTCGAGCAGCTTTCCAGCGAGCGCACACAGGCCGAGGAGCTCAACCAACAATTGCACCTCGAAGTTGCAACGCTGCGGTCGCCGATGCGTGTCGACGCGATCGCGCGGAACAAATTGGGGCTGACGGTTCCCGTGCCCGGGCAGGTGGCTCCGGCCGATGTGGCCGGCGACGGCGTGCTGGCCGACGCGCGCCCGGCGGCGCAGTCCACTCGGCCCTGATAACCGAACATTCAAGATCGGCGTGAAAGGACGGTTCCGCCGTGGCGGGAAAGCCGCCAGGGCGGACCTTTTTTCTGCGGCGTGATCGTTTCCGCCGGAACCTGCCTGTCGGCAGACGGGCGTGATTTCCGATCGGGAAGGCCGGAGTTCATGGAGCAGCGCAATCCGCGTCTCCGCTGGCTGATCGTCTGGGCCCTGGCGATCGTCTGGATCGGAATCATTCTGGGGCGCCTCGCCTACCTTCAACTGTTTTCCTACAGCGAATATTTCGCCAAAGCACAGCGTCAGCAGCAGCGCATTTTCGAAATCAGCCCGATGCGCGGGACGATCTACGACCGCAAAGGGCACGAACTCGCGGTCAGCCTGCCGATGGATTCTGTTTTTGCCGATCCCGCGGAGATTACGGACGTGGGAATGGTGGCGCGGCTGCTTTCGGACGCTCTCAATGTACCCGCCGACGACCTGGAGACCAAAATCGATGAAGCGCACACGCCGGTGCGTCTCGCACGGAAGCTTTCGCCGGAGACGGTCCAGCGCATCAGCGACATGAATTTGAAGGGCGTTTTCTTCCAGAAAGAAAACCGCCGCGTTTATCCGCAGCGCGAGCTTGCGGCGTCGGTGCTCGGCTTCGTCGACGTGGATGAGAAAGGCATCGGCGGAATTGAATATTCGCTTGACAGGCTGATTCGCGGCCGGCCGGGGCGCATGATGGTGATGGCCGACGGGCGCCGCAACTGGTACGACCGTCGCGAGGCCGAGGCGAATCCCGGAGCGAGCATCACGCTGACGATCGACGAAACGATCCAATACATCGCCGAAAAGGAGCTGGCCCGCGCGATCGAGGAGACGCACGCGAAAGCGGGCACAGTCGTCGTGCAGGATCCCAATTCAGGTGAGCTGCTGGCGATTGCGAACTGGCCGACGTTCGATCTCAACGATGCTGGCAAATATCCCGATGAAGACAGAACGGATCGCGCCGTCGTTTCGGCCTACGAGCCAGGGTCGACGTTCAAGGTCATTACGCTGACCGGCGCAATCGAAAACGGCGTTACGAATCCGAATGAGTTGGTCGATTGCCAGGAGGGTCAGATTTTAGTCGCCGGGCGGCTGATTCATGACTGGAAGAAATTCGGCGTGCTCAGCGTGCGACAGGTCCTAGAACACTCAAGCGACGTCGGCGCGATCAAGATTGCGCTGAAGCTCGGCGCCCCGCGCTTCTACGACACGATTCGCGCGTTCGGAATCGGGCAGCCGACCGGTATCGAACTGCCCGGCGAAAACCGCGGCCTACTTCGGCCACTCGAAAACTGGTCGGCGAGTTCAATTGGATCGCTCGCGATGGGGCAGGAAGTGAGCGTCACGCCGATTCAGATTATTTCGGCGATCTCGGCGGTGGCGAACGGCGGGGCTCTTTACACGCCGCATGTGGTTCGCGAAATTCAGGGCGGCAACGCATCGGCGTTGCGCCCGCTGCCCGCGCCGAGCAACGCAACCGACGGCCGGACGGCTGCGACTGTGCGCGAGTTGATGGAAGGCGTCGTTCTCGAGGGCACGGGCAAGAAAGCGCAGCTCGATGGTTACACTGCAGCTGGGAAATCAGGGACGGCGCAGAAGATCGATCCTGCCACAGGCCGATACTCGGCAACGCAATACAATTCGTCCTTTGTCGGCTTTGCGCCCGTGAACAATCCGGCGATCACGATTCTGGTCGTTCTCGACTCTCCGGAAGGAGAGCATCACGGAGGTGAAGTGGGCGGGCCGGTTTTCAAGCGAATCGCTGAGCAGGTGCTCGCGTATCTCGGCGTGCCGCACAATGTCCCCCCGTCGCCCGATGTCGAGACGGCGCAGAATTCGCGTGCGCCGGCGAAGTCCGGCGTTCGTGAGGCGAGCGACGCCGATTCAGGTCGCGAGCGATTCGCGGACGCAGTGGCCCGAGCGACCAAGTCAAGCGCCGCGGCGCCCACCATCGCTTTCGGCGATCAAAGCATCGTTGTGCCGAGCCTTGAGGGCGAGAGCGTTCGCGGCGTCACCGAAGAGTGCTCAAAGCTCGGCCTTTCGCCGACCTTGATCGGCAGCGGAGTTGCAGTGGAGCAGTTTCCGGGAGCGGGTACGGAAGTGCTGCGCGGAAGCCAGGTCACGGTGCGCTTTGGGCGGCCCGGTGAGCTGGAGAACGTGTCGGCACGAAAGGGCGGGAATTGACCGTAACATTCAAGCAGCGGCCCGAGTTGAGAAACGATCAGCGGCGCGCGAAACTGGATAAGAGCAGTATGAAACTCAGGGACCTTCTTCTGGGCATCGAAGTCGGCCAGGTCAGCGGACCGGCGGATGCCGAGATTCAAACCGTTGTGTATGACAGCCGCAACGCGACCGCCGGCAGCCTCTTCTTTGCTTTGCACGGTGAAAAGCTCGACGGCACAAAATTTGTCGGCGATGCGCTCAAGCGCGGCGCAATCGCGATTGCGAGCGACGAAGCGTGGACGGGGCGACCTGTCTGGCTCGCGAAGGACGTCACATGGATCGGGTTGCTGCCCGGATCGGAGCGGCGGGGGCTGGCGCGTGTCGCGGCGAATTGGTACGGGCATCCGACCGAAGCTTTGAAACTCGTTGGCGTCACCGGCACGAACGGCAAGACCACGACAACGTTTCTCGTTGACTCAATTCTGCGGGCAGCCGGTCATACGACGGGATTGATCGGCACGACTGGATACCGCACGCCAAAGGGGAGCCGCGCCGCCGGCAACACGACGCCTGAATCGCTCGACTTGCAGCAGATGTTTGCCGAGGTGCGCGATGCGGGTGGCACGCACGTAGTGCTCGAAGCGAGCTCGCACGCGCTCGCCATGGAGCGGCTCTTCGGCTGTCATTTCGCAGTCGCGATTTTCACGAACCTGACGCGCGATCACCTCGATTATCACAAGACGTTCGAGGACTACTTCGCCGCGAAGCGCTTGCTTTTCGAGGGGACTGGCGCGGGCGCACCGGACGTTGCCGTGATCAATGCGGACGACACCTATTCCGCGCAGCTTTCCGGATTTGCAGGCCGCACGATGACCTACGGTTTGAATACGGCCGCCGATCTCGTGCCGACTAAGCTTAATCTCAGCTTTCACGGCCTCGAATTCACTGCGGAAACGCCGGCTGGAAATATCGAGGTGCAGTCGAAGCTCGTCGGGCGAATCAATGTCTGCAACATTCTTGCCGCGATTGGCGCGGGGATCGGGCTGAACATTCCAGCAGCGAAAATTTCTGAGGGAATTGCGAATCTCGATCTCGTTCCCGGGCGATTTCAGAGCATCGACGAGGGCCAGCCGTTTCTAGTCGTGGTCGACTACGCGCACACGGATGACGCACTGCGCAATCTGATCTCGACTGCGCGGGAGCTGAACTCGACGGCGCGGATCATCACGGTGTTTGGCGCGGGCGGCGAACGCGATCGGACGAAGCGTCCGCTGATGGGCGAGGCGGCAGGCTCGCTGAGCGATCTAGTCGTGCTCACCAGCGACAACCCGCGCGGCGAAGACCCGCTGCGAATCATCAACGACGTGGTCGTCGGGTTGCAGAAGGTGAACGCGAATTACCGGATCGAGCCCGACCGCGAGCAGGCCCTCGCGGCGGCTCTCGAAGAAGCGCGGCCCGGAGACATTGTCCTTTTGGCAGGAAAAGGGCACGAGACGTATCAGGTGTTGGCAAGCGGCACGATTGATTTTGACGATCGCGAAAAGGCGCGGGAGATCCTGCGTCGCAAGGGATATTCCAAAGTCGAAGCTAGATAAGCCGGAGCGTGGTGACGCCTAGCTCATTGGAGACGCAATGCGGTGGACAGTGGCTCAACTGGCTCAAGCGCTGGGTGTCGCGGCTCCCGCGCGCCTCGACCCCATGGCCGGGGTGGCCGGTGTCTCGATTGACTCTCGGACTGTCCAGCCTGGCGAGCTGTTCATCGCCATACGCGGACCGCGTCACGACGGACACGGTTTCGTCGCGGGGGCATTGGAGCGCGGCGCTGCGGCCGGGGTGGTGGCGCGCGAGCGTCTTGTTGAGTACCCGGGCGAAATCCAGGGAAAGCTTTTCGCGGTGGACGACACGCTCGGTGCGCTACAGCGGCTGGCCATGCGAGCGTGCGAGATTTGGCGCGCCGCGAAGCCGGGACGCATCATCGGCGCCGTGGCCGGCTCGGTCGGCAAGACCACCACGAAAGAGATTTTGGCGGCGCTCGTGGGCGCGCGGTTCGGCGTGCTGAAGACGCTGGGGAATTTGAACAACGAGTACGGACTGCCGCTCACGCTGCTGAAGATTGACGACGATCACGGCGCGGCGGTTGTCGAGCTGGGGATGTCGCATCGCGGTGAGCTTGCGGCGCTCGCGCGGATCTGTTCGCCTGAAGTCGGCGTGGTGACGCGCGTGGCGGTCGAGCACTTGGAATTTTTCTCGTCGATCGACGAGATCGCGCTGGCCGAACGCGAGCTGATCGAAAATCTTGCATGGCCGAATGCCACGGCGGTTCTGAATGCCGATGACGAGCGTGTGGCGAAATTTGCGGAGGTGGCGCGAGGGCGCGTGATCACGTTTGGCGCAAGCCCGCGCGCTGAATTTCGCGCGGAAAAGATCGAAGAGCTCGGGATCGAAGGTGCGGCGTTTGATTTCGTGTCGCCAGCAGGTCGAGCGCGGTTGGAATCGCCGCTCATCGGGCGGCACAACGTGATGAATGCTGTCGCGGCGCTGGCGGCCGCAAGCGTTTGGGGCATTGGAGCCGAGGAAGCGCGGCAGGTGTTTCCGTCACTCAAGCCAGCGGACAAGCGCGGAGAAGTGGTGCGCTTCGAAGACGGATTTTCCGTGATCAACGACTCCTACAATTCGAGCCCGACGGCGCTGAATTCGCTGGTGCAACTGCTCGCGTCGACGCCGGGCTATCAGCGGCGAATTCTGGCCGCCGGAGAGATGCTGGAGCTGGGCGACTCTTCAGCCGAGCTGCACTGTGAATGCGGCTGGGCCGCGGCGAACTTGCGTAAGGTCGACTGGATCTTTGGCGTGCAGGGCCACGCGGCCGATCTCATTGGCGGAGCTGTCGAGGCCGGGTTCCCGCGCGAGCGAACGCAATTTTTCGAGAACTCCGCTGAGGCCGCGAAATTTTTGGAAAAATTTGTCACCCGCGGCGATCTGCTTCTGCTGAAAGGCTCGCGCGGCACGAAGATGGAAAGAGTTCTCGAAGCGATTGACGCCCAGCACCGCCGCGCAGAGGCGAAGGCCGCCGCAGAAGTTCTCGAAGCCGGCCGCAGAGGGCGCGACTAGAATGCTCTACTACCTTTTCTTCTTCGCTCTTCGCCCGCATTTCAGCCCGCTGAACGTCTTCCGCTACATCACCGTGCGGACCGCCGTCGCGAGCCTCACTGCGCTCGGCCTTTCGCTGCTGCTTGGACCGTGGATGATCGAGCGGCTGCGCGCGATGCAGGTGAAGCAATACATTCGCGAGGAGGGACCTAAGCGCCACCAGGCCAAGGCCGGAACGCCGACGATGGGCGGAGTCCTCATCGTGGCCGCCATCGTGATTCCCACATTGTTGTGGGCCGATCTTCGCAATCCGTATGTGCTGCTCGCGGTGGGCGCTACCGTGGCGTTCGCGACGATTGGATTCGTGGACGACTACAACAAAGTCGTGCGCAAGCACAATCGCGGACTGACCCCTGCCGGAAAATTGCTGCTGCAAATCTTGATGTGCGCGTTCGTCGGTGCCGTGCTGATTGGTCTGCAGGCGAAGCACGTCTACTCCACGCAATTGAGCGTGCCGTTTCTGAAAAAACTCCATCCGGACCTAGTGATCGATTCCGCGCGGAATCTGCCCGTGATCTGGCCGATCGCATACGTGCCATTCGTGCTGTTTCTGGTGCTTGTCATTGCGGGGCTCTCGAACGGCGTGAACCTCACGGATGGTCTCGACGGGCTCGCCATCGGATGCGTCCTGATTTCGTCGGTCGCGTTGACGGTGATCACCTACCTTTCGAGCAACGCGCGCTTCGCCGACTATCTCGAAATCCAGCGCATTCCCGACGCCGCGGAGCTCACGATTTTCTGCGGGTCGCTGGCGGGTGCGTCCCTCGGATTCCTTTGGTACAACGCGCATCCGGCGGAAATGTTCATGGGCGATGTCGGCTCGCTCGCGCTCGGCGGAGCGATCGGCACGCTCGCGGTGATCTTGAAGCAAGAGATTCTGATGATCTCGATCGGCGGCATTTTCATCATCGAGCTGCTATCGGTGATCATTCAGGTCGGTTCGTTCAAGCTGACCGGAAAACGCGTATTCCGGATGGCGCCGCTGCACCACCACTTCGAGCTCGCCGGCTGGGGCGAGTCGAAGATCATCGTGCGCTTTTGGATCATGGCGCTGGTGCTGGCGCTGTTTTCGCTGACGACTTTGAAATTGAGGTAGGGCCAGATGAGACCCGGGTACGATTTTCAAGGCAAGCGCGTTCTAGTCGTGGGACTCGCGCGCACAGGCGAGGCGGTTTCGCTCTTCGCCGCGGGCTACGGAGCGATCGTCACCGCGACGGACACAAAGACCGAAAGCGAATTGGGTGCGACACCGGAAAAGCTGCGCGCCGCCGGAGTGAAACTCGAACTCGGCACGCACGCGCCGGAAATTTTCCTCGAGAAAGATTTGATCGTCATCAGCCCGGGAGTGCCTGCGAATCTGCCTGCTCTTGCGAAAGCCCGCGCCGCCGGGATTCCGGTGTGGAGCGAGATCGAGCTGGCATGGCGCTTTCTGCGAGGGAAACTCGTCGCGATCACGGGCTCGAATGGCAAGACGACCACGACAGCGCTGGTCGCGCACATTCTGAAAACCGCTGGAGTTCCCACGCTCGTGGGCGGAAACATTGGCACGCCGCTGCTTGCGTTCGTCGAATCGTCGACCGATTCAAGTGTGACGGTCGCTGAGGTCAGCAGCTTTCAGCTCGAGGCGGTCGAAGCGTTCCGGCCCGAAATTGGAGTGTTGCTCAATCTAACGCCGGACCATCTCGACCGACACGCATCGTTCGAGGAGTACGCCGCGGCGAAAATGCGGCTCTTCGAAAATCAGCTCGATCGCGATTGCGCGATCTTGAACGCGGACGATCCGGAAGTGACCAAGCGCATGCCGTCGAAGTCGCAGATTTTCTGGTTCAGCCGGCAAAAGCGAGTGGCGGCAGGAGCGTATCTGCGCGATGGTCAGATCTTCTTCCGGCGCGACGGTGAAGAAGTTCTGCTCGGGCGGCGCACGGACATTCCTCTTCGTGGTGAGCACAACGTCGAAAACGTTCTAGCCGCGTGCGCCGCTGCGTATCTCGCGGGCGGTGAGCCGGGCGCGATTGCGAACGCCATCAAGACGTTCCGCGCGGTAGAGCACCGTTTGGAATTCGTTGCTGAGATTGGCGGCGTCGAGTTTTTCAACGACTCCAAGGCGACGAATGTCGATTCAGCTCTCAAAGCCATCGAAGCGTTTCCGGGTCCGCTGATTGTCATTTTGGGCGGCAAGGACAAGGGCAGCCCGTACACGCCGCTGATCGAGCCGCTCCGCCAGCGCGCGCGGACTGCCATTCTGATCGGCGCTGCGGCGGACAAAATCGCGTCGGATTTCGCCGATGCCGTCCCCTACGTGCACGCCGAGACGCTCGATCGCGCCGTGCATCTTGCGATGAGCGCCGCGCAGCCGGGCGACACGGTGCTGCTCGCGCCCGCCTGCTCGAGCTTCGACCAATTCGAGAATTACGAACATCGCGGACGCACGTTCAAGGATCTCGTGCGCGGCCTCGAGAGCCGCTCGGCGGCCAGCGCCCAGGCGCGAAAGGGGTAACGAATGCCCCGCAGCTTGCAACACGATCGGCAACTCTTCGTTGTCACGCTCGCGCTCTGTCTGATCGGCGCGGTGATGGTGTTCAGCGCGTCGGCGGTTACGCTGCGCGAAGAGGGCCACAACGGCTACGCCTTCCTGCTGCGGCAGCTTCTCTGGGCCGGGATTGGCATTGCCGGGATGTTCTGGCTGATGCGCATCGACTATCGCAAGCTCCGCCAGCCGCGCGTGATCTTCACGGCGATTTCAGTGACGCTCGTGCTGCTCGTCGCCGTGTTCTTTCTCGACCGCTCGCATGCGACGCATCGCTGGGTTCGTCTGGGAGCGTTTGGCTTTCAGCCGTCGGAAATCGCGAAGCTCGTGGTGATCTGCTATCTCGCCTGGTTCCTCGAAAGCCGCTGCGCGCCTCGAGCGCCCGGAATCAACGACATTCGCCAGACCCTTCTTCCGGCGCTTGGAACGGTGCTCGCGATGATCGCGCTCGTCTACAAAGAGCCGGACATGGGCACGGCCTGCATGATTTTCTTCATCGCTGCGGTGATGCTGTTCATCTCGGGCCTTTCGTACCGATACATCGCCGGAGCCGTGATTGCGGCCGTGCCGGTGATCTACATCGCGATCGCCAGCGTGCCGTACCGGCTGCAGCGCGTGCAGGCGTTTTTCGCACCCGGCGCGGATCCGCAGGGGCATGGGTTTCAACTCGCGCAGTCTCTGATCGCCGTCGGTTCCGGCGGATTCTCGGGCGTGGGACTAATGGAGAGCCGTCAAAAGCTTTTCTTTCTGCCCGAAGCGCACACCGACTTCATCTACTCGATCATTTGCGAGGAGATCGGTTTCATCGGCGCGGTGATTGTGCTCGTGCTGTTCGCGGTGTACGGCTGGCGCGGGTTTGTAGCGGCGATGAAAGCGCCGGATAGATTCGGACAATTGCTCGCGATTGGGATTACAGCGATGGTCGTGGGGCAGGCGCTGGTGAATTTGAGTGTAGTGCTCGGACTAGTGCCGACGAAGGGAATTCCGCTGCCGTTCATCAGCTACGGCGGATCGAGCCTGATCGGCATGCTGTTGGCCACGGGTGTGCTTCTCAACATCAGCCAGTACGCGGATGAAACGTGAGCCGAAGTGGCAGGAACCTGTTGATCGCAGGCGGCGGAACCGGCGGCCACGTTTTTCCTGCGCTGGCTATCGCGCAGGAGTGGCTGCGGCGCAAAGTTGACGGCGAGGTTTCGAACGAGAGAAATGTCGTGTTCGTGGGAACCGAGCGCGGAATGGAAGCGCGGCTTGTGCCGCAAGCAGGGCTGCCGCTTGAGCTGATCCGCGTCGCCGGCCTCAAAGGCATCGGCGGCCTGCGATTTCTTCGCAACGCCGCGATGCTACCCGCAGGTCTGCTCGACTCGGAGAAAATCCTCCGCCGCCACAAAATCGATGTCGCGCTCGGCGTCGGCGGCTACGCGTCAGGCCCGATGATCCTTCTCGCCGCCATGCACCGGATCCCGACCGTCGTCTTCGAGCCGAATATCGAGGCTGGGTTCACGAATCGCGTTCTCGCGCGCGTGGCGACGCGCATCGCCGTCGCAAACCAGGAAACCGCGTCGCGCTTCGGGGAAAAAGCGGTCCTGACCGGCTGCCCGATTCGGAAAGAGTTCTTCGCCGTGCCGCGCAAGGAGCACGGCGAGCCGTTTACGATCCTGATCACGGGCGGAAGCCGCGGCGCCCTGCCGATCAACCGCGCCGTGGTCGACTCGCTGGAGATACTGGCCACTCGAAAAAATCAGCTTTTCATCGTGCATCAGACCGGCGAACGCGACTATAATGCCGTGCGAGTAGCTTATGCGCGTCGCCAGTTTCAGGCGGAGGTCGTCCCCTTCATCGAAAATATGGCGGAGAGGTTTGCCCAGGCCGACCTGATCGTTTGCAGGTCGGGCGCAATCACTGTCGCGGAGGTATCCGCTTCCGGACGCGCTTCCATCTTCATCCCTTTCGGCGCAGCCACTGACGCGCATCAGACTCGCAACGCGCAGGCCATGCAGGATGCCGGCGCGGCCAGGCTCCTCCCGCAGACCGAACTTACGCCTGAGCGCCTGACAAACGAAATCTTTTCCCTCCTGGACCAGCCCCGGAGAATTACGGAAATCGAAGATCGCGCCCGCGCGCTCGCACGCCCGCGCGCCGTTGAGGATATCGTCGATCTTCTTGAAGGGGTGGCCCGGCGATGAACGTCACATTCCGAAATTTCCAGCGCATTCATCTGGTCGGCATCGGTGGCAGCGGTATGAGCGGCATCGCCGAGGTGCTGCTTTCGAGCGGCTATGCGGTCTCGGGTTCTGATTTGAAATCGTCGACGGTGACCCAGCATCTGCAGAGGCTCGGCGCGACGATTTATGAGACGCACGCGGCGGGAAACGCTCGCGGGGCGCACGTTGTCGTTGTGTCTTCGGCAGTTTCAGCCGACAACGTCGAAGTCGTCGAAGCACATCGCCTCAAGATTCCCGTCATCCCGCGCGCAGAAATGCTCGCCGAGCTGATGCGGCTGAAGTCGGGCATCGCCGTCGCCGGTGCGCACGGCAAAACCACGACCACGTCGATGGTCGCTTCCGTACTCGCCGCGGCGGGGCTCGATCCCACCTTTGTCGTGGGTGGACGCGTGAACTATGCAGGTTCGCATGCGCGCGTCGGCGAAGGCGAATACATGGTGGTCGAGGCGGACGAAAGCGACGGCTCGTTCCTGCTGCTCGCTCCCGTGATCGCCGTGATTACCACGATCGACCGCGAGCATCTCGATCACTACAAATCGCTCGAGGAAATTCAGGAAGCCTTTCTGCAATTTGCCAATCGAGTCCCTTTCTACGGCTCGGTTGTGCTGTGCCTCGACGAGCCGAACGTCCAGGCGATTCTCCCAGGCGTCAAGCGCCCCGTGATTACCTATGGAACTTCCAGCCAGGCAGACCTGGTGATTTCCGACGTGAAGCTCAACGGCCTGTCCAGCGAGTTCCGCTTGAAATATCACCGCGACGATCTCGGCATTTTCGAACTTCCTGCGCCTCCCGGGATTCACAATGTGCGCAATGCGACTGCTTCAGCGGCTGTCGCGCTCGCATTGAATGTTCCGGCGGATCTGATTCGCCAGGGCCTTGCGAAATTCTCAGGCGTGGGCCGCCGCTTCGAGATCAAAGGGACATTCTCCGGCGTCACGCTCATCGACGACTACGGCCATCACCCGGCCGAGATTCGCGCCACGCTCGAAGCGGCCCGCGGCTGCAGCTATAAGCGACTGGTCGTCCTCTTCCAGCCGCACCGCTACACGCGCACCCAGCATCTCTGGGAAGATTTCTGCCGCGCGTTCAATCATGCGGACGTTCTCGTCATCACAGACATTTACGCCGCGGGCGAGTCGCCGATCGAGGGGATCACCGGCGAGGCGCTCGCCAACGCGATCAGCGCGGCAGGCCACAAGAACGTCGTTTACTCGAGCACGCTCCAGAGTGGCATCGAGTTCATATTGCGCGAGGCTCGTACTGGCGACGCCGTGCTGACGATCGGCGCCGGCAGCGTCGGCCGGGTGACCGACGAACTGGCGATGCTTCTCGAATCGAGGGTTTCGGCTCCACATGCACGTCCCTGAAAAAGTCGCCGCGCGTCTGCAAGAGCTCGGAGCCGAGGTTCGCCGCGGTGTGTCTCTCGCCGAGCGTACATCGCTCGGAATCGGCGGCACCACCGACGAAATCCTGTTGCGCCGCCACGAATCGATTCCGCAAGTCATGCGCCTGCTGGCGGACGAAAAAATTCCGCACAAGTTTCTGGGTGGCGGCACCAACGTGCTCGTCGACGATGACGAGCTGCCGTTCGTCGTGTTGCATCTGCCGAGCACGAGTCCGGGAATGCGCGTGGAAGGCAACTCCGCTTATGTGGACGCTGCCGCGGATTTAGGCGGCACCGTTACCTTTTGCGCCAAGCACGATCTCGGCGGCATGGAAGGCCTAATCGGTGTGCCCGGAAGCGTGGGCGGCGCGCTGCGGATGAACGCCGGCGCGTACGGCACGCAGATCGGTCCGCACGTGCGCGAAGTCGAGCTTTATCGCGCGGCGTCCGGCGAAATCGAAACTCTGCGCGGCTCAGATATTAGCTTCGACTACCGGCACACGTCCTTCGCGACGGACGACGTCATGCTGCGCGTGAAACTGCAACTGCCTTCGAAGCCGTACAAAGAAATCCTTGCAGGAATCAAAGTTTGCAATGAGAAGCGCCGCAGCTGCCAGCCTCTCAATCAGAAAAGCGCCGGCTGCATTTTCAAGAATCCTCCGGGCGGCTCGGCGGGGCGAATGATCGACGAGCTGGCCCTCAAAGGCCACCGCGTGGGCGACGCGATGGTTAGCGACCGGCATGCAAATTTTTTCGTCAATGTGGGCCATGCGACGTGCGCCGACATGCTGCAGCTGATGGACGACGTGCGCGAGCGTGTGCGCACCGCGTATGGCATTGAACTCGAGAACGAGGTGATCGTCTGGCGAAACTAAAAGCCATCGACGCTGAGGCCCCGGTCTATCCGCAGGAGGTCTTGGCGGATGACGAGCCGAAGTATCTCCGCCGGCAGAAGCCGGTCGAGATCAAACGGCGGAAATTCGGGCGCAAGGCGTGGAGCACGTATCTACGCGTCACGCTTTGGACCGCCGTTGGCCTCGCGGGCGCGGCGGCGGCCTACGCAGTCGGGAATTTCCTGCTCACTTCGCCTCAAATGGCGCTGATTCATCCCGATCAGATCAGCGTTGCGGGAAATCGCATCGTCGCGCCGGAAAACGTCCGGGAGATCTTCGTCGTCGATCGCGGCAAGAGCATTCTGCGCGTTCCGATCGACAAGCGCCGCCGCCAGCTTGAGGCGATTCCGTGGGTCGAGCACGCGACCGTGCGCCGCGCGCTGCCCAATCGCATCGAAGTCGAGATCACCGAGCGCACTCCCGTCGCGTTTCTCCGTGAAGGCGACGAACTCGCCCTGGTGGATGCACACGGCGTGATCCTCGACCGCCCGGTGGCCGGCGATTTTCATTTTCCCGTCGTGACCGGTATCAACTCCGAAACTCCACTCGAGGAGCGCGAGCAGCGCATGCAGCTCTACTCGAAATTCTTGCAGGAGATTGAATCGGAGCGCGCGAGTGCGGTCGATCAGGTGAGCGAGGTCGATCTTTCGGATCCGCGCGATGTGCGCGCGTCGATCACGGGCCTCGACAAGGACTCGGGGCCGGTCGTCGTGCATTTCGGCAACAGCGACTTCGCAGGCAAGTATCAGACGCTCGCCGATGAATTCGGCGTGTGGCGCGCGAAGGCGGGGCGAATCGAGTCTGTGGATTTGCGGTTCAGCCGCGAGGCCGTCGTGAATCAGGACACGAGCGCAGTGGCGCTCGTATCTCCTAAGAAAGCGGCCAACGCACTTTTGCACTGAGAGTTTGGTTTTGGATGTCGCGGCGCGGCTTTTGGCGCGGCGGCGGCGATCTTTAGGGGGGTCGGAGCTTTAGCTCCGACGTACGAGCCGAAAACGCGGAGGGGCTTTAGCCCCTGAAGAAAAAGGGAGCAGGGAATTTGACCAAGAAAGAACGGCACATCGTGGCGCTCGACATCGGCAGCACGAAGACGTGCGCGCTCATCGGTGAAATGGACGACGACGGTGGCGTGAAGTTCTCCGCGCTCGGCGCTGCCGAGTCGAAGGGCTGGCGGAAAGGCCAGATCGTAAATCTCGACCTCACTGTCAGCTCGATCCGGCGCGCGGTGGAGGAAGCGGAGACGATCGTCGGAGTGCCCGTTGAGTCGGCGGTGATCGGCGTCGCGGGCGGCCACGTCCGCGGCGTGAACAGCCGCGGCGGCATCACCGTGGGCGCGAAGCCGCGAGACATCCAACGCGACGACGTCCGACGAGCCATCGAAGCTGCGCGCGGCGTCACTCTTCCCGAAGACCGCGAAGTGTTGCACGTCCTGCCGCAGGAATTCTTCCTTGACGGGCACGACAACATCCGCGACGCGATCGGCATGGTGGGGCAGAAGCTTGAGGCGAACGTTCACATCGTCACAGCCTCCGGCAGCGCCACCCAAAACATCGTCACAGCTGTCAATCGCGCGGGCGTCCGCGTGGACGATACCGTGCTTGAACCCTTTGCTTCAGCGGAGGCGTGCCTCACACAGGACGAGCGCGAACTGGGCGCCTGCCTGCTTGATATCGGCGGCGGTACGACCGAGTTGATTGCGTACACCGGCGGCGTCGTGCGCCACACCGCGGCGATTCCCGTCGGCGGAGATCACTTCACGAACGATCTCGCCGTCGGCCTGCGCACGCCGATTCCCGAAGCCGAAAAGATCAAGCGCGAGTACGCGCAGGCGTGCCGCGAGCTGCTCACGGAAGACGGCGCGATCGAAATCGCCAGCGTCGGCGATCGCCCGCCTCGGACGATCTTCGCGCGTATGGTGGCGGAAATCGTCCAGCCGCGCGCACAGGAACTGCTGATGCTCATTCGTGACGAGCTGCGCCGCGCAGGCCTCGAATCTCAGATTCCCGCAGGCATTGTGATGACCGGCGGCGGGGCGCATCTTCGAGGCCTCGCGGAACTTGCCGAGCGCGTCTTCAATCTGCCGGCGCGGATTGCAGCGCCGCGCGGGCTCGCTGAAATGAGCGAAGAGGTTTCCCGGCCCGAGTATGCAACGGCCGTTGGATTGGTGCTTTACGGCGCGCGGACTCGTCGCGTCGCCGGAGCCAAGCCCACCGGCTTCATGGGCAAGCTGAAAGCCATGTTCGCGGGGGCGTGATCGAAGTTCTGAAATTTGAGATTTCAAATTTGAAGTTCGAGATTTTCACTGGGGAGGAAGCATGGCACCAAAGGAATCGCACCTTCGGGTTTCGTTCAGCGAAGAGACGCAGGACGGCGCGCGCATCAAAGTGATCGGCGTGGGCGGCGGCGGGTCGAACGCCGTCAACCGCATGATTCGCGCCAAGGTTGAAGGAGTCGAATTCATCGCGGCCAACACCGACTTGCAGGCGCTCAAGCTCTCGCAGGCGCCTGTGAAGCTGCAGCTCGGCGCGAAATTGACCAAGGGCCTTGGCGCCGGCGCAAACCCTGAGGTCGGCCGCAAGGCGGCGCTCGAAGACACGGAGAAAATTCTCGAAGCGCTCGACGGCGCGGACATGGTGTTCGTCACCTCCGGTCTCGGCGGCGGCACAGGCAGCGGCGCTGCGCCGGTGGTCGCTAATCTCGCAAGCGAGCTGGGCGCGCTCACCGTTGCGGTGGTCACGAAACCGTTCGCATTCGAAGGCAAGAGGCGCATGTTGCAGGCCGAGCAGTCGCTCGCTGAGCTCGTCGGCTGCGTCGACACCGTCATCGTAATCCCCAACGAGCGGCTGATGGAGTGCGTCGAGCAGGGAACGAGCTTCTTCGAGGCCTTTCGCATCGCGGACGACATCCTGCGCCAGGCCGTGCAGGGAATCTCAGACATCATCACGATTCCGGGCATCATCAACCGCGACTTCGCCGACGTGAAAACGATCATGTCGGGCCAGGGGTACGCGGTGATGGGCACGGCAGTCGCGTCAGGCTCGAACCGCGCGATTGACGCCGCCAACCGTGCCATCAATAGCCCGCTGCTCGAAGACAACAACATCAACGGAGCGCAGGGAATCCTGATCAACGTCACTGGCTCGTCGAGCCTCTCGCTGCACGAGGTGCACGAAGCGTCGTCGATCATTCAGAAGGCGGCGCACGAAAATGCGAACATCATTTTCGGCGCGGTGCAGGACGACGCGATGAAGGAGTCGGTGAAGATCACCGTGATTGCGGCCGGCTTCCGCGAAGTCGCGGCCAAGAAGACGCACACGCGTCCGTCGTATCTGCCGAAGACGTGGAAGTCGGGACGCGAATCGACCGTCGTGCCCGCACAGACGAATGTCGTGCAGCAGGTCGCGCACAATGTCGCCGACGTCGCGCCCGAAATCGCCGCGGATGATCTCGACGTTCCGACGTTCCTCCGCCGCCAGGCGCACAAAGCTGGGGCGTAGTAAGAAACCGTGCCGGACGTGGGGCGCTGGTTGTTGCGCCCCGCTTCCGGGCTGTTTTTCTTGTCTCTGTGAACTTCGCTTTTCTCTGTGTCCTCCGTGGTTGAATCCGTCGGCTTGGTTTCGATCCCGGTATAGACTCCAAGCGTGAGTGCCACGATTCGAATTCGGCGTGAGCTTCCGCAACAAATGATGGAGCTCGCAAAGCGCGAAAGCTCGCGCGAATGTTGCGGGCTGCTGGCGGGGCGCGACGATGTGATTACACATGCGTTCCCGGGAGAGAACGTCGCGGCTGATCCGGAGAAAAATTACGAGATCGCGCCGAAGGAGATTGTCCGGCTAATGCGGGAGTTCCGCGCGCAGGGGCTCGAATTCCTCGGCATCTATCACTCGCACCCGAACGGTGACAACGTGCCCTCGCCGCGGGACATCGAACTCGCCTACTACTCGGCGGCGGCCTACTTCATCGTGTCGCCGCGGCCGGATGCCGAGAAGCCAATCCGCGCATTTTCGATCCGCGAAGGCCAAGCCGTTGAGCTCGATATTCAGATTGTGTCGTGAACTGCCAAAGCAGAATCCTCGCTTCGCTCGGAATGACAACAATACAAATACGTCTTAGCGAGCGCCGGCGAGAGCCGCTTCGGCGGCTTCGAGGCGGCGGGCGTAGAGAGGGAATTGTGCGGCGAATGCTGCGACTTCGGCTCGGACGCGCTGGATGGTCGCTGCGTCGTCGATGTGGTTCAGCACGTCTGAAATCCAGCCAGCGATTTTATCCATCTCCGGCTCGCACATCCCGCGCGTCGTGACCGCGGGCGTGCCCATGCGAATGCCGCTGGCTTTGAGCGGCGGCAGAGGATCGAACGGAATCGAATTCTTGTTCACGGTGATTCCGGCCCGATCAAGCGCAGGCTGGACGACCGCTCCCGTAAGTCCGCGTGAATTCACATCGACCAAAAACAGATGATTGTCCGTGCCGCCGCTGACGATGCGGAAGCCGCGCTTCGCCATCGCAACCGCAAGCGCCTTCGCGTTGGCGACGACCTGGCGCTGATATCCGGCGAATCCCGGCTCGCCCGCTTCCTTCAGGCAGACCGCTTTCGCGGCAATCACATGCATCAGCGGCCCGCCCTGAAGCCCCGGGAACGTCGAGCGGTCCAAATCCTTCGCGTATTTTTCGCGGCACAAAATCAATCCACCGCGAGGGCCGCGCAACGTCTTGTGAGTCGTGGTCGAAACGAAATCCGCATGCGGCACGGGATTCGGATGAACGCCCGCCGCAATCAGCCCCGCGATGTGTGCCATGTCAACGAAAAGCAGCGCGCCCACGGACTGCGCGATCTTGCCCATTCGCGCGAAATCAAACGTGCGCGAATAGGCGCTCGCACCGACGACGATCATTTTTGGACTGTGCTCGCGCGCGAGGCGCTCGAGATCATCGTAGTCGATCATCTCGGTTTCTTTCGCCACGCCGTACGGCACGAACTTGTACGTGATTCCTGAAAAATTCAGGGGATGGCCGTGCGTCAAGTGGCCGCCGTGCGCGAGATTCATGCCGAGCACTGTGTCGCCCGGCTTGAGCGCGGTCATATAGACTGCGATATTGGCCTGCGTGCCCGAATGCGGCTGGACGTTGGCGTGATCGGCGCCAAAAAGAGCCTTCGCGCGGTCGATCGCAAGCTGTTCAGCCTGATCGACGAATTCACACCCGCCGTAGTAGCGCTTGCCCGGATATCCCTCCGCATACTTGTTGGTGAGGACCGAGCCCATCGCTTCCATCACCGCTTCGGAGACGAAATTCTCCGAAGGAATCAGCTCAAGGCCCGTTGCCTGCCGGCGCACCTCTTCATTCAGAATCGCTGCAATTTCGGGATCGGTTTCTTCAAGCGAGCGGCTCATGCGGCGGAGATCAGGCGTGTCTTTGCTCATGTTGCGCTCATCTTAACAAAAGCTGTGTGGAGTGGCGAGGGAAGCGCTGGAAACCTCGAGAGAAAAAACGATCGGCCTGACCGATGCCAGGTAACCGGCGCCGGTCAGGCCGATTCCGAACTTATTGCTACCGCTAGAAGCTGTACTTCAAACCGAACTGCAAAATGCGCCCCGGCACCGCGCTCGACGTAATATCGCCGAACGTCGCTGAGTTGAGCCCGTTGCCAGGCTCGTTGAACTGCGCATGGTTGAACAGGTTGAAGAATTCAGCGCGGAACTGAAGGTTCGCGTCTTCGCGAATCCCGCCAACTTTGGTGTTCTTGATAATCGCGGCGTCGAAATTGACCTGCGTGCAGCAACTCATGATTCCGACACCGGAGTTGCCGAAGCCGGTGCCGCAGCCGATGAACTCAGGATCGTCCCCGGTGCAAACGCCCGTTGGCTCGTCCGTGTCGCTGGGAACGCCGCCGAAAAGAGGCAGGTTCGTGAACGCGCCGCCATTGATGAACGGCTTCTCGCAGGCAAGGGTATCGCCATTCGAGTCCGTGAAGACGGGGATGCCCAGCCGGCACTTCATGCTTCCCGAGGTGCCGAGGGTTGTGCCCGATTTGCAGACGCCCAATTTGTTGCAATTGACGGGATTTGCGAGTTCGGCTCTCACCACCGGACCGGTGGGGGGAACCGAGTTGCCGTAGAGGAGAGTGGCCTGGTTTCCGAGCGTTGCATCGGTGATAGTGAACGGCAGGCCGTTCTGAATCGTCGTCACTCCTGAAATACTCCACCCACCAAGAACCTTTTCGTGCCACCCTTCACCCTTGTATGGCACGTCGTAGCTGTAGCTGACGATGAAGCGCTGGGGGCGGTTGAACGCCGCCAACCCGTACTGTTGGCGGTGATTGAGCGGATCGTTCGAAGACGCGCTGCCGGAAAGCACGTTGCCAGGAGTCGCAATGCCGGCTCCCGCCTCACTAGCGTTGATGTCGGTGATGAGCTTGCTCCACGTGTAGGACGCTTGCAGCGTGAGGCCGTGCGAGAAAGTGTGGCGGACCTGCATTTGCAAGGCGTTGTAAAGGTGATTGCCGTCGGTCTCCACCTGCTGTAGGTTCCCGGGATTGACGCCCAAGAAGCCGACGCGACCCAAATAGTTGCCGGCCGTGTTTGCCAGAACCTGTGTAGCGGGATCCGCGTTGGCTACGTCGTTCATCGGGAACGAACTGGCCGGCCGCTCCAGCAGTTGATTCACGAGATCGGTCGGAGGATTGGGCGCGCCTGCCTTGAGATACGCGAGGTTGGGATCGCGGTTCCAATCGTAGAGGTGGACACCGTGTGTGCCAACATAACCGATGTCCGCCACCCAGCCGTGAGCGAATTCATATTGAACGTCGAGATTGTATTGCTGAACCTTCGGCGTACGCATCGCCGGATCATCGCCAGAGTTGAGCAGTCCTGAGGCGTTGCCCCCAAAGATGTCCGTAATCGTAGTGGCGCCGAATCCGGGCGTTGAGTCGGCTACAACCAACGTTCGAGGAATGAAACCCAGGAACTGCGGGCAATTGGGACAGAAGGGGTTCTGGAGCGTTTGACCCGGCTGGATGCCAACGCCCGTAGCGTAAGGCGGCATGTTGCCCACGATGTTGTCGCCTACCAGGTTGCCGTAGACGCGGTCGAAGAACATGCCGTATCCGGCGCGGATGACGAGTTTCTCACCAAAAGGCTGCCACGCCAGGCCGATTCGGGGCGAGAAGTTATCCAAGGGAGAACCGTGCAGCAGGGTATTGTTGTTGTTCACAAGAACGCCCGTTGAGCCGAACTCTCCAGTGAGATTTCCGTACAGGGGCCGGTTGTAGTTTCGCTGCACGATCCAGCCTGCGAGGGTTCCTCCGGGGTTGTTCAGGAAGAATGACCCGGTGTTGACCAGACCGGCTGCGGAAGCCGCGAAATTGGTAAAGACGCCGTTGCTATCGCTCGGCCAGCCGTCGTATTCCCACCGAACGCCGAGGTTCAGGGTCAGCTTTCGCGTGACCTTGAAATCGTCCTGAACAAACGTGGAGAACTCGTTGATCCGCCAGTGATGAGGATTCGGCGAGCCATTGGGCAGCAGACGGTATGTGGTGTTGATGAACCAGTTGATGGGAACCGGCAGACCGGCTACGCCATCGATGGCAGGCCCGCTGCTGGATGTGAGGAGGTCGGCGACGTTGGCGGACATGATCCAGCCTCGCTCGCGATTGGGCTGCGCCCAGTTCCACTGAATGCGCTGCGCGTTGAACCCGGCCCGGAAGGAATGCTTGCCGTGATTCCAAGAAATCTGGTCGCCGGCCAGGAAAGAGTTCTGAATGCTGGTGGTGGCCGAGAAGAAATTGCCGCCGGCAGTCCACGCGCCCCACTGCGAAGCGATGCCGAGCTCCCCGATGACGGGCACGAGAGAGTCCTCGCGGTTGCCGGCGGCCGCGTCTGACAACGGGCAGGGGGCACCATCATTGATGGCCGGAATGATGTTAAGCGGCGTAGTGCCGTCTCCGGCGCAGGATTGCACCGTTACGCCGTCCTTGACATCGAGAAAGAGGCGCTGGAACGAAAAATACGCCTCGTTTACGAAATTGTTGGTGACGATGGAAGTGAGCCGGGTGACCAGGGACGTGGATGCGTAGTGAGCGTTCTCCGGCGCACCGGGGTCGCATCCTGTGACGATGCAGCTGAAGCTCTGCATCTGTGGGTCGCTCGAGAAGAAGTATTTCTCCTGGAAGGTATTCTTGCTGTTGACGACGTAGTCCACGTTCCCCATCAATTGATTTTCGTTGGCCTCGGTGGCTTGTGAAATGGTCGTCGGCACACTGCACGATTCAGTGGCAATGCAGAAAGGCACGCCGTCCGCGTTGTACCTCAGGCTGGGAATATAGTAGCCGTTGTTGAATCCACCCTTGACCTGCGGAATTTTCTCCGTCTGGCGCAGCAAGTTGACGAACGTGTTGCTGATGTTGGACCCGTTGTTTGCGACCACTTGGCCAGTGCCTATTCCAAATTGACCGGCGAAGGCGCAGCCCAGGTATCCCTTGTAGGTAGTGTAGTCGCATTCCGGCCCGGTGAAGTCCAACGGGATGTGGCCCACGTTGTCAGCGCGCGCGGTCGCAAAAGGCTGGCCCGGTTCGTTAAACGGAAGCAACCCAACCGCAGTGATGGCCGTGGCGAAGCCGTTGCTGCCGATGCCGTTGAGCTGGCGGGTTCCCTGGTAGGAAAAGAAAAAGAAGAGCTTGTCCTTCCGGATGGGACCGCCTAGCAGACCCCCGAACTGGTTCTGCTTCACTTCAGGGGGCGTGTTCGGCAGACCTTCCGATCGTTCTGAGTTTTTGAAGAAGAAATCGTTCGCATTGAAAAAATTGTTGCGGTTGAATTCCCAAATTTTCCCGTGGAAGTCATTGGTACCGCTCTTCGTCACCACGTTCACATTGGCGCCCGGGTTCTGGCCGTACGCGGCGTCGTACTGCGAGGTCTGGACCTTAAACTCCTGAATCGAGTCTGGATTGGGAACCGGAATTCCCGCGTAGCTTCCGGATTGGGCAGCGCCTCCGCTGCCGTAGTTCGTGACGATTACGCCGTCCATCATGTAGGTGTTCTGATCGGAGCCGGAACCGTTCACGTTGATGTCCATCGTGCCGTTTCCGACGGCCGTTGCTGTCGCGACATTCGCGACGACGCCGGGCGAAAGGTCGATCACCTGCGTGAAGTTTCGAGTGCTGAGGGGAAGGTCGGTGACCGTCTCACCGGAAACCAGGCCGCCGACGGTGGCGTTCTGCGCCTGAATCGTCTCGACCGTCGATTCGACCGTGACTTGCTGCGTGGTCGCGCCGACTTCAAGGCTGCGGTTCACCGTAACGGTCTCCGTCACATCCACGGTGACCGAGGGGACTTCAACCGTCTTGAAGCCCGAGGCGGAGAATTTCACACTGTAATTTCCGGGCGGCAGCAAGGAGATCTTGTACAGACCGCTGGTATCCGTCGCTACTGATCGCGATTGGCCCGTCGCAACGTTTGTTGCGGTTACCGTTGCGCCAACAATGACAGCGCCCGAAGCATCGGTGATGGTTCCGGTCAAAGCTCCAGTCGTTGCGCTTTGCGCCAACGCGGAGCCTACGGCCAGAATTAGAAGTGCGGAAACACACACTACAACGCCAAACGCGGACTGCAACATAGAAAAACGTGAACGCATTATCCACCCCCCAGAAGTTCTCGATCCGAGCCCGAAATGAAGAAGCGGCGCCGATCCGGCCGGGCTACTCACCGTAGCCGGACAGAACCAAGGCCCCACCCGCGCCGAGACCGCGCGGTTTGAAGTTTTGGCGTCCCCCCCAGCACGCCAAAAGTGGTTGAGAAATACTCTGCATGGCATGTTTTGTCAAGTTGAAACCGGCATCTCACATTGACTTCGGTTTGCGAGTTCCCTAACCTAAATTATTTGCTGGCTTGCAATTCCAGCGGTCCGGAGTTCCGTCCGGAGAAATCGCCTAGAATCGAGCGACCGACAGAATGTCCGATCTGAAACTGACGACGCGAGCTGAGGATTTCTCGGAATGGTACAACCAGGTGGTGCTGCGCGCCGAGCTGGCGGACTACGCGCCCGTGCGCGGCTGCATGATCGTGCGTCCGTACGGCTGGGCGCTCTGGGAGAACATCACCGCAGAACTCGACAAGCGATTTAAGGCGACCGGGCACGTCAACGCCGCGTTTCCACTTCTGATTCCTCGCAGCTTCATCGAAAAAGAAAAATCGCACGTCGCGGGATTTTCGCCGGAGCTTGCGGTGGTGACGCACGGCGGCGGCGAAAAGTTGGAAGAACCGCTGGTCATTCGGCCCACGTCGGAAACGATCATCGGGCACGCGTACGCAAAGTGGATTCAGTCCTATCGCGATCTTCCCATGCTGATCAATCAATGGAACAGCGTCGTGCGCTGGGAACTCCGCACGCGGCTGTTCTTGCGCACGCTCGAATTTTTCTGGCAGGAGGGGCACACCGCGCACGCAACGGCCGAAGAAGGAGAAGCCGAAACGCGGCAGATGCTCGACGTCTACACCGATTTTGCGGTGCGCGAAGCGGCGATTCCTGTGATTCCCGGGCGCAAGTCAGCGGCCGAACGTTTCGCGGGTGCCGAGCAGACCTATTCAATCGAGGCGATGATGGGCGACGGGAAAGCTCTGCAATCGGCCACGTCCCACAATCTGGGCCAGAATTTCGCGAGAGCCTTCGAGATCAAGTACCTCGACAAGAACGGGGTCCTGCAACATTGCTGGACCACTTCTTGGGGGCTTTCGACCCGGTTTGTCGGAGCGATCATCATGGTCCACGGCGACGACCAGGGACTAATCTTGCCGCCGCGACTCGCTCCCTATCAAATCGTGATCGTGCCGATCTTCAAGACGGACGAAGAAAAGGCCACGGTCTCCGAAAATGCCAAGCGGCTGTGCAAGGAACTCGTCGATGCGGGAATTCGCGTCAAGATGGACGAGCGCGAAGGGATGAGTCCCGGTTTCAAATTCAACGACTGGGAGATGCGCGGCGTTCCTTTGCGCCTCGAGCTCGGACCAAAGGACGTGGCGAAAGGATCAGTCGTGCTCGCGCGGCGCGATCGTCCGGGAAAAGAAGGCAAGTCGTTCGTGCCGCAGCAGGGGATTGCGGCGGCGGTGAAGCAGTCGCTCGACGTTATCCAGCAGTCCCTCTACGACCGGGCACTTGAATTCCGCAAGGCGAATACCGCAGAGCCGGACGGCTACGCTGATTTCAAGAATGCCGTCGAAAAAGGCTTCGCTCTCTCGTGGTGGTGTGGCAGCGACGATTGCGAAGCCAAGATCAAGGAAGAGACCAAGGCCACGATGCGCTGCATTCCGCTCGAACAGACGGGCGGCTCGGGGAAGTGCGTCTATTGCAGCAAAGCTGCTGCCGAAAAGGCCATCTTCGCCCGCGCCTATTGATCGGCAGAGTTCCTCACATCCCTCCTCGTTTACTCATCGCAAACAACCGGCCATCGGTGAGCGTCCGCCGATGTTGTCTCGTGCTAGGTTAGGAACGACTCAGCAAGACCAGCGCACGGGAGGCGTGGCAGGCCGATGACTCGACGCCGTCAAGACGGGGAACGCGGCGGCTCCAAACTGAACACGCTGATAACCTTGGTTGTACTCGGCGCGATGATTTTTGCGGGCGTTAAGATCGTTCCCGTCTATTTTGCGAACTACCAACTTCAGGACGCGATGCAGACCGAAGCTCGCTTCGCGTTGAGCAGTTTTCCCAAAAAGGGCCCGGACGATCTTCGCGACGATATCTACAAGAAGGTCCAAGAGCTCGATGTCCCCGCCAAAAAAGAAGCTATCAAGGCGACCATGGACCCCGCAAGTGGCAGCGTCGATCTGAGCCTCGACTACTCGGTGACCATCGATCTGAAGCTCTATCAGTGGGTCAAGCTGTTTCATCTCCACGCAGACAACCATTCCATCTAAAATAGTGATCTAGCTAGGCGACGTGGTTAGACTGGAATTGGGGGATCCATTCGTCCCGGGCGCTACGCCGCCCAGCTGCGGCTCTAGGCGCCAGTTCGCGCCCCACGCAAGGCTTACCGGAGGAATTGGTTGCGCATTCGAATTGCCAGCGGCTTTCTGACATCACGCTTCGGTATGACACTGCTGGTTTTACTGCTGGTGCTCATGCTAGCCGGCGCGAGCGTCGTCACTTATTACTACGTCCAATTTGGCCATCTGATCGACCAGCGGCTCACCGGCCAGATTTTTCAAAACACTTCGCGAGTTTATTCAGCTCCCGGTCGCATTTACGTCGGCGAGACGATGCGGCCTGGCGATCTAGCGAGCGAACTCCTGAGGGCCGGATACCAGGAGGGACCCGTCGCCGGTTCGCCTGGGCAGTTCCGCGTGACCGGCTCGACAATCGAAGTCTTGCCTTCGCTGAATTCCTACTTTCAGGGTCACAACCAGCTTCGAGTCAGCTTTTCGGGCACCGAGATTTCCCACATCACGCAGCTCGCAGAGGGCATCGACCTCGACGCCGCCGAAATCGAGCCCGAGCTCCTGACCAATCTGTTCGATAGCTCGCGCGAGAAGCGCCGCGTGGTCCGCTTTGACGATCTGCCGCCGGTGCTTGTCCACGCCGTGCTTGCGGCGGAGGACAAGCGCTTTTTTGAGCACGGTGCGCTCGACATGGTGCGCGTCTTTGGCGCAGCCTTCTATGACGTCTCGCGCGGCCAGAAGGCGCAAGGCGCGAGCACGATCGACATGCAGGTCGCGCGCACGTTTTTCTTTTCGACCAAGCGCGAATGGCGGCGAAAGTTGAAGGAAATTCTGATGGCCGCCGAAATCGACGAGCGCTTCTCGAAAGAGCAGATTTTCGAGCTCTACGCGAACGACATCTATCTCGGCAACCGCGGCAGCTTCGCGATTCGCGGTTTCGGCGAGGCCGCGAACGCATATTTCGGCAAGGACATTCGCGAGCTGACCCCAGGCGAAGCCGCCTTCTTGGCCGGAATCATCCGCGCGCCGAATCGCTACTCATCGGCCGAGCGCCATGTGGACCGCGCGGACGACGCGCGCGATCGCGTTCTCGGCGAAATGGTCGACGATGGCTTCCTGACCCCGCAGCAGGAGGCGGACGCAAAGAAGTCCAAGCTCAAATTCACCAACGGCGGCCTGGGCAGCAGCTCCGCGCCCTATTTTGTCGATATGGTGAAGGACCACCTGCTCGAAAAATTCTCCGAAGCCGACCTCGAAAATCAGAGCTACCGCATTTACACGACGCTCGATCCGAATCTCCAACAGGCTGCCGATGAGGCCATCCAAATCGGCGTGCTGAATCTCGATAAGCTGCTCGAGCGGCGATACGCGGCCTGGAAAAAGAAGGGCGAGACCGTGCCTCCGGCGCAGGTTGCGCTCGTTGCCATGGATCCGCGCACCGGCGAAATTTCCGCGCTGGTCGGCGGCCGCAACTACGGCGAAAGCCAGCTCAATCACGCGCTCGCTCGCCGCCAGCCCGGATCGGCGTTCAAGCCTTTCGTCTATGCGGCTGCGTTTGATAACGCCGTAGAAGGGCTGCAGCCCGTCGTCACACCCGCCACGATCGTCGACGATGCGCCAACGACATTCGAATTCGACGGCAAGGAGTACACGCCGGACAACTTCGGCGAAGAGTTCTACGGTCCGATCACCGTGCACGACGCGCTGATTCATTCGCTCAACGTCGCCACCGTGAAGGTTGCCGAAATGATCGGCTACCAGCGCGTCGTCGACGTCGCCCGCCAAATGGGCCTCGGCAACAACATCATGGCTACGCCCGCCGTCGCGCTTGGCGCGTACGAGATGACGCCCATCGACGTGGCAGCAGGCTACACGGCTTTTGCGAACAACGGCATTCGCGCCGAGCCCATTTTCATTCGCAATGTGATCGCCGCCGATGGGACCTCGGAAGAATCCTCGTCGCCGACGACGAGGCCTGTTCTCGATCCCCGCGTCGCGTATCTAGCTACTAGCGTGATGGAGGACGTGATCAATCACGGCACCGGCTACCCCGTGCGCGCCCTTGGCTTCGACGCGCCGGCGGCGGGCAAGACGGGCACTTCGCGCGATGGCTGGTTCGCAGGCTACACGTCCAATTTGCTGTGCGTCGTGTGGATCGGCTTCGACGACAATCGCGATCTTGGCCTCGCCGGCGGGCAGGCGGCGGCGCCCATCTGGGGCGAGTTCATGAAACGCGCCGTCATGCTGCCCAAATATCGCAACACCCAGGAATTTCAGCCGCCACCGGGCGTCATTGAAGTCACGATCGACCCGCAGAGCGGACAGCTCGCCATGCCCACCTGCCCGAAAACGTCGAGCGAATACTTCATCGCCGGCAGCGAGCCGACTCAGTACTGCGAGCTCCATGGCGGAACGCCTGCGGCGCAACAATCGCAAGGGTCGTGGCTCTCCCGCCTTTTCAGCAAGGGTTCGGAACCCTCTGCGCAGCAACCGCCTGCGGTCCCGCCTACGCCCAGCGTGGCGCCAACTCCCACAAATATTCCACGCTCTACGAAGCCGCTTCCGCCCGCGAATACCAAGCAAACCAACGGCGCCGACTCCAAGCAGCCCGAGAAGAAAAAGGGCTTTCTCGACCGCATCTTTGGTATCTTTGGAGATAAACAGCCGGATAGTAATTCCAAACCCTAGCAGCAACCGGTCAACGGAAAACCGGCGCACATAGGAGAAGGGCAATGAAACACTGGGCCTTCTTCGCGATCTCACTTCTCATCACAACTCTGGCACAAGAACCCGCTCGTGCGGTTTCGGAAGTGGCGAAGGCTCCATCGCAGCAGAGTGATTCGGACCAGGATTCTAGCTCAGCGCCGAAAACGCCCCTGGAACTAGCTGAAATTCGCGCCCAGATTCTGATGGCGCGTAAGGATTACGCAGAAGCCGCCGTCGCCTATCAGCGCATTCTCGACCAGAAGCCCGACAACGCGCAGATCTTGAATCAAATCGGAATCGCCTACCAGGAACTTCACCAAGACGAACTCGCCGAACGCTTCTACAGGCGGGCCCTGAAAGCCGACAAGAATTCGCCTTTTATTTTGAATAACCTCGGATCTATCGAGCACGGCAAAGGGCGCTACGGTAGGGCGATCAAGTATTACAAGAAGGCGATCCAAGTTGGCGGCGACGCCCAGGCAGCCGTCTACTACAATCTGGGCTCAGCCTATTGCGCCATTAGGCAGTTTCCACGCGCCATGGAGGCATTCGGCAAAGCCCTCGCGATCGACCCCCACGTCTTCGAAGCACGAGGAGGAGCGGGAGCCATCATCCAGCAACACTCGGACACGGATCAGGGAACGCTAAACTACTTCATCGCGAAGTCTTACGCAAAGGCAGGAGATGCCGAGCGCGCGGCGCGCTACCTGAAGATCGCTCGCGACGACGGCTACAAGAATTTCATGGCCGCGGAAAAGGATCCCGATTTTGCGAAGGTGATCAAGGATCCCCAGGTGCAAGAAGTGTTGCACCGGCGCCCGGCATACGAGACGCAACAAGACACGCCTGTGACGAACTGAACCGGTTGCGCTCGCCCGAAGCCGCGTGCGATGACTCCGGCCGACGCGGTTGAGCACGGCTTGTGCCTCAAAAGCCTTCGCAGTTTCTCTCGGGTCTATTGCTATAATACGCATTCGGAATGGCTGCTCAGTCATTGCGGCGTCGGATCGGATACGCAGCGGTTCTTGCGGGCCTGTTGCTCAGTAGCGCCTCACAGGCAGGCCCTTCAGCCGCTTCTTTTGAGTCATCCTCGGCGGACCACGTCGTAGTCCTGCGCATCGACGGCGAAATCGAGCCGATCCTCGCCGAATATGTCGTCGACGGCATCGATCAAGCCGCGCGCGAACACTCCAACCTCGTACTGATCACGATGAACACTCCGGGCGGGCTCGACACGTCCATGCGCGAAATCGTGCAGGCGATCCTGCGTTCGCCCGTACCGGTTGCGATTTATGTGGCGCCTTCCGGCGTGCGCGCTGCGTCGGCGGGATTCTTCATCCTTGAGGCGGCCGACATCGCGGCAATGGCGCCGGGAACAAACACAGGTGCATCGTCGCCCGTATTTGAGATGTTCGGCCAAACCGTGCAAATCGACGAAACGATGCGCAAGAAAGTGCTGAACGATGCATCTGCGTTCATGCGCAGCTACGTTGTGAAGCGCAACCGCAATGCCGACCTCGCAGTCACGGCCGTTACCGACGCAAAAGCCTGGAGCGACAAGGAAGCGCTCGACAATCATCTGATCGATCTCGAGGCCGCGTCGGAAAGCGATCTTCTGAACAAGTTGAACGGCCGCACGATCACGCGCTTCGACGGCTCGACCATTCGGCTCGATCTTTCCCGTCCGGCGCCCGTTGAAATCAGCATGACGACGCGGCAACGGTTTCTGACGCACATCGTCGAGCCCAACGTGGCATTCGTTCTACTAATTGTTGGTGTGCTAGGGCTCTATGTCGAATTCAGCCATCCCGGAATGTTCGCGCCGGGAGTCATCGGCGGCATCGCGATGCTGCTGGCGCTGTATGCGATGAACATGCTGCCGGTGACGATCACCGGCTTTGTGCTCATCGCGTTGGCGCTGGCGCTCTTTGTGCTCGAGGCAAAATTTCCCACGCATGGAATACTCGGCATCGGCGGGACGATCGCGATGTTGCTCGGCGCGATCATGCTGATCCAGTCGCCGTGGACGGGGATGGGCGTGCGGCCGGTCACTGCGCTCGCCGTTGCGATTCCATTCGGTGTAATTGCCATCGTCTTGATGCGTGCCGTCTTGCGATCGCGAGGATGGAAGCAGGCGACGGGCAGGGAAGAGCTTGTCGGCGAAGAAGGCGAAGTGACTCAGCCTGTGGGAGTAGGCCCGGCCTTGGGAATGGTGCGCGTGCATGGGGAATTGTGGCGAGCGGCGGCACCCAATGGCGCGAGCATCCCCGCCGGCGCGCGCGTGCGCGTGAAGGCGATTCATGGGCTTACGCTCGAAGTCGAGCCGGCGCAACAAACTTCCGGGTCTTCCTGAGCGCATATTCGAGGAGGCAGCGATGGATTTCAGCTTCATGACGATTCTTGGTGTGGCCATTGTCATCATCGTGCTCTTCTGGTTGTTCAACTCCATTTACGTCATCAAGGAATGGGAGCGCGGCGTCGTGCTGCGGCTTGGCAGGATGCTTCCGCAGCCGAAGGGAGCGGGACTCCAACTCGTCCTCTATCCGATCGACAAGCTGACGCGAATTTCGCTGCGCGTTGAGACGCTCGACGTGCCGCCGCAGGATGTGATCACGCGAGACAACGTCTCGGTGAAAGTGAACGCGGTCTGCTATTTCCGCGTCGTCGATGCGAACCTCGCGCTTTCGCAGGTGCAGAACTACCTCTACGCCACCTCACAACTGGCGCAGACGAACCTGCGCAGCGTGGTCGGCCAGTTCGAGCTGGACGAGATTCTCTCAGAGCGCGAAAAGGTAAACTCGAAGTTGCAACTAATCCTTGACCAGGATACCGAGCCTTGGGGTATCAAAGTAACGAAGGTTGAGGTCAAGCAGGTCGATATTCCGGAGTCGATGCAGCGCGCCATCGCCAAGCAGGCGGAGGCGGAGCGCGAGCGCCGCGCGAAAGTCATTCACGCGGACGGAGAATTTGAGGCCTCAGCCAAACTGGCGGAAGCGGCCGCCATTCTGGAAAAACAACCGGCTTCGATTCAGTTGCGCTATTTACAAACTTTGACTGAGATTGGCGTCGAGAAAAACACGACGGTCGTGTTTCCGGTGCCGGTCGACATTCTGGCGCAGTGGATGAACGGGGGTAAGAAGTAGGGAAGATGGCAGGGGGAGGAAAGCGCGGGGGCGGCGACCGGGTGCTCGAAAGCCGGCACTTGGTGGGTCTATTTCTGGGTGTCGTACTGTTGTGCGGCGTTTTCTTCACGCTCGGTTACGTGATGGGCCACAACCAGTACGGCGGCGCGGTTCACGCCTCCGACCTGATCAAAGAAACTGAAGCCGCGATTCGCCCCGCGGCGAAGCATGCTGAGCCCGATTTGACGCCTGCACCCGCACCGTCTCCCGCAAACAACGAGTGGGATTTCTACTCGAAGAAAGATAACGATCGTCTCGAGCCTGCAGCGCCGCCTGCCGCTGCGTCATCGGCTCCGGCGACCGCAGCCAAAAGCGCCACAGCTCCGAGCGCTGCTGCGCACACCGTGCCGGCCGCCGCGCGCTTTCAGCCGCCGAGTCTGACCAAAGGATCCATCGTGCTGCAAGTCGCGGCTCTGCGACATGAAAGCGACGCTCTGGCGATGGCGGACGTCCTGCAACAGAAACATTTCCCGTCGTTCGTCGTCACGCCCACGACGGACAGCTTCTATCGCGTCCAGGTCGGTCCGTATCCCGACCAGCGCGCAGCCGATTCTGCTCGCGCGGCCCTTGACCACGCCGGATTCAAAGCTATCATCAAACGCTGAATGAATTTTTCCTGGTACACGCGGCTTCTGCTCGCGCTTGCCGGCGGAGTCGCGCTCGCGCTGGCTTTCCCGAACTACAACCTGCCGCTGCTCGCATGGGTTTCGATCGCACCTTTGATTCTCGCGTCCTGGCACGCGAGCCCCAGGATTGCGCCACTGTTCGGATTCGTCCACGGAGTCGTGTTCTATCAGGTTTCGGTGGCTTGGATTCAAACCGTGATCCACCACTACGGCAACGTGGATTCGATCACCGCTGCGGCATTGCTCCTGCTCATGGGTTTCGCGGGCGGAGTGATTGTCGGCATTTTCTCGTGGGCGATTGCGATCACATCGAAAAAGGGGCCGCTGTTCGTTTGCGCGCTGGCGCCGTTTCTTTGGGTTACGCTCGAATTCGCGCGGGCGCGCCTGCCGATCATCGGCTTTCCGTGGAATCTTCTGGGCTACGCGGCAGGCGGCAATCTCGCGCTCGTCCAGCTGACGACAATAACGGGAATCTACGGCTTGAGCTTCGTCGTCGCCGCCTGGAGCTCGCTGCTGGCCTACGCGATACTTTCCGGGCGCCAGCGCGCGTGGAAGACGGTCATCGCCGCGACCGCCGCGCTGATTTTGATCGCGGTGAGCGGCCGGTACCTTGTGCCGCGGGCGCAGGCGCGCTACGTGGCGCATCTTGTTCAGACGAATTTCGCGCAATCGTACGAATATCCGCCCGATTGGATGCCGAAGCACGCGACCGATCTCGATGAGCTCGAAAAGATAAGCATCGACGCTGGGACGAAGATGCCGGGGCTCATCGTCTGGCCCGAAGTTCCCGCGCCGTTCAGCCTTCAGGAGGCGGACTTCAACGCGCGCGCGCAGCGAATCGCGCACGAATCCGGGCAGGATTTAGTAGTCGGCGTCGAGGAGTGGAAGCAAAATGCGGAAGGAAAATTCATCGCGACAAACAGCGCCGTGCTGCTGTTGCCGTCCGGCCAGCGCGCGTTCACGTACGACAAGATTCACCTCGTGCCCTGGGGCGAATACGTTCCCTTGCGCCACCTGCTCAGCTTTGCAGGAAAGTTGACGGCAGACATCGGCGACTTCACACCGGGCACGGAGTATCGCGTCGGCCAGTTGCGGGGAGGCACGTTTGGCACGTTCATCTGTTACGAGGCGATTTTTCCCAACGAGATTCGCCACTTCGCCGCCAATGGCGCCGAGCTCTTGGTCAACATGTCGAATGACGGTTGGTTCGGCCGTTCGGCCGCCCCGGCACAACACGTGATGATGGCCCGCGTGCGCGCGGTTGAAAATCGCCGCTGGCTGCTGCGTGACACGAACAACGGCTTCACCGTCGACTTCGATCCCTACGGGCGTACCGTTGCTGCGCTGCCTACGGACATTCGCGGAGAGCTCGACGCGCCCTACGATTTCCGCAGGGACCGGACACTCTACGCACGCTTCGGCGACTGGTTCGCGTATTTGTGCGTCATCGCTTCCTTCGCGCTCGTGGGATTGGCGATCGCGCGAACTTCCGGCTAAAATGTAAATAAGAGCTACCGCACACAAGTCGGAGTGCTCCCGGAAAACATGCCTGAACACATCGAAGACCTGCAACAACGCTACGCCGAACTCGCGAAACGCATCGCGCTTGTGCGGAGCTATCTTTGACGCGGAATCCGCGCAAGCCCGTCTCGCCGCCCTTGAAGAAAAAGTAAGCGATCCGAATTTCTGGCAGGACCCGGAAAAAGCCCAGGCCGTGCTGCAGGAGCGCAAGCAGTTCGAGGATCGCGTGACGGCGAAAAAGGCGCTCGACCGCAGCGTCAGCGACCTCGAAACGTACTTCAACCTCGCGCAGGAGGAAACCGATAGCGCCCAGCGCGAATCGCTGCTCGTGGACATCGCCAAGGAACTCGCCGCGGTCGACGCTTTCGTCTCCGACCTTGAAACGAAGACTTTGCTCGCCGGCGAAAGCGACCGCCTCAACGCCATTCTGACGATCAAGTCCGGCGCGGGCGGCATCGATTCCCAGGATTGGGCCGAGATGCTTCTGCGCATGTATCTGCGATGGGCGGAGACCAAAGGCTTTCGCGCGAGCGTTCTCGAGTCGACGCCCGGCGAGGAAGCCGGCATCAAGTCTGCCACGGTGCAGATCGCAGGCGAAAACGCTTATGGCATGCTGGCAGGCGAAAGTGGCGTCCATCGCCTCGTGCGCATTTCTCCCTTCGACCAGCAGGCGCGGCGGCACACGTCGTTTGCCTCCGTTTTCGTTATCCCCGAGATCGACGACCGCATCGAGATCACCATCAATCCCGAAGACCTTCGCGTCGACACTTACCGTTCGGGCGGTAAGGGCGGGCAGAACGTCAACAAGGTCGAGACCGCCATCCGCATCACGCACATTCCGACCGGCATCGTCGTGCAGTGCCAGAACGAGCGCAGCCAGCACAAGAATCGCGAGATGGCCATGAAGCTCTTGCGTTCGCAGCTCTACGAGGTCGAGCTCGAAAAGCGCCGCGAGGAGGCGCGCAAGCTCGACGCATCGAAGCCCGAAATCAGTTTTGGTAGCCAGATCCGATCCTACGTGATGCAGCCCTACCAGATGGTCAAAGACCACCGCACGAAGTTCGAGCGCGGCGACGTCCAGAAGGTCCTCGACGGCGACATCGACCCCTTCATCCGCTCTTATCTGCTCTACCGCCGCGAAGCCGCCTAACCGCACTCGAAGACTGCCTCCGAAGCGCCCTAAAGCTGGATCTTTAGCTGTGCGGCCCGGCACACTTCTGTAGTGAACGTCAGGGCGTCCCCAGCGCTTTAGCGGTGAGCATGTATTCAAAATGATACGGAATGAACCCATATCTCCGCCGAGTTCCGAAACTCCCGCTCCAGAAGACCATTATCAGAAGCGAAGTAAACTCTGCTCGCCTATCCATTTACATGCACGTTCAGCGCTGACTATCGGAGACGCGAAACGAAGCGCCCATCCCAAATGTATACACATTTTGCTTGACAGTCGCTTGCCGCCGGTAGTACAAGCTGCTTCAAACGGGGACCACGCGAAAACTCAAACCCATGGGCGGCGACTCGCGCGGCGGCGTGCCAGGCACAGTCCAGCGTGTGAGAACGATCCGAAGTAGCGAGGCTTGGGCTTCCGCGCAGGTTCCCGAGAACGCGGCGGGCTGGGTATCGTCGCGTATATCAAATTCCCACGCTGCGTGCACCGGGTGCGTGCATGCACATAGGATCTAAGAAAGGCGACAAAAAATGTCCTTCCACAATGGAGTTCTTAGGGTTCGCAATTCGGTTCGTTGTTGGAGTGTGCTTCGCGCCCTGCTTCTGGCAGCGCTGGCTGTACCTTTCTTGAGCGTCCTTATTGTGGGCAACTTATATGCGCAGGTGGAAAAAGCTACGCTTTCCGGAACAGTCACGGATGCCAGCGGCGCGGTCGTAGTCGGCGCTAAGGTCCAGGCGAAGAACGTCAGCACCGGCGTCACCTATTCCGGCGATACCGACGGGCAGGGACGCTACATTCTCGCGGAAATGCAGGTTGGCACGTACGAGGTTTCGGCCCAGAAGTCCGGCTTCCAGGAAATGGTGCAAACCGGAGTCGTGCTGAGTGTCGGCGCGCGGCCTATCCTGGATTTCAAACTGCCAGTGGGCCGAGCCGAGCAAATCATTGAAGTGCAGGGCGAGGCTTCGAGAGTCGATACCGAGACCGCTGCGGTGGGCCAACTGGTTTCGTCCAGTCAAATGGAGAATCTGCCGATCAACGGTCGCAATTTCGCGAGCCTCATCACGTTGGCGCCGGGCGTGGCGTCGGTGCCTCCTAGCCCCGGTGGCGGCGGCCAGTCGTCCACCGTCTACGGCAACCAAACCAACTACTCGGTTGCCGGTTCGCGCCCGGTTGGAATGGCCTACATGCTGGATAACACCGACATCCGCGACTGGCTGGATCATGGCGCGGGCGTCAGCATAATGGGGACTTCGCTCGGCATGGAGGCCATCCAGGAATTCTCGGTTCTGACCAACACCTATAGCGCGGAGTTCGGCGGTACGGGCGCCGCCGTCAACGCGGTCACCAAGTCGGGCACCAACTCCCTGCACGGCTCGCTCTATGAATACGTCCGCAACAGCGCACTGGACTCCATGAACTACTTCGACGTCCCCGGGCATAAGCCGAGTTTTTCGAGGAACCAGTTCGGCGGTTCGCTTGGGGGGCCCATCAAGACGGACAAGGCCTTCTTCTTCGTCAACTACGAGGGCCTGCGGGCAACTTCGGCCACAACCACGCGCGCAGTGGTTCCTACCTCGTTGCCCGACCTATACAAGGCAGGAGGGATGACACAAGACGAAGAGACTGGCCAGTGGTCGGGCCCTTACGGGCCGTTGAACCCGGTGTCGGGCAGCATATTCGGCTTGTACCCGGCTGCCCAAAGCCTGTCCGATTGCCCCAATGTAACCGATCTCAACCTTTTCGCGGGCACCGGCCTTTACTGCTCAGCTAATCCTCAGACCGGCAACGAGGACTATGGGCTGGCCCGAGTGGACTACATCTTCAGCCCGCAGGATAGCTTGTTCGCTCGCTACGCCATAGAGAACGCCTACCAGCTCGTCCCGTACTCTTATTCTCCAGTCCCGGGATACCCGGAAGCCGATTTCGAGCGGAACCAGTACTTCACCATCGAAGAGCGGCATACCTTTTCGCCCAAGCTTCTCAATGAGGCTCGTTTCGGGTACGTGCGGCTGTTTACGCAGACGAGCAACCCTGGAGCCGCCTCCAACTCAGGCCCTTTGGTCCAGAACGCCGGCAGACAGGGTATGGACTTTATCCCCGGCTGGGGTCTGTCATCGATAGGTCCGCCACCTTCGAGTCCAAGCCGGCCAGTCGTCGACCGGTTTAGCGTTGGCGACGATGTCGTCATGTCGCGGGGCGCGCATAGCATCCGCTTCGGGGCCACCGTAACCATCCCACAGTTGAACCAGCTCTGGAACCAATATTCCGGCGGCGCGTGGATCTTCGCAAACCTGTCGGGGCTGTTCGGGCCGGGGCTTGGCGGTTCATTGTACGGCAACCCATTGCTGTGCGTCTGCGCGGCCGCTCCGAGCTATGCCTATACCACGCCGGGTGGGACCGCCTATCCCTTCAGCGACAGCGCCCACTGGCGTCAGACTTGGGTCGATCCATACATCCAGGACGATTGGAAGATCACGAGTAGACTCACCTTGAACATCGGTCTGCGCTACGCATGGGCCAGCAATCCAACGATGGTCGGTCATCAGCCCATTTTTGTGATCCCCAACCTGACTTCGCCGGCGACGACTGAATTCGACTTCGTCACCGCGCATCATCCCTTTACGAACAATCCCAACAAGCTGAACTTCGATCCGCGCATTGGCCTTGCTTGGGATCCCTTCGGAGATCACAAAACGTCGGTTCGCGCCGGCTTCGGCATGTTCCACGAGCCCGTCACCGCGCGTACCTATGCGCTCGACAATACTTCGATGCGCCCGAATGAGCCGTTGTTCTTTCTGTTTTTCACCGAAGGTGTGTTTCCCAATTTGCCTACCAGTCCCAGCCAAATCATAAACATCGCCACACCTCCTTTTGCCGTCACGGCAGCGAGCCAGATCGCTTGGTACTATGGCATCCTGCAGAATGTGGACACATCGCCGTACGTCATGCAGTACAACCTGAACGTGCAGCGCGAGCTGGGGCACGGCACGGTGCTCTCGGTAGGCTACAGCGGTTCCCAGGGTGACCACCTGTTCTTTTGGATTGACGCCAACCCTCCCCAAGCCTTTTCCGACTTGACGCCCGCGGCCCAGGCGACGGCACTCGCAACCGGGAACTACCCTTCCGCTACCGGGGCGGGAACACGAGGTACCTTGACCAACCCGTTTATGGGCACACACGTTAATCCCAACTTCGCGGCATTCGAAGCGGTTGAGCCCAGGGCACACTCCACTTATAACTCCTTGCAGATCACCCTGAACCGGCAGTTTGCCAAGTCTTTGGTCGGCAATGTCGGCTACACCTGGTCCAAGTGCCTGGATAATGCCTCGGCCACCATCAGCACTGAGCAGGGCGAGTGGGCCGTTGTTGATTCTTACAACCCCGGCCTGGATAGAGGTCCTTGCAGCTTCAGCTCGAACAATGTGTTTGCCGCCAATGCCATTTATCGGCTGCCCTTCAAGGGCAATCGGTGGGTGGAAGGCTGGCAGGTCAGTCCTATCGTCAGCTACTCCACCGGCCTGCCCTTTAACGTCCAGAACTCCTTTGGTGGTCAATATCAGTCCCAGACGGGCGGCGCCACCGAAGGCGAGCGTCCGGAGCGCCTCCCCGGCTGCAAGGCCATGGTCAGGAAGCGCACCGAGTGGTGGAATCCGGAATGTTTCGTGTTTGCGCCCTATGGCACCCTCGGCAATTCCGGCCGCGACTCGCTGAATAACCCCAACTTCTCCAACATCGACTTTGCGATTTTCAAGGACACTCGGTTGAACGAGAAGCTCACCGTGCAGTTGCGCGCGGAGTTTTTCGATATCCTGAACCACGCCAACTTCCTCGTGGGGCCGCAGGCCTACTTGATGAGCGTCGCCAACCTCGTCACACCGACGCTTGCCTCCCCCCCTGCCGCCCCCGACACTCCTAATCCTAACTACTCGCAACTTTCGAATCCGGCCGCCTACGAACTGCCGAGCGCGGCGCACCCCACAGGTGGCGTATTCTGCAACCCGTCGCAGGTAGTCGGCACTCCGCTCGTTGGCCCCTGCTACCTTCCCACGACCGCACTGGGTTTGACCGCGCCGGGGGATAAGGGTGGCCAACGCCAGATTCAATTCGCTGTGAGGTTTATGTTCTAGGCCTCAGGGCGCGCCTTTTCTCAACCTCTCCGGCGGCAACTCCAAGGGGTTGCCGCCGGAGGGCTGTTTTTCTTGGTCCAAAACTTCTGCTTTTAGGGAAATCGGAATTTAATTCTGAATTGCAACTCCGATTACGCAAAGTGCTTCCCGGCCCTCTGCTCGAACCCTGCGGCCGGGGCGAACTCTGCCTTGAGCGAAGAGCTTGATTTGTAGCGCCAGCTCGACCGGAAGAGCTTGCGCGACGACGGTCGCATACTGACGCACCAGCGGATATAGCAAATAGAGCCGGCGCGGAGATCCCATCCTCTCCCGCCGGCTCCTTTCTTGCGGGTTTGACAATGTCGCTTCTTAACGCCCGTTTGTGCCGTTCAGCCGCCATTTAAGGCCTTTCAGTGCATGTGATTGACCCGGCAGCGGGCGTATGTTAGCGTCTGTAATTTCGGTTAAATCAAATAGGCGCAATCTAGCTCTCTAATTGCTGTTCACGCCTTCGGAGGAAACTGTTTTGGCACACGCGCATGAGAAGTTCCTGTTTACCTCGGAGTCTGTCACCGAGGGCCACCCCGACAAAATTGCTGACCAGATTTCCGACGCCGTTCTCGATACGGTGATGGCGCACGACCCGATGGGGCGGGTCGCCTGCGAAACGCTGATCACCACCGGCCTCGTCGTCATCGCGGGCGAGATCACGATCAAGAAGGAAGCGCGTGGCGTCCTCGAATACGAGCGCATCGCTCGCGACGTGATCGCCGACATCGGCTACAACCGCGCCAAGTACGGCTTTGACGCCGAAACGTGCGGAATTCTTTCAGCCGTCAAGCCGCAGTCTCCCGATATCGCCATGGGCGTCGACACGGGCGGCGCGGGCGACCAGGGTCTCATGTTCGGCTACGCATGCGACGAAACTCCCGAGCTGATGCCTATGCCCATTCAGCTCGCGCACCAGTTGACCCTCAAGCTTGCCGAAGTCCGCAAGAACAAAGTCCTCGATTTCCTCCGGCCCGACGGCAAATCCCAGGTTTCAGTCGAATATGCGAATGGGCGCCCGGTGCGCGTCGATACCGTCGTCATCTCGACGCAGCACAGCGACAGCGTCTCGCACGGCCATCTCCGCGATGCGATTATCGACAAGGTCATCAAGCCCGTCGTGCCCAAGGAAATGTTCGATAAGACCACGATTCACGTCAATCCGACCGGCCGCTTCGTCACCGGCGGTCCGATGGGCGACGCGGGCCTCACGGGACGCAAGATCATCGTGGACACCTACGGCGGCTACGGGCGCCACGGGGGCGGCGCATTTTCGGGCAAGGATCCGTCGAAGGTCGACCGCTCGGCCTGCTACATGGCGCGCTACATCGCGAAGAATATCGTTGCCGCAGGCATTGCACGCAAAGTCGAGGTGCAGCTCGCCTATGCAATCGGCGTCGCCGAGCCGGTCTCGGTGATGGTCGATACGTTCGGCACGGGCACGATTCCGAACTCGCAGATTACGGAGATCGTCCGCGCGCTCTTCAAGCTGACGCCGCGCGGAATTATCGAGGCGCTCGACTTGCGCCGTCCGATCTACCGCGCGACGGCCGCCTATGGACATTTCGGCCGCACCGGACCGGGCTTCACCTGGGAGCGCACCGACAAGGCCGAAGCGATCAAGAAGGAAGCGGCATCGCGCGGCGCAGCGGTGGCGACTCGGTAGTCTCGGTGCGATTCTAGGCGCAGCGTTGTACGCGTCGTGGAAGGTTTGAGTGTAGCGCCGCGGTCTTTAGCGCGGCATCGGGTATCCGGAAGTCCTCCTAACAAATTCAAAAGGGAGCAACTCGTGGAAACAGCAACGAAGCTGAAGGGAGACGTGAAAAATCTTGGCCTCGCGGAAGCGGGCAAGCGCAGGATCGAATGGGCCAATCAGCACATGCCTGTCTTGCAACTGATTCGGAAGCGATTCATCAAGGAGCAGCCGCTCAAGGGTATCCGCATGTCGGCGTGCTTGCACGTCACTACCGAGACGGCCAATCTCGCCATCACGCTGCGCGACGGCGGCGCCGACCTCGTCCTGTGCGCGTCGAACCCGCTTTCGACGCAGGATGACACTGCCGCGTCGCTGATCAAGGATTACGGCATTCCGACTTACGCCATCAAGGGCGAAGACAACGCTACCTACTACGCGCACATCAATGCGGCGCTCGATCACAGGCCGCAGATCACCATGGATGACGGCGCCGATCTGGTGACGCAGCTTCTGACCAAGCGCACCAATCAGATCAAGGACGTCATCGGCGGTACGGAGGAAACCACTACGGGCGTGATTCGTCTCCGCGCCATGGCGAAAGACGGTACGCTAAAATTTCCGGTGATCTCTGTCAACGACGCCCTCACGAAACACTTTTTCGACAATCGTTACGGCACCGGTCAGTCGACGCTCGATGGCGTAATTCGCGCCACGAATTTGCTGCTGGCGGGCCTCAAGGTCGTCGTCGCGGGCTACGGCTGGTGCGGACGCGGCGTTTCCATGCGCGCGAAGGGCCTTGGCGCGGATGTGATCGTCACCGAAATCAATCCGACCAAAGCGATCGAAGCCGTGATGGATGGCTTCCGCGTGATGCCCATGAACGAAGCCGCCAAGATCGGCGACGTGTTCATCACGGTCACGGGCAACAAGTCCGTTCTCGCGCACGAGCACTTCGAGAAAATGAAGGACGGCGCGGTCATCAGCAACTCCGGCCACTTCAACGTGGAGATCGATATCCCGGCGCTCGAAAAGCTTTCGAGCGGCCACAAGGAAGCGCGTCCGTTCGTCGAGGAATACGCCATGAAGGATGGCCGCCACATCTATTTGCTGGGCGATGGCCGCCTGATCAACCTCGCCGCGGCGGAGGGCCACCCGGCATCGGTGATGGACATGAGCTTCGCCAACCAGGCGCTGTCAGCCGAGTACATGGTCAAGAACGCCGGCCAGCTCAAGGCTAACGTTTATCCCGTTCCCGAGCACCTCGATCAGCAGATCGCCAAGCTCAAGCTCGAATCGCTCGGCGTCACGATCGACAAGCTCACGCCCGAGCAGGAGCACTACCTCGCTTCCTGGCAAGAAGGCACCTAGTCGAATGTGTTATCCCGAACCCAGCCCCGGCGCTCTTTGTCCGGGACGGCGGTGAGGGATCTGCTTTTCGGACTTCACAGCGGGCGGCCGCTTCGGTCGCCCGTTTTTTTTGCGAATCGCTCTAATGTTGGGTGCCTGCGCGACTGCTGGTAAAATCCGCGCGGAATGATTCCTCGCCTGATCGTTGGCCTCTGCGCCGTATTGGTTGCCACGGCGAATGGGTTCAGCGTCCGTCGTGAAATCTTCTCGGCCTTGGCGCTCGCTGAGCCGCAAACGGCAGACAAGCCGGCTGAGAGCGCGCCAGCATCGGCAACCGCCGATCCTGCGGAGGTTCGCTTTACAGGTGAAGTGGTGCGCGGCGAGATCTACGAACACGATGTCGGTCACAACCTAGTCTTTCGCCTTACACCCGCTGTGTCCGACGAGGGCGGCGGCTGGGTGATCGGCATGCTTCCCTCGGTCGAGCCGCCCGACGAGCCACTCGAATTCGTCGAGGTCGCCACGCCGCCGTATCACGGCTACAACGATCGCTATCTCGCCGCGACGGCGGGTTATTCATCCCGCGAAGCCGTACAGATCACCACGCGCCATTTCTATTTTGTCAAATCTGTCCACGATCAGCACGTCGCGAGCGAGGTCGTGAACGCGCAGCTCTACCCCAGCTCCGTCTCCGATGCGGAGCGCAGCCGCATCGACCTGGAATCCGCCAGCCTGAATCTCGGCAGCGGCGAATTTCGTATTCTCCATTCGCATATCAATTCCAGCAAAGGTGGCGCACCGGAGACCATCGCCTCGGTGCAATTTGAGGTCAGACTAAAGTTCTCGCCCGGGATTACGCTGCAGAGCGTGCTCGCTCCCAAGCCGGTCCACGAACCCTGACGCGCGCCCCACTTGCCCGGCTCGCCAGGAGTTGAGTAGAGCCCATCCGACTGGCGATGCCGTAGAATGGCCTTGATGAGATCGGCTCTGCCAATTCTCGCGTCATTGATGGCGGCGCTCGTTCTTGGAGTCGCACCGGCGCCCGCGCAGGAATCGCTTTCCACCGAAACGCACGAGACCTCCGCGCGCCCGGACATTGAAAAGCTGATCAAGGACAGCGGTGCCGACGTCTCCATCGCTTTCCGCTCGCTCGACGGAGGCCAGGAGCTCCTAATCCATCCCGACCGCCCCTTCCGCGACTCGGTCGCCATGAAGCTTCCGGTCATGATCGAGCTGTTCGCTCAGGCGCAGGCCCGGCAGCTTCGCCTCACCGATACGATCCGCGTGCGAGACCTCTTTCGCAGCGTTGTCGATGGCAGCGCTTACGCAGTCGAACCCGCCTCCGGCGACACATTGACGCACGACGCGGGCAAGTGGATGACCCTGCGCGACCTATGCGAAGTGATGATTACGCGCGATAGCGACATCGCCGCGAACCTCCTGATAGAAAGGCTCAGCCTGCAATCGATACAAGGTCGCATTCACTCGCTCGGAGCTGACGGAATGGTGCTCGCCTCGTATTTTGGCGACGCCAAGGCCGCGGAGAAGGGAATACGCGACGCCACCACTCCCCGCGCCCTGATGACGATTCTTCTCGCGCTGGCGCACAATCAAGTGGTCGACGCAGACGCAAGCCGGGAAATGATCGGCATTCTCTCGCGCTCCCGTCTGCCTGGCAGCATCGCTTACAGTCCCGCTTCGGCTGCACGCGTGCACACGCCTACAGGCGACGTTCACGACGCCGACATCGTTTTCGGCGCGCGCTCCTTCGTGCTGGTCGTCGATGTTCGCGGGCTGACCGATCCGCAGGCCACCGCTGCTCTGGTCGGACAGATTGCCCACCTTCTCGCCGCGGCGATATAGACCGCGTGCGGCGCGTTTCACCCAACTTTTTTGAGAAGACTCAAGCCAAAGAGTAGCGCCGAGAAAATGGCGATCGTGGGTCCCGTAGTGGAAAATTTGAAGACGAAAATGTTCAGCAGAAATCCCGCAGCCACCGAAATCATGCTCGCTGCCGCAGCAAGCAGCAAGAAGTGCCGAAGATCGTTCGTCAGCTGGCGCGCGGTCGCCGCGGGAATGATGATGAGGGCGCTCGCGAGCAGCGCCCCCATGAAGCGCAATCCGACCAGCACGGTCAAGCTGAAGAGCAGAAGAAAGTAAAGGTCGAGGCGAACCACGTTCACTCCGGTTGCAGCAGCTAGATCGGGAGAGAAGATGCTGAGCGCCAGCTGATCCCTGAGCAAGAAGATCCCGGCGATCACAAACACGACAGCCGTTATCCCCAGCAGAAAAGCAGGAATCGAAAGTTTGGGAAGCTCGCCGAAAAGAGATTCGGCCAAATCCTCGTTCGGAGTCACGGCAGCGCCGATCGCGAGCGCTGCGGCAAACGTCACTCCGATTGCGGCCTCGGTGGCCAGTCCCGTTTTTTTCTGAAGCTGCCACACGAGAAAGGTTCCCAGAAACAGCGTCGATGCCGCGCCGATCACCGGGTTTACTTTGAAAAGCAGCGCCAGACCAAGTCCGGGAAGCGCCAGATGCGAAATCACGTCTCCCGCCAGCAGCATTCGCTTCATCAACGCGATGCATCCCACCAGGGCGGCGGCGAGCGCGAAGGAAAGCGCGAGCAACAGCAAGACGCCTTGCTCCCTCCACATTTACGGCGCTCCTTCCTGATTGCCGCCGGCGAGCCTCTCGTGTTCGTGGAGGTGCTGGTAGTAATGCGGACTGCCGCCGTACAGCTCCTGCAGCATCGCGGGCGTCAGAATCTCCTTGGGCGGTCCCGTGCATGGCTTGCCTTTGCTGAGGCACAACACCATGCTGGCATTGCGAAAGACCACGCTCAGATCGTGAGACACCAGAAGGATGGTCATCCCTTTGTCCTTCTGCAAGGAATACACCAGCTCGTAGATGCGCTCCTCGGTGAGTTCGTCGAGGCTTGCCGTTGGCTCATCGAAGAGCAGCGCGTTCGGGCCTCCCAAAATAGCAAAGGCGATCAAGATTTTTTGAAATTGCCCGCCCGAGAGTTGCCCGATGCTGACGTCAAGAAGGTCGCTGGTAATATCGAGTTCCTGCGCAACTCGCTCCCACTCGGCGCTCGGCAGTTTCAGGAACTTGGCTTTTGCGGAGAGCAAATCCTTCGCGCGGAGCGGAAGCTGCCGGTCTGCCGCAATCTTCTGAGGCACGTAGCCGAGCCTCGCCCCCGGGCTCCATCGAATCTCACCTCGGTAGGGAATCAGCTTGAGTAGAGCCTTGAGCAGAACCGTCTTACCCGCTCCATTGGGTCCGATGATCGCTAAGCAGTCGCCTTCGCGGACCTCGAAGCTCAGATCACGAATGATGGCTCGGCTTCCGAAGCTGATGTTCAGGTCGGTGACCCTAAGTATTGGATTCGCCATTGCGCGTCATACCTTTGTGTCGCTTTCAGAGCGCCTCGCATTAGCGCCGCGAACTGAGCCGCCAGCATAGCGCAAAATCGTCGTTCGCGATTGCGCAGCGGACGCATTCGCGGCTAAGATGCCTCTCGCTTTTTTTCGGTGAGGAAAATCATGACGAAATCACGAGAGAATTTCCGGCCGCTTATCGTGGCCTTCACGCTCGCAGCGCTTTTCGCCTGCGTGGCGCCGCTCGCCAACGCTCAGGACCATTGGGTTGCGACCTGGGCAGCGTCGCCGCAGGGCCCGCGCTTCGTGTTTCCCCGCGCACTGACACCGCCGCCGCAGCCGGGCCAGCCCAACCCGCCTCCACCGCCCGCGTTTCCCCCGCCGCCAACGATCAACAATCAGACGGTCCGCATGATCGTTCACACCAGCATCGCGGGGCGCCGCGCGCGCGTGCAGCTATCGAACGCCTTCGGCACCACCGCGCTTCACATTGGTGCAGCGCACATCGCCCTGCGCGACAAGGATTCGTCCATCGTTGCCGGTTCGGACCGTCCGCTCACCTTCAGCGGCAATTCGTCGTTCACGATTCCCCCGGGCGCCACAATCCTCAGCGATCCGGTAGGCCTGGAAGTCCCCAAGCTCGGTGATCTCGTCATCAGCCTGTATATTCCCGACGAGACCACGACGCCGACCATCCATCTCACCGGCCTGCATACGACCTACATTTCAAAGCAGCCGGGCGACATGACCGGCGCTCCCTCGATCACAGACGCCCAAACCGTGCAACTCTGGTATTGGATCTCTGCCGTAGATGTGGACACGCCCAAGTCCGGGCTGATCGTCGCCTTCGGCGACTCGATCACCGACGGCGCGACCTCCACGCCCGACACCAACCGCAGTTGGCCGAGCCAGTTGGCCGAGCGCCTCGCCGCCAACAAGGCCACCGCAAATGTCGCCATCGTCAACGAAGGAATCTCCGGCAATCGGCTGCTTAACGACGGTGCAGGCGTCTCAGCTCTGGCCCGCTTCGATCGCGACGTCCTCGCCCAGCCGGGCGTGAAATGGGTGATCGTGCTCGAGGGCATCAACGATATCGGCATCGGCGGACGCCCCGGCGCCGAGCCGCCTGACGCCGTCACCGCCGAAGACATCATCGCCGCGCACAAGCAGATCATCGAGCGCGCCCACGCGCACGGAATCAAGGTCATTGGCGCCACGCTCACGCCGTATGTTGGCGCGGCTTACGCCACCGAGCAGGGCGAAACCATGCGCGAGGCGGTCAATCAGTGGATTCGCACGAGCCAAGCCTTCGACGCCGTCATCGACTTCGACAAAGCCGTCCAGGATCCGGCGAATCCCAAGCAGATTCGGCCCGCGTACAACATTCGCGACCACCTGCATCCCAATGACGATGGCTACAAGGCCATGGCCGCCGCCGTCGATCTCTCGCTCTTCAAATCGAAGTGATAAATGCGTGCTTCGTCAGGGCACGGCTTAAGCCGTGCCGCAAGCCGAGCGACGAAATGCGGCTTTAGCCGCTGAGGCGATGTCTCCGAGTCCGTGCCTGGACATCGCAAGTCGCCACTTGCCGGGCGGCGGGAACGTAGCTGATCGCGTTGACCAGCCGCGGAGACAACCCGGGCGAGTCACTGGGTCTTGCGTTCGTAGGATCGCCATTCCGGCATTTCGAGCCGCGGAGCGGCGATTGTAATTTGCCCGGCACGAAGCTTGCCCGCCGCCAGGCGGGCGGAGCGCAGTGCCGGGACACCAATCGCTCTAAAAATAAGTCCCGGAGGGACGATTGAACTCAACCGATCAAACGACCGGGCAGACCTTTTGCTCCCACCCAGCATCCAACGTCCCAGTTCGTCCAACATTTCGGAGGTGCCAAGTGACGGTATCCCGCCTCGTCGTCGCTGCGGGTTTTTTGATGTTGATGACTGCCGCGTCGTCCGCTCAAACCACAAATGAGCCGGTGACAGGCCTGACGTCGAATCCGACCTACGAAAAGAACTGCGCGAAGTGCCACGGCAAGAACGCCACGGGCCGCCGCTTCGGCGGGCCTTCTCTCATCTCCGTGAAAGTGGCCGCCTCCTCCGACGACGATGTGCGGAAAATAATCTCCGACGGCAAGGGCCACATGCCCAAATACGCCGGCAAACTCACGGACGAAGAAATCAACGCGCTCGTCCGCCAGATCGAATCCCTGAACGGAAAATGATCGTCTGACCGCGCCTCGCGTCTTCCGCAAAATGTTTACTCCAACGACTGCTTGACACGCGCACGCCCATCCCTAAACTGGATGCGTGATGATGAGAGACGCATCGATTGTCGGAAATGGCGGCGTCGGCCGCCGCGACGCGGCGGGAGCTCCGCGTCTGCTTCGGCGGTGCGTCCATACCAGACAGTGCCTCGCCAGCGCGAGCCAGCTTCCCGTCACTCGCCGCCCACGACTTATCGATCGCGAATCACGAATCACCGAATTAAGTGGGACACCGTCGCACTTCTTTTCGCCTGTAAGTCATAGACAACAAAGAACGGCCCACCCAATGAAGTGGGACACTTTTTCAATCTCCTCGAGCATCCCAAAATGCACGATCTAGCCAACGCCGCCATCGAAACCGCGAAGCGCCGCGGCGCTTCTTACGCCGACGTGCGCGTGATGGACATTCGCCACCGCGACATCTCGGTGAAAAATGGCGAAGTCGGCACGCTCGCCGAGTCCGAATCGCTCGGCATCGGCATCCGCGTTATCGCGAATGGCGCGTGGGGCTTTGCGTCGACGGACCAGCTGACTATGGAAGGCGTCAAAGCCTGCGCGGCGGAAGCCGTTGCGATCGCGAAAGCTTCGGCACTCGCGAAAAAAGAAAACGTCGCGCTTGCTCCCGAAGACACCTACGTCGACACATGGCAGAACCCGTTTCTGAAAGATCCCTTCCGCATTCCAGTCGAGAGCCAGATCGATATGCTGCTCGCAGCAGACAAGGAGATGCGCCGCGTGAAGGGAGTAACGGTGGCGGAAGGCTCGATGTCGTTCCGCCGGATCGAGCAGCTGTTTGTATCGAGCACGGGCTCGTCGATTCATCAAATCAAGATGCAGTCCGGCGCGGGCATCGTCGCGACGAGTTTCGCGGGCAGCGAAATTCAGAAGCGCTCGTATCCGAATAGCTTCGGCGGCCAGCACACGCTGCAGGGCTATGAGCTGATCGAATCACTGGACCTGGTCGGCAATGCGCCGCGCATCGCTGAAGAGTGCGTCGCGCTGCACTCCGCCGCACAGTGTCCCGAGGGCCACAAGACGATCATTCTTGGCAGCTCGCAGCTGGGGCTGCAGATTCACGAGTCGATCGGCCATCCGATCGAGCTCGATCGCGTCCTCGGCATGGAAGCGAATTTCGCGGGCATGAGCTTTCTCACAATCGAGAAGCTGCGAAAGCTCAAGTACGGCTCCGACATTGTCAACGTCGTCGCCGATGCGCGCCTCGAGCACGGCCCCGGCCTCGGCACGTTTGCCTATGACGATGAAGGCGTTCCTGCGCAGTGCACGCCGATCATCACCAACGGACTTTTCACAGGCTATTTGAGCAGCCGCGAGACCGCTGCGGCCATCGGCGAAAAGCGCTCGGGCGGCACGGTACGCTGCGAAAGCTGGAACCGCCTGCCGATGATTCGCATGACCAATATCAGCATCAATCCCGGCGCGTGGAAATACGACGATCTGATCGCCGATACCGACGACGCGATCCTGATGGAAACGAACCGATCGTGGTCGATCGACGACAAGCGGTACCACTTCCAGTTTTCGACCGAGATCGGCTGGGAGATCAAAGGCGGCAAGATCGGCCGCATGATCAAGAATCCGAGCTATAGCGGTATCACGACGGAATTCTGGAACAGTTGCGACGCGATCTGCTCGCGCGATCACTGGACGCTCTGGGGCACGCCCAATTGCGGCAAGGGTCAGCCGCAGCAGACGATGGGCACGGGCCACGGCGCCGCGCCCGCGCGCTTTCGCAACGTCCGAGTCGGGGTCGCCTTCTCCAAATGACCATGACTAACGATTACGCGGTCATCCTGCCTGCCCTGACGAAGGAAGGGAGCGGAGGGCCGACTCCCTCTGTCGGCCCGGAGCCCAAGCCCGCCTGCCAGCGAGGCAGGGATCTCTCTTCCTAATGTCCAAAACATCCCAACTCTCAATGAAGGACCTCGAGCGCATCGCCGAGCGCGTGCTCAAACTGAGCGACGCGGACGAAACCGAAGTCGACGTCAGCGCCGGCGTCGATGCGCTGACACGCTTCGCCAATAACACGATTCATCAAAACGTCGCCGAGCAAACTCTCAGCATTTCCGTCCGCGCCGATGTGGATGGCCGCACGGCCCGTGCCAGCACGAACAAAACCAACGACGAATCGCTGCGCCGCGTGGTGGCGTCGGCGATCAGCCTCGCGCGCAACGAGCCCAAGAATCCCGATCTGCTCCCCATGCTGGGCGAGCAGAAATATCAGAAGGTCTCGCGGTATTTTTCGGCGACTGCGAAGACGACTCCGGAAGACCGCGCCAAGGCCGTCGCGCGCGTCTGCAAAATGGCGGAAAAGCACAAGCAAACTACAGCCGGTATTTTCGCGAGCGGCGGTTCGCACTCGGTGATGGCGAATTCGAAAGGTCTTTTCGCTAGTTACGAGCAGACGCGCGCAGAGTTCTCGGTCACCGTGTTCGAGGAGAATTCGTCCGGTTGGGCAAAAGCAAATTCGCCAGACATCCGCAAGCTCGATCCCGAAGAGCTGGCTGAAAGCGCGAGCCAGAAAGCGGCGCAGTCGCGCGAGCCGCGCGAAATCGAGCCGGGCCGCTACACGACGATTCTTTCGCCCGCCGCTGTGCTCGATCTGGTCGGATTTCTCTTCTACGATTTTGCGGGCACGGCCGTGCTCGACAAGCGCTCTTGCTTTACGGGACGCATCGGGGAAAAAGTGCTGGGTGAAAACATCACGCTCTGGGATGACGCCTATCACCCGCTGCAAACCGGACATCCTTATGACGGCGAGGGTTTGCCGCGGCAGAAGGTCCTGCTCGTCGATCGCGGCGTAGTGAAAAATCTCGTCTATGCGCGCTCGACGGCGAAGAAAATGAAAGCAAAGCCGACCGGCCATGGGTTTTCGCTGCCCAATGAATATGGCGAAGCGCCGATGAATCTTGTGTTCGCAGGCGGCGACAAATCGACCGATGAAATGATCCGCACGACCGAGCGCGGAGTGCTCGTCACGCGTCTCTGGTACATCCGCGAAGTCGATCCCTACGAAAAAATCCTCACCGGCATGACTCGCGACGGAACGTTCCTGATCGAGAACGGAAAGATCGCCGGCGGCATCCGCAATTTCCGCTTCAACCAGAGCATCATCGAGATGCTCTCGAATGTGGAGATGCTCGGCCCCGCGGTGCGCGCCGCCGGAGAAGAATCGTTCGAGATGGTTGTGCCGCCGATGAAGGTCCGCGGCTTCCACTTCAGCGAAGTCACGAAATTCTAGTGTTCGTGTTCCGCGGCAGCGTTGCTGCGGATGAAAAAGTACGTTTTGTCGACGTCGGCGGGCACGGCGACGTCGAAAAATCCGACCATCATTTCGTCGTAGGTTTGATCGCCCCAGTAAACGGCGACGTTTGGATCGGGATTGTGCTGATTGTTTCTTGAATTGTCGAACGTCGCGACGGCTTGTAGCACGGTTCCCGCCTTGAGCGGCAGCGGCTCGGCGAGCCGGTAACTCAGCTGCCAGTAAAAATCGTAGTTCACGCGTAGTAGGGGCTCGATCGTTCCGTCGGAATGCAGAATGTTGTACGCGAAGGTTTTTCCGCGCAGGTGCATGTGCGGGAAAAAGCTGAGCAGCAGCGCGTCGTTGGGCAGCGAGCCGTGGACCTCGACTCGATAGTCATCGACGCCCGGGGGAATCACGAAACTGCTGTTCGTCAGTTGCAGCGAGAGGACGCGCTTGGCCGGCGGCTGCTTTGCGAACACGAGGCCGATGCTGGTCTGATCGGATGTCGCGCGGCCGTGCGTCGTGTAGTGCATCTGGAAGACGAGATCCGATCCGGCAGGAATGAGCTTCGCCATTCCGCCGGGCCAGTTGTCGGGCGAACTTCCCGGAGCGTACACGAGCAGGATGTCTGCCTTCGTCGTGTGCGTGTCGTGGCGGTCCTCTTCGTTCGTCATGTCGGATGCAGTGAACGGTACGCCGATCTGCGCATGACGCAGCCACGGCGAATCCGGTGGGCGAATGTAGACAACCGCGTGATGCACATTCTCGCGGCTCGATGGGCGAATCTCCGACATTTGCACCCATTTGTCCTCTGTGAAACCCGTGGGCACGATTTCGTATGTGTATTCGACGTCGCCTTCCGCGGGAATCGCGACGGGCTTCGGCATCTTCACAACGACGTCTGGCTGCGAAATATTCCAGCCCTCCGCGAAATGGCGCGGCGGCGGAGCGTCGGCGGGATTTCCTTCCGGCGCATTTTGAGCGGCCCACCACGCGAGCGTGCTGATTTCCTTTGGCGAAAGCGAAGGATCGTTCGCGAAGTGGCCGATGGTTGGATCGGCGAACCACGGAGGCATTTTGCGCGCGCTAGCGTCGGCGGCGCTTGCGGCGGCAAACGGCCGCGTCTCGGCGTAGGTCACAAACGGCATCGGCGCGATTTCACCCGGACGATGGCAGCTCTGGCAGTGCTGCTGCAGGATGGGCAGCACGTCCCGATAAAAATTGGGCCTGTCACTCGGAGCGGTCGCCTGACGTGAACCGGCTCGGGCGTGCAAGCCCGCCGATGCAAGCAGGCCGAACGCGATCGACAACAGTGTTGCGCCACACAGCAGGCGAAATCTCATTCGGCAAGTTCTCGCGATGCAGCAGGGTTCGTTGCCGATTCTCGCACAACTGTTGTATGGCGCGGAGAGAGCAGGGAACTATTCGGTGAACTGCAGGCTGGCGATCGCGCGCGTGATGACGTTTTCCTGAAGCTGGAAGAGATCGTTGTCTGCGCGTGTCATGCCGAAAATCGTGTAGACCTTGCCTCCGCGCGGCACCCAGACAACCACGCCGGACCAATCGTGCTGGTCGACGCTTCCGCGGAAGTGGTGCTCCATCGCGGACGACCCTGAAATCGTGATGTGCTCCTCTCCGAGCGCACGGAAGTTGTCCATAACGCTGCGCAGACGGTGCTCGGTTGCGTCCATCTCCGCCGTGAGTGGCTTGCCTGTCTCTTCCTGCCCGATGAGGAGATACGTTGTGTCGTCGGCCGTGCCCATCGCAGTGATAGCGCCGGGCAGGACGGCGGGCGCCGAAGCGATCACGTCCCAATCGGGCGGCTTGTACATGTGAAAGCGATAGGTTTCATTGGTGTACAAGTTTCCAGTGACCTGTTCTTTGATCGGTTCGGGCGCAGGCGGCTTGGGCGGCGCTGCTGGCTCGGGTTTCGTCGCGACGGACGCGGAAGCCGGCGCGGAATTCTTGGCGACAACGGGCGTCGCATTCGGAGCGGGCGACGCTGATTTGCTCGCGGAAGCTGGGGGCGGCGTGGCCGCCGTGGGCTGTGTACTCGGCGCTGGAGTGCTCGGCGCGAGCGGCTTGCTCGACGCCACTGGATTCGCCATCGGGGGAGGCGCGCTCAGAGCAGGAGCCTTGCTGGCTGGCGTCGCAGGCTGAGCAGCAGCCGATACTGCGACAGCAGGCTCCGCCTTTGGCTTCTCAGGCGTGGGGACCTTTTCTTCAGCCGGGACAGGTTTTTTCTCAGCCGGTGTTGCAGCCGCGTCGGACACACCGATCGAAACGACCTGGTCCTTTTGCACGAGCGCGTAGCCGTAGCTCGTCTTCACTTTGAAGGAATTGTCTTCGAATCCGACGATGGTGCCGGAGATTGTGCTGCCGTCTTTGAGCTTGAAGACGTCGGCGTGAACGGCGCTCGGCGCCAGTGCGCACGAAGTGCACAGCACTGCCAAACTGCATGCAATTCGGGTGATCCCCCTCATGTGTTCGAGTATCGCGCGACGCTCTGCGAGCGGCAAGGTTGGCAAGGGCATGGTTGCCCGTTCAGTTAGCGGCGGCGCTTGGCGTGGCGCTGCGGCGGCCGTGCAGGGCGGGCCCTTCCCGAGCGCTCGGCCGATTTCGAGTCCGGCGCTTGCGGGAGGGCGAGCAGCTGCTCGCGCAACCGCTGGAATTCTTCTTCAAGCGTGCGGAATTCGGATTCGGCTCCGGCAGTCTTGCCGCTACCGCCGATTTTCTGGAGATGAACTGCGGCGGCAACGGCTCGATGCGCGCCGAAAAGGCCCAGAGAGCCTTTCAGCGCATGGGCGGCGGACGCAATAGCGCCAGCGTTCTTCCGTGCAATCGCGCGGCGCAACGCGGCGATCTTTTTCGGAGCGTCCGCCAGGAAATTCTTCAGGAGCGAGCGCAAAAGTTTTTCATCTCCTCCGGTGGCGCGGTGGAGATGGGCCGCGAGATCCTGCCGCGGTCCGCCATGCTCGAAGCCGGCGGCGTGACCGGCTACGGTTTGCGGCGGCCTGCGCGCCAGCGCGGCCAGCATCGCGAGAAGCTGCGCCATGCCGATCGGCTTCGGGAGAAAAGAATCCATGCCTGCGTCAAGGCAGCGGCGCTCATCGACCTCCGACGTGTTGCCCGACATTCCGATGATGATGGGGCGCTTGCCGTGAGCGAGGCTCCTCTTGCGGATCGCGTGCGTGGCTTCGATGCCGTCCATGATCGGCATCTGTTCGTCCATGAACACTATTTCAAAGCGGTCTTTTTCAAGCGCGTCCAGAGCTTCGCGGCCGTTGCAGACGCCAACAACCGTGTGCCCGCCATTGCGCAGAAGTTCAATGAGAAGCTCGCGGCTTTCGGTGGTGTCTTCTGCAACGAGAATTCGCATCAGTTTCTGTGCGCGCCGGAAAGTGAATCATCGAACGCGGCGCGTGTCCTATTACAGGATTCACTTGCGATGGCCGCGCCGCAAGAATTTTGTCGCGGGATGCGTTCGAGGGGTTACGACCGCGCCTGAAACCTAGCGGTCGAGGAAGGCGCGAAGACGAGCATGGCCTGCGCGGCTGACGGGAAGTTTGGCTCCAGTGCTAAGAACGGCCACGAAGCTGTCCTTGCCATAGGGCTCGATCAGCGCGACGCGCTCCAGGTTCACGATGTACGAGCGATGGATGCGAAGAAAGCGCGAAGGATCAAGCGCCGCTTCGAGGCTTGAGATCGTTTGCTGCTTGAGATGCGTTTTGCCCTGCGAGGCGAGCGCGACGTAGTCATCCTGCGCCTCGGCGTAGTCGAGCTTTGCGACCGGAATAATCGAGACACTCGCTCCGTCCCGCACCGGAATGCGATCGAGATATTGTTGCGGCGGACGCGCAGCAGCAGCGAGGTCCATCGCCGGCAGCGGTGCCGACGGCAATTTGCCGGAGAGACGCTCCTTGGCGCGCTCGAGCGCCGCTTCGAACCGCGCAGCGCTGATCGGCTTCAGCAGATAGTCGACGGCGTGGACTTCGAAGGCGCGAATCGCAAATGTGTCATAGGCCGTCACGAAGATGACGGCCATGTCCGCGCCGAGCAATTCGAGCACCTCGAAGCCGTCGAGCTTCGGCATTTGAATATCGAGGAAGACAAGCTCCGGCTTCAGCTCGGTGGCGGCTTTCACAGCCTCGAATCCGTTGGCGCATTCGGCGGCGATGTCGATCTCCGGGTGCGCGGAGAGAAATTCCCGGAGAACCTGGCGCGCGAGGTCCTCGTCGTCGACGATGATTGTCCGAATCTTGCGGCCGTTCGCAGCAGTCACGAAACTCTCCCCTTCAAATTTTGAGGCTCAGAAGTCTGGACTGCGCTCGACTCCGCCGGAAGACGAATTGCGACGCGAAAGCGGTCTTCAACGGCCGCAGCGGAAAAACTCGCGTGGTTGCCGTAGCGTGCCTCGAGCCGCTGGCGAACATTCGCGAGGCCCACGCCGCTTCGACGCCGTGGCGGTGCCTCGGGATCGAACTGATTCTCGATCGTGATGTCGAGTATGCCGTCGCGGCGTGCGGCAGCAAGTCTAATCCAGCCCCCGCCGACCAGATTCGCGATGCCGTGGGCGACCGCGTTTTCAACGAGCGGCTGCAAAAGAAGGGGCGGGACTTCCGCCGACAAAGCCTCGCGGTCGATCGTCTCTTCCATTTTCAGGCGATCGCCGTAGCGGATTTTTTCGACGGCGAGAAACGCATGAACGAGCGACATCTCCTCTTCGAGAGGAATCGCGGGCTTTTCCCCAAGGCCAAGCGTCCGCCGCAGGAAATCACCGAGGAGCACGCACATTTCGCGCGCTTTTGCCGGGTCCGACGCGGTGAGCGCGCTGATCGAGTTCAGGCTGTTGAAGAGGAAGTGCGGATTGACCTGGGCTTTGAGCGCGCGCAATTCCGCGTCGCGAGCGAGCAGACCTGCCTGCATCACGCGTGCCTCGGCCTGGCGCGAGGCTTCGACCGCGAGCAAGACGTAATGAAAGCCAACGGCGAGCAGGTACAGAAGAACGCCCGTGCCGAACAGCAGCGGAAAATCTTTCGAGAGCTGTGTATCGATGCCTGCGAATCCCTCATAGCCTGCTAACAGGCGGCCGAGTGTTCGCGCGGCCAAGAGCCAAAGCGCGCTCGCGACCACAGCGCCCACCACGTGCGTGAAGAGGAAGCGCGGCACACTTGATCGCTCGAGCGGCGTCGCAAGGCACGGGTACCACGCGGCCAGGCACACGAAGGCGTAGAGCAAACAGAGAGGGAACGCGACCGCGACGGCTTGCAGCCACGTAAGTCCGCCGGGCACGGCAAGCAAGTACGCAAGCATCCCGGCTAGAGGAATCCAACCGAGAAGGTAGAACAGGAGGCGCCGGAGCTGGGCGAGGATCGGATGCATAGCGACTCAGTTCTTGATCGTTACGCCTCCAAAAAGCGAGACGCCCTCGATGATAAGAGTCCTTACCGGCGGTCCGGCTGGCACGCCCGCAGAAGTGGGGGCCACGTTAGCTTGCGCCGGGTGGAGCGTGCGGTCGCTCGCCCCGCCAAAAATTCCGATGGCATGGAGGATCACGTGCCAGTTGGGAGGAACGCGGATGTCGCCGCCGCCGAATATGGATACGATGTCGAGCTTGGCTTCCTCCCCCTGAATGTCCGCTTGAGTTAGATCGATTTCGAAGCCGCCGAAGATCGCGACGATTTCGCCGCCCAGAAAATTTCTAGAAGTAATGCGGCGGCGCGAACCCCAGAAAACGTGAACGTCGTTGAGGCGCGGCTCGGTGGATTCATACCAACCCCCACCCCTCGACGCACCGGCATTCGCTTGCTGGTTCGGATTCGTTTGCCAATTCGAATTCGCCTGCCAATTCGCGCTGCCTTGCCAATTGGTGCCGGGTCCCCATTTCGCGTTCATCTTGGCGCTATAGCGGTCCATCCGGCGCTGAAATCGTTCCCAGGCGCGCTGCTGCCGCCAAGCGTTTGCGTCCCAGCCCGCGCCGTAAAAGTTCGCTTGCCCCGGCGGAGGCGGAGGAGGCGGCGTGAATGGCGGCTGTGGCGGCGTTTGAGTTTGCTGCGAATCGGCCTGAGACGGCTGCGGCCCGGCCGTGGCGCCGGGCGCGGTCGCATTGCCAGCCTGCGTCGCACTTGTTGCGGAGGCTTGCGGCGCGGCCGAAGGTGGAGGCTCGCCACTCGGTGCGCCGGGCGACTCCGGAGCAATCGGCGGAGGCGGGGGCGGGTTCGATTCGCCCCAATGCCGCAACTCGTAGTGACGAACGACCAGAAGAACGCCGACGCAAATCAGGAACACCGGCCAAATCGTAGCGAAATGAATGTAACCGCTTCCCAGTGCTTCGAGCTCAAGCGAAATCCCCAGCAGGGCGAGAAAGCCGCCCCAGAAGCGTCCCACGGGATCGCGGCTCGTGGAGAATTTGTTCGCGCCGAAATAGATCAGGATCAAAGGCCAGAGCTTGTTCGCCGCTGTGAATCCGAGCTGGTCCAACAACAAAATTACGCCCAGGATGAGGATGATGACCCCGATGACGAAATGACGATTCGAGTTGCGAGAGAAAGTCACCAGGTGTTATCCCCGCGAGGGCCTCAGCGCCAGCAAAACGGCCAGTCCAAACCCGACGAGCAGCAAAGGCCAGAAGCGGAGGATATCTCCGATGCCGGGCGCGTCGAGCTTCAGAACAAGCGTATTCCAGATATTGACAGCGATCATGTGAAGCAGCCAGTAGCTCGAGCCGCTCAGGCGGTTGCAGATAAACTCGCCCAATTGAAACATAATTCCGACGAAAATCAGAAGGCCGGCGCCCGTGAAGGCCAGCGTGCGTGATATGGAAGGTGCCGCATCGATCTGGGGTCGCGCATCCGTCATTGCCATCTCCTCTCGCCTTAGTTCCACAGTGAACATGGCGAGAGATTAAGGGCAATGCCGAATGGCGTCTCGGCTTATTCGGCGAACGGCGGCTGGATACCGGCGAACGGCGGAAGATAGGGGAGCTTTGGAGGAACCGCTTCCGGCGGACAGCGCTACAAGACCATTCCGAGCCAGACGACCGCTGCGAAAGCTAGCGCTACCAGCAGGACTATCCTCACACGTTTTCGGCGAGCGGCAAGAACGATGACTCCCATGGTCCCAAGCAGGAAGACCAGTTCCAGCCAGAAGTAGCCGGAATCGAATCCACCGGTGAGATGGGCTGCAGAATCGCGCAGCCATACCGATGCAAACGAACTCAGCGCCGCGATCGAGATGCCGACAGTCCCGCCCAGAGCCACACCCTTGGCCCAGTCGGGAAAGTGCCAGCTTTTGAGGGAATCGCGCCAGTCGGTCCAGGTCTGCGCGACCACCACGCCCACAATAACCAGAACGAACAGCGCCACGCCGCCTCCCAAGCTCGCGCCGCTCCAGCCTCGGTCGCGAATGCGATCGCGCCACGCGAATCAAGTCCCCCTGCGCGGCGCGGGATCATAACCAAATTACCGAAACGGCGCAAAGGCTATTGCCGTCGCTTCGAATTTCAGAGTCGCGCTGCCAGGTTGCGCGGCTCGCGTGCGCCGGCACTCAGCTCCAACGGCCACATCTCGCCCGGATCACGAACCAGGCGCCGAAGCGTGGCGCAATCGACCTACCAAATCGCGCGAGACGCCGAGAGGGCGCGAAAAATGGTATCTCTTGACGCCGCAACAGGATGATGGGCCTGATCGGCCGATCGATTTGGTCAAATTTTTGTGAGGCCCGAAACCGGGGCCCAAACGGCGATTCGGAGGCCAATGGATTGGTTCAAGAGAGAAGCCTTTTGCATGTCGGGTTGCGCGAGCGAGATGAGGGCGTTTAATAACGCCTAGTACCGAGTTCTAGGAGGGTTGCGATCCTCACAACCGACCGACGAACGCCGCAATGTGTGACGGCACGAGTCTGTTACGATGGGCCATTCCATGCGAACTCCCTGGATTATCGCGCATCGAGGGGCATCCGGCCACGCGCCGGAGAATACGTTTGCGGCGTTCGAGCGCGCGGTGCAGCTGGGAGCCGGATTCATCGAGACAGATTTGCACCTCACGCGCGACGCGCGGTTCGTCGCGATCCACGACGACACTCTCGACCGCACCACCAACGGCAAGGGCGCGGTCCGCGATCACACGCTCGCGGAACTGAAGCAGCTCGATGCCGGCATGTGGTTCGACCGGCAGTACATGGACCAGCGAATTCCCACGCTGGAGGAGATCCTTGAATTTGCGATCGAGCAGGACGTCGTTTTCTACCTTGAGATCAAGTACGACGCGTCGTGGGGAATGCATCATGCGCTTGTCGGCGCGCTGGGGAAACCGGCGAACGCTGCGCGAACGATCGTGATTTCGTTCGATCCCGCGACGCTCGCTTCGGTACGCCGGCTTGAGCCCGCGATGATGATCGGGTTGCTGGTCGAGGACGCAGTGGGCGACCCGGTGAAGGCGGCGCTCGATGTCGGCGCGCGGCAGCTTTGCCCAAGAGGCGATTTGATTACGCCGGACCTTATCGAGCGGGCCCATCGCGCCGATCTCCATGTGGTGACCTGGACCATCAACGACACCGATCAAATGCGCGCGGCGATGGACATGGGCGTCGATGGGATCATGACCGATCTGCCGGACCGGTTGCGCGCGGTCGTCGAAGATCGAGTCGCAAAGCTTTCCTCGAAGTAGATCACGCGGGCTTACGCGCTCCTGGTTAAATTTCCAAACAATTGACCGAATTGGGCGAGCGAGAGCTGCTCCGCGCGCGTGTCCGAGCGAAGGCCCGCGGCGACGAGTGCGTCTGCGATACGGGCGTCCGGTGCGATCGCGCGCAAATTATTGCGGAGGGTTTTTCTCTTTTGTGCGAAGCAACTCTGCACGAATTCTAGAAAGCGCCCTTCATCAGAGATCGCCAGTGCAGCCCGCTCGCCCGGCAAGTTCATGCGAACCAAAGCGGAGGTCACACGCGGAGGCGGTCGAAACGCGCCGGGCGGAATTCGCAGTACGATTTCAGGCTGCGTGTAAAACCGGCAAGCGGCAGAAAGGTAGCCGTATTCTCGGCCTCCGGGGCGCGCCGCAATCCTCGTCGCGACTTCCCACTGCACGACGATGTGGATCGAGGTGATTTGATCGGCGTAGTCGAAGAGGTGAAACAAGATCGGCGACGTGATGTAGTAGGGTAGATTTCCGTACACGCGGAACCGACCGCCGGCGAGCGCGCCGAGATCGAGCTTCAGCACATCGCCTGCGACGAGTTCGACTCCCGGCCATCCGGCCGGGTCACTGCTGATCCGATGTTTCAAGCTTTCGGCGAGCCGGGGATCGGCTTCAATGGCGATCACTCGGCGGCCTGGCGCGGCCAGGAGCTGAGTCATTTCGCCGTGGCCGGCGCCGATCTCGATCCAAGCCTCGTTGGCCGGGCGCGGAAGCGTTTCGAGAATCTTTTTTCGCCACGTGAGGCTCTCGAGAAAATGTTGTCCCATCCGTTGTCGCGCCATGGCGACGCCGAGTGTAACAAGAATCGGCGCAAGGTCGCGCGGCTGTGTCCCGGTAGAACGCCTCGTCGGGGATTTTGTTGACGCCTCTCGGAGCCTCCGATACCGTTTTTGTTTCCGGTAGACTGAACATGAAAATCCTCTTCGTAGCCTCGGAAGGCGTGCCCTACTCAAAGACCGGCGGGCTTGCGGACGTGATTGAGGGTTTGCCGCGCGCACTGCACGCCATCGGGCACGAAGTAGTCGTTCTGCTGCCGCGCTATCACGGAAATAAGATCAAGTCGACGCTCGTCTCAAGCCTTACGATCGCGCTCGGCGAGGAACTGCGATTTCCAGCCATTGCGGAAGGGCAAGCGGTCGGCGGCGTGCGGCATCTTTTTCTCGACGATCCAGCTTATTTCGACCGGCCGCAACTTTACGGCGATAAGACCGGCGACTATCCGGACAACGCCGAGCGATTCGCCGAGCTCTCGCGCGCGGCAATCGAATGCATGAAGCGCGTTTGGCTGCCGGACGTGATTCACTGCCACGACTGGCAAACGGCGCTGGTGCCGGTGCTCTTGCGCACGCAGTACGCAAACGATCCTGCCGTGCGTTCGATTCCCGTCATTCTCACGATTCACAATCTGGCGTATCAGGGAGTTTTTCCGTCAACGGTGCTGCCAAAGATCGGAATGCCGGAGCGGCTTTTCACGATCGACGCGCTGGAGTTCTATGGAAAAGTGAACCTCCTGAAAGGCGGACTGATTTTCGCCGACTATCTGACGACAGTAAGCCGCCGCTACGCGAAAGAGATCCAGACGCCAGAATTCGGAGCGGGCCTCGATGGAGTGATTCGCGGCCGTGCCGACCATCTCGTCGGCATCCTGAATGGAGTCGACTACGGCGCGTGGAGCCCGGAAGCCGATACCCTGATCGCGCAGAACTATTCCGCGCACAATCTCGCCGGAAAGGCCGCCTGCAAGAGAGACTTGTTGGCAGCGTTCCGGCTGCCCGAAGAAAATCTGGCCCGGCCCCTCATCGGGATCGTCTCGCGTTTCGTTAGTCAGAAAGGATTCGATCTGCTGGCCGAAATCGCGGGCGATCTGATGAAGGAGGACGTGGCGATCACCGCGCTCGGCAGCGGCCAGCCGGAATACGAAGACCTGTTCAAAGGGCTGACGCAAAAATATCCGGCGCGAGTCGGGCTGAAAATCGGGTACGATAATGCGATAGCGCATAAGATCGAGGCCGGCGCGGACATGTTCCTGATGCCGTCCCGGTTCGAGCCCAGCGGACTGAATCAGATGTACAGTCTGCGATACGGCACGGTACCGATCGTCCGGGCCACCGGCGGGCTGGACGATACGGTACAGAAGTTCGTGCCGAAGACGCGGCAGGGAACTGGTTTCAAGTTCGAGGAGTACAGCGGCAGGGCGCTGCTGGAATCGATTCGGGCGGCGCTCAAGGCTTTTCGCGATCCGGAGGCTTGGAGCGCGCTTCAGGCCAACGGGATGAGCAAGGACTTCTCCTGGAAGGCTTCAGCAGCCGCGTATGTCACGCTTTATGAAGCGGCAAAGCGATCCCGAATCCCCAGGGGAGCAGGGTCATCTAAATAGGTGCGCGTTGGCCGGTTAAGGCCGGTCGCGCGACAACAAGAGGAAAACATGTCAGACATTCTCCAAGCCGTAACCGACGCAAGCTTCCAATCCGACGTGATCGAGGCCAGCAAGACCCAGCCTGTCGTGGTCGATTTCTGGGCGGATTGGTGCCGGCCATGCATCATGCTGACGCCGACGGTCGAAGAGATCGCGCGCGAGCATGCGGGCAAGGTCAAGGTCGTGAAGCTCAACGTCGACGAAAACATGAACGTGCCCGGCAAGTACAGCATCCGCGGCATCCCGACGCTGCTGGTGTTCAAGGGCGGTCAGGTGGCCGACCAGATTGTCGGCGCCCAGCCCAAAGAGAACATCGTGAAGGTCATCGAGCGCCACATTTCCTAGGCGCGATCCTCGCATTAAACTAAACCCACTCGAAGGGCGACTGGAACGCCGCCCGCCTGCGCCCCTGCAGCCGGAATTCGATGAACGCGAAAACCGAAGCGACCGTGCGGCGATGCCACTGGGCGCAGAGCCCGCTCATGATCGAGTATCACGATCGCGAGTGGGGCGTCCCGGTTCACGACGATCGAACGCTATTTGAATTTTTGATCCTAGAGGGAGCGCAGGCCGGTCTGAGCTGGGAGACCATTCTCAACAAACGCGAAAACTATCGCCGAGCGTTTGACCGCTTCGATCCCGCGCTAATCGCTCGATACGACAAACGAAAAGTTCGCGCGCTGCTTGCTGATCCGGGAATCGTCCGCAATCGCCTGAAGGTCGCATCCACGATCACGAACGCGCAGGCGTTTTTGGCGCTGAAGAAGGAATTAGGCAGCTTCGATCGTTACGTTTGGCAATTCGCCGGCGGGAATCCCAGAGTAAACCTCCCGCGCGGGCCGCGAGACGTCCCTGTTCGAACGCTCGAATCAGACGCTCTGAGCAAAGACTTGAAGAAACGCGGATTTCGATTTGTCGGTTCGACGATTTGCTACGCCTTCATGCAAGCCGTGGGAATGGTCAACGATCACGCGATCGATTGTTTCCGCCGCAGGGAAATCACCTCCAGCGACTAGGCCGCGCGCAGGATTCGTCCGCCGCGATGCCTCTTGACAAGGATTCCGTGTGCCGCCATCTTAGTTGGCTTTACCCTCAAGGAGAGTTGTTGGCTTACTGCCATCATGTCTGGAACGGGAGCGCGTTGTGAAGGTGCGCGTCTGCTTCCACGATAAGTGCTTCGACGGAGCATGCTCCGCCGCCGTGTTTACACGCTTTTACCGCGAGCGCATCAACGCCGATGCCGAGTTCGCCTACACGGGTATGACGCACAAGGCGTCGCAGCCCTTCGAAGCGGGCACGTTCGACGGCGACGAGAACGCCATCGTCGACTTCAAGTATTCGAGCTCGCCGTTACTGACCTGGTGGTTCGATCACCACCAGAGCGCGTTCCTCACGCCTGCGGATGCTGAACATTTTCGTCACGATCATTCGGGGAAAAAGTTCTACGATCCTTCCTACAAATCCTGCACGAAATTCCTTGCCACGATTGCTTCCGAGAAATTCGGATTCGACGCAAAGCCGATGGAAGAATTGATCTATTGGGGCGACATCATCGACGGCGCGCAGTTTGCCTCCCCGGAAGTCGCGGTGGGGCTCACCGAGCCGGCGATGAAGCTGGCTCTTGTGATCGAGGCGGCACCCGAGGCGAATCTTGTCCCGCGACTGATTCCCGAACTTGCGGAAATTCCGCTGGCCGAGAGTATCGAGCTGCCGATGATCAAGCGGCATTTGGGACCGCTTCTCGAGCGCCATCGCCGGTCGATCGATCTGATGCGCGAAAGAATGGACTGTCGCGACGGCGTGGTCTATTTCGACGTGAGCGATCTCGATCTCGAGGGCTACAACAAGTTCATCCCGTATTACTTGCATCCCGACGCGCTGTATTCGGTCGGTGTGAGCGCATCACCGGCGCGTGCCAAAGTGTCGGTAGGCACGAATCCGTGGAAAGAGGCGTCCGCAGAAGTGAACCTCGCTTCGCTCTGCGAGAAATTTGGCGGCGGAGGGCATGCGCGCGTCGCGGCAATTTCGCTCGGTCCCGGCGATCTGGTGCGCGCCCGCCAAGTCGCAAAAGAAATTGCAAGCACTTTGCGCCACTCGATCAAGCAGAATTGATCTTCCGCTGCGTTGGGAACACAATTCCTTCATGCTAAAATCACGTGATTGTCTGTCGGGCCGCTAGCTCAATGGTAGAGCAGCTGACTCTTAATCAGCGGGTTCCAGGTTCGAGTCCTGGGCGGCTCACCACTCCTAATTTTTCAATCCGGCGGTGATCATCCGGTCAAGCCGCGCAACCAGGCTCCAATCACATACGCAACGGCAGCAGCGCCGCCGCCGATGATCAGCGTTCCAATCGCGGAGTACCACCAGGGCCGGATCGACCAACGGCTTTTCAGCGCGCCGATCGCGACGAATGTCACGCCGGTGATCACGCATGCACTCCAAAATGCGTGATTGACTCCTGCGACGAACGGAATCAGAGGTACCAACCCGCAAACGATAAACGCGGAAAATGTCGAGAGGGCAGCGCGCCACGCCGAGCGCACGGCGTCCGGCAGACCATATTCGTCGCGCAGCATCAGGCGTACCCAAAGCTCACGGTCCGCGGTGATCGACGCGACGACGCGTTCGAGCAGTTCGCTCGGAACGCCGCGCGCTTGCAAAATCTCACGCACTTCCTCTCGTTCGCCCTCGGGACACGTCTCGATGTGCCGTCGTTCCACCGCTTCGGCGTGTCGAAATTCTTCATCCTCTGATCGTGTGGCCAAATAATCTCCAGCGGCCATCGCGAATCCGTCTGCCAGCAGGCTGGCGCTGCCGAGGATCAAGATGATGTGCGGCGAAAGCCGAGCGCCGACGACTCCGGAGACGATCGCGAACGTCGTCACGATGCCGTCGACGCCTCCGTAAACCCAGTCCCTCAGGTAGCTGCTAGGCGGCCCGGCCGCGAGCCGCCGCTGAATCGCCTCGCGGGTGTGCTCGTGCTCCATCTTGAGCACTGACCGATTTGTCTTCGGCGACATAGCCTTAGTTACAATTTTCCGCTGGGCCGCTGGCTTTCACTGTGATTCCCGTCACTTTACCGCACAACCGAATCACACGGCAGCGGCAACCTCTGGCTACACAGCCCAATTCTTGTTCGGTCCTTTCGCGCCATCGAATCACGCGCATTTATGGGTTCCATAAGCGCACCAAACAAGCAATAAATTCTGATGTGGATGCGCAAGCGCCGCGCACGAAATGTTGTATATTGGAATTGAACAGAAGATCGCCGTGCGAACGGACCGCCTGGGGGCCCTTTCGGGAAGGTCGACACAATGGCTGTACAGCCTGTCATTCCGAGGGAAGTAGACGAACTCGAAGAAATATGGGAGTGGATCGAGTCTTTTGACGCCGTTGTAGAGCACGGCGGGCGCGATCTGGCGTCGAAGATTCTGCAGGAAATCCGCAACCGCGCGCTCGCGTGCGGTGTGCCGGTCCCGTTCACCGCGAACACGCCTTACGTCAATACGATTCACGTCAGCCAGCAGGCTCCCTTCGCTGGCGATCAGGAGATCGAGCGGAAGATCAAGAGCCTCGTCCGATGGAACGCTCTCGCGATGGTCGTCCGCGCAAACCGCGTCGAGCACAACATCGGCGGACATATTTCCACGTTCGGTTCCGTCGCCACTCTTTTCGAGGTAGGTTTCAATCATTTCTTCCGGGCGCGCAGCAAGGACTTCGAAGGTGACACCGTTTATCTCCAGGGCCACGCCGCGCCGGGCGTTTACGCCCGCGCGTTTTTGGAGGGCCGCCTTTCTGCGCAGCAGCTCGAAAATTTCCGCCGCGAGCTGAAACCCGGAGGCGGTCTATCGTCATATCCCCATCCCTGGCTGATGCCGGAGTTCTGGGAATTTCCGACCGTCTCGATGGGCCTGAGCCCGATCATGGCGATCTATCAGGCGCGCTTCAACCGCTACCTGGAGGATCGCGGCCTCAAACCCAAGACCGATGCGAAAGTCTGGGCGTTTCTCGGCGATGGCGAAACGGACGAGCCGGAAACGCTCGGCGCCATCACTCTCGCCTCGCGCGAGCATCTCGACAATTTGATCTTCGTCGTCAACTGCAATTTGCAGCGGCTCGACGGCCCCGTGCGCGGCAACGGCCACATCATTCAAGAACTCGAAGCGGCGTTCCGCGGCGCCGGATGGAATTGCATCAAGGTGATCTGGGGATCGGATTGGGATCCGCTCTTCGAGCAGGACGTCGACGGACTGCTCGCCAAGCGCCTCGGCGAGACCGTCGACGGCGAATATCAGAAGTTCATCGTGGAGTCGGGTGCCTACGTGCGGCAGCACGTGTTCGGCGGCGATCCGCGGCTAATGAAGATGGCCGAGCACCTCTCCGACGAAGAGCTCCACAAGATGCGCCACGGCGGCCATGATCCCAAGAAGGTCTACGCAGCGTACAAGGCTGCGGTCGAGCATACCGGCTCACCGACTGTGATTCTCGCCCGCACCATCAAGGGCTACGGCCTGGGCGAAGCAGGCGAGGGCCGCAACGTCACGCACCAGCAAAAGAAAGTAGACGAGGACACGCTGCGCCACTTCGGCGAGCGCTTCGGCCTCAAGATTCGCGAAGACCAAATCGAGCAGGTTTCCTTCTATCGGCCGTCCGACAGCAGCCCCGAGATCAAATATATGCAGGAGTGCCGCAAGAAGCTCGGCGGCTACGTCCCGCAGCGGCGCGTGCGCTCAAAACCTCTGCCGGCTCACGAAGAGAATTTGTTCACCGAATTTCTCACGGGCAGCGAAGGCCGCGAAGTCTCGACGACGATGGCCTTCGTCGGAATGCTGCGCAAGATGCTGCGCGATCCGGAGATCGGCAAGCTGATCGTCCCCATCGTGCCGGACGAAGCACGCACCTTCGGCATGGAATCGCTGTTTCGCCTCGTCGGAATTTACAGCAGCCAGGGCCAGCTCTACGAACCCGTCGACATGAATACGCTGCTCTATTACAAAGAGGCCAAAGACGGGCAGATTCTCGAAGAAGGCATCACCGAGGCGGGTTCGCTCTCGTCGTTCATCGCCGCTGGCTCCGCGTACGCAACACACGGAATCAATATGATTCCGTTCTTCATTTTCTACTCGATGTTTGGCCTCCAGCGCGTGGCCGACCTGATTTGGGCCGCGGCCGATACGCGTTGTCGCGGATTCTTGCTTGGCGGCACGGCGGGCCGCACGACGCTCGCCGGCGAAGGTCTGCAGCATCAGGACGGCAACAGCCACGTCCTTGCGCTCCCGATTCCCACTCTTCACGCGTATGACCCGGCGTTCGCCTACGAAATCGCCACGATCATCGAAGACGGCATCGACCGGATGTACCGCAAGGGCGAAAGCATCTTCTACTACATCACGGTGATGAACGAGCCTTACGCGATGCCGACGATGCCCGCCGGTTCGCGCGAAGGCATCCTCAAGGGCATGTACAAGCTCCGGGCCGCGAACAACGGTAAATCGAAGCAGCGCGCGCAGCTTTTCGGCAGCGGCGCAATTCTCCGCGAGGTTTTGAAGGCGCAGGAGTTACTCGAAGAAAAGTATGGAGTCGCCGCGGATGTCTGGAGCGTCACGAGTTACAAGGCGCTGTACTCCGACGGCATCGAAACCGACCGCTGGAATCTTCTGCATCCGGGCGAAAAGCCGCGCGTGCCGTACGTTTCCGAAACGCTCGCAGACGCACCTGGAGTTCTGGTAGCCGCGAGCGACTACCTGAAGGCGTTGCCTAATCTCGTAAGCAAGTGGATGCCGCGCCGCGTCGCCTCGCTCGGCACCGACGGCTTTGGCCGCAGCGAGAGCCGCGATTCGCTGCGCAACTTCTTCGAAGTCGACGCG
>DASPUN010000063.1:0-6411 GCA_035622875.1 Candidatus Acidiferrales bacterium
AAGAACAGAACCGGCACGACTAGCCAGAGGCTGGCAAACACATTGAAATGCAATTCGAAATCGGGAGACGGGGCGCTCGATTTTCTCTCGCTCCACCAGACTCGGAGCGTCCCGACGGCGCCCGCTACCACAAAGACGATCCACGGCAGCAGCGCTATCAGCATGACCGGGAGGTAATACCAGAAGGGCTCGGGATGGTGGTAGAGATTCGTTGAGAAACGGGTGAGATTGTGTTTCAAGATAAATTCGCGAAAGAATTGCGGATTCCGCACCTGCACCGCAACGTACCAGGGCAGTGCTACCGCGCAGAACAGCAGAATGCCAGATGGCCACAGAGTTCTGCCCACAAGCCGCAGCTCACGCGTTATCGTCGCAAACAGCACAATGACCACCGCGGCGAGCAGTGGCGCCACTGGCCCTTTTGCCAGCGTACCCAGCGCCATGCAACCGTAAAACAGTGCGAGGTAGATTCGCTTCTCGCTCTCACGCCAGGCCCACCACGCCAGCATTCCTATTGCAAAGGCCGCGGTAAGGGCCATGTCCATCGAGGCTGCGCGGGCATATCCAATCACTGCCGCGCATGATGCTGTAATCAACGCGGCATCAACTTCGACACCGCGACGAAATCGTCGAAAGAAAACGTAAACAGCGATGACGATGAGAGTAGCGTCGACGGATGATGGGAGGCGTGCCGCTGTGTCGCTGACGCCGAAGACAGAGTAGACCGCCATCGCCTGCCAGTAGTAGAGCGGGGGCTTCTCCAGCCAGGGACGTCCACCGAGTGTCGGTGTGACCCAATCATGGCGTTCAAGCATTTCGCGCGCCACCTGCGCGTAGCGTGGTTCATCGGCCCCGATCAGTCCGAACTGGCCAACGCCATAAAAAAACAGAAATGCACAGAAGCCGGCGATCAGCAACACGTCCGTGCGGGTGCGAAGAGTCATGGGAAATTTCAGAAGTAAGATTTCAGATTTCAGATCAAAAACCAAGGAAATTACAGACACAGGTTTTTCATCTGCAATCTGAAATCTCAAATCTGCAATCGGGTCGCTACTGTACGGAGGGTCCCCTGCGCAGTTGCATCAGCACCTGGCGAACGGCCTCGGCGAGCGGGCCGTCGAGCGAGCAGCCGCTGGCGCATTCGTGGCCGCCGCCGCCAAAACTCTCGGCAACGTGGGCCACGTCGAGTTTTCCTTTGCTCCGGAGGCTGACCCGATATCGTCCGTCGGGCAACTCGCGGAAAAACGCAGCCGCCTCGACGCCGCCGATGGAGAGAACGTAGTTCACCAGTCCTTCGCAATCTTCTTCTTTCGCTTCACAGCGCTCCATCTGCTTCTGCGTCACCCAAACGTAGCCGATGTGGCCTTCCACCTGGAGATTGCGCAGCGCTTCGCCGAGCAGCCGAATCTTGGCGATCGAATGTGCGAAATAAATGCCGCGAGCGCAATGGGCGGGATCGGCTCCGGCCAGCACCAGCTCGCGTGCCAGCGCAAATGTATTTTCATTCGTACCCTGAAACATAAACGAGCCAGTATCGGTCATCAGCGCGGTGTAGAGGCAAGTCGCGATGTCGGGCGAGAACGTCACGCCTGCCTCGCGCGCCAAACGGAAGACCATCTCTGCCGTCGCTACAGCGTGGGGATCGATCCAGTTGACATGCGCGAAAGGACGTCCGCTGACATGGTGATCAATACTGATGAGAAACCGGTTCTCCAGTCCTTCCAGCCGTGTGCGATGAATGCTGTCGCATTCGAGGATGATCGCCGCCTCGTAGCCGCCGGTCACGCGGTTCGACTGCACCACCTGATCGGCAAACGGAAGCGACCGATAGATGCGGGGAACGCCGTCGTGCAGGACGACATCGGCCTGCTTGCCCATGGAACGCAGCACCTGGCAGCAAGCCAGCGCCGAACCGACGGCGTCACCGTCGGGCCGGGCGTGCGAGGTCAGCACGAAACGTTCGCGCTGTCCGATCTGCCGGAGCACGTCTTCGAGCATGTTATGCGTTCTCTCCACCGGTTTCCCTGCTCGTCTTGTTGCGTTTCTTTACGCGCGCCAGCAATTCCTCCACTCGCGCCTTCTCGCGTTCCGATCGATCGAGGCGAAACAGCAATTCCGGGGCCCGCCGCAGTCGCAGGCGGTCAGCGAGTTCGTGCCGGATGTACGCCTTCGCCGCGTCGAGGCCTTGCAGGCTGCGCTCGGCCTGCTCGTCGTCGCCATCAACATCCACCAGAACCTGCGCCGAACGGCCGTCCTCGGCCAGGTGTACGCCCGTGACACTCACCGGCCCGATGCGCGGATCGGCCAATTCGCCCTCAACCAGCGTTTCAATTTCCTCTCGCAGAGCCTCGCCCAAACGTCCGCGATGATGCTGGGCCGCCCGTTTCTCCACCCTCTGCACCTCGAAGTAAAACGCATGAGAATACCAGAAAAGCGGGTGCAAATGTTGGGGATCGGCGACGCCCTGCAACGCTATTGTTGCCTGCTTTCGAGCGAATGCGGTAAGTACGGAGGTAACAAGGTGTTAAGCGCTGTTGCGTTTTTCAGCCGAGCTACCACGAAGCCTAGAGGTATTCGAGAAACGAATCGGCCAGATCGGCGCCGTGATTGTTGGCGATTCGCATCGCCTGCCGCTCGACCTTCTTCATCAGGCCATCGAGGTAGTCGCGGGAGTCCGAGATGCTGACCACACCAATGGTTGCTCGATTCCACAGACCAGTGGAATCGAGTTCGGCGACTGACACGTTGAACGCTGCGCGCAGCCGGTCTTTCACGCTGCGCACCACCTGGCGCCGATCCTTGAGCGACTGCGCGGCTTCAATGTGGAGTTCGAGGGTGAGGAAAGCGATCATGAAGGGGCTAGGGCTAGAGGCTAGGGGTCAGAAAATCTAGCCCCTAGTCTCTAGCCCCTGCCTTTAAGCGATGACTTCGGCCGCAATGCGCTCCGTGGCAAACGCCTCGATCACGTCTCCGATCTTGACGTCGCCATAGTTCGCGATTGAGATGCCGCACTCCATGCCGTTGTGCACTTCCTTGGCATCGTCCTTGAAGCGGCGCAGCGATCCGATTTTGCCCTTGAACACGACCACGTTGTCGCGGAGCAGGCGTACCTCGGAGTCGCGCTTGATCAGGCCATCGCTCACGCGGCAGCCCGCAACCGTCCCAACTTTCGGAATGCGGAACGTCTCCAGGACTTCGGCGCGCCCGAGGTAGGTCTCCTTGATCGTCGGCTCGAGCAGGCCGCTCATGGCGCGCTTGATCTCGTCCTGCAGTTCGTAAATGATCGAGTGCAGGCGGATGTCAACTTCTTCCTGCTCGGCCAGTTCCTGCGCCTTGCGCTCCGGCCGCACATTGAAGCCGATGATGATGGCGTTCGACGCCGAGGCCAACAGAACGTCGGTCTCGGTGATCGCGCCTACGCCCGATCGCAGCAGCTTCAAACGCACTTTGTCGTTGGACAGCTTTGAAAGGAGATCGCTCAGCACTTCGACCGATCCGTGCACGTCGCCCTTGAGGATGACGTTCAGTTCCTTGGTGCCGGCCGTCTTGATTTGCTCCGCCAGCCCTTCGAGTGAAACCCGTGAACTCTTGGCCAGCGCGGCTTCGCGAGCTTTCTGCTCGCGATATTCCGAGATGCCGCGCGCCTTGTCGCGATCGGCGACGACGACGAACTGATCGCCCGCTTGCGGCAGGCCCTCCATACCGAGAATTTCAACCGGGGTTGACGGCGGAGCGGATTCCAGTCCGGAACCGCGATCGTCGAACATGGCGCGCACTTTGCCGTAGACGTTGCCCACGACAAAGTTATCTCCCGCGTCGAGCGTGCCGTTCTGCACCAGCACCGTGGCGACCGGTCCGCGGCCGCGATCGAGTTTGGCTTCGAGCACGACGCCAGTTGCAGCGCGGTCCGGAGTCGCCTTCAGTTCGGCCAAGTCCGCAACCAGGCAAATCATTTCCAGCAACAGGTTCAGATTCGTTTTCTTCTTCGCCGACACATCCACGAAAACCGTCTTGCCGCCCCAGTCCTCCGGCATCAGGCCGCGATCGGCGAGTTGCTTCTTTACGCGGTCGGGCATCGCTTCGGGTTTGTCGATCTTGTTCACCGCTACGATGATGGGCACTTCCGCCGCGTGCGCGTGGTCGATGGCTTCAAGTGTTTGCGGCATCACACCGTCATCGGCCGCGACGACCAGGACGACAATATCAGTCGCTTTTGCGCCTCGCGAACGCATGCGTGTGAACGCTTCGTGACCCGGCGTGTCGAGGAACACGATTTCGCGGCCATAGGCTGGCGATTCGGGATCGGTGATCCGAACCTTGTACGCTCCGATGTGTTGGGTGATGCCGCCCGCTTCGCCTTCCGCGACATTCGTCAGCCGAATCGCGTCGAGCAGTGTCGTCTTGCCGTGGTCGACGTGGCCCATGATCGTGACCACGGGCGGGCGCGGCACCGCTTCTGCGGCCGGTTCTTCGCTGGCCGCGGCAGCGGCATCGATATCCTTCGCCGCCTGCTCCTCGAATGTAATTACGTTTGTGTCCGCACCGAAAAAGCGCGCCATTTCGCTGGCCAGTTCGGCGTCGAGCGTCTGGTTGATCGTGGCAAAGACTCCGCGAGCCAGCAAGCGCGAAATCAAATCCTTGGCGCGAATGTCGAGCTTCTCCGCAAGATCTTTCACGCTGATGCCTTCAGTGATCGTGATGTTGCGCGTAATCGGCAGCGGCTCGTTCGACACCACCATGCGGGGTGGCGGAACGTAGCCCTTCATCGGGCCTTCCTTCACGCCTCGCGGTATATAGCGCTGGCCCGGACGGCGCGCCGGAGCGCCTGGACGGCTTCCGGGACGAACCGGTCCCGGAGGCGGCAGACCCGGCCCCACTCCGATCGGACGCACGCCCGTCGGCGAAGACCGCGTGGGATGCATCGGCCGACGTTCTCCCGGACGCAGCGGAGGACGCGGCGCGCCTGGCGCAGGCGCTGCCGGACGCGGGCGCTGGAAAATTGGCTGCCCCGGCACAGGCCGCCCGGGCGCAGGACGAAGTGTTCCCGCTCCTGCTTGCGCCACTGGCGCTGCCGGACGCGGCGGAGGAGCCTTGTACACAGGACGCGGCCCGGTCTGCGGGACGATCATGCGCGGCGCTGGAGTCTGCGGTGCAACCGGCGCCGGGGGCGCGGCCGAGCGCGCGGGTGCGGGAGTCTGCGGCGCGGCAGACGCGGAAATTGAAGGCGGAGCAGGAACTGGCGGCGCGATCACAGCCGGAGGCGGCGTCGGACGAACCGGCGCGACCGGTGCTGTCGCGGGAGTTTCCATGGCGGGCTTGTCCGCCGAAGGAGCCACCACAGGCCGCGGAGGAACTATAGGCGCAACCGGCGGCGCAGGAGGCGGAGTCGGTTTTGCTGCTGGCGGCGCAACGACTGGCTTTGCCGGCACAGGCGGGACTGCCGGACGCGGCGGCGGCGCAACCGCTTCCTTCTGTTGCAATATGGCTTTGAGCACGTCTCCCGGATGGGAGATGTGCGACAGATCAATCTTGGTCTTGATTTCCTCTTCGCCGCGCAGGGCCTTGCCGGGCTTGGCAGCCGGGGCCGACGCTTCCGCAGAGCCGCGAATATGCGCCCGCACTTTTTCCGCTTCGTGCTCCTCTAGAGAACTGGAATGCGTCTTCTTCTCGGTCACTCCGACTAGTGCAAGCACGTCGAGAATGGCCTTGCTCTTGACTTCCAGCTCTCGGGCGAGATCGTTGATTCGAACCTTACTCATCCGGCCTTTCTTCCACTCCGCGTTGTGCTTAGGTCTTCATTTCGGCCTCACGGAGTTAATTTGTCGTACTCGCAGGCATCGCGAGAACTTTCGCGCGCCATGGTTATTCGGTTGTTTCGGAAGCGGAGCCGGTTTCCGGCTCCTGCTCTTTTTCTTCGTCCGCGGCGGTTTCCGCTTGAGGAGCCGCTTCCAGCGGAGCTGCAGCCGCTTCACCGTCGCCCGCAGGCTCGGCCGGCGTCTGGTCTGCACTCACTTCCGCAGCCGCCTCCGTAGGCTCGGTCTCGGTGATTGCGCCTTCCGGCGGTGCTTCGCCTTCCACGACCGCCGAGCTCGGCTCCAGACTCGCGAAGTAATTATTCACCGCGAGACTGATTTTTTCCACCGTCTTCGGCCCGATGCCCTCAATCGCCTCCAGCTGCTCGGGTGTCATATCGGCCAGTGATTCCACCGTGGCCACGCCAGCCGCCTTGAGTTTCTCAACCAGCCCTTCCCCCAGGCCCGGCACGTTCTCGAGCGGAGTCGTCGCCTGCGGCGCCATCGCAGCCATCTGCTGCTCGACTTCCTGCCGCTTCTCTTCCTCGCTCTTGATGTCGATCTTCCAGCCCAGCAGCTTCGCCGCCAGGCGGACGTTCTGCCCCTTCTTGCCGATGGC
>DASPUN010000064.1:0-36962 GCA_035622875.1 Candidatus Acidiferrales bacterium
CCCCGCCCGTCTCGGTGGACGATGTGCCAGATTTGCCGCATCCACACAACGCCAGAAGCACACCTACTGCAATCCATCGCGCGATAGCTGGATTTCGCATATTTTCACCTCTGTGTGAATGTGAGTGTGAATCGAGGGTTGGCTATGTTGACTGCCCTAATGTTAATGCGAATCGGTATCCATCTCAACCGATTGCGCAGCACGGCGATTTTCAGGGCAGCCCACGCACACGTACTGGCTTCAGGTTGCAAGGGTCGGAAATCGTGTCAGCATGTCCGTTCGGAATTTGGCAAGTATCGTGACTCGCAGCCCCCGTCTGACCAAAATCGTTCGCGCCCCAACAATAGACTTCGTCGTTGGCAGTCAGTGCGCACGAGACTCGGTTCGCTACGGCGACTCGGCGCGGCCGGTACGGCAGTGCCACCTTCACGGAAGCAGTGGCCGGAGCCGCGAATCGACTCGTGCCGTCGCCGAGCTGTCCGTGGGTATTTGCTCCCCAACAATAGACGTCGGCTTTCCAAATGATGCAGCTGTGGTCGTCGCCGACCGCAAGATCCGTGACCCCGTCGGAGAACTGGTTCCCGTTGGCGATGCGTTTGTCTGATTCGGAGCGAAATCTTTCCGCCGAGCAGTACAGACCTCCATTTTGCGTCCAGCAGACAAGGCTGTCGCCGTACCCGTTGTTCTCCGATGCTGCGAGATGCTCGACCGCTCCGGAGAAAATTTGCTGTTCCTTGAATTCGAAAGCCGGGGGTGAGTAACGCACGCTGATCATCCAGCATTTGAAGCCGTCTGAGAAAAGCCCGCATCGCGGAGAGCCCGAAGATAGGTCAATCAGCTTGCTCGCTACGGTGATGAAGTTCTCCGCGTTCATCGATGTACCGTCCCAACACCGAACCTCGTTCCTCACGAGTCCACAGGCATAGCCGTCGCCGGTGCCCATGGCCGTTACTTCTGACTCGAAGCCACGAATTACCGTCGGTTTGACAAGGAACCAATCCATCTTGGAACTACGCTGCCAGCATTGCATGGCGCCCGCGTGGAGCACGCAAGTGCGGCTTCCCGCAATCGACAACATCGACGTGCCTGCCGGGATGAGCAAGTTCGGCAGGGCTCGCCGGGCGATCATTCCTGGGCCGGCCGTGGCGAGGCTGGGCATGAACAGCACGTCGCCCCAGCACCACGCACCACTGCCGCGAATCGCACAGCCATAGTATTCGCCGAGGCTGATCGACTTGATCGGCTGCTTGTCACTCCACATTTGCTGCAGTTGTTGATGCTGGAGCTCGTCAATCCTTCCAAGATGGACGGGATACGAGTGCTTGCCATCTGCGCTTTTCCAGTTCCCGTCGAGATGCCTTGAGCCAAATGAATCATTGAGTGCGAATGATCCGCTCGCGGCTTGCCCCGTAGAGACCTCTCCAATTTTCACCGACCCGTCGGACAGCAAATCGCCCTGCAGTTGAATGGGTTGCTGATGAGCAGCGTACTCGTAAGTCCCGGCGATCTTCTTGCCGGCGCGCTTCAGTGTGAGTTCGACTTCGAGGGTTTGATCGATGGTGCCGTGATAGAAAGCGGTCTCGCCGTCCGCAATCGGTGCGTTCTCGATCGCCGGTGTTTGACTGGACGTGCTCCAAGTGGCGAGGAGGACAAGCAGGAAAATAGGGAACATGCCAACAATTTTAGCAATTCCCGATGCTGTGAAGCTGGAGCAGTGCTCCGTTGACAAACCAAATCGCGGCGCTTCTTCAGTCAGTGTGCCTTCGCAGACCTCGGTCTAGTCGCAGCTACGGCTGGATCGCACTCGCGGTTCGGGCGGATCAGCCCTTTTCGGCGGCGAGGAAACGCTCGGCTTCGATCGCGGCCATGCAGCCTGAACCTGCCGCGGTGACGGCTTGCCGGTAGTGATGATCCTGCACGTCGCCCGCGGCGAAAACGCCGGGGATGTTCGTCTTCGGGCCGTGTTGCGTGATGATGTAGCCGTTTTCGTCCATCTCGATCTGGCCTTTGAAGACTTTGCTGTTGGGATCGTGGCCGATGGCAACGAAAACGCCGTGCGTGGGAATCGTCTCAGTCTTATTCGTACCGACGTTGCGTACGATGACGCTATCGACAGACTTATTTGCGACGTTTTGCACTTCGTCGATGACGTAGGGCGTCTTGAAGACGATTTTGGGATTCTGGCGCGCGCGGTCGAGCATGATTTTGGACGCGCGGAATTCGTTTCGGCGGTGAATCAGCGTCACTTTGCTGGCAAATTTTGTGAGGAACGTCGCCTCTTCCATCGCGGTGTCGCCGCCGCCCACAACTACGATTTCACGGTTGCGGAAGAACGCGCCGTCGCACGTCGCGCAGGTGGAGACACCGTAGCCGAGCAGCAGCTTCTCAGATTCAATGCCCAGCATCCGGGCCGACGCACCCGAAGCGATGATGAGTGTTTCGGTTTCGTACGTGTCTTTGCCGGCAACGATTTTGAACGGCCGCGTGCTCAGGTCGGCCGACGAAACCGCGCCCGACTTGAATTCCGCGCCGAACCGTTGGGCCTGCTTGCGCGTCCGCTCGATCAGCTCGGGTCCGAGAATGCCGTCGGTGAAGCCGGGGAAATTCTCGACTTCGGTCGTGAGGGCGAGTTGACCGCCGGGCTCGTAACCATCGAGCACCAACGGCTTCAGATCCGCGCGCGCCGCGTACACTGCCGCCGTCAAACCCGCACAACCGCTCCCGATGATGATGACCTTGTGCACTGATTTCTCCTGAATGTTCAAAATGAATTGGATTCCTACGGACGGCCGCGCGTTTCAGCGCCGACGGAGAAGTATAGCAGCCCCGTTTGGGCGCCGCTATCCCGCAGCGGACGCGTCGGCTTGCGCCGCGTGGGTGCAAGCGGGATAATCCCCGCCGGTCTCTGCGTGACGATGCTCAAACCCGCGACGCTTTTCCGATTTCTGAACGAATTCATCGTGCTGCTTCTCGGCGCGCTGCTAATCGTGCTCGCATTTTCGGGGCGCGTCGGATTGCCCGGACGTCCTCTCCCGCTCGCTTTGCTGGGAGTCGTACTAATTTATTGGGGCGTTCGCGCATCGCTGCGTCCGGAGCCTGACGCGCATCGGCATCAGGCGCGCCTGCGCGCCGGTTCGCTCGTGCTCGTCGGCATGCTTGTGATTGCGATTCCCTTGCTTCCCGTGCGCTACGCGGAATACTTGCTCGAGCTCGCGGGCGGTGTGCTAGTGTTGCGCGGAATTCTTCGAAGCGCGCTATTGTTGCGGGGTGCGTGAACCTTCAGCCCAGCTCGTTGTTCCCACTCTGAGGAGGCAAGCATGTTTAAGGAATTCAAGGAATTCGCGATGCGCGGCAACGTAGTTGACATGGCCGTCGGCATCATCATCGGCGCAGCTTTCGGCCGGATCATCACGTCTCTTGTGAACGACATCATCATACCTCCGATCGGCTTGTTGCTGGGCAAAGTGGATTTCTCCGGGCTGTTCCTGAATATTTCCGGGAAATCCTACGACACGCTGGCGGCGGCCAAAGCGGCGGGCGCGGCGACGATCAACTACGGCGCATTCCTGAACACCGTGATCGACTTCATCATCGTGGCGTTCGCGATTTTCCTGATGGTGAGGCAGATTAACCGGTGGAACAAGCCCGCACCTACAGCGGCTCCCACGACCAAAGAGTGCCCGTACTGCGTCTCGACGATCCCGATCAAAGCGACGCGTTGCCCGAACTGCACTTCGCAAGTGGTGGCAGCCTAGTCAGCGCAGCCTACGCGTTCGATTTGGCCGCCGCGCCGCGGAACTCGCGCGCGCAGTCATCGCAGGGACACATCTCGCGCAGGGCATCGAATGAGTAGATGCCGGTTGTGTGCGCGTCCGAAAAATCAATCTGGATCGCGTAGTTGCCCACGGCTTTAGCGCCGCGCGCCTTTACGCGCTCCTTGTACATCGGCAACACGACCGTTCCCGGCTTTTCCTGCGCTTTTCGCAGTCGCTCATCGTTGCACGTGGCGCACGGGCAGTGGTCGCGCAGATAGGGGAAATCGTAGCGGCTCGTGTGGCCGTCGGACCAAGTAATCGCCACGCCTTCGCCTGTGGAGACGTACACCTTCACATCAACTGGCTTCTTGCGCGCGTCGAGCGGTATCGGCATCTCACCTGCATTTTATCAGACTCAGCCGCGAGCCTCCGTGGTAGGGCAAAACGCCACGGCTGCAGCGTGCTCTTGCGACAAGCGGGCTTCGCATGGATACTGGAGCGGCAGCAGGGGAGGACTTCGTGAAATTCGTCGTTCCTGAAAAGATCGATGCGGCACTCATCAAAGAAATGTTCGTGGAGTGTCTCGCGCTGTTGGGTGTGATCGCGCTCGCAGCTACGCTGGCCATCGCATTTCGCGTTCTTGAAGGGAAATGGTAGGGGTCCCTGGTCGACGCAGAAAGTGCTCCCGAGGCCCCGGTTAGGGGCGCTCGGGAGATCATCGAGCCTGGGAGATCAGTCAGCGAGCGAATGTGTATGCCGGACGCCTACCTGCTCAAGACGGAGCCTTCCGAGTATTCGTTTGAGGATTTGCAGCGCGATGGCGTGACGCTGTGGGACGGGGTTTCAAATCCCGCAGCGCTTAAGAATCTCCGAGAAATGAAGCCCGGCGCGCAGCTCGTGATCTACGAAACGGGCGACCGCAAAAGCGCCGTCGGCACGGCAACTGTCGTCTCCGTTGACGCTTCGGACCCGAAGAATCCCGCCGTAAGGATCAAGGCGGGCACGCCGCTCTCGAAACCGTTCACGCTCGAAGAGATCAAGGCAAACAGGCTTTTTGCCAACTCGCCTCTGGTCAAGATGGGTCGGCTCTCTGTCGTCCCTCTCACCGCCGCGCAGCATAGGTTCCTCACCAGCTGCTGATACCGGCCGTTTTCAGGCCCCGAAGCGTCCTGCTCATCCGCGAGGATGCATTTTTCCGGCGGCCGCGTTTTGTGGCATACTCCTGCGCATGAAGGGACACCCGAAGGTCATCGAGGAACTGAACAAAGCTCTCCGAGAAGAACTCACCGCGATCAACCAGTATTTTCTTCACGCCGAAATGTGCGAGAACTGGGGCTATCGCAAACTTTCTGAATACATCAAGAAGCAGTCGATCGGCGAGATGAAGCATGCCGAAGCGCTGCTGGAGCGCATCCTGTTTCTGGACGGCTCGCCCACAATGGAGCCGCTGAAACTCACGGTCGGATCGACGGTCCGCGACATGATCGATGCCGATCTGAACCTCGAAATCTCCGCGGTCGCCCAGTACAACACCGCGGTTCAGATCGCCACGGAACAGAAGGACAACGGGTCGCGCGACCTGCTGGTGGCGCTGCTGAAGGACGAAGAGGGCCACGTCGACTGGCTCGAAGCCCAGGTGCACCAAATGAAAGAGATGGGCTACGAGCGATACCTGACCATGCAGGCAGGCGAGTTCAAGGAAGAATCCTAGCAGGAACCGCGTTCGTCTCTGGAAGCCCACACGGCGGGATCAAACTGACGCCTTAACCTGAGCCAGGCGCCCGTGCGCAAGATCGATGCGGCGGTCGGCGAGCGCGCCGATTTCCGGCGCGTGCGTCACCATCAGAATTGTGTGACCCTCGTTGTGAAGCTCGCTCATCAACTGCAGGACAAGTTTTTCGTTTGCTTCGTCGAGGTTGCCGGTCGGTTCATCGGCCAAAAGAAGCTTTGGGTGATTTATCAGCGCGCGCGCAACGGCCACTCGCTGCTGCTCGCCGCCGGAAAGCTCACCGGGAAGATGGTCGAGTCGATCGCCCAGCCCGACGCGCTCGAGTTCAGTGCGCGCCTCTCGCTCGTCGGTCGTGCTGTGAAAATACTGCGCGAGCATCACGTTTTCGAGCGCCGTGAGGTACGGCACGAGATGAAACTGCTGAAAGATAAAGCCGATTTTCTCGGCGCGGAAACGCGTAAGGCCACCTTCGTCCAAACGCGCGACGTCGGTGCCGTCGACGATCGCGCAGCCCGACGTCGGCGTGTCGAGTCCGCCGAGGATGTTGATGAGCGTCGTCTTGCCCGAGCCGGATGGTCCCATGATGGCGATCCATTCGCCGGAGTCGACATTGAACGACACGCCGTCGAGTGCGCGCACGTTGCCGAATTCTTTGCGCAGATTGTCGATTTGGACGAGTGGCGCCAACTATTCTCCTCGCAAGATCACGGCCGGTTTCACCTTGCCGAGCAGCCGCAGCGGCAGCGCGCCGGCGAGAGCCACGACGATCATCAACACGATCGTCAACGGAAAGACCTCCCATCGCGGCGCGATCGACGCGTTGAACACGCGCTCGCCCATCCAGCGCGCGAGCGCGACGCCTGCAGCGCAGCCGATCAGCCCGCCCACGGCGCCGAGCACTCCTACTTCGGCGAGGAACAGCGACATGATGCGCGCGATCGATCCTCCGAGAGCTTTCATCAGCCCGACATTCTTGCGCCGCTCCATCGCGAGCGCCATCATCGTCGCCAGGACACATAGCGCCGTGAGTACGAGAATCAGCACGACCATCGATGCGATCAGCAGCCGCGTGCGGTCGAGCAGACTGCCCTCTGCTTGCGTCACCGCTCGAATTGGCCGCACATCATAACCCGGAAGCGCTGCGCCAAGCTGAGCGGCGTAATCCCCGATGCTCGCGGACGTGCCGCTCACACTCAGTTGCCAGAGCGAAATGTAGGGTTGTTCGCCGGTAAGATTCCACGCGGCAGGCAGATTCATGAAGATCTGGTTGTCTTCTTCTCCGCCCGAATCGATCACGCCTGCTACGCGAAGCTGCGCGTGGCGGCCGAGGTAGTCGAGGCCGATTCGTGCGTCCCGAACCGCGCCAAGTTGCTGCGCGGCCTTTCGACCGACGAGGCACTGATCCGCATCGTCGCGCGATGCGATCCAATCGCCCTGAATGCGCCATGTCGGATTAAGTTTGGCGAGTTGATCGAGCCAAGTTCCAGCCGCGACAACGGGGGTACCAGCCACGCGGGCTACAACGAAAAGAAACGGAGCCGACGCCACCACCTCCGGAGTGCGATGGGCTTCGAGCGTGTGCTCGATCACCGACTCGGTCAATAGGTCAGCCGAATTCGATGCGACCGTAGCGCCCGGCGTCACGACTTGCCCACCGGATTTGGCGGAGACGACGATGTTGGGGCCGAGAGCACGAAATTCCTGAGTGAGTTTGCGTTCGATGTCGAATTGAAGATCGAGTAGCGCCGAGATTACAGTCGCGCCGCTGATTACTGCCACCAGCGCCACGGCCAGGCGGCCGCGGTTGCTCCGCAGCATCTTCCAAAGCAGGCGGCCGAACATCATTCGCCTCGGAGAATCGGCGCGGGATCGAAACGCGCGATTCGCCGTATGGGAATCAGGCCGCCCACGAGAGCGACGAGTCCTGCCAGGCCCAGCACGATCGGCAATAGAATGAATTGCGGTGATGCCGCGGATCCAAAAACGCTCGCTCCCAGAAACCGTGCGAGCAGCGTGCCAAGCACGAATCCCGCAGCGCCGCCCAGCAGCGCGAGCGCCAGATGCTCCGCCAGAAACAGCATCGTGACCGCCGTGTTCGTCGCTCCGATCGCTTTCATCACGCCGATTTCAGCGCGTCTTTCGAGCACGGCTGCGGCAGACGTCGCGGCGATCGCCAGAGCCGCCGCAATGAGCGCAGCGAGCGTCACGATCCACAGCAGCGTGCTAACGCGCGAAAGGATGCGACCCTCGGAATCTGCCACTCGCCGAATCGCGTGCACGTCCGTGCCGGGAATCGCATGCTCGATCTGATAGCTGATCGACGAGATGTACGGCGAGCAAAACCACTGGTCGTATTCGGTCGGTGTGAGCGATTTGGGGTCGCGCTCGGCAAGCCCGTCAGCAGGCTTTGTCAGCGCGCTGACGAAAAGCTGCCGGAATTGCCCCGGATGGCTGGCCAGCTGCTGTGCGTATGCCAGCGGAACGAATAGCGCGTTGTCTTCTGCGTCGCCCGTAGAAACGATTCCCGTGACGAGGAACGGGACTGGCTTCACAACACCGTAGTGCGCCGGATCAGAAAACTGCAACGCTATTGTTTGGCCCACGGTGATGCCACCGGGGTAAGTTCGAGCGAGTGCACTGCCGGCGACGCACTCCGGTTTATCATCCTCGAACCATCTGCCCTTAATCGTCCACCACGGATTTGTCCCGCTCACGCCGGTGACAAAGGTTGTTCCGTCGGGAACTGGCACGGCGTGCTTATACCAGGTGCCGATTACGTTGACTTGTGCGGCCTGTGACTGAGTCGAGGTAAATACGCCACCTGGAACGTCGAGAACCGGAGAGAATCCAAGAATATTGTGGCGCCAGAAGATCGTCTTGAGCTTTCCGAGATCGGCTTCGTTCAGATACGCGCCTTCATCGACCGGGCGGTAATCGACGCCGCCGATCTCGAGCGGCAGTGTATCCGACTGCGGCGTGACGACGAGATTCGCGCCGAGGCTGCGAAATTCCCGCGCCATCCGGTCACCGACTTCGAGCGCGACGGTGAGCGTTGCTGTCGCCACAGCCATGCCGACCGCCAGCGCTGCTGCTGTCAGCAGTTTTCGCCGCGGATTGCGAATGAAGGATTGACCTACGAGGCGCGCAAACATTTCAGAACTTGTGAACGGTCGCTGCCGAGTCGCTTAGCGCGGAGAGATCGACGATCACTTCGCCGTTCTGCACAGTCGATTTCACCGGAATCGGATTGCAGCCGCCCTTTTCGCCGATCGATGGAATGTAAATCGTTGCGCCACAATTGCGGCAGATCACATTTTGACCTTCCTGGCGATAGCCAGACCAACCGCAAATCTGGCAGGCGTCCAGCGCGACCGCGTAGTTCCCGTTCGTCTGATGGATCACGAGGAAGCGCAGCGTCGTGACGCCGGTGTTTGCAGTGTAGAAATGGAGGCTCGAATCGGTCAGCTCAGAAAGCGGGATGCGAACTTGATCATTCACGGCAGTGAGCATTTTCGCCGGAACCGGCGCGGCCAACGCGCGCGAGTATGCGAATTCTGCAGCGAGCGAAACGACCACGAGCACACACAGAAAGGCTGCGGCGAAGCTCCACCGGCGCTGGCGGCGGAATTCCCATTCGCGCATGCGGCGTTCGGCGGGGTTGAGCGATGCCTCTTCGGGCGGCCGGCGCGCGCCGAACCATTCGCGCATCACGACGAGAGCGGCCGCTCCAAGAATCACGGCGAAGAAAAAGACTTCGTTGCGTACGATCGGGCCGATCGTGGCCATCTCGCGCTTGCTCGACCAGATCCATTCGGCCTCGCTGAGTTCGTGGATGCCAGTAAGCGCAAGCTGGAACGCGACCACCATCAGGATGACGCTTGTCGCGGAAAAAAAGCGGTGCAGGGGAATGCGCAGCGTTCCTTCGAAGAAAAAGAATCCCACGGCCACGGCGATCGCGATGCCGAGCAGAGTCCCGATCCAGGTTTGCACTCCCGAACTCGAAAGTTCGACGGCGCGCAGGATCAACACCAGCTCCGCGCCCTCGCGCACGACCATCAGAAATACGAATGCGCCAATGCCGAGTCCCGCGGCGAGAGTGGTCTTTTGCGCGTAGGTCTCAACCCGCTCTTCGATATGCTTTCGCAGGCTGCGCGCCACGCGATTCATCCAGATAATCATCGTGATGACGAGCGCGGACGCGACGAGCATGAGGACGCCTTCAAAGCCGTCCTCGTTGATGGCCAGTCGTTGGAGTAGCACGGCAGCGACGACGCTCGCTGCGGCGGCGGCAGCCACACCAGCCCAGACGTAACTCTTCAGGGCGCGGCGACCGCTGCGATTTAAATAGACGAGTACAATGCCGACGACGAGCGCGGCTTCGACGCCTTCGCGGAGTGCGACTAGGAGTGCCGAAATCATGAACAAGCTAGTTGTAAACATTTGTCAACTAGCGCAATCCACTTTAGCGCGCCGTAGATCGCAACGCAAGTATATACATGCGACTCACCTCGGGCAGTTCGATCCCTGTAAAATGTGCATCTCAAACGTGATGCTCTCTGGACTCCAGCTCGGGAATCGGCTGTTTCGTCGCAGGGTTTGGCGGCAAGTGGCGCTTCGCGCTTTTGTTGCTGGTCTAGTCGGCTTGCAGGTTCCAACCCAGGCGCAGTTGCCGGGAGGCGGCGGAAAGAATTCTGACTCGGCGCGTGCGGTCAAAGCCGATGCGAATAAAGCCAAGCGCGCCTACCAAGTCGGCGTTCAGGCGGAGAGGAAACAAGACTGGGAGGCGGCTTTCTTCTCGTATTCCGCAGCGGCGAACTTGGCGCCGAACGACCGCCAATACGCGTTGCGTCGCGAGATCGCGCGAAGCCGCCTGGTGCAAAGCAAGGCCGACGCAGCCGAGCGCGACGCGATTTCGGGGCGCTTGGATGATGCGCGCAAACAGCTGGTGAGCGCGATCGAACTGGATCCGTCGAACTCCGCAATCCGCGAGCGCCTTGGACAATTGATGGGCGTAACTGTGGGGCCTGCGAGCAAGGCGGTTTCCGGCGAAATTGGAGGCGAAGTTCACCTCGCGTACCGCGCCGGAACCCAGAGCTTCGATTATCGCGGTGATACGCAAGGGGCCTACGAAGAGCTGGCTCGGCGGTTCGGCGTGGAGGTTGCGTTTGACGCCGATTTGCCGTCTCGCCAGGTTCGGTTGCAAGTTGGCGATGTGGATTTTCCGACCGCCGCCCGGCTGCTCGGTGAGATGACCCGCACATTTTGGCGTCCTCTTTCACGCCGCCTGTTCTTTGTCGCGCAAGATGCGCCGCAAAAACGGAAGGATTACGGCGCATCCGCCGTGCGAACCGTGCTCCTTCCGGCGTCGGAAACTCCCGATCAGATGACGGAGACTTTGCGCACCGTGCGTGAGATCACGGGCATTACCCGATCCGATCTGGACACGCGAAGCCATACGCTGACGCTCCGGGCCTCCCCTCAGGCGCTCGCAGTCGCGGCCGACTTGATCGATGGGCTTGAAGAGCCGCGCGCCGAGCTAATCCTCGAGATGGAAATTTTGGAGGTTGATCGAAATTACGCGCGGCAGCTCGGCATCATACCGCCCCAAACGAGCAGGATTATCACTCCGAGCACGCAGCAGATTAACGAGGCGGAATCGTCAGAAGCGGGTTTGATCGACGTCATCACGCAGATCTTCGGGTCGTCCGCGATTCCTCCGGTGATCGCTTTCGGAGGCGGCGTGACAACCTATTTCGCGACGATGCCCGGAATCACTGCGAATTTTTCGCGCATGCTGTCGCTGGTGCGCGACGGGCGCCGGGTTCTGCTGCGCGCTCAGGACGGTGCGCCCGCCACTTTTTTTGTAGGCGAACGCTTTCCTGTGTCGCTTGCGAGCTTTTCGGCAAGCTTTTTGCCGGGAACGCTGAGCGGCGCGACCGGTCCCGCGCTGATCAACCCGATTGCAAACTATTCTACAGGTCAGTCTCCGGATTTCGTCACAACCGCGGTTTTGCGCTCCACAGGTGGTTTGAGCGATCTGATCGTTGCGAACTTCGCCGATAACACAGTATCGATACTGCTCGGCAATGGCGACGGGACGTTTGGCGCGCAGGTCACCTACCCGGTCGGCATGGGCCCCGCGGCGATTGCGACCGGCACGTTTGACAACGGCCCGACCGCGGTGAACAGCAACAATTTCATCGATTTGGCCGTAGCGAACCAAGAATCGAATACCGTTTCGATTTTGCTCGGAAATGGGGACGGCACATTTCAGAAGCAGACCACGTTCGCCACCGGAAACTCGCCCGTCAGCGTAGTCGCGGCAAATTTTCACGACCGCACCGGAAATGGCTCGCTGGACTTGGCGGTTGCCAATCAGGCAGACAACACGATTTCTGTATTTCAGGGGAACGGCGATGGCACGTTCAACACGACGACGCCGACCCTCATCAAACTGCCACCGGGCTTTGAGCCGACGGGTATGGTGACCGGCAACTTCACGAACAGCTCTCACGTCGATCTCGCCGTGTTGGAAAAGCCAACGGTCACAAACAACAACGGCATCGTCCTGATCTATCTCGGGAATGGCGACGGCACGTTCAACATCGAACCTCACTCGCCATACCTGGTAGGGAACTCTCCGAGCTTCATTACGACCGGCGATTTCAATGCCGACGGTATTTTTGACCTGGTGGTCGCCAACACGGGGGCCCCCTCGACGTCAACCACCGGAACCGCCGTGTCAGGCAACAGCGTTTCGATCCTCTTGGGGATTGCAAATCCAAGCCAGTTGAACACGGGAAACGGTCAGTTCAGCGCTCCGATCGATTTCGCCGCCAGTGGAGAACCAACATCGATTGCGGTCGCCGACTACGCGCTCGATGGACTTGCCAGTCTCGTCGTCACCGACGAGGCGGACAACGCGGTGACGATTCTACTGAATGAAGGCAACGTGACCTTTGCCGCTCTTCCTCAGATACCGACCGGCACTGCGCCCGTCTCGGTCGTGTCGGCTGACTTCAACGGCGATGGCCGGCCCGACGCAGCGACAGCCGACAGCGGCTCGGCCGAGGCCACCGTGATTCTCAATTCGACGAGCCTCCTCGGAACGGGAGTGTCGTCTACTGCGCTGGCCGAGCCGTTTCCCGGCGTGGAATATCTCGACCTCGGACTGAAGATAAAAGCAACGCCGCGAATTCACGACGACAAAGAGGTCACGCTCGATCTCAGCTTCGACGTCACCAGCCTGGCGAACCAGAGCTTCAATTCGATTCCCGTAATCAACACAGAAAAGGTTGAGCAGACCGTGCGGGTGAGAGAGAACGAGACCGCGATGTTGGCGGGATTCATGCAGTCCCAGTTGACGAACGCGATCGTCGGCAATCCGGGCATTGTGGACATTCCCGGCCTCGGATTGATCGACCAGAATCAAAACGCCCAACAACAGGGCACCGAGCTGCTTTTTCTGGTGACGCCGCGCATGATTCGCGCCGCGGCCAAACAAGGCCGCACGATCTATGCCGGACAGGGTGCCCTCGAAGGGCCGGGCAGCCAGGCCGGGGCTGCGCCCGGATTCGGGCAACCCGTCGGACAACCGCCTCAAATTCCACAGCCCCCGCTCCCTCCGCAACCCGCACCGGAACAGCCGCCCCAAACTCCGCCGGGCGCGGGCCCGACAAATCCTGAACAGCCCGAGCAGCCGGGGTTTCCGCAACCAGGGCGCCGGCCTGAGCAGTGATCGACTGCCCGAATTGAATCGAGATTCGAGCTGCTAGTTTGTCGCTTCGAGCACGACGAGCGGCTGGTAAGTGCGCGGCGCGATCGCTTCGGCAATCGCGATCAGATGCCCCTGCTGATTGAAAACTCGCAGGCGCGATGGGCGCCAATCGCCTGAATCAATTTGCGCGGGCGCACCTTGCGCGGCGATGGTTTGTCCCGGCTGAATCTGCGCGATGGGGAGATTGAATTTCGCGCCGTGGCGGACGCGCTTCTCAATAATTGGCAATACGGTTGAGCGCGGAAGTTCCTGAAGCAAATTCTCAAGGTGAATCACGCGGTCCGCGATTTTTCCTGCCTTCGCGCCTTCCACGAGCTCCGCGAGCGGCACGGCTTGATCGAGAGTGAATTCGCCCACGGCCGTCCGAACGATTTCGGCGAGGTGCGCTCCCGCGCCGTGCAGTTTCCCGAGGTCATTTGCGAGCGAGCGGATGTACGTCCCCGCCCCGCACTCGACCACGAATCGCGCGATCGATCCTTCGACGCTCGTGAGCCGAAATTCGTGCACCTCGACTTCAACCGGCTCGAGTTTCACGGGCTTGTGCTTGCGCGCGAGCTCATGCGCCGGGCGGCCGTGAATTTTCTTCGCTGAGAATGACGGAGGCGTCTGCTGAATTTTGCCTACGAACTTCTCGGCGAACGCTTGCAGCTGCGGGGCATCGAGAACGGGCGCCGAATCTGCCGACAGCGGCTCTCCGTCGGCATCGTATGTGTCCGTCGCGAAACCGAAGCGCACGGCGCAGGCATACCGTTTGCGCCGTCCCGCGTAGAAGCGTGCCAGACGTGTCGCGCGTCCAAGCGCGAGGACAAGAACGCCCGTCGCGAGAGGATCGAGCGTGCCGAAATGTCCTATCTGGCGAAAGCCGACAAGACGGCGCACGGTTTCCACCACATCATGCGAGGTCCTTCCGCGCGGCTTATCGACGACGAGGATTCCGTCGACAGGAGCAGGCTGTGGTTTTCGAGGCATTTCAATTCGTAGCGCCGGATTTCGACCGGCGACTTCCCAGGGCGGCGCGCCCCGCTACGATTTCTCCGGCTGTTTTACTTTTTGCAAAAGCTCGTCGATGTGCTTGCCGTACTGTTCCGACTGGTCGACGACGAAAATGATTTCGGGCGCACGCCGCAGTTGCAGCCGCTCGACGAGTTCGTGGCGAGTGAAACCGGCTGCGGCGTGCAAACCGTCGAGCGCAGCAGCGCGCTCTTCATCGCTGCCGTCGAGCTGCACGTAGACGCGCACCGTGCGCATGCCCGGCGCGACGCGCACTTCCGTCACGTTGAGCGGCAGCGCCAGCCGCGGATCCTTCAGCTCTCCCGCGAGCATCAGGCTCACTTCGTGGCGAATCTCTTCGGCGATTCGCTCGGGCCGATGTCCTCCGACCGTCATCCTCCGTCCTCGAAATATTCGATATGCTGCGAAACCAGGTCGCGGCCGAGCACTCGCTCGGATTCCTGCGCGATCGCCTGCAGGGAATCCTCCAGATGTTTCCCGTCACCCGAAATGCTGACCACGCCGACGCGCGAGCGCTGCCAGAGTTCCTGATGCTCGAGCTCGGCGACGGCTACGTTGAAATTCGCCCGCAGACGGTCCTTCAGGCTGCGCAGCACCTGCCGCTTGTCTTTGAGTGACCGCGCGTCGGGGATGTGAATTTCCAGGGTGAGGAGGCCGATCGGCATTTTCGCCTCCCGTGAATTCCGGGGGCTTGTGAAGTAATCTTACACGCGTCGCGCGTCGCCGGCATCCCGCGCACCCCGATCGGGAGGGGGAACGGCTTCGAGCGCCGCAGTCTTCTCCATCTTGAAGCATTCGAGAATATCGCCAACTTTGATGTCGTTGAAATTCGAAATGCCCGCGCCGCACTCGTATCCGCCGCGCACTTCGTTGACGTCTTCCTTGAAGCGCCGCAGCGAAATCAGCTTGCCCGTGTAAATCACGACATTGTCGCGCAGCACGCGGACGTCCGCATCGCGTTTGAGCAGCCCGTCCTGTACGAAGCAGCCGGCGATCACGCCCGCACCCTTGATGCGGAAAGTATCGCGCACTTCCGCGCGGCCGAGATACGTTTCCTTGATCACCGGCGCGAGCAAGCCGGACACAGCCTTCTTCAACTCGTCGAGCAGCTCGTAGATGATCGTGTGCAGGCGGATGTCCACACCTTCGCGCTGCGCGAGTTCCGTTGCTTTTCGCTCAGGGCGCACATTGAACGCGACGATAATCGCGTTCGATGCCGAGGCCAGGATCACGTCGGATTCCGTAACCGCACCGACGCTCGCCTGGATGACCTCCACTTTCACCTGATCGTTCGAAATCTTCGGCAGCATTTCGCTGAGCACTTCGACGGAGCCCTGCACGTCCGCTTTGATGACCACGGGCAGTTCCTTCACTTCGTCGGCGCGGAGCTGTTCGTGCAATTGATCGAGAGTCAAGCGGCCCGTAGCGGTCTTCGCGAGCGAAGCCTCGCGCTGCTTCGCCTGCCGGTATTCGACAATGTGTCGCGCCTTGGCTTCATCGGCCACTTGGAACTGGTCGCCCGCTTCCGGTACGCCCTGCAAGCCGAGCACTTCGACGGGCGTCGAAGGCGAAGCGTCCTTGATCGCCTGGCCGCGATCGTTGAACATCGCGCGGACCTTGCCGTACACCGCGCCGACGATGAAGACGTCGCCCACACGAAGCGTGCCGTTCTGCACCAGCACGGTCGCGACCGGACCGCGGCCGCGATCCATGCGCGATTCGAGAACGACGCCGCTGGCGGGAGCGTCGGGATCAGCCTTAAGCTCGCGCAGGTCGCTCACGAGCAGAATCATTTCGAGCAGGCGCGGCAAATTCTGTTTTGTCTTTGCAGAGACTTCGACCATCACTGTGTCGCCGCCCCACTCTTCGGGCATCAGACCGCGATCGGATAGCTGGCGCTTCACGCGCTCGGGCTGAGCGTCGGGCTTATCAATCTTGTTGACCGCGACGATGATCGGCACCTTCGCCGCCCTTGCGTGCGCGATGGCTTCTTCGGTTTGCGGCATCACGCCGTCGTCTGCGGCGACAACGAGCACGACGACATCGGTGACTTTCGCGCCGCGCGCTCGCATGCGCGTGAACGCTTCGTGGCCCGGCGTATCGATGAAAACGATTCGGCGATCATCGGCGTGAACTTCGTACGCGCCGATGTGCTGCGTGATTCCACCTGCTTCGCCCGCAGCGACTTCGGTTTCGCGGATTGCATCGAGCAGGCTCGTCTTGCCATGATCGACGTGGCCCATCACGGTGACCACGGGCGCGCGCGGCTGCAGATTGCCTTTGCGCTCCTCTCTGACTTTTTCTTCCTGGACGAGCTGCTCTTCGAAGGAAACCACCTGCACGATTCCGTTAAACGATTCGGCGAGGCTTGTGGCCGTCGGCACGTCGAGCGCCTGATTGATGCTGGCAAAGATCCCGCGGTCGAGAAGGACCTTCAGGAGATCCTTGGCGCGAATGTCGAGCTTTTCGGCGAGCTCGCGGACGGTGATGCCTTCAGTGACCGTCACTTCGCGCGGCTCGCGCTGGACTGGAGCGACAGGTTCCGCTTGCGCCGCACGGCCCGGACCAGCGCCCGCGCGCGAGCGAACAGGATGCAGTCTGCGCTCGCCTTCGGCGTAGCGCTTTTCAATTGTCGGTCGGCCGCGCTGCGCGGGAGGCTTGCGCGCGTAAAGCGGCTTGCCGGGCTCGGCCTTTGGAATCGCCCCCAGCGAACCGGGCCGCGGGCCGCCAACCGGCGGGCCACTTGGTCGGCCGCCAGGACGCTGCGGAAATCTTGATGGAGGCGCGCCCGCAGGGCGGGGGGCGCCAGTCGGATGGGTTTGCCCCGCAGCCGCAGGGCGCATTCCTTGCGGAGCGCCCGGGCGAACTTGGCCGGGCTGCGCCGGACGAACAAGTGGTCTTTGTCCCGCAGGAGGAGGCGCCGGTCTTGTCGCACTCGGCGCGGCTGTCCCAGGTGCGGCAGCTGCTGGTCGCACGGCCGCCGGGGTGCCGGGTTGCGCCGGTGCCAGCGGGCGAGACGGCGTTACAGGTCTTGGTGTGCCCGCTAAAGGAGCAGCGGCGGGCCGCGCCGCAGGCGGAACTGCGCCTGGCGCCGCAGCTGGCGCGCCAGCAGGACGCGGGGCCACGGCCGCAGGGGCGGGCCCCGATGGGGCAGCGCCCGGCGCTGCAGAAGGCCGCAATGGCACCCCCGGTCGCGGTCCGGCTGCGGCCGGAGCACCAGATGGCGCTTGCATAGGAGCGCCGGTGACAGGCTTCGCCGTAGGTGCTGTCGGTCTTGCCGGAGCCGCAACGACTGGCGCGGTGGGGCGAGCGGCAGCCGGTTTGGTTTTCGCCGCAGTCTTCGCTGCCTCCGCCGCAGCTTCTTTTTCGGCCAGCTCGCGGAAGTGCTTGCGAGCGAGCTCAGCGTGCTGCAAGTCAAGCGAGCTCGAGTGCGTCTTCTTTTCAGTGACGCCAATTTCGGGCAAGAAATCGATCAGGACCTTGGCCTTGATCTCAAGCTCTCGTGCCAGCTCGTTGATTCGGATTTGGTTCGCGTCTGTCATGCGCCTCTAGTTTACGTTTATTCGGCTTGCTTTTGCTTCTCAGCCGGTTCACTTTCTGGAGCGTTTTCTTCCTTCAATCTCTCTGCCGCCGATTCGTCGGTCGCAACAGGGGTCTCCGACGCCTCCGTCACCGCCTCGTTGCGCTCGTACGACGATTCCTCGAATTCCGCGCCCGATTCGTCGCCCGCGTCATTGTCCGCCGTGGGAGCGGGAGTTTCCTGTTCCGCCGCCACCTCGGCTTGCAATTCCACCGCGGGCTCCACCGCACCCTCGCCTTCGACCGCTTCGACGGGCTGTGATTCCAGCGCCTCGAAGTGCGCCGCCACGGCCTGGTGAATCTTCTCGACCATTTTCTCGCCGATGCCCGGAATCTCCACGAGCTGTTCGGGCGTCATGTCCGCGAGCTTCTCGATCGACGTGATGCCCGCGGCTTCGAGCTTCTCGACGGTCTTGGGGCCCACGCCCTTCAGATCGGCGAGCGGAGTTCCGGGCGCCGTCAGCGCGGCCATTTGCGCTTCGATCTCGCGGCGCTTTTCCTCTTCGCTCTTGATGTCGATGTTCCAGCCGATCAGCTTGCTCGCCAGCCGAACGTTCTGACCCTTCTTACCGATCGCTAGCGAAAGTTGTGTATCCTCGACGATCACTTCGAGCCGCTTTTCATCGGGATCGACGACCTGCACGCGCGTCACCTTCGCAGGGCTGAGTGCCTTCTGTGCGAACGCGATTGTCTCTTCGCTGTAGGGAATAATGTCGATCTTCTCGCCGCGCAATTCGCGGATGATGGACTGCACGCGCATTCCCTTCATGCCCACGCACGCGCCGACGGGATCGACATCCTTGTCTCGGCTTTCGACCGCAATCTTGGTGCGCTCACCGGCCTCGCGTGCGACGGCGCGAATCTGCACAGTGCCGTCGTAAATTTCCGGTACTTCCATTTCGAAAAGTCGTTGCACGAGAGCGGAATCCGCGCGCGAAACCACCACCTGCGGCCCTTTCGCCGCGCGCTCGACCGCGCGGATTGTCACGCGCAGCCGATCGCCCACGTTGTAGGTTTCGAGCCGCGATTGTTCGCGCTTCGGCAGGCGCGCTTCGGTGCGGCCGATATCGACGATGATATCGGGGCCTTCCATGCGCTTGACGACGCTGTTCAACAGCTCGCCAACGCGCGTGTGGAATTCGTTGTAGATCGTATCGCGTTCGGCCTCGCGCACTTTTTGCAGGATGACTTGCTTGGCCGTTTGCGCCGCGATTCTGCCGAGCACGTCGGTCGGCTTCGGTTGAACGATTTCGCCGCCTACTTCGATGGTGGGGTTCTGTTTGCGGGCATCAACCAGGGAGATTTCGCGAAGCGGATCGGCCACTTCCTCGACGACCGTGTGCACCGAATACACGTCCACCTGGCCGGTTTCGGGATTGAACTTCGAGCGGAGATCTTCCTCGGTGCGATAGTATTTTCGCGCCGCGACGACCATCGCGTCCTCGATGGCCGCGACGATGATCTCCGGTTCGATGTGCTTTTCCCGGCTGATCTGCTCGATTGTCTGATACAGCAGACTCGCCATCCGTGCTTCTCCTGACCCCCAAACCGACCTCCCAAGCCAGTTTCACCGCGGCCTGAGAGCCTCCCCTCACAGCTCGACCACTAAATTCGCTTTGCGAATCGCCGCGTACGGCACCACGAGTTCGCGATCGCGCACCGTCAACTTCACCACTCCGTTCGAGTAACCGCCCAGCCGGCCCTCCAAAAACTTCTGGTTCTCGACCGGCTCATTTAGCCAAATCTTTGCGAGGCGTCCCGCAAACCGGTCGTAATCGGACTCTCGAATCAGCTTCCGATCGAGCCCGGGCGAGCTGACCTCGAGAACGTAGCTCGCTCCGCCCGGCACCAACTCTTCCACGTCCAGGATTACGCCTAGCTGCTCGCTGACTCGCTCGCAGTCCTTGTGGCTGATCCCCGACTCGCCCGGATGCGCCGGATCGGGCGGCCGGTCGATATAGATTCGCAAGAGGCGCTGCTTGCCCACCTTCCACTCCACGTCGAAGACTTCCAAGCCCTCCGACCGGGCGACTCGTTCCGCCGCCGCGCGAATCTTATCGAGGTCCATTCTCTTCTGCGGGCGGCATTTACGCCCGCCAAAGACTCCCATGCCCCAGACCGCTTCATGCGGCCAACAAAAAAGTGGGCTCGCGCCCACTGGTTTGTTCGACCTATCTGGAAGCGATTTAGTATAGTCTTCAAGACACCGGAAACGCAAGGCCATGTCCTGGGCGTCCTAGACGCACTTTTGAGGCATTCAACTCTCGGATTTTGCAGGAATTCCACGGGCACGGCATCAGGGCCACGATGACGCTGCGCGAAGCGGTGCAAAAATACCTCTCGGTTGCGGGCGGCTACGGCAAATATGTCGCGCTCCAGGCGCTGAGCCCGTCGCACGACGATACCGAGCGCAGCTTCAGCCTCTTCGATGAGGACTACCACATTAGCCGATTCATACATCTCCGGAACGACTCCGGAGAAAGCTTTCAGATCAACGGATTTCCGCAGACGCACGTTTCGATCGACGCCGAAATCCAGACCATTCTCTAGCTGATTGAGTTCGACTATCGCAGGGGAGGATGGAAGTCGAAGTCCGGATCGACGTCCACAGGAATGTCGTTTGCTTTCGCGAGAGCTGCGGCGAGTTCGGGCGGAATCACCGCATATTTCTTGAACCAGTTTTCGGTGCGGGCGCGGTCGCCGGTGGCTTCCTGTTCGAGGAGTTCCTTCGCGAGCGAAGCCATTGCTCCGGGCATTTTGTCGAAATCTGCGGAGTAAAGTCCGCTCGACGGGTCGCGGCGAATCGCGCCCTGCTCGGTGAGATAACTGAACTCCATCATCGCGCCCTGGCCATGAGCTTCCGCGATTCCGAAACGAATCGTGCGGAACGTTTCGCCGAGGAACGACGCGTAAATTCCGTTGAGCTTGTCTTTCGGAATCGCGCCGTGATCGACGAGCCATTTCACGCACATCATGCCGGTGATATCGGCCTTGGCTTCCTCGAGGGCTGAATACTGCGGCCCGATCGCCTCGCGAACGTCCGTCTTGCCCGCCGCCGTGCGCGCGTAAGCCGGGCCCAGGCCGTGCGAGATTTCGTGGAGCGTGACGAAGTTGAGCAGGCCTTCGCCGGTAACCAGCTTCGCTTGGTCGGCAGGCATCAGCCGCTGCGCGATCGGAAGAATGATGTAATCGACGCGCGCGTCCATAAAATTCTTCCAGAAAATTTTCTTCGAGCCTTTTTGCTCGTGGATACGCGGATCGTTGGGCAGATTGTCGGCGACGGCCTGATAGCCGTGCAGCAGATCGCCCGCGCGGTAAAGCGCGTCGACCACTTCCATCGGTGATTGCTTGCCACGCTTGGAAGGCAAGTCGGCAGGCGCGAGCGGCAGCGATTCCTGAAGCTGCGGAACGTATTTCTGAAAGATTTCGAGTTTCTTGCTCTCAGCGTCGTTGCGGATCATCACCGACGCGCCGTAGGAAGTCTTCACGCCGAGCAGATCGTCGAGATAGGTTTCGTACGGCGCGAAGATGATGTCGAATTTCGGATTCTTCAAATCGAGCCAGGCGATGTCGCTGTCCCAATAATCGTCGGTGAGCAACGCGTGCGCGCGCAGTTGCAGAAATTTCGCGAAGGCTGGATCGTCGCTCAACTCGGCGGCTTGCCGCAGGTCGCGCGCCATCGGCACGAGAAACTCGCGAAAGGCCCTGTGGTAGGGAACTGCTTCGAGGAGTTTTGCATCGCCGGAATCGCGACGCACGATCGTCTGCGGCGCGTAGAGCGCGGCCTTTTGCTCAGGATGCACGGTGACGTAAGCGTCGAACTCGGCACGCGTGATGCCCCACGGGAAAATCGCTCGGCCGGGAGGGATCGGAGCGGTGCCGACGAAAGGCTTGTTGTCGTCGATCAGATCGAAACGGCCGCCGTTGATTTTCAGGTACTCGCGCAGCATCTGGTCCTGCGGCTTGGTGCTGTTTTGCAGCGAGAGATACAGCTTCAATCCTTCCGGATCGCTTTGGCGCCAGTAGATGCAGTCGAGCAGGCCCGCCGCGTCGACGAGCTTCGCAACCATTTTCTGCTCTTTGTCCGTCAGCGCGCTCGAATCGAAGGCGATGTGAATGGGCTTGAATTTCGCTGAACGCTCGGCGAGATCAGGCGCGATTACCAACTTCGGCTGAGCAGGACCAGTCCTGGCCACTTTCGGCTTGGGTTTCGCCGCGGGCACAGATGAAGTTTGCGCGGAAACGGGCTGTGCAGCAAATGCCGTGAGCGCAAAAAACGCCAAAAGAAAAATCGAGACCCGATGAGCGAGACCTCGAAGATTTTGGCGATTAGGAATAGCGGCGGTGCTTCGTTTTGAATGAGTTAGAGCAAGCTCTACTCGCAGAATTTGGCGATTAGGATTTCGCACGGCCGACTTGCTACGGTCAGGAGCCGCAAATAACGGACTCCTGCCCATCATCCTGCGTTCCGCACTTCGTCTCGTAGTCTTCACGCGACCATGTTAGAGGAGAAAATCGGAAGTGCAAGCGCGGAGGTATGTGGACTTGCCGAATCTCGCCATGCCGCACTTGCATCAAAGGCCTGATACTCGAAAGCAAGATTTCCTCCGAGTATCGGCCAGGGCATGTTTCGGGCCGAACTTGACAGCTCGAATGAGGGGGTGCATCTTGCTGGTTGCCTAGGAAGTTTGCAACGGGCTCTGTGGACATGATCCTTGCTGCCCGCTCGGAGCAAGCGTGCGGCTCCATGCTGCAGAATTCCGGGTTGTCTGAGGACAACTTCACCCGCAACCGTTTGGGGCGTCCTAGCCCCGCCACCTAATTTTTGCCTGACTCACAGAAATCAACCGAACCTCCATCGTCGAAGCGCACATTCATTCGTTCACATCGTGCTGGGCTCTTGCCCCTAACCAAGAGGAAGGAGGTATTTCAAATGAAAGCCAATCGAGTCGCAGTGATCGTGACCCTGGGGATGTCCCTCTTCGCATTGGGCGTCGCCGTTGCGGCACAGCAGGACAAGTACACTCTGCAGGTGCCGGGCGGGCTCGCGTTCTCCGAGATTCGGGGATACGAGACTTGGCAGGTAGTCGGTCCCAGTTTCACCGACGCGGCGAACGTGATCCGAGTGATCCTCGCCAATCCGGTGATGATCAAAGCCTACCAGGATGGCGTTCCCGGCAACGGTAAGCCTTTCCCCGACGGCTCCAAGATTGTGAAGCTGGAGTGGAAACCGAAAAAGTTGACGGCTCCTCCTTTTTCCGCGAGCACTCCCGACACCGTCCCTGGCGACCTGACGGAGGTCGAATTCATCGTCAAGGACAGTAAGAGATTCCCGGACACGCACGGATGGGGATACGCCATGTTCGACTACGACGCCGCATCCGGAACGTTCGCGCCTGCCACTTCGGCGAGCAAGCCGCCCGTGAACAACGACGCCAAGTGCGGCGCCGCATGCCACACGCTCGCAGCGTCAAAGGATTACATTTTCACGGCCTACCCGAAAAGATGAACTCCATCAGAGTTAGTGGGTCTCGTGCATCGAGAAAGACTCGAAGAGATTTCCGAACACGGACGGCATCAATGGAGACAACATGGCGACGGCAAGAATCGGCGTAGCACCAATGAAAGCGGCGCAGATTTCGAAACCGGGCGGCGATTTCGAGATCGTCGAACGCAAGATTCCCGACCCTGGCACGGGAGAAGTGCGCATCAAGGTGCAGGCGTGCGGCGTGTGCCACAGCGACGTCGTCACTAAGGAAGGTCTTCTGCCGGGCATAGCCTATCCCCGTGTTCCGGGACACGAGGTCGTAGGAGTGATCGATGACGTGGGTGCGGGCGTCACGCAATGGAAGAAGGGCCAGCGCGTCGGCGTCGGCTGGCACGGCGGGCAGGACAACACGTGTCCCTCGTGTCGCCGCGGAGATTTCGGCACGTGCGCGAACCTGAAGATCTGCGGCATCAGCTACGACGGCGGATACCAGGAATATATGGTCGCGCCGGTTGAAGCGCTAGCGGCGATGCCGGAGTCGCTGGATGCGGCGGAAGCGGCGCCGCTGATGTGTGCTGGAGTCACTACTTTCAACGCTCTACGCCATAGCGGCGCACTGCCGAGCGACCTCGTCGCCGTGCAAGGGGTTGGCGGGCTGGGGCATCTGGGGATTCAGTTCGCGAAGCATTTTGGTTATCGAGTAGCGGCGGTGGGCCGCGGTCCTGAAAACGCGTCCCTCGCAAAAACGCTGGGTGCACACGTGTACATCGACAGCGCGGCCGTCGATGCCGCAGCCGAGTTACAAAAACTGGGGGGTGCGCGCGCAATTCTGGCAACGGCGCCCAGCGCCAAGGCAATGTCGTCGATTGCCGGGGGCCTCGGAGCGAACGGAGTACTCATCGTCGTAGGAGCTCCGGCAGAGCCGCTCGAGCTTTCCGCGCTTCCCTTGATTTTCGGACGGAAGCGCGTTCAGGGTTGGCCCTCGGGAATTCCAACCGACTCCGAGGATACGCTGCGCTTCTCCGAGTTAACCGGAGTGCGTCCGATGATTGAAACTTTTCCACTCGCAAGAGCGGCCGAGGCCTACGAGCGCATGATGAGCGGCAAGGCGCAGTTTCGCGTCGTCCTGACAATGTGAGCATCGTCGAGGGCGGCCATTTCTTGTTGGACACGGCTGCCGATGGGAACGACGCCAAGTGTGGGTTCGCGTGCCACACGATCGTGAAGTCAACAGATTACGTCTTCACGGACTACGCCCCGAGGTAACCCGGCGGCGCGGCGGACAATATTCGCTTGCCGCGCCATCAAGAATCAGACGACAGCCGGACGCAAATCAGCCGCAGCACGAACGACAACTCCAAAACTACCGAAAGGGAGGACACCATGACCCAAGCAGGTGCTACACAACGAGGTAGCGAGCAGGCAGATGCGATTCGTCCGTTTCCGAAGGTGAATGTTCCAGAGGCGGAACTCATCGAATTGCGCAGACGCATTAACGCAACGAGGTGGCCCGAACGAGAAACAGTTGCAGACGCTTCGCAAGGCGTGCAGCTCGCAACGACTCAGGCGCTGGCACGCTATTGGGCGACAGATTATGACTGGCGCAAATGCGAAGCCAAATTAAACGCCCTACCGAACTTCGTTACCGAGATCGATGGGCTAGACATTCATTTCATCCATGTCCGTTCAAAACACGAAAATGCGTTACCGCTGATCGTCACGCACGGCTGGCCCGGCTCGGTTGTCGAACAGTTGAAGATCATCGATCCGCTGACCAATCCCACGGCTCACGGTGGAAGCGCAGCAGACGCCTTCGATATTCTGATCCCGTCGATGCCGGGCTGCGGATTTTCCGGCAAGCCAGCTACCGCCGGGTGGGACCCCGCCCACATCGCCCGTGCCTGGGTCACGCTGATGAAGCGCCTCGGCTACAACAAATTCGTAGCGCAGGGCGGCGATTGGGGTGCCGTCATCACCGAGTTGATGGGCGTGCAGGCGCCGCCGGAACTGCTCGGCATTCACACCAACATGCCTGGCATCTTTCCAAGCGACGTTGACCAGGCAGCTTTTTCCGGGGGGCCGGCGCCTTCGGGTCTTTCGGCTGATGAGAAGGTTGCCTTTGAGACGTTGCAACATGAATATCAAAAGGGCATCGCCTATGGGTTCCAGATGGGGCTCCGGCCGCAGACGTTGTACGGAATTGCCGATTCCCCTGTAGGTCTTGCGGCTTATTTCCTTGATCACGATGCGCGCAGCTACGAGCTGATCGCACGTGTGTTTGAGGGAGCGTCCGAAGGCCTCACGCGCGACGACATCCTCGACAACATCACTATCGCCTGGTTGACGAACACGTTCATATCTGGAGCCCGTCTCTATTGGGAGTATTGGGGCAAAGGAGGGTACTTCAATGTGAAGGGCGTCTCCATCCCAGTGGCCGTAAGCGTCTTCCCCGACGAACTCTATCCGATGCCGCGTAACTGGGCAGAGCGAGCATTTCCCAAGCTCATTCACTTCAACAAGCTCCCCAAGGGTGGGCACTTTGCAGCATTTGAACAGCCGAAGCTCTTTTCAGAAGAGGTTCGCGCGGGCTTCCGATCACTGCGTTGACGATGGCGAGGCGGATTACATTTCGCAAGCTTGCCTATGCTTACAGGAAGCAGGAGAGCTTCGATAGCCTCTCCTGCTTCCACTTAGTCTCGATGCGCCGAAATGGGTTGACCTGAGACGTTAGGTCGTTGCGAAGAGAAGGTCAGCACAAATCACTATTCAGTGGAGGACATCATGACAGACACCGCCGCCACACAAAGAGCTATGCATGACCATTCGCAGTTCAACATTGACCGCACCCATCCAGGCCGTTGGACGATTACTTTCAACAACCCGCCGATCAACATGTTTGTTCCCACAACGATCGTCGAATTGGGAGCGCTAATGACCGACCTCGAGGCGGACTCAGCCGTGAAGGTCGTAGTGTTCCAGTCGGCGAATCCCGAGTTCTTCACCGCTCATCTCGACGTGGCCAAGGCAGCTGAACAGCCAGAGGTGCTGCACCTTTGGCGCGACTTCGTGCTGCGCCTCTCGTCCGCGCCAATCGTGAGCATCGCCAAGATTCGCGGCCGCACGCGCGGCATCGGTAACGAGTTCGTGCTGGCCTGTGACATGCGCTTCGCCAGCCGGCAAAGCGCTGTATTCGGGAACCCCGAGGTCGGCGTCGGACTGGTCCCGGGCGGCGGAGCGATGGAATGGCTCCCGCGCCTGGTCGGCCGCTCGCGCGCACTTGAATTCGTGCTCAGCGCCGACGATTTCGATGCTGATATCGCCGAACGCTACGGCTGGGTGAACCGCACACTGGACGATGGCGACCTCGACTCGTTTGTCGATGCGCTCGTCCGGCGTCTGGCTTCGTTCGACCGCGAAACGCTAGCTGCGGCGAAGGCCCAGATCAATCGGTTCGGGATTCCGACAGCTGCCGAGCTTCAGTCGAGCAACGACATGATCTTTCCAATGCTGGACTTACCCAGTGCGCAAGCGCGCCGTCCCAAACTCCGTGGTATCGGTTACGGCGTTCGGAGTGACTTCGAATTGAACTTCGGCCGGTACCTACCTGGGCTCGGGAGGGCGGATGACGATGACACCAAAGCGGACCGTGATGAGGCCGGTCACTGACATTGTTCGGCTCGGCAAGTGACCTGGCCGGCGCGATGCGGCGCGCGGCGGCCGCGCACGACGAGCACGAGAAGCGCACCGGCAAGCCAGACCCGAACTGGCCGGATTGGTACGCTGCATACATGGCGGCAGAGCAGTCCGTCGCGGAGCTGCCGAAGTGACCGCCGGGCCTGACGCGCTCTCAGCGTGAGGTGAGGGCGCCCAATCGCGCGGAGAGGGCTTTTTGCTCCTGGCAGAGAGCAGACGGCAGGCGATCGCCAAATTTCGCGAAGAATTTGTCGGTGGCTTGCTCTTCCTCGGCCCAATCGTTTGGATTGACAGCGAGAAGTTCGTTCATCGCGTCGCGCGAAATCGAGAGGCCATCGAGCGTGAGCGACGAAGGAGTCGGAACGTTTCCGATCGGTGTTTCCGTCGCGTCCGCGTGTCCTTCGATGCGGTCGAGCATCCATTTCAGCACGCGCACGTTTTCGCCGTAGCCGGGCCAGAGGAATTTCCCGCCAGCATCGCGGCGGAACCAATTCACGTGGAAAATCTTCGGCGCCTTCTTGAGCTTCGGCCCCATCGCGAGCCAGTGGCCAAAGTAGTCGGCCATGTTGTAGCCGCAGAAGGGGAGCATGGCCATCGGGTCGCGGCGCGTGACGCCCACGGCGCCGGTCGCGGCGGCGGTCGTTTCCGAAGCCATCGTCGCGCCGACGAAAACGCCGTGCTGCCAATTGTGCGATTCGTAGACGAGAGGCGCGAGGCGCGCGCGGCGTCCGCCGAAAATCAACGCGGAAATCGGCAAGCCCTGCGGGTCTTCCCAGTGAAGCGAAATCGATGCCGATTGCGACGCGGGCACCGTGTAGCGTGAGTTCGGATGCGCTGCCGCGGTCTTGCCCGAAGTCCACTTGTTGCCGTGCCAGTCAACGAGACCCGGAGGCGGCGTGGAATCCATTCCTTCCCACCACGGCTCGCGCGATTCCGTCATCGCGACGTTTGTGAAAATCGTGTCGTGGTGAAGCGCGTCCATAACATTGGGATTCGTCTTGCTGTTCGTTCCGGGCGCGACGCCGAAAAAGCCGGCTTCGGGATTGATCGCACGCAACGTGCCGTCGGAGGCGATGTGCATCCAGGCGATATCGTCGCCGACGGTCCAAACACGGTAGCCCTGTGATTCGAGCGCGGAGACCATCATGGCGAGGTTCGTCTTACCGCAAGCGCTCGGGAACGCAGCAGCCATATACGTGACTTTACCCGATGGATCCTCAAGACCGAGGATCAGCATGTGCTCGGCCATCCAGCCTTGTTCGCGCGCCATCCAGCTCGCGATGCGCAGCGCGAAGCACTTCTTTCCGAGAAGCGCATTGCCGCCGTAACCGGAGCCCACGCTCCAGATCAATTTTTCTTCAGGGAAATGAGCGATGAAGCGCCGCTCGGGACTGAGATCGCCGAGCGAGTGAAGGCCGGGAACGAAATCGTCGGAGCGGCCCAGGCGGTCCATCGCGACCTTGCCCATCCGCGACATGATGCGCATGCTCGCCGCGACGTAGGCACTGTCGGTGATTTCGACGCCGATCTTGCTATACGGCGAGCTGACCGGGCCCATGATGTAGGGCACCACGTACATCGTGCGACCCTTCATCGCGCCGTCAAAAAGCGGCCGAATTTTTTCTGTGGCGTCGGCAGGCGCCATCCAGTTGTTGGTTGGGCCCGCGTCTCCTTTCTTGCGGGTGCAGATGAAAGTCAGATTTTCTGTGCGTGCGACGTCGTTGGAATTACTGCGGTGGAGGTAACAGCGGGGGTAGGTCTTCTGGTTCAGCTCGACGAACGTGCCATCTTTCAGCATCAACTCCGTCAGCCGTTCGTTTTCCTTATCCGAGCCGTCGCACCATTCGATTTTGGACGGCTTCGTGAGCTGTGCTGATTCCTCTACCCATGCTTCCAGTGGAGTGGACACCCAACCTCCCGATGATTACGCCAGGACGCACATGATGTATGAGGTTTCGCGCGTCTCTGCGGAAAATAAAAACCAATTCTAACGTGTAAGTCAAAAGTTTATGGCACGGGGCGGGGAAATGCAAGGCGCGCGGCGACGGAGATTCGAACGCGCGGCCGGTGTTATACTTCCGCGAAAATGTACGCGCGAAAATTGCGAGCTCAGATGGTCATCGGCAACGAGCGGAAACCGGTGCCGCTGGACTGGCTCGATAGCTTCTGCATGCGAAATTTCACGGGCTCAGCGGAGTTCGACGACACGCTGCCCACCGGCGAAGGCTCGCTCGAGGCCGGATTGCGCGTCGATCCATCGCGGCTCGCGACGGCGATGAGCGAGTGGTTCACCAAGCGCGGCAAGGGAAACGGCGCGACGGTCGTGGTTGTGCTGAGCGAATCCGTGTGAAGGGAAGCCTACGAGTAATCATTCAGGAGCGCCGAACCATTCCCGCGCATGTTTGGGGCGTTGCAGCGACATGACGGGAGAGGTTCGGCTCTCCACGATTCTTTCGACGGCGGAAGAGCCCGATCGTTAGCAGCGCGGCAGGACTACGGCACGCCGGACGTTTCTCGGACGGTCGAACCCTTCGAGGTCCAATTGGAGATGGCGGCGCGGATTTCAGGGATGGCGGCGCGCGTCGCTGCTTCTCCGGCGGCGACGAGCTGCGGCGTCTTCACGAACTCGTCCCAGAGAATGTGGTGAACGTCGGGCTCAATCAGGACGTCCGTGGCCGTGCGCCATGGCTGGGTGGCCGCCATTTGAATGATCGAAAACGAACGGCTGATGATCTCGATGGTGTTGCGAGGCCCGTCTTCGATCAGGCCCGGCTCGAGGTGAACGCTGATCACGACTTCTGCGCCAAGCTGGCGAACTGCGGGCGCGGGGACGGTCTCGGTGAGAAATCCGTCTACGAGAACGCGGCCTTTGTGGTGCACAGGCATGAAGAGTCCGGGGTACGCGCACGATGCGCGCAGGGCCGGGCCAATCTCGCCCGCGGTGAAATGCACGGACTTGCCTTCGATCAGGTCGGTGGCGACGATGCTGAGCGGAATCCTCATCTCGTCGAAATTCTGAGCCGGCGTAAATTTGTGGAGAAATTCTTCGAGGCGCTCATTGGAGGCCATGCCCATGCGCGAAAGCTTCCAACTCCCGAAATCGCGGAAGTGCGTTTCGCTGCCCTGGCGCTGCATCTCGTCGAGCGGCGTGCCGCCGGCGTAGGTGGCGGCGATCAGAGCGCCGACGCTGGTGCCGGAGATGCAGTCGATCGGGATTTCATACTGTTCGAGGACGCGAAGAACGCCGATGTGCGCGATGCCGCGCGCAAATCCGCCTCCGAGAGCGACTCCGACTTTCGGGCGCTCGCCCTGTCCGGCGTAAGCAAAGGAACGCAAGCCGTTGACGGCCCGCTGAATCCATTTCGATGCCGACCCCATCAGGCACCTCGCGGCTCTAGTTTTACTTTAGCAAATTCAGGGCGCTAGAAGCCTTTCCGGTTGACCGTCGTTGGCGGTTTTGCAACGATGTGCGGTGCAACAGGCGGCGAAAATGAAGCGCAGAATTGAAAAAGCTGCGGTGCTCGGAGCCGGAACGATGGGCGCGCGAATCGCCGCGCACCTCGCAAACGCCGGCTTCCCTTGCTACCTGCTCGATATCGTCCCCCCGGAGCTGAACGCAGACGAAAAGCGCAAGGGGCTGACGCTCGAAAATCCCACGGTTCGCAACCGCATCGTGCTGGCGGGGCTCGAGGCGGCGAAGAAATCACGTCCCGCAGCGTTTTTCACGCCTGAAACGGCGCGGCTCGTCACGCCGGGAAATCTCGACGATAACATCGCGTGGTGCGGCGAGGTGGATTGGATCATTGAGGCGGTCGCCGAAAATCTCGAAATCAAGCGCAAGCTATTCGAGCGCGTCGAAAGCGTGCGCAAACCCGGAACGATCGTCACGTCGAATACGTCGGGCCTGCCGATTCACCTGATCGCGGAGGGGCGCTCGGAAAATTTTCAGAAGCACTGGGCGGGAACGCATTTTTTCAATCCGCCACGCTACATGAAGCTCGTCGAGCTGATTCCCGGGCCGAAAACGTTGCCGGATGTGCTCGCCACGCTCGATGAGATCTGCGACGTACGCCTAGGCAAAGGCGTCGTGCTCGCGAAGGACACGCCAAATTTCATCGCCAACCGCATCGGCACGTTTTCCATCCTCAACGCACTTCGCGTGATGCAAAAGCTCGAAATGACCATCGAAGAGGTCGACGCCTGCACGGGGCCCGCGGTCGGCTGGCCGAACTCGGCGACTTTTCGCACGCTCGACATCGTCGGGCTCGACGTGCTCGTGCACGTGATTCGAAATCTGGCAGAGACTGCGCCCAACGACGAATCGCGCGAAATCTTTCGCGTCCCGCCGCTGTTCGAAGAAATGATGAAGCGCGGCTGGCTCGGCGAGAAAACCGGCAGCGGCTTCTACAAGCGCGTCAAAGGTGCCGGCGAGTCCGAAATTCTGACGCTTGACTGGCAGAAGATGGAATATCGGCCCCGGCAAAAGGCGAGGTTCGGCTCGATCGAAGCGGGGAAGTCGATCGAGAGCACGCGCGAGCGAGTGCCGATGCTGCTTGGGCCCGCGCTCGACGGAGCCGGCGGCGACAAGGCGAGCCAGTTCCTGTGGGCCAGCATGAGCGAAATGTGCCTGTACGCGGCTCGGAGAATCCCGGAGATCTCGGATCGCGTGGTCGAAGTGGACCGCGCGATGCGCTGGGGATTCGGCTGGGAGTTGGGGCCGTTCGAGATGTGGGACGCGGCGGGTTTCGAGCGCGTGACGAAGGCGCTCGAAAGAGAAGGGAAACAACTGCCGCCGCTCCCGGCGAAAGTGCTCGCATCGCCGAAGAAATCGTTCTACGAATCGGAAAAGGGACATACACGCTACTTCGATTTGGCCTCGGGGGCGATGAAGACCCTCGAGGAGCCCGCCGGAGTCATCATCCTGAAATCGCTCAAAGAGCGCACTCCGGTCGTGCAGAAAAATTCAGGCGCGAGCCTCATCGATATCGGCGACGGCGTGCTCTGCTGCGAATTTCACGCCAAGATGAACGCAATCGGTGGTGACACGATCGCGATGCTCAATGCCGGCGTCTCGCGCCTCGCGAGTGACTTTGAGGCGATGGTGATCGCAAACCAGGAGCCGAACTTTTCCGCCGGCGCAAATCTCATGCTGCTCCTGATGATGGCGCAAGAAGGCGAATGGGACGATGTGCATCTGGCTGTCCGGCAGTTCCAGCGCGTAAACATGGCGATCAAGTATGCGCCGCGTCCGGTCGTATCCGCGCCGCACGGGATGTCGCTCGGCGGCGGATGCGAGATTCCGCTCCATTCCGCGAAGATTCACGCGGCGGCGGAGACGTACATGGGATTGGTGGAAGTTGGTGTTGGATTGATTCCCGGCGGTGGCGGCACGAAAGAAATGCTGATCCGCGCGAACGAGCATGCCGCGAGCGGCAACGATCTCGATCTGATTCACGCGCTCCGGCCGATCTTCGAAAACACCGCGACGGCGAAGGTCTCGACGAGCGGCGAAGAAGCGCGTTCGCTCGGATTCCTGCGGCCGTCGGATCAAATCGCCATGAACCGCGACCGCCACATCGCTGACGCGAAGGAGACGGCCCTTGCCCTCGTGCGCGCCGGATATCACCCGCCGGCTCCGGCGGAAATCCAGGTGCTCGGAGAAGAGTTCTTCTCCGCCGCAAAGCTCGCGATTCACATGATGATCCGAGGCGAGTACGCCACCGAATACGACGGCGTAGTGGCGCGAAAGCTGGCCTACATCATGGCTGGCGGAGCGATCACCGCGCCGCAAACCGTTCGCGAGCAATACATTCTGGATCTCGAGCGCGAAGCGTTCGTCAGCCTTTGCGGCGAGCGCAAGACGCAAGAGCGCATCGCGCACACCTTGAAGACCGGCAAACCTCTTCGCAATTAGGCGTCTCAGCAGACTTCATCGAATTGTTCACCGCCAGTACGAACGTACTATTGCGGCGCCTTTCCGCAGCCGCCGAAAATTGACATTCCACGGGGATTCAGGTCGTTACAGGGGGTCGGTGCCCAACCGTTCGTACTATTTATGACGCCATCGAAAGACACATTAGAAGCCGCCAATCCTGCCAGCGAGACAGCCGTAGCCCAATCAAACACGTCAGTAAGACAAGATTCATCGCCGATGCGATCGGATGCGGTGTCGCTGGAATTGCCCGTGAAGGTACATGGCACTCGCGTGAAAGACGTCGTGCTCGGCACGACGCCTCATACGGAACCGTTTGAAGAGCAGACGTCCAGCATGATCGTGTTTCCGCAGGGGGGCGTGTTGAAGATGGCGACGCCCGTGGCGTCCGGGCAGATGATGGTCGTTACGAATTTGAAGACCGGCCATGATGCAATCTGCCGTGTGGTGCAGGTTCGCGCGTTCGGACATGGCCAGAGCTACGTCGAGATCGAATTTACGCACCGCCAGGCGGGCTATTGGGGTGTTTCGTTTGCGTCAGACAAGAATGCAACGTCGAGTGCGATACCACCCGCACCAATCGCACAGCCCGTGTCCCTCGATGTGAAGATCGAAAAACCGGAAGACAAGCCCGCTCCACCGATTTCCTGGGCGCCTGCTGCGAGCTTGAAGTCGCCCGCGGGAAAACCGCCAGCGCAAGTGGGACAAAAAGAGTCCGCATTCGCGCCGATCGGGTCGCAGGAGGAAGTGCAGCCAGCGGCGGCGCCAACATCAAGGCTGAGTTCATCCTCCGGTCGAGATACGGATCGCAAGGGAGTAGTCGCAGAAGTGGCACGCAAGAGCTTGCTCGCCGATCTGCCGCCTGCACCGCCCGTGACACCTGCGGCTTCGGTTTCCATGGCCGACCTGCAGGGCGATTCACATGCAGCGTCCGGCATTTCGTTCGCGGGAGTGCCCGGTGAAGCGATCGACGAATCGCCGGCGGTAATTTCTCAAGCGGTTGACACGACCTCCGCTCCGTTCGGGAGGCTTGCCGCAAGCGCAGGCCTGAGCGCAACCCACGCGGCTCGAGAGCCGTTCGGGAGCCTCAGCGTAGGAGCGATGCCATCCGAGACAGGCAAGCAACGGAATTGGCTTGCGATCGCTGCGGGTGTCGTCGCGCTTCTGGCAGTTGGAGCCGGAGCGACTTACTTCCTGCATCTGCCTCCGTTCGGGGCAAAGTCGAACAGAACTTCTGCAAGTGTGACTGAACCTGCCGCGCCGCCGGTTCAGGCGACAGCACAGACCGCGCGGGAAGCAGTCGCGCCCGTGAACGCGGCACCAACAGGTGCAGTGCCGCCTGCCGTTGCGAGCGAGCCGGTCGTAGTCGCAGCACCAGCCGTGACGGCACGCACGGCGGAATCAGCTCCTTCGGCCGCGAAATCGGCCAAGCAGTCGCAGCCTGTACCGGGTGCCGCGGCTGCTTCCGTGGAAGAGAAGCCCGCAGCGAAAGCTCCCGCGACGCTTTCCGCCATGAACGCGCATCCCACCGCACGCAAGCACGCCGGCGATCTCGGCGACGCGGATTCTGCTCCTGCGCTCGACGGTGTCAACACGAGGACCGCCGAGCTTCCGTCACTTGGAGATTCGATCGCGCCGCCCGCTCCTGAGGCGCCGCAAGGTCCGGTTCGCATTCGCGTAGGCGGGGCGCTCAAGCCGCCGCAATTGATTTCTTCGATCCTGCCTGTGTATCCGACCATGGCACGCGAAACTGGCATCGAGGGCGATGTTGTGGTCGACACGACGATCGACGCCTCCGGAAAAGTGACTGCGATGAAAGTGCTATCCGGGCCGCCGGTCTTGCGCCAGTCCGCGCTCGACGCGCTGCGGCAGTGGAAATACGCGCCTTCGATGCTCAACGGGCAGCCGATTCCGGTGCAGATTACGGTGACCATCAAGTTTCATCGGCAGTAAGAAAACGCGAGTTTGGAAATCGTGTTCGACGCAGCGCCGCGCATCTCGCCCGCCCAGTTGCTTTTTTTCACTCTCTGGCATCCAATGGAGCTGTCTGCCATTTCGAGTTCGCAGATATCGGCGAGGTGAATCATGAGGGAAGCGGTGATCGTCAGCTCTGTGCGGACGGCCGTCGGAAAAGCCCCGCGAGGCACGCTGCGCACTTCGCGGCCGGATGATTTGGCGGCGGTAGTCATCAAAGAATCGATCGCGCGAGCCAAGGGGCTCGACCCGGCCGATATCGACGACGTTGTGCTTGGCTGCGCGACCCCGGAAGCGGAGCAGGGAATGAACGTCGCGCGAATCGCGTCGCTGCGCGCGGGACTGCCCGTGAACGTTTCCGCGATGACGATTAACCGCTTCTGCTCATCTGGCTTGCAGGCCATCGCGATCGCCGCGCAACAGATCATTTCGGGGCAGAGCGACGTGGCGGTGGCGGGCGGCACCGAGTCGATGAGCATGGTCCCGATGGGCGGGCACAAAATCTCGCCGAATCCCTGGCTGATCGACCACTACGCCGACACCTACCTCAACATGGGTCTCACCGCAGAGAACCTTGCCAAGAAACATGGCATCTCGCGCGAGCAGGCCGACGAATTTTCGTTCGCGAGCCACCAGAAAGCGCTCGCCGCAATTGCGGCAGGTAAGTTCAAAGACGAAATTTCGCCCGTCGAAGTGAGCTATACGTATCTTGAAAACGGCGCGGCAGGCAACGGAAGCACGGCAAAGCCGAAGACGCGCACCGTGAAATTCGACACGGACGAGGGACCGCGCGCCGACACGTCGATGGAAGCGCTGGCGAAGCTCAAGCCTGCATTTCATGCGCGGGGTGTCGTGACGGCCGGAAACAGTTCGCAGACGAGCGATGCGGCTGCGGCGTCTGTGTTGATGAGCGCCGAACGATCTCGGGCGCTTGGACTCAAGCCACTGGCGCGCTTCGTTTCATTCGCGACCGCCGGATGCCCTCCGGAAGAAATGGGCATCGGGCCGGTTTTCGCAATTCCGAAAGCGCTCAAGATTGCGGGACTCAAGCTCGACCAGATCGACGTGATCGAACTGAACGAAGCGTTTGCGGCGCAGGCGCTTTCAGTGATCAAGCTCGCGGGGCTCGATCCGGCGCGGGTCAACGTGAATGGCGGCGCGATCGCGCTCGGCCACCCGCTCGGTTGCACGGGCGCGAAGCTGACGTCGACGATCCTCCGCGAAATGGAGCGGCGCGGATCGCGGTACGGCATGGTGACAATGTGCATCGGCGGCGGCATGGGTGCGGCGGGCATTTTCGAGCGCGCCGCGTAACGATTTCTCGAATTTCAGCTGCGCCGGACGGCGCAGAAAAGGTGGGAACGACATGGCGACGATGACGGTCTCTCAGGCGCTCAATCGCGGCGGCGCATTTCTGGTTTCGACGACGAGCCCGGCGGATGTTTTCACTCCGGCCGACGTCACCGACGAGCAGCGGTTGATCGGCCAGACCGCGGCTGAGTTTGTCGCCAAGGAAGTGGTCCCCGCGATTTCCGATCTCGAAAAGCACAAAGAAGGTCTGATGGCGCAGACGCTCAAGAAGGCGGGCGAGATCGGCCTCCTCGGCGCCACGATACCGGAGGAGTACGGCGGCGCAGGCGTCGACAAGATTTCCGCAACCGTGCTGACGGAGAAGATCAGTGTGTACGCCTCGTTCTCCGTCGCCTTCGGTGGGACGACAGGCATCGGCGCGATTCCGCTCATCTACTTCGGAACGGAAGAGCAAAAGAAAAAGTATCTGCCGAGAATTGCGGCTGGCGAGCTGCTTTCGGCGTACTGCTTGTCGGAACCGCAGGCAGGCTCGGATTCGCTGGCAGCTCGCACGCGCGCGGTGCTCTCGCCGGACGGGAAGAACTGGATCCTGAATGGCCAGAAGATGTGGATTACGAATGGCGGATTCGCCGACGTCTACATCGTGTTCGCGAAAGTCGACGGCGAGAAGTTTTCGGCGTTCATTGTCGAGCGCGGCACGCCCGGCTTCACGG
>DASPUN010000065.1:0-3062 GCA_035622875.1 Candidatus Acidiferrales bacterium
GTCGCCGTAGGCCTTTTGGATGGCCGCGAGGCTGCCGTGCTCGGTCACGCCCTCGATTGTCGTGATCTCCTGCCCTTCGCAGCTCGCGGCCAGCAATGTGCACGACATCATGGCCACGCCATCGATCAGAACGGTGCAGGCGCCACAGGAAGAATCGTCGCACCCGCGCTTGGAACCGGTCAGCTGCAGCTCCTGTCGCAACACGTCTAGCAGCAGCGTGCTCGGCTCGATGGCCAGCTCGTGGGTTCGGCCGTTGACGCGAAGCGAGATGAGTTCTTTTTTCACGAAAGCTTCTAGCTCCTAGCTGCTAGCTTCTAGCAAACCGTTTCGTCGTCCTAGCTAGTAGCCAGGAGCTAGAAGCTAGTAGCTGCTTTTCAATACACCGGCACCTTCCCATCCACGCGCTTCGACCAGGCATCGATGCCGCCGCGCATCGATTGCGCCCTCTCGAATCCCTGCTGGCGCAGCCAGACGGTCACGTTCATGGAGCGCACACCATGATGGCAGAGCACGACCACGTGATCGTCAGGATCCAGTTCCTGGTGCGCACGCGCGGGCACGTCTCCCATCGGCATCAGCTTTGCGCCCTCGATCCGCGACGTCTCAAATTCCCACGGTTCGCGCACGTCCAGCAGCGTGAACGGCTCCCGCTGATCGAGCTTCGCTTTCACTTCCTCGGGAGTGATTTCGTAGTCCATCGCGACCTCAGCGGCTAAAGCCGCTGATCATCCCATCTTCCTGCGGCGCGGCTGAAGCCGCGCCCTTTCAAAAACCACTCCTGAAGACGCTGAAGCCGCCCCTTATCGCCCTAACCATTTCGGGTCGCGCTTCTCCATGAAGGCGCGAATGCCCTCGCGCGCATCTTCGGTTTTTATCAGCTCTTCGAGATAGATCTTCTCCGCGCGAGCCAGGCCCTTGTCGAAGTGGATGGCATCCCACGCGTATGAGGCTTTCTTGGCCAGGGCCAGCGCGGCCGGGCTCCTCCGGCTCAAGCGCCCGACGCACTCATCTACGACCGCACTCAAATCGCTCTCGCCGACCGCGCGCGCCACCAGACCGATCTGCTCCGCTTCCTCGCCGCTGATGGTGCGCCCGGTCAGGATTAACTCCGCCGCGTGCTTCTGCCCGACCAGCGCCGCCAGTGCTGTGCACGCCACCGGCGGATAGCATCCCAGCTTGATCTCGGGAAAGCCCCATTGTGCCAGCCGGGTGGTATAGACGATGTCGCACATCATGGCCAGCTCCGCGCCGCCGCCCAGGCAGGGCCCTTGCACCGCGGCAATCGTGACTTTCGGGGTCGCGAGGAAAGCACGAATGACGGAGTGGAACTTCGTGAGCATCTCCTCGACTTTGTCAGGAGTATGCGCAGCCACGTCCACGCCCGCCGAAAAGGTCTTGCCGTCTCCACAGAGCGTGATCGTCGATATCTCTGCCCGGGCGTCGATCTCCTCGAACGCCAGTATCAATTCGTCCATCATGGGAACGTCAATGACGTTCCGCGGCGGATGCCGCAACGTGATGCGAGCCGTCGGCGCGGCAATCTCGAGCGTTAGCCGGCTCATGGTCGATGCAACGGATTCCATGATTCCTCCGTCCCTCTGCTGCCTCTGCGAAAAGGGCCCGACCTACAAATTGATCGCCGACTTGCGCACTTCGCCGATCGTCGCCAGCGGATCGCGCGCGCCAGTCTTTTCGGCGATCCATTTCTTCTCGGTCGCGATGATGTCCAGCAACAGCTTCTTGTCCGCAGCCGACGGCATGTACTCTTTCAGATGCTCTTCGTAAGCGCGGTCATCGAGCGGCTCGCCGGTTTGTGCGTGGAACTTTTGTCCGGCATATTTGCCGATGGCTCGATTGAACTTGATGTGCGGCGCGTAGAGCTTGGGCTCTCCGGCTTTCAACGCGCTGTTGAAGCGCTCGATCAGCCCAGCGACCTCGTCGTGGTAGAGATGGCGGTTATAGTCGTTTAGATCGTCGAGATCGGCCGTTTTGTCGTTCTTGGGCTCGTCGTAGCGGCCCTTGATGCCCCACACGTACGCCCAGTGTGCCGATGACGAATGATCGGTGCCGAACAGATCGTAGGAGCTGGAAATCCACTTGTTGAGGTATTTCTGGATCAGCCAGCCCGGAATGACGCCAGCTTCGACAATGCGGCGCAGGCCGTCGTTGCCAGTGCCCATGTGAAATGCTTCTTCCCGCAGCATGTACGACATGGACCGGCCGAGCGGAGCAAATGCTGAATATTTGAGCATCTGCAGCTGAAATTTTCCATCGCGGTCGACGAAATCGGTGTAGGTGAAAAAGTCCATCCAGTTGTCGACGTCGACGTTGAACGCGCCCAACAATCGTTTATTCTCGAAGGCACGGCGCTCCAGCATCTTCTGCGCTTCGACCTTACCCGAGTAGCCGAAGTGGTCGATCAGCAGGGCGCACATCTGCCAGCCGTGGCGCATTTCTTCGATCATGACGCGGGTGATCGCGCGGCGGTCCCAGTCGGTGGGCGACATCTCGAACAGGTTGCGCTGCTGCTCGACGCTGGCGAACTCTGTGTCGCCCTGGTAGACGATCATGTTCATGAGCGCGTCGCGCATCTGCTGTGTGGGAATCTGGCGCAGGTTCTCCCACTTGCGGCGGCCTTTGTACGAGCCGAACTCGATCTCTTCGGTGTCGATGGCGCCGTAGAGCGTGTCGAAGTGGAAGGCTTCGATATCGTCGGTGTTGACCCCGATCTCTTTGCGCCAATCGTTGAACAAGCCGATCCAGTCACTGAACGTTCCGATTTTTGCTACTTTGCCCGGCATAACCTCTCCTGATTGTCATCCTGAGGCGAGCGTTCTTTGCTCGCTGAAGGACCTGGGCGTGCCGCGCGCAGCGTCGCGTTCTTTGCGACGCAATATTCGCGCGCTCGGCACGCTTCCTATCCCATGTTCAGCCAAACTGTCTTCAATTCCGTGTAGTGCTCCACCGCATGCGCGCCCAACTCCCGGCCGAAGCCCGAACTCTTGTATCCCCCGAAGGGGAGTGACGCATCCATCAGACCATAGGTGTTGATCCATACCGTG
>DASPUN010000066.1:0-78179 GCA_035622875.1 Candidatus Acidiferrales bacterium
CGGCCTTTCCGCCGCTCGAAGATTCCGCGAAGTCGATCAAGTGTGCGCGAATTCCGACGTGTGCCGCCGGCCTCGGAATCGTCTGTTCCACGCGCAATTGACATTCCCAATCGATCGCTTCCACTAGGTTGTTCGAAATCATTCGCGCGCGCGAGAAGTTCTTGCATCCCGTCAAGCGCGCCACTTCCTTGCTCGGTGGTCTGCGGAACACCTCACCCCGCGGCCCGTGCGCGACGACGCGCCCGCGGGAAAGCACAAGCAGACGCTTGCTCAGCCGGTAAGCTTCTTCGATATTGTGCGTCACCAGCAGCGATGGCCGGAGGTATCCGAGAAACGTTTCCTGAAGTTGGGCTTCCATCTGGCTCCGTAGGTGCGTGTCGAGAGCGGAGAGAGGCTCGTCGAGCAGAAGCGCCTCCGGCTCAATTGCCAGCGCTCGTGCCAGTGCGACCCGCTGCTGTTCGCCTCCCGAGATTTCGCGCGGAAAGCGCTGTTCCAGCCCGCTCGCATGCGCGCGTTCGAGCAAGATGCGCACATGTCGCTCGCGTTCAGCGCGTGACAGATTATTTAGGCCGAAGCCCACATTTTCGCCCACGGTGCGATGCGGCAGCAGCGCATAATTTTGGAACAGCAGACCCACGCGGCGTTGACGCGCCGGAATCCTTACGTGGCGCTCCGTATCGAGCAGCGTCCTGTTTCCAAGTACGATCCTTCCGCGATCGGGACGCTCGAGTCCCGCAATGCAGCGCAGAAGCATCGTTTTCCCAGCGCCCGACGGTCCGAGAATGCCGAGAGGCTCGTCCCCTCCGGAAAACGCCACTTCAAGTGCGAAGTCGGCCAGCTTTGTCTCGATGTGAACCTCGAGTGCCATATCAACGGCGCGCCCAGCGCGCTGGCCCTTGTGCGTGCGTCCAGTAATAGAGGCCGACTAATAGCATGAGGGAAATCACGACATCCGCCCCGCACCAGGCGATGGCGCTGCGCATGTCGTCGGTTTCCACTGCGAAGTAGATCGCGATCGGGATCGTTGCAGTGCGTCCGGGAATGTCCCCGGCAAGCATCAAGGTCGCTCCGAATTCGCCCAACGCGCGCGCGAACGAAAGAATCGTCCCTGCCAGCACTCCCGGCCACGCGAGCGGCAAAGCGACTTCACGAAATACGCGCCATTCGTTTGCACCCAGCGTTCGCGCGGCTTCGAGAAATCGCAAGTCGACCTGCTCCAGCGCCGCCCGTGCCGTCAGATACATCAGTGGAAATGCAACGACGGCCGCTGCAACCACGGTTGCGGGCCACGAAAAAACAAGCGTCGCGCCAAGTCGCAGGAGTAGCTTCCCGAGCGGCCCATTGCGGCCGAAAAGCAGCAGCAAGAAAAAGCCCACGACTGTCGGCGGAAGAACAAGCGGGAGAAGGCAGATGCCATCGACCAACGCCGTCGCTGGGCCCGAGCGTCTCTGTCGCCACGCGGCGGCCGCCAGGCCGGCGACCAGTGTAATAGCCGTGGCGCAGATGCTCGTTTCGAGGGATATCCGGAGTGGCGACCAATCGATCGATGGAGCGAGAGCCATGGGCAGAGGATTATAACTGGCTCAACTCACTTTCGACCTGTTTTCGGGCTAATGGGTCGGCACTGGCAATCAGCTCGCGGAAAGTCTGGCGGCTACTTCGCTCCCGCTGCTGGCCGCACTGCTCCAGGTGCTGCCTCTGTGCCTGCCGCGGACTGGCCGTCTTCGGGCGGTAGCATTTGCTTTAGCTCCGGGTAATCGTCGGCCATGCTACGCAGGATATTCAGTGCCGATGCCTGTTCGATCTGAATTCCCGCCGCCTGTGATTGCTGAACTACGTCCGGGAGAGCTTTGACCATCCGCTGTCCTAGGGGCGACTCGTAGAATTGGGTCAGGCTCTGTATGTCTTCCATCGAGAAGGCTTTCGCGTAGATGGGCACCATCGCATCGGTCACTGTGGGTCCGGGCGCTGTTGCGGCAAACTTTTGGTTAAACGTATCCATGAACTTCGAAAGATTTTCGGGCGCGATCGCATTTTTCACGCCGTCGCGGACTTGTCCGGTTAGATATGTCGCGATATTGTCCCCGAGTTTTGCGGTTTGCGTAATGTCCATCAAGTGCCGGATCGCGGCTTCCTTCGCGGGATCAATCTTTTCGGCTGACTCGGATGGCGGCGCAGCGGTCTGGCCGGGAGCATGCGAAGCTGCGGCAGACGGCGCGGTCGTGCCCGGCTGGTGTTGCGCAGATTTCGACGCGGTAGTCGGACTGGTCGCCTGCGGGAATGCGGGCGCCGCGACGCACAGCACTGCCGCGATTGCGAGGAGGAGTCTCATTCAATTTCTCCTGAAAATTCCGCTTCTGGGGTCGTCAACCATCATAGCGAACGCCGGACGCACCGTCACGGGTCAGTTGTCATGCCAACGCCAACCCGCACCGCACGAGCGCTCTTTGGTGGCGGTTTCAAACGCTGCTGTGATAGTTTCGCTCCTGCCCGTAGAATCCGGAGCCTATTGCGATACCGCCTCCGAATGCACACCAGAGACAGCAATCACGAACTTGCCCGACCAGAATTTGAGGCGGCGCACTTCCGGATGGTTGCTTTCAGGACTTTTCGTCAAGGATGAGTACGCCGCCGGAACTCTCGGTCGTCATTCCGGCCTACAACGAGGAACACCGCCTCGGCCGCAGCCTCGATCGCATCCGCGAATATTTCTCCGCCAGTTGGCCGGGACTCGATCGCCTCGAAATCATTGTCGTGGACGATGGCTCGACGGACGGCACCGTGAAGATCGTTGAAGACCTTTCGCGAAACTTGCCGGGGCTGCGGCTTCTCTCGAACGGTCGCAACCGGGGCAAGGGCTACAGCGTTCGCCACGGCATGCTCGAAGCGCGCGGTCGCATCGCTCTTTTCACCGATGCCGATCTTTCCGCCCCGATCGAGGAGTTCTCGACACTTCGTGCGGCCATCGACGAAGGTAGTGACGTCGCGATTGGATCGCGCGCTCTCGATCGTTCATTGATCTCGGTGCACCAATCCCGATTTCGCGAAGTCGCGGGCATGATTTTCAACGGCTTCGTTCGATTCTTCACCGGGCTTCCGTTTCTCGACACCCAATGCGGATTCAAGGCCTTCGTCACCGAGCGCTGCCGGATTGTTTTTGAGCAGCAGCGCATCGAGCGCTTTGGATTCGATCCTGAGGTGCTTTTCCTTGCAAAGCGTCATCGTTTGCGCGCCGTGGAGATTCCCGTTCGTTGGGCCCATGATCCCGCAACGAAAGTTCATGTCCTACGCGACAGCGTGATGATGTTTTCAGATCTGATTTACATTCGCCTGAATTGGCTCGTCGGCCGGTACCCGATTCGGCGACCGGCAGGGAATTAAGGGCCCTTCGCGCCCAGCGCTTGTTGCGAATCCAGCCGCATTTCGCCGCCATTGCGGCATTGTGACAGAAACTTTGCAGTGCAAAGTACTTGACAATTCCTTTAAATTCGCTAATCTACGCTCATGGCGCCTTTCGACTTTCGCAAGCCACGCGAATCCGACCCCGTTGCTATCGACGATCGCGCTCGCGACAACATCCGCTTCATCCGCGAAACCATGGAGCGCGCCACCTCCTTTACGGCTGTGCCCGGATGGGGCGGCGTGGCTATGGGGATCACGGCGATTGGCGCCGCGGTCATCGCCTCGCAGAGATCCTCACCTTTTGCATGGCTCCTGTGTTGGATCGGCGAGGCTGCGCTGGCTATTGCGATCGCCGTTTGGACCACGTACACCAAGGCTCGCGAGTCTGGTACCGGCATGCTTTCTGGACCTGGTCGGCGGTTCGCGTACAGCTTTGCGCCTCCTCTGATTGTGGGCGTGCTCCTCACTTTGCTGCTCGCGAGAATCGGCTCGCTCGCTACGGCACCGGGCGTTTGGCTGTTGCTCTACGGTACCGCAGTTGTCACCGGCGGGGCTTTCTCGATTCGCATCGTGCCATTGATGGGCCTCTGCTTCATGGTTTTGGGTGCTGTGGCCCTATTTTGCCCGTCCAATTGGGGCAACGCACTTCTCGGTGTCGGATTCGGGGGATTGCATATGATTTTCGGTGCGGTGATTGCGAGGAAATATGGCGGCTAGATCCGGAGCCTTCCGTCGTGTTCGGGACGAAAAAGGGAAGCGCCAGGTGCCTGTAGCATTGCCTGCTAACGCGGCAGCAGCGAGTCTCGATCGCGTCATTCACGAGCGCACTCGGCTGGCGATTCTGAGCGCGCTCGCCGTGAATGACTCACTCACTTTCAACGAGCTCAAAGAGCTGTTGCGCGTGACCGACGGCAACCTGAGCGTCCACGCCCGCAAACTCGAAGACGCCGGATACATCGGCTGCACGAAATCATTCGCTGGCCGCGTGCCAAAGACCGAATACAGGCTCCTTCCCGCTGGTCGCCGCGCCTTTGAACAGTATCTCGATCATATGGAAGCCCTGATCCACGCCACGCGGGAAGGGTAGAGAGGGCACTTCAAACCACCATGGGCAATAGCGCTGCAAGGGTCATACCGGCTCCGAAAATTCATGTCGCAATTCTGTTGGACGGCAACGGCCGTTGGGCCGCGTCGCACGGCCTCCCGCGTTCGGAAGGGCATCGAGCGGGCGTAGCCGCGGTTCGACGCGTGGTTCGTGCGGCGGCTTCGCTTGGCATTGGAACTCTCACGCTCTACGCGTTCTCTTCCGACAATTGGGAAAGACCCACCGGAGAAGTCAATTCGCTGCTGAGCCTACTCGAAGACTATCTTCGCGCTGACGCGCCCGAATGCTCTGCGAAGGGCGTTCGGCTGCGCGTAATCGGACGCCGCGACCGCATTCCGCGCAGCCTCGTCGAAGCCATCGAATCCGCTGAACGGCAAACTGCCGCGGGCCGCGCTCTCGATCTGCGTATCGCTCTCGACTACTCCTCGCGCGAAGCCATTCTTCGCGCCTCCTGCTGGATGCTTTCGAGTCTAGAAATCTCCGACCGCGAGTTCGCGCGTCGTCTCGGCCAGGTCACAAATGCCGGCGGGCCTGTCTCCGACGTCGATTTGCTGATTCGAACCGGTGGCGAGCAGCGCCTCAGCGATTTCATGCTTTGGGAATGTGCTTACGCTGAATTGCATTTCACTCCGCGCATGTGGCCGGAATTTGATGTGGCGGATTTGGAAGCTGCCGTAGAGGATTATTTCAGCCGCGAGCGCCGCTTCGGCCGCCTGCCGGAAGCAGCGGCTGCGAGTTAATCCGCGTCCGGCTGGAGGCTCCGTTCCCTCGCCATCTCAAACGCCTTCCGAATCACTCGCGTAGCTGTTTCAGTGAGCGAATATTTCGCGAGCTCGTCGGGCCTGGCCCACGCCACGTCGGTCACATCGCTTCCCGCGCGCGCCTCGCCCCGAACCGGCTCGCACAGATAATCTAGAACCACGAAGTGGTATCTCGCTTTTCCTTCCTTATCTAGATTGATCCGCTCGAACACCTCAATCAGTTCGCCCACACGCACCTCGACCCCGGTTTCCTCGAACAATTCGCGCCGCACGCCCGCGAGCAGCGTTTCGCCGACCTCTAGCATTCCGCCCGGGATCGACCACTGTCCCTGCAGCGGCGGTCCCCCGCGCCGGATCAGCAGCGCTCGTCCGTCGGAAATTACGACGCCGCCCACGCCCACCAGAGGCCGCTCCGGGAATTCGCGACTGTCCGCCATCTTTACGCCAACCTCCACGCCAAAGCTTGACTCGAGCGTTATATAATACGCCGTCCGCTGGAAGTTCGCTCGAAGAGGAGACATACCTGTGACCAGGTGCCCGGAATGCGACGCCGAGATCGACTTGGATGAAGACGAAGTCGAAGAAGGCGAAATCCTGACCTGCCCGGAGTGTGAAGCCGAGCTCGAAGTGACGCAGACGCATCCCGTCCATCTCAACGTGCTCTCAGAAGAGGATGAAGAGGAAGAGGAAGAGGACGAAGACGAAGACGAGGAGTCGGGCGACGAAGAAGAAGAGAAGGAGGAAGAAGAAGAGTCCGGATACGATGAGGACGAAGAGGAAGAGTGATTTTTTTTCGCCACTACGCGGTCACATCCTCGGGCCCGCGCGCGGCATCTAACTGACCAATATGCGCCAGATCCTTGGATTCGCGATCATTGGGATTCTTACGGCGGCATCGGTCGCCGCTCTTGGCGCACAGGACAAGAAATCCGATACCCAGCTTCGGACTGTTCACGGCCTCGCCGTCGACAAAGACGACAATCCGGTCCCTTCCAGCGTCGTTTATTTGCTGAATCTCAGGACACAATCCGTGATCACTCGCATCGCGGACGATTCCGGAAGCTACCGTTTCAGCGGGCTCGATCCCAACATCGATTACGAAGTGCATGCCGAACACGGCGATCTCACCTCTCCGACGCGCACGATTTCCAGCTTCGACTCGCGCCGCGACATCGAAGTGATCCTCAAGGTTTCCCGCAAGAAATCCGCTCACTAGCGTAGCGAAGTCCAAAATTCGGGATTTTCCGCGAAGAATTTCGCGCTGCTATTTTGCGTCGTCGCGCAATGTCATGGAACGCGCGCTGGAGGGATCTGAGAGGAATTTCGCCACGATCGGCCCGATCGAAACGCAGTCCAGGCTGAGGTGGCCGCAGGCCGAATCCAGCGTCAGCACGGGCGCTCCAATCGCGTTCGCAAATGTCCGTGCCGGCCCTGGATTCACGATGTGGTCCTGCAGGGTCAAGACCACGAAAAGCTTTGTGCGCGTGCGCCGCGCCGTCTGTTCCAGTGTCTCGCCGTATTCGCCGGGAATGTCGAGCGCCTCGATCGCCTGTCGCTGGCGAATCGCATCGCAAACGACCCGGGCGTCGCCCGTGCTGCTCTTGCGCGTTTCCGCTAGAAACGCATCGAAATCCTTGGGTGAAGTCTGCGCCACGCGCCGCGCCGGTGAAGTCAAGTTCATCGACGCAATCTCGTTGTAGAGCGCAAATCCCCGCGTCATTGGACCCGTGCCGTTCCCATCCTTCCAATTGGGATCGAGCTCAAGCGCGTCCATCTCGGCAGTCCAGAGGAGCTTGTCGTACGATGTCGATTGCGGCGACCCGTTCATCGGCACGCCCAGATCCATGAAGTCCGGATACGCCGTCACCCATTCGTACGTTTGCATTCCGCCCATCGAAAAGCCCATCGCCGCGTGCAGGTGCGGAATGTGCAGCACTTCTGTCAGTAATCGGTGTTCCGACTCGACCATGTCGCGGATCGTGAAGCGCGGAAATTGCATCCGTGGCTGCGTCTTGCTGTTCGACGGCGATGTCGAAACGCCATTGCCGATCGCATCCACGAGAATCACAAAATACTTCGACGTGTCCGCGATGTTTCCGGGACCGGCGTATTCGAGCAGGTCCTCCGAGCGGGCGCCGAGATACGGTGCCCAGAGAATCGCATTCGATTTTGTGGAATTGAGCTTGCCGGCCATGCGGTAGCCCAGTCGGAAATCACGAATCACTGCGCCGCTTTGCAGCTTGAAATCGCCAAAATCGGCGAACTGCTGCGGCGTTTCTTTCGTGTTGACGCGAGTTTGCGTACTTCCGATTCCACAGGCCAATAGCACCGGCAACACGAGCGACGCGAATCTCACGGAGGTTCTCATGATCTCGGGATTCTATATGTTAAGGGCGGGGGAATGCGCTATCGCGATGTAGCGCTTTGGAGGTGCGCAATACATCGTGTCCGGAAATCGCGCCTGGCGCGAGGCGTCCGGCTGGACGGTCGCGCTTCTATGGTAGCGAGAAAACGAAGATCGAATTCCCAGCCGCGGCTTCCACGTACTGCTTTCCGTCCACCGAGAACGTGATCGGATTCGCCCGCACCGAATTCCCGAGCTGCACATGCCAGAGCGGTTTCCCGTCAGTCGCGTTCAGCGCGAAGAAATTCCCACCGGCGTCAGCACAAAAAACGAGATTGCCCGCGGTCACGAGCGTTCCGGTCCAAGAATCGCCCACCATCTTGAATTGCCACTTCAAGTCGCCTGTCGTCGCCTCGAGCGCGCGAATCGCGGAGTACATGTCGTCGCCCGCAAGCACTTTCTGCCCCCCGCCTCCCCCGATGTCCAGAGGATTGTGCGGTGAGATCGTGGGATGGCCCTTGAAGTAGATGGCGCCCTGCTCCCGCGTGTCCACGTAGAAAAGTCCTGTCAGCGGGCTGTACGACGAACTCGTCCAATTCACGCTGCCCGTAATGCTCGGATAGATCAGGTTCCCCTGCGGCGTCGGATCGATATTCGGCAATTCGATCGGCCGGCCCTTGGCATCGAGCCCCTTTGCCCAGGTTTGTTTCGCGTATGCCTTGCCCGCAAGAAATTCACCCGTCTCGCGGTCCAGCACGTAGTAAAACGCATTGCGATTCGCCTGCGCCACGATCTTCCGCTTCTTCCCGTTGATCACTGCGTCGAAAAGTATCGGCGGCTCCGACGCATCCCAGTCATGCGTCTCGTGCGGTGAAAACTGGAAATACCACTTCATCTTTCCCGTATCCGCATCGATCGCGAGCAGCGAACAGGAATACAAGTTGTCCCCTTTACGCATGTCGCCGTTCCAGTCGGGTGCTGGGTTGCCGGTGCCCCAATAGATCGTGTTCAGTTCCGGATCGTAAGCTCCCGTGTTCCATGTCGTGGCGCCGCCGTACTTCCAACTTTCGCCTTCCCACGTTTCGACTCCCGGCTCGCCCGCGCTCGGAATTGTGTACAGGCGCCACAGCCGGTGACCGTCCTTCGCGTCGTATGCGTCGATGTACCCACGCAGGCCGGCCTCGCCGCCGCCCATTCCGACGATGATCTTCCCGTTGATCGCCAGAGGCGCTTGCGTTATGGCCACCGCTTCTTCATTCTTGCCGATTTCAACGGACCATTTCTCGGCGCCGGTCTTCGCATCGAGCGCCACCAGATGCGCATCGATGGACGCCACGTAAACCGTATCGCCCAGGATCGCCACACCGCGGTTGGTGGGGAACAGACCGATCGTTAACAAATGCTCTGGCAGCTTCGCCGTCCATCTCCAAATCGGAACTCCGGTGCGCACGTCGAGTGCAGTGACCGTCGTCGGAGGTTCGGTCACATACATGATTCCGCCCACGACGATCGGTGACGACTCGAAAATTCCTTGCTGGCGAGTTTGGTACACCCATTGCATCTTCAGGTTCGCCACGCTCTCCGTATTGACCTGCTTCAGTTCCGAAAATCTCTGCGACGCATAATTTCCGCCGTAGGTCAGCCAGTCTTCCGGATGGCTCGCCGAATGGAGAATCTGGTCGTACGTCACGTTCTGTGCGCACAACCTCGGAACAGCACTCACGAGCGACGCTGCGAGTGCTAAACCGCACGCCGCCAGTTTCGCCGTTTTCATTGTGCACCCCCGAGGCCGGCCAGATACGCGACCAGATCGTTTAACTGATCGTCGCTCAATTTTCCTTTCACGCTTGGCATGAAACTCTTCCCCGGCATCTCCTCGACCTTGCGCACTCTGTACTTCTCGATGGAACGAAGCTCGCCTTTCGCATCGCGCAATTCGATCACGAACGAATTCTCGTTCACGCGCATTCCCTCAATTTGTTTCCCGTCCTCAAGCGTCACGCGATACATCTCGTACGCATGGGTCGTGGCGCGTTCGCTCAGTCCATTTGTGTCGAGCGGCAGATTCGCTCCCGGATCGAGCAATTCGTTCCGCAACATCGCCGCCGCACGCTGCGAGCCTATCGTCGTCAAATCCGGTCCTGAATTTCCACCTTGTCCCGCGATGCTATGGCACGTCGCGCACCCGTTCGCGGTGTAGATTTCCTTCCCTTTCTGCGGATCGCCGAACGATGCGCCGGTTCCGTGCTGGCCGAGCGACGCGACGTAATCCGCGATCTCCCAAATCTTGTCATCGCCCAGAAACGTGAAATTAGGCATTGCGGTGCCGATGACGCCAGACGTCATTCTCGTGTACAGCCCCTCCGGTCCCATCGTCGCCGCCGCGTTTTGAATATTCGGACCGTTTGCTCCGCTCCCGTCGATGCCGTGACAATTCGCGCAGGTGCCCTGAAACAACTCCTTCCCTTTGGCGATACTTTCTGCTGTAGCGGGCGGATGTGGCTTGTGCGGCGGTGCCGTCTGAGGCGGGAATTGCGCGCTCGCTGACGGCGCGTGTCCCAGTAACCTGAAGGCCAAAATCACTGCGGCTGCGTACAAAGTGGGATGTGAATTCATGAAGCCCCCCAATAAGCAGTCGACGCATTCGCCTAGAGCGCCGACCCCTCCACAACCAATCATAGCGCTGCGGTACGCGCGAGCGCGCGGCGTCATTCTGCTCGCCCTGACGAAGGAAGGGAGCGAAGTGGCCGGAGGTCTTTAACCGTCCCGCTCATGCGGGACGTCCGGCCATGGACTCGAAGAATCTCTCTTCTATCGAATTGAGCTACGGCAAGCTAAACACAAACAGCGTGTTCCCCGCCGAATCCGCCACGTACTGCTTCCCATCGACCGCGTACGACACTGGATTCGACCGCACCGCCGCTCCCAGCAGCAGGTGCCACAGCGGCTCTCCTGTGTTCGCATTCAGCGCGAAGAAATTTCCCGCCGCATCGGCCGAAAATACCAGCCCGCCCGCCGTCACGAGCGTTCCCGTCCACGAGTCCCCGATCATCTTGTATTCCCATTTCTTTTCGCCGGTCGTCGCCACGAGCGCGCGAATCGACGTCGTCGTCTCGTCCGGTCCGCTCATTCTTCCGCCGCCACCCCCGCCGCCGATGATGCCGACGGAATTGCCCGGCGCCATTTTGCGCTCGCCCTTGATGTAATACGCGAATCCGTCCCGGGCATTCACGTAGAAGAGCCCTGTCTGTGGGCTGTAGCAGGGACTCGTCCAATTGATTCCGCCGGTCAGCGAGGGATACACGAGCGTTCCCTCGACGCTCGGTTCGATCTGCGCTGCCGGCAGTGCTATTGGTCGACCTTTCGCATCGAGCCCTTTCGCCCACGTCTGCTTCGCAAACGGCACACCCGCGATAAATTCGCCGTTCGTGCGATCCAGCACGTAGTAAAACGCGTTGCGATTCGCCTGCACCAGCAACTTCCGTGGCTTCCCGGCGATCGTCGCATCCAGCAGAATCGGCGGCTCGGCTGCGTCCCAGTCGTGCGTCTCATGCGGCGTGAACTGGAAATACCATTTCATCTTCCCGGTGTCTGCGTCGAGCGCGATCATCGAGCACGTAAACAGGTTGTCGCCCATCCGGCCCTCACCATTCCAGTCCGGCACCGGATTCCCGGTGCCCCAATAGATCAAGTTCAGCTCCGGATCGTACGAGCCTGTGTTCCACGTCGTGCCGCCTCCGTTCGACCAGCTTCCCTCCGCCCACGTGTCCGCGCCGGGATCGCTATCGCTGCGCGGCACCGTGTATGTTCGCCAAAGCAGCTTTCCATCTTTCGCGTCGTAGCAGCTCAGGAATCCGTGCGCGCCCGCTTCGCCTCCGCCGACGCCGACCACGATCTTCCCGTTGATCGCGAGCGGTGCTTGCGTGATCGCGTAGCCTTCCGCCTTGTCCGCGATGAGCGAATTCCAGCGCACCGTGCCGCTTTTCGCATCGAGCGCAATCAGATGATCGTCGATCGTGGCGACAAACACCTTGTCATCGAGTACTGCCACTCCGCGATTGGTCGGAAACAGCCCGACGGGAATGAAGTCCCTCGGCACAGGCGGAACGTAATGCCACAGCGGTTTCCCCGTGCGCGCATCGATCGCGGTCACATTGCTGGGCGGCTCGCTGACGTACATGATCCCGTCCACGATGATCGGCGACGACTCCATCACGCCGCCTCCGCGCAACTGATAGGCCCATGCCACGCGCAGCTTCGCCACATTTTCCGGAGTGATTTCCCTCAGCCCCGAAAACCGCTGCGACGCGTAGTTGCCGCCGTACGTCAGCCAGTTCTGCGGCTCCTTCGCGACATTTTTCAGCCGCTCGTACGAAACCTGCGCGAAACTCGGAACCGCAAAACACACGGCAATCAGCGCAACCAAATAGCGTGCGGCTCTCATTGGGCCCCCTTCAAACTCGAAAGATATGCAACCAGATTATCCAGATCGGTCGCCGAAAGATTGCCGTAGCTCGGCATGACGCTCTTTCCCGGCTCGGGCTCGATCGTCTTCAGCTTCGTTTTGTCGAATGTGTAGAAGTGCCCGCCGACATCGCGCAGCGTCAGTTCAAACGTATCTTCGTTCACGCGAATGCCGGTCATTTCGCGTCCGTCCTTCGTCACGACACGGACGAGCAGGTAGCCTGTGTTTCCCGCGCGCTCGGGCAGCGACATGTCCGCGAGCGGATTCTTTCCGGGATCAAGCAGGAATTCGTGCAGGTACTTCGGCGCGCGCGACCTTCCGATCGCCGTGAGCTGCGGACCGACTGCGCCGCCCACGGTGCCGATCGCGTGGCACGTCGCGCAGCCGTTCGCTTCATACACGGCCTTTCCTTTTTCAGGATCACCCGTGGCTTTCTCCATCGAGCCCGACTCGCCGAGCGTCTTCACATATCCGACAACCTGCCACACCCGCGCGTCGTTGATCGAGGAAACCGGCGGCATCCCGCCCCTGCCATTCCGAACGACGGCGAACACTCCTTGCTCACCCAGCCTCTGCACCACGCCGTGCAAGTTCGGGCCGAGCTGTCCCGTCGCGTCGACTCCGTGGCAGCTCGCGCAGTTCGCAGCGAAAAGCAGCTTGCCCATCGCGATGTCGTCCGGCGTTAGCTTATCCACCGGCGAGCCCTGCACCGCTGGCGGATTCTGTGGAGGCGCTTCCTGCGCGCGAGCCCGCAACGCGCTGACGCCGAATGCCGAGAGCATCACAGCCAGACTCGCCGCACACATCCACCGGTTCGCGATCATGTAAGGTCCTTAGTTGAAATGATTGCGCGTGTTAGCTAATACGACCGAGCGAATTCTGTCAAGCCGCACTGCCATCTACTGATAAGCCAACTCATCGCTCAGGGTTTCATTGCTTCCGCGCGAAAGTCGCGCGTATCATCCGGCAAGAGGCACGCGATGAAGAAACTTGTACTCATCGCAGGATTGGCGATCTTGGCAATCGCCGTCGTGGTGGGATGGCAGTTCGCGGTGATCTACGTCAACAATGTTGAGTTGCACGACGACCTGAAAGACGCCTCAGCCCAGAACGGCGTCAATATCGGCCTCAATGCCCCTAAGAGTGAAGACGAAATGCGCAAAGAAGTGATCGCCACCGCCGCCGAACACGGTTTGCGCCTGCAGCCCGATCAGATCACCCTCAAGAAGTATACGGAGCCGTCGACCGCTCGAGTCTGGTACGACATCACGGTCGATTACACGGCGAGCATCAACCTGCTCGTTTATTCCTACAAACTTCACTTCGTACAATCGAATAAGAGCCCAACACCTTTGCAACTCCACGTCGGGCCCCAGTCGCAGTAAGCTGACGCGTGGGGCCCGGCGCGCCTCACGCCAGCAACCTGGTTAGGTTTTCACGAATTGCTGCTTCGATCTTTCCCTGGAAAAACGTCGCCGCAAACGGGAGCGTCATTTCAACGATGACCTCCGACGGGTTAACAAGGATCTTCCCCGATGCCGACTGGCCCATACCGGATGCGCTGAACTGTCCGGCATAGCCATTCCAACTTTCGTCGAGGCCGCTCATCTTGTCTGCGTGTTGCTCCTTGAGTTGCGCGATATGGGCTTGGATTCTCCTTAGCGCCTCGGCTTGGGGAATCTGGTATGGAACCGTAATGTGGAGAGTTGGCATCTCTCTTACCTTGTTGGAGCACTGCTAGGAATGGTGCCGGCGGGGGGAATCGAACCCACGGCCTAGGGATTATGAGACCCTCGCTCTGCCACTGAGCTACGCCGGCACGCGGACGATTTATCGATGCTACGGTCCGCTCGGTGGAGTGTCAACAGTGGAGGAAGGCCTGTTGCGGCCCTCGGCCATGATTTTTTCGATTTCGTCGGCGGAGCGCGGCAGGCGCCCGGTCATGATGCGGTGGCCGTCCTGCGTGACGAGCACGTCGTCCTCGATGCGCACGCCCAGATTTTCTTCGGGAATGTAAATCCCCGGCTCGGCCGAAATCACCATACCCGGCTCGAGCGGACGCGCGCGGTCGCCCGGATCGTGCACGTCGAGCCCGATGTGATGGCTCACTCCGTGCGGATAATATCGCTCGAGCGTGCGGCCTTCCTTGTCGCGGCCGCTTGAATTCTTGATGTAGTCGACGACGATCTGCTGCACGCTGCCCTTGCCGCCGTAGAGCACCGCGCCGGGCTTGATCGCCGCGAGCGCCGCGTTCTGCGCGCCGAGGACGATGTCGTAAATCTCGCGCTGGCGCGGAGTGAAATGGCCGTTGGCGGGCAGCGTGCGCGTGATGTCCGCCGCGTAGCCGCCGTATTCGCCGCCTACGTCGATCACCACCACGTCGCCGTCCTTGATCTGGCTATCGAGCACGCTGTAGTGCAGCACCGTCGAATTGAATCCCGTGCCGACGATCGGCGCGTACGCCTCGCGCGAGCAGCCGCCCCACTCGTGGATTTCTTTCATGCGCGCGGCGATCTGATATTCGAAAAGTCCGGGACGCATCGTGCGCATCGCGTCGAAATGCGCGTCCACGGAGACGTCCATCGCTTTTTGCAGCAGCGCGAGCTCGCCTTCGGATTTCACCTGGCGCATCGCGTAAAGCTGCGGCGCAATGTCCTTGAGATTCGCGTGCGGAATCATGGAGCGAATCAGCGCGACCGATTCCGTCAGATGCGGATAGCCCTCTTCGTGGCTCGGCGGCAGGATCGTGTAGAAATTCTTGTACGTCTTGGCGAGTTCTTCGAGATCGCTCTTGAGATTTGCGATCGGCACGACATATTCAAAGCCGGTCCGTTCGCTTGCTTCCGGCATCGACGGCCCGATCTTCGGCCCTTCCCAGACTTCCTCCTTGGGATCGCGCGGCGGGAGGTACAGGATTTCGTTTGGCCTGTCGACCGCCACATCGTGCCGCGTCCCGGGAACCAAGACAACCACACCGCCGGGCTCGTTGTGGCCGGTGAGGTAGTAGAAATTTTGCTCCTGAAAAAAGAGCGCGACTTCGGACGCGTCCTCGTGCCCCGTGTAGCCGTAGAGCACGATCGGCCCATCGACCATCGCGCGCAGCTTCTCGCGCCGCGCATGATACTCCGCATTCGGCTGACGAAACCTAGCCTGCGCCACTCCGCACGCGCACGCGGCGACCATGAACAACAGCAAAAGGCGAACACTTGCTGCGGATGGGGCTGCGCAGAGGAACGGCGCGTTGCGCCGGTCGTTTTTCTCAGGGCTAAAGCCCTGAGCTTCCACCTTCGGCGCTGCGCGCGGAGTCTTGTCGTCAGAGCTCGCTTGGGCTGCGCTCCCTTCCTTCGTCAGGGCAGGCAGGGCGGGGAAGCTCTGACCCCCTACTGGCCTCCGCACAGACTGCGGAAAATTGTCGAGTAGAAAAAATGAACTCTCTTGTTTTGAATGAGTTGGAGTCAATTCTATTCGACACGATTGTCGAATAGACGCGGAGGGGGGCGCCGTTTTTGCAAAACGCAAAAAATTGACACCCTTTTGGTGCCGCGATCGAGTGTTTTCAATGGGTTGCGATGCAAAACACCTGGTTTCGTTTGACACCCTTTTTGACGTCGTAGCACGAGCAGCCTGGCGGTGAACTCGCTCTTTGATGCAAGCGGGGAATTGTCGCTGCGCCGGTGGCTTGGCGACGGCCTCGCTTCGTTCCCGTCGCGCGAACTCAGCGCAAGTCGGCAGAGCGGTACGGGCAAACCGACCGGTCTTTTTGTCAGGGCTCCCTTCGGCTTCGCTCAGGGCGGGGAAGCCCTGACCTTCCACCAAAAGTGGTTGGGCGTGCTCGCCGATTTTGTGCTCGCTCTCGTTCATTGCGTTTGCTGCTCCAAAGATCGCACCAAACTGCGCCCGAGTCCACGACGCCATGCAGCGCGTGTTGCCGAGCGCGCGATCCGCTCCCTTCTGAGGCTTAGATGCGGCCTCGACCCACGCTAGCACACAGCGCATTCGAATTTGTCAAGCGAGTTATGTGGACTGCAGTGCCTCGGCAAATCAGGGCTGCTAAGGACCTTCGCTGAGGTACTCGTGCAAAAGCCTGTCGGGGGTAATGCAGTCGAGACCGGCCGCGCGTAGGGCGATGCATAGGGCTTCGTCGGTGGTGACCAGAATTGCGTCGCTAACCGTGTTCAGTGCCTGTACCAGGTAGTGATCGTCAGGGTTAACCGCAGCCGCCAGTGCGTCGGGGATCGCTGCGGCATCTTGAGGTTTCAGAATCATGCATCGGTCGGAATTCTGACGCACATTCACGACGTACGCCCGTGCAATTGCTTGTACGACTGTTACCGTGCTCTTGCAGATGTTCCAGGCTTTTCTGTCGAAGGAGCTTCCCTCGATGATTACGATTCGGTGGGCGGAAGTACCAAGTCTGCTGATGACGGTGTAGGCCCGGCGCTGATGGTCTCGTCCATTTGAGCCGGATGCGTCGGCCCACAGCCACTCGTTGATAACGAAAATCGCCACGGTCAGCTATTCGCTGACTGAGAGGAACGACTTGATATCCTGGAGTTCGCCTTCCATGAACGACGACAACCCACCAGAAATTTGGCCGTCCTCTGAAACGGGCTCGTGGTTAAAGATAGTCTGTTTGCCTTCTCGAATGACGTGATAGCAGCGGAGTTGTCCCGGCCGCAATAGCTTTTCCTTTACGCAGGCCAGCACAGACAGCAAGAACTGCTCGCTGTGTGTTGTGAAGGCAAGTTGCTTTCGCTCTACCGTAGCAAGGTACGTTAGAACGCGTGCGAACTTCCTAATCACAGTTGGATGCAGGTGTATTTCTGGCTCCTCGATGAGAACCGTTTCTGTTTCCTGCCTATGGATCTTCGCCAGCATGTAAACAACTTGATTGACGCCGAAGCCGTCATTTACCAACAGCCCGGGGATTCGAGCGCCCTTCTGCTCGGTCGTTTGCAGGAAGGTCGTTGCCGTCCCTGGTGGAGTAAAGGTGCGGAAATCGCGGTCAAAGATTTCGACCGTATTTATCGAGATACGGGGAGCGGAGTTTTGATCGTTAATGATCATCGTCGCAACTTCGTCCTCGCTCGTTGGCGTAGGGCTGAGGGGCGTCGGCGAATAGCTTGGCTTGAAAAAGCCACGGCGGTGAGGGCATATATCAACCCTTCGGGTCGCCTCGACTGGACCGTTCAGAATATTTGCGAGTGCGTTCGCCCTCGCCTGTGAATCGGGCGTCCCCGATTTTGATGCAACCGTGGATGCGAAACCGTTCCAATTAGCGACGAACTCCTCCTCTTTATCAGTGAAGGAAGTTGGAACCGTTTGACTAGCGCTGTACGGAACTGGGACCTTCACAGCCATGTTCGTGAATTCGGACGTCTCGAAAATATCTGCGTCTGTCTTCCGCAGGAACACGCCGTAGCTGCGCTTGTCGAAATGAGCTCTCACTCCAATCGGAATCGTTGTCGAGTGGTTGAAAACGCAGGCGTCGAAACCTCCGAGGTTCTGGAAGCCAAAGTTGAAAAGCCCGTCGCTGGCTTGGTTGGGATTCAGGATGAAGTTGCGCAGTACCAGTAGAGCGTAGAAGAGCGTGGATTTTCCCGCCGATGTGGGACCGAAAAAAATCGTTACAGGCGCAAACTCCACACTGGCGTTTTCAATGCTGCGGAAGTTCTGTACGTCGAGTTTCGTGAGCATGGGCTATCGTAGCACGACCGGGATTCTCCCGGTACAGGACGGGCCAAGACTGTGGCGCACAGCCCGACGATGCGAAATTGCGCGAGGCGCGTGAGAGACGGCCACCTCCCTTGAAACCGTACTGACTGTGTTAACGTCGCGGGCAATGGGCCGGAGCAGGGAACGATGAATGTGGCGGCCGCGCCGCCGTTGGGGGAGTTCAGGCGGTGCCAGTTGTGCAAGCAGATGCGCGCCACGACGAGCGTTACGTTTCACCGGAACGTTGGGATGTTGGTGACGCGCCGAGGGTTTTCGGTGACCGGAAAGCTCTGCAGGTCGTGCATCCACAGGAAGTTTTGGGAATTCCAGGGGAAGAACCTTCTGCTCGGCCCGTGGGGATTTTTCTCGTTGATGTTGACGCCCATCCTGTTGGTGATGAACACCGGCACGTACCTGACCGCGTTGTACAAATTGCGGGATGCCATCGAGTAGGCACGCGAAAAAGTTGGGAAGAGCACAGGCAGGATTGCCTGTGCCACGGAGACAACAGTAGATCCCCGCCTCCGGCAGGCAAGCCTCGCTGCACTCGGGATGACAGGGCGAGCGCGAGCGTTGGGGGAAGATGCTGGGCTGAAGGACCCGGCGCTACACTCGAACCTTGAGGAGCGTTGCCCGCGACGTGTGAGGTGGATGGGCAGCGGGGTGCCAAGAAACTACGCCGGGCACGATATATCGTGCCCCTACGAGCCCGAAGCGGCAGCGCGGGCCTTCGGGGCGGGAACTTCTGCGGCGCGTTCGGCGGACGCCTCGCGAGATTGCGGCTCGCTCAGGGCAAGGAGCGCGCCGTCGGCGGTGGCCAACGCAAGAGCCGGCGCGGTAACGGGGACGGCGGAGGCGAAGGATTCGTCGCGGCGGGCGAACGCTTCATCCCTCACGCTAAACAAACGGTCGATGTGAGTTTGCGCGAGGGACATCACTCCCGTGTAGAGATAGCCCCACACGAAGAGAATCATGAACGGCACCGTCGCGTAGTTTTCCATCTCAATCGAATAGACGACGGCGGCGGCGAAGTAGCAGCCGAGAGCGATTTCGATATACGGCATAAGCCCCGCGGTTTTCGTGTAGCTCTTCTTGGCCCACGAGACGCGGTCCTTCTTCCCCGCTCGCCCCGGCGAGCAAGCTTCGACGCGATATTTCGGCGTGCGCACGAATTCGGATTGTTTTCCGACGATCGCTTCGATCACCGCCAGCGCGTTGCGCACGGAAATTCCCACGCCCATCGCCATCACGAACGGCAGATAGAGAAACGTCCGCTTCCAGGTCTTGGGATAAAACGCGCGCTCGGCCGCGAGATAAAACGACGAAATCGAGCAGGTCGAGGCGAGGAAGAGCGGCAGGTCGATCGTCAGCACCTGAAACCAGCCCTGATAAAAGCGCACGATCATCGCGGGCAGCAAAATGATCGAAAGGAAAACCATCAGCGGATAGCTGATGTTGGCGGTGAGGTGAAAGAACGCCTCGGCTTTTACTTCCGAGGGCGCGTCGCTGCGCCAAACGCGCGGCAGAACTTTTTTCGCGGTCTGCATCAGGCCCTTGGCCCAGCGCGCCTGCTGCGATTTGAAAGCGTTCATTTCGACGGGCAGCTCGGAAGGGCACTCGATCTCGGGAATGTAGAGGAATTTCCAGCCGCGAAGCTGCGCGCGGTAGGAGAGATCGGTGTCTTCGGTGAGCGTGTCGTGCTGCCAACCGCCGGCGTCTTCGATGGCGGAGCGGCGCCAGATGCCGGCGGTGCCGTTGAAATTGAAGAAGAGTTTGCTGCGGAAGCGGGAGGAATGCTCGATGGCGAAATGGCCGTCGAGCAGAATGGCTTCAACTTGCGTGAGCACCGAGTAGTCGCGGTTGATGTAGGTCCAGCGCGTTTGGACCATCGCCAACTGCGGATCGGTGAAGTAGGGAACCGTGCGGCGCAGAAAATCGGCGGGCGGGATGAAATCGGCGTCGAAAATAGTGACGAATTCGCCGGAGGCGACGCGCAGGCCTTCCTGCAGCGCGCCGGCTTTGAAGCCTTCGCGATTGTCGCGGTGAATGTAGCTGATCGGCACGCCGAGCGCGCGGTGGCGTTCGACGCAATCGCGGGCGACCTGCTGGGTCTCGTCGATGGAATCGTCGAGGACTTGAATATCGAGCAGCTCGCGCGGGTAGTCGAATTGCGCGACGGCTTCGATCAGGCGCTCGATCACGTAGCGCTCGTTGAAGATCGGGAGCTGGACGGTCACCTTCGGCCACGCCGACGCGGCCATTTCCGGCGGCGGGCCCGGGACATTCTTGCGATTCTTGAAGAAATTGTAGACGAGCTGATAACGGTGGATGCCGTACATCGCGAGGACCGTCATCACGAAGAAATACGGCAACATGATCGCGAGGTCGAACGCGTTGACCTGATAGAGGTTGTGGAAAGTGGGGTCGACCAGCTTCTGCCAGTAGTGAGAAAGCGGCGCGCCTTGATAGAGGAGTGCCGCTAGGTTTTCGGGCGACGCGATCATGAACTTGATGAGCCTGCTATTGAAACGAACTGCCAGTCGAACTGCCGAGGTCCCGCGAAGACTGGGTGAAACATGATTATACGTTGGCGTGAGGCGGTGTCAACGACGCACGCCGGATGGAACGGATTCGAACTTTCGATCGTCGTTGGCGCGAAACGAAGCGAAGCTCGGCGCGGCGGCATCCCGTTGAACGATCAGGGAATGCGCATGCCGGAGCGGGCGCAGTCTTCGAAGACGGTGAGAAGGTGCGTGATGCCGAGGAGATTGCGGACCGTATTGTTGTAATTGGCCAGCAGGAATTCGCAGTTCGCTTTCTTCGCCGAAACGTAGAGGCCGACGATCGTGCCGATGCCGGCGCTATCGAGCCGCGAAACTTCTTTGAGGTCGAGAATGATGCCTTTAGTGGTCGGGATCAGGGCGCGGACGCGCGACTTCAGCTCGGGGGCGTGCTCGACCGTGATGCGGCCGATGCATCGCACGATCAGCGCCTCTTCCCAGGGCGAAACCTGCAGCCTGAGGCCGTAGGCGGGAGCCGCTCCCGGGTCGGATGACATACAGCCCTCCTATTGGCCGGAACTATACACCCAGAAAGGCTGGGATGGGAGTAGCCACCTTGCAGGTCGCCATTATTTCAACTGCGGGATCCGTTGGAGCTTATCGACGTCTTCGATCATGCGTCGCAGGGTGCCGTTAGCTTCCTCCAGCGCTTTGGGGTCGTCCTTGAGCACGCGAGCCACTTGATCGGAGAGTAGTTGCACGCTCTGCTGAATTTGAGTCAGCAGGACAGCGGACGTCGCAAGGTTTCCATTTCCGGAACCGACGATGATCTTTGGATCGTCGACAACTACTTTGTTGAGACCAGAATCGTAGACCGCCACTACATAATCGTGGCCTCCGCGCTGAGGATGCGACGAACTCGTTATTCCGCCGATCAAATCACCGACGTTGCCGTGAAACCAATGAGGTGAGTTGCTTCCACTGTGCAGGACTCCGTCAACTTCATCAACGGTGATCACGCCTTTGCCATTCGAAGTCTTCGCTTGCCAATAAATTGTGTCGCCCGGGCACACCGGGACATCCCCGAGGAGCGTCAAGGCCGTTGAGGAAGCGCCGCAGGTAGGGGGCGGGGGCGAATTCGGCGGTAACCCCTTAGTGGCAATACTGTAGGACGGAACCTCCGGCCCGCCTATAGGGTTTGGGGTTGTCACATCGACGGTCACCACCCAGGTGGTGCCGGGGGTTGGGGCACTTTGGGCTTTCGCAGCGGGCTCCGCAACGTAGCCAAACGCGACAACTGCGATCGTGCTCAAGAGAAGTAGTCGGACGCCGGGAATATCAGAAATGCGATAGCTGGGCATAAACGCCTCCTTCACTCTCACTTGCATTTGGGCCTGTGGGAAATGCCACTTGCGGTGGGTAGGTTAAGCACGGAGAACTTCTGGTCTCGTGCGTTGCTTCAAAGGTTAGCAGCCTACTGGTAAGACTTCGCTTGCTTCGCGAGCCGATCGAATCGAGGGTCCGAGTGTAAACTCACGAGCTCGGGATTGGCAAGAAGTTGTTGTCGGCTGTATCCGGCTGCGATTGCTTTTTGAAGCCAGGTCAGCGCGGCCTCGCGCTCGCCGGCCTCGAGATGAACGAGGCACGCATCGAACAAAACGTCGACATCCTGCGGTTGGAGTTTCAAAGCCCGATCCAAGTACCGGCGAGCGGCGGCTGGGTCGTGCGTGCGCGCGAGGTACTCAGCGAGAGAGCTAAGGGCGTCCGCATTGTTTGGGTTTATGGTTAGCTGAACCTCCGCCAGATGGATCGCCTGGCGATACGCTTCGGTGGCCTTGCTGTCATCGCCCGGGATCATGCGATAGCCGTCCGCGAGGTTGCCCCAAACAGTGTACGTTTGCGATCCGAGCTCGACCGCCTTGGTGTAGTACGTCACATCCTCGTCGAAATGGCCGAGGAAAAAGCTCACAGTGCCCAAGTTCGAATACAGATCGGCGTCATCGGGCGCGATCTGAAGGCCGCGGTGAAAGTATTCGTCCGCTTTTTCAAATCGGCCCAGAGCGAAGGACGCGGCGCCGAGATTTTGGTAGCCCCAGACGTTGTCCGGCGCCAGCTCCGTCACTTTCTGCCACGCCTGGATGGCTTCCGGATACCGCGCCTGATCAAACAGAAACCTACCCAGCTGGTTGAAACAGTTCCAACACTCCGGACTGATTTGGAGCGCATGATGAAAGGCCGCCTGGGCGTCTTCTGGGCGTCCTAACGCGCTGTATGCATTTCCAAGGCCCAGGTAGGCTTCCACATTTTCAGGATCGATTTGAAGAGCGCGTTGAAACGCGGAAACCGACTCGGAGTAGGCGCCGGTGCGCAGCGTCATGTCAGCAATCGCGAGCTGGACTTCCGGCAACTTGCTGTTGAGATTGCGAGCTGCTTGGACAGCGGCTTTCGCTCGATCGGCCCATTGAGGATCTCGCGTCGCGTTGTACTTGTACCAGTAGGCTCTGGCGAGCGCCGCCTGGGCTTGGGCGTACGAAGGATCCTGTTCGATCGCGCGACGGAACGAGTTGATGGAAGCTTCGACGTTCTCCGGCCGCTCGTAGTTTTGCAGGTGGCCGATTCCCTGAACGTAGAAATCGTAGGCCGTTAATACCGTGGTGTCGTGGGCAGTCAAAGCCGATGCATTCGTCGGAGACAACTCGAGCTCCAGCATGCGTGACGCAGTCATGACGACATGGTCCTGCAATTGAAACAGATCATTTGCCGGCTCAGTGATGGTGTCGGTGCGGAGCTGGCGTCCGGTCTTGGCGTCAACGAGACTCAAATTGATGCGTGCGGAATCCCGTGTCTGTTGCCAGCTGGCTGCCAGAACGAGGTTTGCGCCGAATTGGTTTCGGGCTTTGTCGACGCTGTTGACGTTTCTGTCCCAGACCTCCCTTGCCGACGAAACTTGCAGCGATGCTACGTTGGCCAGCTTTGCCGTTACAGTCTCAGTAAGGCCGTCGCAATATACCTGCTCGCCCGGCTGACCATCGACGGCAGTGAAGGGCAGGACAACCAAGTTCTTCTGGCGAGGTATGTCCGGGCCGAAAGTTTCTTGCCAGCCTTCCCGATCGAAGTGGTGAAACGCGCCAGCAACGCCGGCCGCGAGGAACAGAAAGGCAGCGAACGCTGCTGCCAGGAATCGATTGCGCTTACGTCTATAGCCATCGGCGGCCTCTGGCAGAATGATGGCGCCTGCAACCGCCGGAGTGCTCTGCGAGTCGCGCCGCCCCGTATCGGTGTCGCGCTTGAGGCGCTTCAGGTCGCTGCGGATTTCGGCAGCGTGTTGGTAGCGAAGGTTTCGGTCCTTTTCGAGCGCCTTGGCGATGATCAAATCGAAATTCGGCGGAAGCTCGGGATTCAGGCGCGAGGGAGCGATCGGAGTTCGCGTGAGGATTGCATCGAAAAGTTCGGCTCGTATGCTCCCAAGAAAGGGAAGTGTGCCGGTCGCCATTTCGTAAAAAGTGATCCCGGCGGCAAAAAGATCGGTGCGCGCGTCGACAACCTCTCCGCGCACTTGTTCTGGCGACATATAGGTAGCCGTGCCGATCGCGGCGCCCGGGTTTGTCAAGAGTAGGTCTGCAGTGCCGGCCGCTTCCGGCTGTGTTTCCGCCAGGTCGGGGTCCGACGGAAGAATTTTGGCGAGGCCGAAATCGAGAATTTTTGCGTGCCCCCGGGTGGTGATGAAAATGTTGGCGGGTTTGATATCACGGTGAATGATGCCTTTCGAGTGTGCCGCGTCCAGCGCGTCAGCGATTTCGATTGCGCGATCGATAAGTTCATCGATCCGAAGCGGCTTGCCAGCGATCACGTGTTTCAACGTCGCGCCTTCCATCAATTCCATTGCAATAAACAGGCGACCGCCGTCTTCGCCGATTTCATAGAGCGTGCAGATATTCGGATGATTCAATGCTGAGGCAGCGCGGGCTTCGCGCCGGAAGCGTTCGAGCGCGCGCGAATCGTTCGCCACTTCTTCGGGAAGAAATTTGAGAGCGACGAACCGGCTCAGGCGTACATCCTCCGCCTTGTAAACCACGCCCATGCCTCCGCCGCCCAGTCTTTCAACGATGCGATAGTGCGCAATGGTCCCGCCGGGAATCGGGGAGAGAGCCGTCACTTCGCCGATATCTTACTCCCCGGGAAATACGCAGGCAATTGAGCGCAAGCACGAGACCGTCTCTAACACGCCGCGGCCGTTGAAACTAGGTCGGTCCAGATTCAATCGCAGAACGGCAAGGCTGGGGAGGGCCGAGGTGCGCGCAGAGGGCATCGGGCGACGGTGGGGACGAATGTGCCAACTTGGATGCGCTTGCGATACCGAGCTTGAAGTGCTTTGCTTTTCAAAGAGGGTGTGATAAAGGATACTCAGTTACCGTTGGCAGGGCCTGCAGTCGCCATAGCCGGCTGTTTCAGGGTGAAACGGGGACATGGCGGCACCAGTACGAAAAAAAGACATCGAAACCACGGTCCAATCTAATTCCCAAGCTGTCTCGCGAGCTTGGGACCTCGCAGAACTGCGAATCTTCTACGAGTATGCGCCGATAGGCCTGTATTCCGTCGATCGGGAGTTCCGGATCGTGCGCGTCAACGAATATCTGGCCCGGCTGAACAACAAGCCGATTGCAGACCATATCGGCCGGACGGTGCGCGACGTCCTCCCTCATCTTGCTGACAGCCTGGAGCGATTGTTTCGCCAAGTGATCGAGTCGCGCCAACCGATACAGGACATCAAGATTCGGTGGAGCTCGCCGGACGCGCCGACGCAGGAGCGAGAGAAAGTCTCCAGCTACTATCCGATCGAAACGGAAGACGGAGAGGTGGTCGGCGTAAGCGGCGTCGTTCGAGACACGTCCGATCTGGCGCGAGTGGAGCGCGCGCTGCAAGAGAGGGAGGAGCGGTATCGGCTGCTTTTCGAGAAGGCGAACGACGGGCTGTTTGTATTCCACGTCGATCCAGACGGTGTGCCCCGGAAATTTCAGGAAGCGAATGAAGTCGCGTGCCGGATGCTGGGGTACACGCGCGAGGAGCTTTTGCAGATGTCCCCGATTGACTTCAGGGATGGAAGCGTCCCCGATCCGAATTATTTCATGCGGCAGGCGCTGCTAAGAGGACAAATCGTTTTTGAACGCGAGCTCCGGACAAAATTGGGGGCGCGATTGCCGGTAGAAATCAGCGCCACGGCATTCGAGCTGCACGGGCAGCCGGCGATTCTGTCGGCCGTGCGCGATATCAGCGAGCGGAAGAGAGCGGAAGAAGAGCTTCGCAGGAGCCTGGAACTCAACCAGCAGATTCTGGCGAGCGCACAGGAGGGAATCGTCGTCGCCGACCGCGATTTGCGGATCGTCACGTGGAATCCCTTCATGGAATCGCTGACCAACGTGAAGAAAGACGTGGCGGTAGGGAAAAATGCGTTCGAACTGTTTCCACTTCTGCGCGATCAAGGCATCGAGGACTTGGCGAAGCGAGCGTTGGCCGGCGAATACGTTTCGGGGTGGGATTATCAGTTTCAGATTTCCACGACAGGGAAGACCGGCTGGGTCGCAATCTCGACAGGCCCAATGCTCGACGGCAAGGGAAATATCATCGGCACGCTTTCGACCCTGCGCGATGTTACCGAGCGCAAACAAATGGAAGCGGCGATACGGGAATCCAGCGAGTTCAATAAACAGGTCATCGAGAGCACGGGCGAAGGAATCAGCGTGTGCGACCGCGACCAGAGAATTCTGCTGTGGAATCCGTTCATGGAAGAGATAACGGGCCAATCCGCGGAACAGGTGCTCGGGAAAAGACCACCGGATCTGTTTCCTTACTTGCGCGCGCAAGGCATCGACACATATTTCGAACGAGCGTTGCGAGGTGAGACGTGTACTACGCCGGAGTTCCGCTACGGCTCACCCGCGGCACCCAAATCAGGATGGGCAGTTTCACGCTTTGCCCCGCTGAGGAACTTGAAAGGCGAGATCATCGGCGTTCTCAGCAATCTCCGTGAAGTCACCGAGAGCAAGGAGAGAGAGGAGGAACTGCAACGGCTCTCCGCGCGCCTGTTGCAGTCGCAGGACGAGGAGCGGCGCCGGATCGCGCGAGACCTGCATGACAGCTTCGCCCAGCGAGTTCTTGCTGTGAATTTGAATCTGGCGCTGCTGAAGCAGTCAGCCGGGTCCCTCGACGACCGAGCAAAACGTGCGCTCGCCGAGACGCGCGAAATCATGGACAGCTTCGCGAAAGAAATTCGTTCGCTTTCTTACGTTCTCCATCCTCCGGTGCTGGACGAGTTGGGGTTGGCATCGGCCATCGAAGAAATGGCCTCTGGCTTCAGCGACCGCAGCGGCATTCATGTGGACGTCGAAGTCGGGCCGCAAGTGGAGCGTTTGCCGCAGGACGCCGAGGTGGCTCTGTTCCGAATCGTTCAAGAGGCTCTCGCGAACGTCCAGCGCCACTCGGGGAGCCGCAGGGCTAAGATTCGCCTGACGCGGGACAATCACCGGCTGTTGCTCGAAGTTGTGGACCAAGGCCGGTGGAACAGCCGCAAGTCCGCGAAGGCTCCGAAATCCGAGGCGCAAAGATTGGGTGTCGGGATACTCGGAATGCGCGAGCGCATCCGGCAGCTTGGCGGAGTCCTCGAGATAGATTCCGACGCCGAAGGAACCACGGTCAGGGCCGTGGTTCCGTTGAACCAGGAGACACAAACCGCCAATGCAAATTCTGATAGCTGACGACCACAGCGTAGTGCGCCGAGGGCTTCGCGCCGTTCTGGAATCTCACAAGAATTGGCGCGTTTGCGCGGAGGCTGCCAACGGCATCGAGGCCGTCGAAATGGCGAAGAGGTGCAAGCCGGACGCGGCCGTGATGGATATCACGATGTCCGAGCTGAACGGGGTCGAAGCAACACGCCGGATTCGGAAAATCTCTCCGCAGACCGAAGTACTGATTCTAAGCATGCACGATTCGGAATTGCTTTTGCGGCAGGGTCTGGACGCGGGCGCGCGCGGCTACATGCTCAAGGACGACGCAGACAAGAATCTACTGGCGGCCGTGGAAACGATTTCCAAACGGGAACGATATTTCTCTCCCAAGATCGCGCAGGCGATCCACCAGGGAAAAATCCGGCTCAATGAGAACAGCGAAGGCGATGGGAAACCATGGGGCCGCCTTACCCCGCGGGAGCGCGAAATCATTCAGCTGCTGGCGGAAGGGAAGAGCAACAAGGAGACGGCGGCAATTCTGAACATCAGCACAAAGACGGTGGAAACCCACCGGGCGCACATCATGCTCAAGCTCGATCTTCATTCGGTGACCGATCTGGTGCACTACGCCATCCGCAATCATCTCGTGAAACATTAATTTCCTTTATCTGTCGGACTTACAGATTTCTCCCTAGGTGTTCTGCCGACTATCCATCTTCACAGGCGTTTCCTACACTGGCGATTTCGCAGCGCAGCGTCTGAGGGGGCTGACCTCTCACAGAGGCGTCACGGAATTACAGGCAGGATCACGCCGCACAAACGCGAACTCCGGCGAGCAGGTTGACCGGGCGGCGGACCGGTAAGCAGCAGGTGGAAGGCTGGCCGCATTGGCGATGCGGATTTCCAGGGAAGGCGTTCCGCCTGCTGCGCTTTGTCCAGAAGACACGGGAGGCGCATGTATGAAGTTCCCCCTCGGTCGACGGCCCAAAACACGCTCTCGGGTAGGGGTGTGTGCCGGTCCGGCAATCGAGGCAGAGCAGGGATTCTTCGCTTTGGGCGCTAGCGCCGAGGGGAACGCATCCCCCGCCGGGAATTCTCTCTCGTCCCACCTTTTGCGAGCCGTCCGGTCTCCGCTGAAAATCGTCGGCACGCTCAGCGAGATCGCGAAAGAGAGAAGCAGGGAACAGAAGCGCCGCCAGTCGGAGAAGATGGAGATTATCGGCCGTTTGGCGAGCGGGGTTGCGCACGATTTCAATAATCTTCTGAGCGTCATCATCGGCTACTCCGACCTGCTGATGGATAGTCTTCCCTCCGATTGCCCGAATCGCGGGCGCGTGGAAGGGATCGGCAAGGCAGCGCGTCGCGCAGCCGATCTCGCGCGACAGGTGCTCGCGTTCAGCCGCTGTCAGAGTCCCGCGCCGAGAGTTGTCGACTTGAACGCCGTCGTGAGCGAGGCGGAAAAACTGCTGCGGCGCCTGGTTCCTGAAGACATCGAATTCAATGTCTCGCTTGCGCCGGATATCGGGCGAACTCTGGCCGATCCGGCACAACTCGATCAGGTGATCATGAATTTTGCGGTCAACGCGCGAGACGCGATGCCGAAGGGCGGGACACTGCGAATCGAAACGGCGAACGCAGAGCTCGACGAAACCTACGCGCAGCAATTTCCGCCGGTGCGGCCCGGGCATTACGTCCAACTGGCCGTGATCGATACAGGCTCCGGCATGGATCGCGGCACGCAGTCGCATCTCTTCGAGCCATTCTTCACTACGAAAAAGCCCGGCAAAGGCACCGGCCTCGGCCTGGCGACGACGTACGAAATCGTGAAGCAGATGGGCGGGTACATCTGGGTCTACAGCGAACCGGGAATCGGAACGACGATCAAGGTATATCTGCCGCGAACGGAAAAAGAGTTGATCGCGGTCGCGCCCCTTCGTGCGCTGCCGCTATCGCGGCGGGGAGGGGAAACGATTCTCCTGGTCGAAGACGTAAATTTCTTGCGCAAATCACTACGCGACATTTTGGAGCACAGCGGCTACGTGGTTGTGGAAACGGGCTCGGGGCGGGAGGCGCTGGAGACCGCCGAGAGGCTCGGCGAAAACATTCACCTGATCCTGTCCGACGTCGTGATGCCGGTGATGAGCGGGCCGGATTTCGCGACCGAGCTGCAGAAAGTGTTGCCGAGTACAAAAATCATCTTCATGTCAGGCTATCAGCGCGATCTGATGCCGCGGCACGGCGTCGATCGGGCGGTTCCTGTAATGCTGCAAAAGCCGTTCACGCGCGACGCGCTGCTGCGAAGCATCCGCGGAGTTCTGGACGGGACTCTCGAACCGTCTCTCATCGCTGATTGAGTTGATCGTTACGGGGAAGATGGTGGGGCTGGGGAGAGTCGAACTCCCGACACGCAGTTTAGGAAACTGCTGCTCTATCCATCTGAGCTACAGCCCCGTCATTATTAAGATATCACACGGACTTCGCAGATCGGCTCTTACCGTCTGGCATCTGCGGAACAATAGTTGCGGTCATCGCTTCCATATCATTCCAATGTGGCGTGAACGCCATTAATTAGGACTTGGTCGCACGTTCGTTTTCCTGCGTCCTACAGGCTCCTGATCACCAGCCCATTTGGCGCATCCGCTCGAGGATGAGTCCGCTGTAGCGCTGCATGCGATCGGGCCGCCGCTTCAGGGGCAACGGGAGAATCGCAGCGAGTTGGGCGGACTGCTGCCGTTCGAGATTCCGGGCCGAAGTCCGGTAGTAAAAACGGCAGGCCGATTCCGCGCCGTAAACACCCGGGCCCCATTCGACCACGTTGAGGTAGAGCTCCAGAATCCGCCGCTTGCCGAGGACCAACTCGGCCACCGGCACAAGCGTGAACTCGGCGCCCTTGCGGAGAATCGAGCGGCCGGTTCCGAAGAAAAGATTCTTTACCAGTTGCTGCGTGATCGTGGACCCGCCGCGAATGCGGCCGCCTTCCACATCGCCCTCCGCAGCGATTTCGATCGCGTGCCAATCGAATCCATGATGCTGGTAGAAGCGCGCGTCTTCCGCGGCGATGACCGAATGCTGCAAATCGGGCGAGATCTGGCTCAGCGGAACGAAGTCGTATCGTTCGTGATACGGCGTGTGATGAACCCAGGACTGCAAGCGGCGCTCCATGTGCACCGCGGTGGTCGGTGGGTCGATCCAGCGTGCGGCCACTAGGATCAGCGCAGCGAGCGACCAAAGAAGCGCCACTCCGAGTAGAAACCATCGAACGATGGATCGGAGAAAGACTTTTCGCGCTGGTGCGTTGGGGAGTGTCTCTAGATTTTCCGTCACACTTCAGAATAAATCGTTTGAGCTGGATTGACATAGTATGCGATGAGCTGGCCAAGTGGACTGCTGCGTCACCACGTCGGATTTCCGCACGTGAAGTTAGAAGCGTCGTAGAAATCGCCCGTCCCTTTGTAGATGGCGGCTTGAGGATATGGGCATGCCGGATGCGTACGCTCGACTTCATTTCCTGTACGGTGCGTAGTAATGATGCGATCCGGCGGAACATTCGTCTCACGCCACTTTTCGACGACGTCTAGCGCATCGAAGACACCGTTCGAGAACATTCCCGACCCAGGACAGATTCCCGTACCTGGCACCATGAATAGCCGGATGAAGTCTTGCGTCTGACTCGGCCCACCCATTGCGTCCAGCACGCGCGTGTAATAGTCGATGACGCTGCGAGGCGGGATTGCCGTCTCCTCCCATGATTGGTAGAGCAGCAGCTTGCCTCCGTGCGCTTTGAAGGCGCGCAGATTCGGGTCCGTCATATTCACGAGCGCGCCAACTTTGGTGTCGGCGAGGCGCGAATCTCGATCGACATCGAACGTGCGGAAGTCCCAGTTCGGGTCTTCGAACACCATGCTTTGAAAGAAACCGTTATTGATGCCCGGTGGGTTCGGACCGGCGAGCGCGGCTCCCCAGTTCAGCTCGCTGCCCGGTTCGAAGCCCGGATAGATTTGCTTGCCGTCGGCGAACTTTGCCCCGCTGTAAATTCGCCTTGCGGTCTCGACCTGGGCCTGCGTGAGACACGAGGCGTAATCTTCCTTGCGCGGGCAGCGGATCGTCGCCGGATCGAAGTGGCAGCGTGTGGGATCTTCGATGAAACCATCGCGCGCGCCGTCGAGAGCGTCGCACGCATCGAGCGCGGCGCGGTTCAGCACCGCGTACTTGTTCGGCGGAATGTAGCTGGGTCCGTTCACGCCGTCTTTGAGCGCGGACCACGCGAGATATTCGGAGCCCGCCTGCAGGCGAGTCATGTGGTATGCGGGATCGCCAGCCGCAATTCCGTCGAAATCGTTCGGATATTTCTGAGCTTCCGTGAGGCCCTGGTTGCCGCCCTCGTAACAACTGCTCCAGAAGGAAAATTTTTCTGGTTTGCCGTAATACGCTCGGATCAATTCTTTGGCGATGACCGCCGTTACGTGAACCGAGCGGTATCCCCAATCGGCCACTTTTTCCGGATGACCGATCGCCCAAGTCGGAACCACCTGGCCCGATGCATCGGCGTCCGAATGTCCGGTGTCACTTGAAGCCGTAACAGAGCCTCGGGCCACCTCTCGCGCCATGTTCCCGTAGACGATCGCGCCGGTGAATCCGGGATTTCCTACGCCGACGTACGATCCGTTCCAGTTCGCGGCGATGGGCAGCCAGACTTCGAAAGAAATATGCGAATCTCTGGTCGGTGTAGCAAACCCGGCCACTCGGCAGAACGGCACCGAAACCTTCAGCCCTGGAGGCGTGCCGAGGCGTCCGGGGACGCTGGGTACGTCAAAAGCCGGCGGTGTCGCAATCGATTTCGCGAGTGTGATTGTGGCGTCCGGAATCTTCAGAGACGCCAGATTTTCGCAGGATTGCTGGCCCGATGCCGGCACCGAAGCGAGCAAGAAACCAGCTAGAAGGAGCGGGAATTCACGCAGGGACCACCAGTGACGAGTTTCGATTCGCGGTTCCGTGGGCATGTTGATCCCGAGGCTTCCTGATCCGAATGCGTGGCAGCTCCCTCGATATCCGGTTCCGACCGTGAATCATACATCCTTTCGCCATGAACCGGCTTTCACCGGCTTCATGAAGGCAAACGTACCCCTGAAGATCTCCCTCCGAATCCTGCGCAGCGCGAAATCTACGAGAAAGCAGGGCTTCGGCCAACTGCTCCCAGTGTTGCTACTGAGCGCTCTGCGTGTGCAGCCTCAGGCCACCAACCCGTCCTTCTTCTTCAGAATGTCTCGCAAGAACCATTCGTGCTTCTCGTGAATCTGAACGGCTCTCGAAAACAGATCAACTGTGCCGGGATCGTTACTTTCGTCGGCGGCCTTGGCCGCTTCTCGCATCTCCTTGATGATCACAAGCAGATTCGCATCCGCTTCTTCAATCGCCTCACGCATCGACAGATTGGCCGAAGTCGATTGCACGGTCGCCGCGTCCTGCATCTGCCGCAGTTGGACGTTCTGCACATCTTGTCCGATCATGCGGACGCGTTCTGCGAACTCGTCGGTCGTGGCCAGCACGTCCTTGGCGAACTCGTCGAACATCAAATGCAAGTCGCGGAACAAGGGCCCGAACGTCTGCCAGTGGTAATGCTTGTAGTTGGCGTAGAGAACCATCGCGTTGGCGACCTGGCGCTGCAAATGTTGCACTACCGGATGATCTTCACGATTTTCCTGCGATATGTCTTTCGCTAAAACAGCACGCGTGGCGGGCATAACTTGACCTCCTGCTGTAGATATCCGGCCCACAACAGCCGGATTGAATCCAAATATAGGTTAGGGAGAAATGCGATCAGTGATTCCCGTCACACCAGCTTTGGGGCTTTCGACTCAAGCGCCATTGGCGAGCGGGCCTCGGCTAATCGGACAAGCTCAGCGCTGGCGGCCGGGGAACTTTTCGGGTAACAGCGCTTAGCGGGTACTTTGACAGTGTTTAGTCTATCGGGGAAACCGAGATAGACTGGCGAGTCCGAATTTTGCAAGGAGCAACCATGCGCAAAGGGTACTGGATTACGTTTTACCGCTCGGTTTCAAATCCTGATGCTCTCGCTGCTTATGGAAAAGCGGCTGGGCCGGCAATCACTGCCGGCGGAGGACGGTTTCTGGTTCGAGGCATGCCGGCAAAGACTTACGAGGCGGGGCTGAACCAGCGGTGCGTCGTGATCGAATTCGATGGCCTCGAAAAGGCGATCGCCACGTTCGAAAGCACCGAGTATCAAGCGGCGAAGAAGCTGCTCGAAGGAGGCGCGGAGCGGGACATGCGTATGGTCGAAGGTGCCTAGTAGATGGGCGGACGGTTGTGAGGTTCTGTTGGTTGTGATCGTAGACCTAACCTTTGACGTCAAATCAGGCTGCGCGATTCGCGACGAGTGCTGCGCTTTCCGATGGGCGCGTTCGCTGGACTCCACGACTTTTCGCTTCAGATAAATGACCGTGGTGCGGAGCACACGCCGAATGTGCTATAAGCAATTCACGTCGTTAGAAACTTGTGGCCGCTCGGTCCGGCAGCCTCGTGAATTCCTTTGAGATGCGCTCATCACTTGTGCCACTAGGACGAGCGAAGGTTGACACGTAATTCGGGGTCTCGGGAGGGACAAATGAAAAGGGTGCTGAATTGTACCCTCGTCGCCATCGCCGCAATGCTGACGGCGAGTGTGGCGCTGGCGCACCATTCCTTTGCGATGTTCGATCAGTCGAAGACAGTCACGATTCAGGGCACGGTGAAGGATTTCCGCTGGAACAATCCGCACGTCTTCATCCAGATCATGGTGAAGAACGACGCAGGCGTCGACGAAGAGTGGAGCATTGAGATGACCAGCCCGGAGCATCTCGCGCGCGTCGGGTGGAAGCCCGGAACGTTGAAGCCGGGCGACAAGATCACGCTGAACATTCATCCGATGCACGATGGCACCAAGGGCGGACAATACCTCTCGGGCATCGGGCCGGATGGACAACCTCTGATTGGCGCGCCACAACCCTCGCAAGGTCAAGTCAAATGATTCCGCTGCGGCCGGCAATCATCGCGGCGATCGCGCTGGGCTGCGCGGCGACTCTGGGCGCCCAAACCCGGATGCCGGATTGGAGCGGCCAGTGGGAAATTGTCGGCGCGACGCCCAATGCATCGGGAGGGATGGTGCAGCCACTCGATGAGGTCCTCAAGACAATGCAGTGGCAACCGCCGAACAATCCTCAGACACAGGCCACCGTAAATTTGTTTCACGGATTCATTCAGAAATATGTTGACGCAGTCCGCAGCGGGACAGATCCCGGAGGCATATCCGGGCCGACCTGCACGTTCGGATTTCCGGCGGTCATGCTGGACTCGCCCTTGATGTTCGAGGTTCTTCCGACGCCAAAGGAGACAGTTCTGATCTTCTCAGGCCGGGAGGTCCGCCACGTTTACACCGACGGACGGCAGCATACGCCGAAAGACGATCTCTGGGCAACGCCGTGGGGTGACTCGATTGGCCATTGGGAGGGAGAGACGCTCGTCGTCGACACCATCGCGGTGAAAGCCCCTTTTAGGAACATCCCTCCGGGGATGATACCCATCTTCGCGATAGGGGCGGAAATTGAAGAAGAGGTGATCACCATTTTGAGTCCGCAGGCGCAATTCATCGAGAGGATCCGGATGCCCGATAAGGATCATCTCGAGGACCAGATGACCGTGATCGACCCCACAAATCTCACGGCGCCCTGGCACTTGAGCCGCACCTATCGACGCGTGGCACACATTCACCGCATGGTCTATGAGGACTGCGAGGGCGAGGACCGCAACCCGGTCGTCAACGGCCACTACACGCTTACGCCACCGCCGTCGTCGCCCCCGCCGCCGCTGCCGCCGACACCGAAGAGCCCAGAAGGTCACAGCAGATGACTCTACGGAGACAGGCACTCGCGATCCTCATCCTCCTGCTTGTGGAGACAGGCGCGTACGCCGCATCCGATGCCAAAGAACGGGCGCGTGCGTTTGTGCGCCTGCCCAACTGGACCGGTCAGTGGGAAATTGTCGGCGTAACCGAGGACGAATCAGGAGGGATCGCGCAATCACTGGATGACATCATGAAGGGAATACGGCACTGGGGCCCCCCGCCGTACAAGCCTGAAGCCCAAGCCGCGTTTAACAAGTTCGCGGCGGAGTTGCGGAAGCGTTCGCAGGCTGATCGAACCGCCGCTCCGCCTCAGCCAGTTTGCGCGTGGGGATTTCCGATGCTGATGATCCAGACTCCGCTGATGTTCGAGATTCTCACCACACCCGAGGAGACTGCGATGATCTTCTCAGGCAGAGAGATGCGGCACATCTATACGGATGGCCGCCCGCATACGCCGAAGGAGAATCTGTGGCCCACGTTCTGGGGCGACTCGATCGGTCATTGGGAAGGCCAGACGCTCGTCATCGACACCATTGCCGTCAATAGTCCTCCCGACGGCAAGTATCCGGCTGTCCTCTACGCACAGGGAGGGTCCGGCACGGAACTTGCAATGGTTGCTGTTTTCAGTTCGGAGGCGCAGTTCATCGAGCGGATTCGCATGATCGACAAGGATCATCTGGAAGAGCAAATGACCATCCTTGACCCGGTCAACTTCACGGCCCCCTGGCACATCAGTCGCCAATACCGCAGGGTCACCGGCGTGAACCGCATGATTCACGAGGACCCATGCGAAGGCGAGGATCGCAATCCCGTTGTGAACGGCCACTACACAATCGCGCCGCCTGCGTCACCACCGCCGCCGACAACGAACGGCGCTCCCTCCGGTCAGACGGCAGCGACCAAATAGATCTGCATTGGAGGGTGAAACTATATGGCTCGAAAAAGATTGGTCCCAGCGGCGGCGATTGTCATCGGTTGCGTCGCGGCGATGGGCGCGTCCAATGGACCGGCGGTGATGCCGGACTGGAGCGGTCAGTGGGAGAACGTTGGCGCGACGCCCGATGCGACCGGCGGATTCAACGAGTCGCTCGATTGGGTGCTAACACACTTGCAATGGTCGCCGCCGCTTAACGCCGCCACGCAGGCGAAAGTTGACGCGATGCAGGCGGGCGAACGCAAGAGGCTTGACGCCGTCGCGCGCGGAGAGAATCCCGCGGATGCCTTTAAGGCTTGCACGTTCGGATACCCGGGCCTGATGCTCGACACTCCGCTGATGTTCGAGATTCTTCCGACGCCGAAAGAGACCACAATAATTTTTTCGAGCCGCGAGATTCGCCACATCTACACGGACGGACGCCCGCACACTCCGAAGGACGAACTGTGGGCCACGCCTTGGGGCGATTCCATCGGCCATTGGGAAGGGCAGACGCTCGTGATGGATACCATTGCGGTCAAAGATCCGTATGGCCCTCCGGACGGAGGCAGCGCCGTGGCGGCGTTTGGGGACGTGGAGGGATTTCTGACGATCGGCGTCTTGTCCCAGCAAGCGCATTTCATCGAAAGAATGAGGATGATCGACCCAGGTCATTTGGAAGATCAGATGACCATCATCGATCCGGCCAATCTCACGGCGCCGTGGCACATGCGGCGCACCTACGAGCGTGTGCAGCAGATCCATCGCATGGTCTACGAAGATTGCGAGGGTGAGGACCGCAATCCAATCGTCGATGGCAAATTCACGCTCGCGCCGCCGCCCGATGAGGCGCCGCAACCGACACCGAAGCCGAAATAATCCGCCGCACGATTGCTAGTCGCTGGCCGCAACAGCGCTGGCGAGGCGGCGCGACTCGATGTCCCGCATCGGCGGTTGGCCGAAGTAGCGCCAAACCCGCTCCATACAGTGCAAAATTCCACGCTTCAAGAGGAACAGGCAGGAAAAAGAAAGAATCGGGATACCGCTCGCACCGCGCTTTTGTGTACCTTCTAGTAGGCAAGGTCGAGGAGGCCAACGATGCAGACACGCAAGCTTGGCAACAGCAATCTGGAAGTTTCGGCGATCGGGTTCGGCTGCATGGGCATGAGCTTTGGCTTCGGGCCGGCCGTGGAGAAACAGCAAGGGACTTCCGTAATCCGCAGAGCCGTCGAACTCGGCGTCACATTTTTCGACACGGCCGAAGTGTACGGCCCGTTCGTGAACGAAGAGCTGGTGGGCGAGGCGCTTGCGCCTTTCCGTGAGCGCGTGGTGATCGCTACAAAATTCGGATTCGACCTCGATCCTAATTCTCGCGAGGCGCGCCCCGGCTCGGTCGGACTGAACAGCCGCCCCGAACACATCAAGCAGGTCGCCGACGCGTCGCTCAAGCAGCTCAGGACGGACGTGATCGATCTTTTCTATCAGCACCGCGTGGATCCGAATGTGCCGATCGAAGACGTCGCCGGTGCGGTGAAGGACTTGATTCAAGCGGGCAAAGTGAAACACTTCGGACTTTCCGAGGCGGGCGCGAACACGATCCGCCGCGCGCATGCGGTCCAGCCGGTTACGGCGCTTCAGAGCGAGTATTCGCTTTGGTTCCGGGAACCGGAGCAGGAAATCCTGCCAACGCTCGAGGAACTCGGAATCGGCTTCGTTCCTTTCAGCCCGCTGGGCAAGGGCTTCCTTACAGGAAAGATCAACGCAGATACGAAGTTCGACAGCAATGATTTCCGCAACGTCGTCCCTCGATTTACACCGGAAAATCGGAAAGCAAATCAGGCGATGGTGGACTTGATTGCCCGATTTGCAGCGCAGAAGAGCGCAACGCCCGCGCAGATTGCGCTCGCCTGGGTGCTCGCGCAGAAACCGTGGTTCGTTCCGATTCCGGGCACGACGAAGATCGAGCGCCTCGAAGAAAATCTCGGAGCCGCGAACGTTGAACTCTCGCGCGACGACCTCCGCGAGATTGATCTCGCTGCGTCGAAGATCACGGTGCAAGGCGACCGCTACCCTGAGCGCCTGAAGGCAATGACCGGCCGCTGACCGCAGCGGTTTCACAGGCCCGAACTTGGTGTACCCTATGCCGGGTCAATTGAGTCTGTGTACGGATGCCAGACTCGCTCGCGAGCGAGAAACGAAATGGGGGGACTTTCGATGAGACGGAATGTTTGCAAGTGGATCGTGTCCGCGGCTGTACTGTTGACGCCGGCGGCGACGTTCGCGCAGATCGCGTGCACGCGCGACGGCCTGCAAGCTGCGACCAATCTCTACCTTGACGCGCAGACCAAGGGCGATCCGTCCGGCCTGCCGCTGGCGAACGGGCTCGCCTACATCGAGAACATGGAGAAGGTCGACATCAAATCGGGCGTGATTGAAAAGCCGATGAAGATCGATTTTCATCGCACGCTGATCGACCCGACAACGTGCCAGTCGTTCACCGAAATTATCGTGACGGACAAGAGCCACCCGTACGTGCTGGGGACTCGCCTGCGCGTGAATCACGACAAGATCGTCGAGATCGAGTCGATGGTCACGCAGCAAGGCGACTGGCTCTTCAACGCCGATAACTACATGAATTGGTCGCCCAACGAGGATTGGGGAGTGATCCCGGAGGCGCAGCGCGACAGCCGCGACACGCTGGTCGCTGCGGCGAACGCCTACCTCGACGCGTTCCTTGAGAAGAAGACCGATCTCGTGCCGTGGGGATATCCGTGCGAACGGACCGAAGGCGGTCTCCGCACCGGAAAGGGCGCGCCGGACGACACCTGTGCGGTCGGCGTGCCGGCGGGCGTCAACATCGTCGCGCGGCGATTCGTCGTCGACGAGACGATCGGATCGGTGGTTGCATTCTGCACGTTTGGCGTCGGCGGATTGCCGGATTCGCACCTGTTTCGTGTCGAGAAGGGCAAGCTGCGCTTCGTGCACACGCTGACGCACGTGCCGGCGGGCTACCAAGTTCGGCTAAGCAATGGCCGCACGGTTGGGGCCAACGGCCAGCCAGTGCCGAACAGCCCCGCGCCCAACAATGCAGCGCCGAACAATGCAGCGCCGAACGTAGCTCCAAACAGCGCCGCACCCAGCAATCAGAAATGAACTGAAGTCGCATCCCAGCTAAATCTAGTAGGAGTTAGGGATCACGGCGCCCTCAGCTTGGTCCCCGACTCAGCGCCGCGCCGGCTTGGTGGAGACGGCGAGCACTTTTTTCTTCGACCCGGGATCGCCCGTTGCCGCCGCTTCGATGTTGCCGCCGCCGTCGCGCGCAATGTCTGCAAGCAGGCGATGCGTTTTCACGGAATAAGGTTCGCTCAGCGTGACGTCGCGGCTCGACGCATGCTTGTCGCGGTGCTTGATCAGCAGCCAGGAAGTCTTGCTGGGATTCGAGCCAAAGCCGCGTGTGCGGACGAGCACCCAAGATCCTTTCAGTTTTTCCCCGTAGAGCGTAAATTTCAGGTCTCCCTTTTTCAGGGCTTCATCCGCGTCGGGAACTTCCGGATGCCACGTTCCCGTGTCCCAGACCATAACCGTGCCGGCGCCGTATTCGCCATCGGGAATCACTCCTTCGAAATCCGCGTACTCAACGGGATGATCCTCCACCTGCATTGCCAGGCGCTTGACCGCGGGATCGAGCGACGGTCCTTTCGGCACGGCCCAAGAGAGCAGTGTGCCGTGCCATTCGAGACGAAAATCGTAATGCAAGTTTGTGGCGCGGTGTTTCTGGACAACGAAAATAAGTGCCCCGGATTTCTTACCGGCCTGCGCGCTATCGCCGGCAGGCTCACGCGTCACCTTGAAATCACGCTTCCGGCGGTAGTCGGCCAGTGTCATCGGCTCACCCGTTGACTCGTCTGGAATATACACCCGCGCAAAGCGTTCCACATTCTTGAGGTCGAGGTTGCAGCAATGCGCGTGTAGCCGCTTCGACGATTGCTCGCGCGCCAAGAAGGACGACCATCACGCGGGCTTTTGGGTCCAGACGCGGATGGCTCTGACGGGATTGGTCGGGCAGACGACTTCGCACGCGCCGCAGCCGATGCACTTGTCGTTGACCACGGGGTAGGCGTTGTACTGCTCCTCGTCCCAGGTGATCTTCACCGCATCGTAGGGGCAGGCCTGCTCGCAGGCGTCACATTCCTTCTTGCCGAGCGCCGTGAGGCAGATGTTGTTGTCGACGAGCGCCTCGCCGATGATGTACTTGTTCTTCTGCGCGAGAGGAAGCGCCGTCAGCGCGCCGGTCGGGCAAACCTCCGTGCAGGCGTTGCACGTTTCCAGGCAGTATTTGTAGTCCCTGTCGAATTTGACGACTGGTGCGCCGAAGCCTGCCAATCCGCCTTCATGACCCGTGTCCGGGTGAATGATTTTCGTCGGGCAGGCGTGCACGCAGTTGTTGCAGCGGATGCAGAGTCCGCCAAATCGATCCTCTGGCACGGCGCCGGGAGGGCGCAGCAGCGTGTCGCTCTTGCGAAATCGCGCGGCGCCGGCGCGGCGCGCCAAAAGCGCTAGCGCTGCGCCGCCCGCTCCGGCGAAAAACGCTCGCCGCGCGACCTGAAACCTCCGCGCCGATGAACTCGCCGCCATTCGAGTCCACAGCGCCTTGCGCATTGCAAACAGCATGTCTTGCAGTCCGCTGAGCGGGCAGATTCGCACGCACCAGAGCATGCCGAAGACGAAAGTGGCCCCGACCAAAACGCCCAGGCCAAGACAAACCAGAAAAACGGAAATCGGATTCGTCGCCCTGTTCATCGCGAACGGGCTGCTGAAAATGCACAGCGGGTCCATCCACAGCAGCACCGGATAGCCTGCGATCGAGCCGATGATCGTTACGATCGCGACGTATCTTCCAACCGGCGGGCACTTGCTCCAAAAGCTCGCCTTGCGCAACCCCACGTGGTTGGTATTTTCGAGCAGGAAGCCGGTCGGGCAGAGGTAGAGGCAGAACCAGCGCTTCTTGAATGAGCTTACGACGGCGACGACAAGAGCGAAAATCGCTCCGACGCCGATGGACCGCGCGGCGATGCTCGATGAGATCGTAACGAATGGGCTGATTTGCTGGAATAATCTCGGCGCAATCGCCCACGGCAGCAACGGCCAGATCAGCACGACCGAGCCGACAAAGCACGTCAGCTGAATCAGCCGCCGCGGCACGCGCCGGAGAAACGTCATCCCAAATACGCCCCCTGCTCGTGAAGCAAGCTTTGCAGCTTCGCGACGTTTACGTTGCGAGGCTTACATTTATCTTGGATGCAGAGCGCGGCGGCGAGGCCTGCGGCCTGTCCTGTAACCCAACAGACCGGAATGAGCCGCGTGATGTCCGCGACTTCAAATTCGGCCGAGATGCAGCGTCCGGCGGCAAGGACATTTTCGACTTTCGCAGGAACGAGCGAGCCGTAAGGAATCTGGAATTCGGGCGCACTTGCGTACGCGCCGGAATAGCCGATCACGTCTTTAAATTTTGCGCCATTGCGGATTTCCTGCACGGTAAGTTTCTTGCAGCCGTCGAGCAATCTGCTGAGCCGCACGCCCAACTGCGGCGCCGTTTCGGCTAAGTAAACCTGATCGTTGCCGGGCTTCTCGCGCAGCTTCTCGACGTTGCTCCACGTGCCGCGGCGATGCTTGAGCTCCAATTCGGTCAGGTCCGCGATGTCGAGCGCATCGCCGACGGGGCCTCGCATGTTGAGCCAGTTCACGTGCGGCGCGGGCGTCGAATTGCCGGCATGGCCGCCGAAGTCGTTCACACGGCCTTTCGAGGGACGGCCTTCATCGGGCTTGCCGATCATCGGCTTGTGTTCCTCATTCGGATTTTCCGATCCCCGGCTCGGAGCCATATCGACCACGTCGATGTTCCCGATTCGGCTGATTAGACCGATGTTGGTCTTCACTTTTTCGAACGCTGCGCCTGCGGCGGCATAGATGTCGCCATCTCCTGAACAATCGATCACGATATCGGCGAGAATCGCTTGGCGGCCCGATTTGCTTTCAAACACAGCGCCGCGCACCGCACCTTTGGAATCGACAATCGCGTCGACGCCCCAGCAATCGAGAAACGCGGTGATGCCCGAATCGAGCGTCATGTCCGCGAGAAGGAATTTAAACGCTTCGGCATCGATGGTCGGATAGGTGGGCGCCTTGCCGCGGTCAATGATCGCGTACTTCATCACGTCGAGCTTCTTCATGAACTCTTCGCCGATGCCGTAGATGACCTGCTTGTTGCTGCGATCGTAGAGCGGAAAAATTCCGAGGACGAGTCCGCCCGTTGCGAGGCCTCCGAGATAGCCGTAACGTTCCACCAGCGTGACGTCGACGCCCATCCGCTTGGCGCAAAACGCGGCCGCCGTTCCCGCCGGGCCGCCGCCGACAACCAGGACACTGGTCTGGTGCAACACGGGCACTTCTCTTCGCGGCTGCACGACCTTGTCGCCCGAGAAAGTCGCGGGCACTCTGCGTTCAGCTTGAACAGGTGAGTGAGTCACCGGTTGTCCGCCGGTTTCATTGGCTTCCGCCGACGAAACCGGCATCAGCGATCCAGCCGCGAACAATCCGCCCGCCGCGATCGAACGGCGCATCAATTCTCTTCGTGTCAGGTCTTTTGCCATGTCTCGCCTCGTCCGACGGTCCGCCGATCTGAGCCTTATTGCGCGGCTCGCGATCTATTCGGCGCAATACTATACCCAACGCGAACGGGCAGCCAACTCTCGACGAGCCGGGGATAGCGGACTAGTTCAGTATCAGGCCTAGGTAACAACTTGCGCGGTCAGCGCGCCGATAATGCGTCGTCCATCAGAGCAAGAGACTTCGGATAGCTTACGATTGGTCCGTCAGCCGGACGAATTCTCGAGAACAAGGAGCAGCGAAGGCGTTTCAATCGAATCGTGTTAGCATGTCGCTCGCAAATTAATTCAAGTCGGTGTTTGATGCTTACTTGCACGCTCAACCACAGTGCGTGCGACTGGAGGCTGCAATGAACAGAATTTTCGCAACTTTGATGACGGTGAGCGCCGCGCTGCTTCTCTCGGGCGCTGCACGAGCGCAGGTGACACTGAACTCGGTACGAGTCGGCGCGCAGGACACTGCGGCGCTAGCGAAGTTCTACGAGGCCGCGTTCGGCATGCAGGAGGTTAATCGGATCAATGTCCCCGGAGGCGCGGAAATCTTCGTGAACTTCGGTGCCACGGCCGATGCCGCAAAGGCCAACAAGAGCGAGCCGATTGTGATCACGCACCGCGATTCCGACGACCTCAAGGATCCGATTGCGCACGTCATCCTGAACGTGAAGGATATGACGGCAACGGTCGCTGCGATCAAAGCGGCTGGCGGCTCGATGGCCGGCGAGCCTCGTGCGTTTGGAAACACGGGCATCATGATTGGCATCGCGATCGATCCCGTTGGCAACCGCATCGAGCTGATTCAGCGGCCATAAGTCGGTGCTCGGACTTCTCCACCTGTTGTGCAACGAGAAAATCTGATGGCTAATCCAGTGGTCTGGTGATCGGCTCCTCCGCCAGACGATTGAAAATCACTGGTTTCCGAGATAGCATCCGCGCAACGGATTCGCGTGAGTCGGGAAAAAACACGGGGGTGATGGGGAGGAATGCATGCCGGAAACGCCGTATCCGAAGGAGCAGATGCATCGCATCGCCTACACGAAGCTTTCCGAACAACAGATCGCAGACAAGCTAAGCAAGGTGATCGGGCCGACGAGCGCCTCGCCGCTCGCGGACGTGTTTGTCGGAAAATCGATCAAGATCGTCACCGATAAAGGCCCGACGCTGGCGTACACGTTCAGCAAGAACAACCGGCTTTCGGTGGCGGAGAATGGCGGTGGCGCGGTGCAGGCGGGCTATGGGGCGCTGACTCAGAGTAACATCGCTTTCATTTCGCACCTGTTCCCGGGCACACAGCGCGGCTACGCCGTGGTGATCGACCAGAGTACCAATCTTGCGACGGTGTTTGAACTATGGTTCAGCGGTTACGACGACAAGCGTGAAGTCCAGCGTGAGATTTATTACGGCTACGTCGATCAGCCGGGCCAAGAGGCGCCGAAAGCTCGGCACGCACCGACGAACCGCGTCGAGGGCAAGGGCTTCTACTGGAAGCAGGACGCTGGCGCGGAGACGCTCGAGTTTTATCCCTCTGCGGCGTACTCGAACTTTGTCGAGCTTTCGCGATTCGGCGGGGAACTCAGCTTCTGCGGACCATCGGACTACATCAAGATCAACGAGGACTTCTGTATCTACACTCGCACCGAATGCGAGTTCTCCGGGACGTTCACGGCGTATGTAATCGACTTGAACCGCGTCGAGCAGGTTGGCGTGCGGCTCGGCTTCGACGCGAATGACGCGCTCGAATACTACGTTTTCCGCGGGAAGGGGGAGTGGCTGGGGCAGCTCGCGCAATTCGAAAAGTTCGGCGACGAAGCCGGCTCGCCGGTTCCAGCGGCCGCCGAAGGCCAAACTCCGGCGAAAGGCGCACGGCGCGTCTATCGGCCATTCAAGACGATGGCCAAGATGACGCCGGCGCAAGTCGATGCAGCTTGCGCGAAACACTCGTCAGCCTTTGCGCCGCGCGGCATTTCGCCCGGTGCGAATGCTCCCGCCGCTTCGATGGCCGGCAATCTTGGACCAACCACGAGCTGGCTTTCCGGCAAGTCGTTCACGCTTCGCTACGACCACGCGCCCGCGATGGAATACCGCATCGACGACGCCGAAACACTGCAGTGGCGCAAGGAAGGCAAAGGCTGGACCAAGGCTCGCTATCAGGCCTTCGAGTCGACGCCGGGAGTGATCCTGTTCGGCCACCTGCTGGAAGGCGAGCCGAATCATGACGGACATTGCATTGTCGCGGATTTTGACCAGGGCCTAGTGACATGCTTCAACGGGCATTTGAACACTCCGTATTTCGCAAATGAGGCGGGGGTCAAGATTCACTTTGGCGTGATCGAAATGGAAGGCTTGATTCCTCCGAAGTACAACCGCCACCAATTCACGGATGAGATGCTCGGCCGCGCGGTGAGCCAGAACTACGCGCCGGGCCTGACGTCGATGCACCTCTACTCGACGCCACATTCGCTCTCTTGGATCATCTTCACGAACTCCGATGCTGGCGGGCTCGAGTGGAGCGGGCCGGCGGCCTACGTGAAAATCCGCAATGGCCTGTACTTCATGTACTGGCTCGAGGAAGCATGCAACGGCACTCTCGGCACCATCCTGGTCAATTTGCACACGATGCGCGACGTGGGGATCGGCTACAACTGCGGAGAGAACGGCCTGAACATGAACGCGCTGGGAGCGCATGAGCGACTCGCGGGCCAATTCGACGTCAGGCGCTTTTATCAGGTGAAGGCATCGGGAGGAATCGTATGAGTAAGGACACCAATTCCACTCGACGGTCTTTCCTGAAGCACGGCGCCGTGCTGGCTGCGCCCATCGTCGCCGCAACGCCCGCAGCCGTGCTGGCGGACGACGGACTGAAGGCGCGGCTCGTGCGACTCGAGAACGAAGTTGCGATCCGCGCGCTGCATCAGACCTGGCTGCGTCAGTTCAGCTCCGGATCCGGCGCCGTCGCAATGGCGCTGTTCGCTGATACGAAAAACGCCGGGCTCGACCAGACCGTGCGAAACATCGTGGCGGATCACACCGGCGAACCGGACACGATCGAGATAGCAGCTGACGGCAAGAGCGCTAGCGGGCGATTCCAATGCGCGGTTGACATCGTGACGGCAATCCCGCAGGACTGCACGCTGGCGCAGATGGCCCACGCACAGGGCGGGGGCTTCGTCCGTCGGACCGAGCGGCGCATTCTCAAAGTCAATTACACAAAGGCCGGCGGCGCGTGGGCGATCGCGAAGGCCGAGCTAGCTGAAGTCTGAGTCGGTCCTCTCGCCGCCTGTCTCGACCGACGAACGTGACCCATCGGAACGCAGCGACAAGGGAGGTCCGGCGGCGATCCGGGTGTGAGCGGTCCGTGCGTGACGCGCTCATCTCAGGGACCGGACAGCCGGCCGGAGTTAATCTGGATTACGCGCTGGGCGCCGGAGAGTTCCCGAAGTCAGAACAACCACTGTGACCCATTCCCAACGTTACACTGGAGGCGCTAATTGCTTTTCTGCATCGCGGCTGATTCTTCCTGCTGATCTTGGTCCTTTTTCCAGGTGGCGTCGGGGTTGTACGACTTCAACGCTTTCGCGATCGTCGCCGTATTCGGGCCGAGATCCTTGCGGTAAACCACGCCGTCAGAGCCCACGATGAACGTCATCACGCCGGATGACCGGTACTCCGCTGGATAAGCCACGAACGCGAACCCGCCCGTCATTTTACCGTCGACGACGTAGCTCTTTGCTCCGCCGGGAGCGCTCGCGCCCTGGCGCGTCAGCATGTGATAGAAGTATCCGCGGTAGGGGGTCGGCGGAGCGCCGTCATGCGTCGGCGTATAACCTTCGGCGACTGCCTGCGCAACGAGCGGCCCAATGGGGCTTTGCGACTGGCCATTGTCGGCTTTCCAATAGAGGCCATCCTGTTGCCCCTCGTTACTGAGGATTTTCTGCGCGTATTCGTTGCTGTGCGCGGAGTAGTATTCCTTTTGTGCAGCCACGAGCTCCTGGCAGACACGAATCGTCGAAATTTCGTTTCGGCCGACTCGGCGGTAGAGAATCTCCTTCTTGCCTGCCGCCGTGTCGAAATACCAGACCTTGCCTTTGTTCACCAGCGGGATCGGCATGGGCCAGTTTTCGGCACCGACGTAGAGTGTGGTAGTGCCGTCCGGCTCTTTCACCAGGCGGTGCATCTGTTCATATCTCTCGACGAATGTAGCGCGGCCGGATGCGTCTTCGACGTCGTCACCGGACTTCACGAGATCCTTTCCATCCGGTCCCAGGATTTCCATCAGCGCATTCTCATCGTTATTCTGCGCCGCCGTGACAAGCGCTTTCGTCGCGTCGTCGCAGGACGAAAAGGTTTTCTGGCCCGGCCGCTGCGCCATCGAGCGCGCCGGGAAACCGGCTGCCAGCAAAACGGCGATCGCCGCAAATTTGAAAAGTCCTGAACAGAGCAGTCTCTCGAAACTCAATGTGCTTCGCTGCATCTTGCTTCTCCTTATCTCCAAATTCCGAAATCAGTCGAGAGGTTGAAGGAAAATTCGATTAGCGGTGCCCGCCACCGCCGTGGCCTCCGCCACCGGCGTGTCCGCCACCCCCGGCACGGGGCGCGCCCATGCTGGAACTTCCGCGCGACGAGTAGCTCCGCGACTCTCCGCCATGATCGTAATTGCTGAACGGGCCCGTACGGGTTCCGCTCTGACCGCGGGGCGGAGCATAGCCCCGCGCCTCGGGACGGCTTCCCTCGAAGGGCCTGGCCGTTCCGCCAGGTCGGTTGAAAACTCCGCGCGGTGCCGCACCCGCCGGAGGACGAACGGTGCCCGGTCGAGCTCCGAAGCCGCGGTAGAAGGAGTTGCGGTTGTAAAACGTGCGGCTCATGGAGTAATACCGATGATGATCAAAGACCGGGTAATGGTGGTGCCAATCCCATCCCCAATGGCCCCAGCCCCATCCGAAGCCGCCGAACCAGCCGATTCCGAAGCCGATTCCAAAATAAAGGTACGGACCGCCAAACCAAATTCCCGGATATTCGTACCATCCCGGCCACGGCAGGATCGGATAGCCGTAGATCAGCCACGGATCGTACGCAGGAACGTAAATCACATCGGGATAGGCCGGGGCGATCTCGACATCGCCGTAGTCGTCTGTTGTGACGTTTTGCTGCGGCGTGGTCTTCAGATTTCCCGCCTGCTGCGCTTTCTTGCGCATCACTTGGACGGCGTCCATCACGTCCTGCTGTTGGTTGTAGTAAGCGTCGCCGAGGGATGAAGTCCAAGAGATGTTCTTGTCCATGTTGCCGAGGACGGAAGGAAACGCCGTCAGCGCCTTGACGCTGGGATCCCACGGCTGTTGATCCACGCCTTTTGCCAGATCGTCTCCCTTCAAATTCGGATGATCCTGCAGCCATCGATCGGCTTCGACGACCTGCTCAGGGAATGTGGCCGCAGCCAGGACTTGCGCGACCAATGAATCAGGATAAAGCGCGATCGGAGCGACCAGCCGCTGCAGCTCCTCGGGGGTTTGCTGCGCGTACGCCGGCGCTTGGTCCAACGGTGGTGCCTGACCTGCCGGCGGCGCTTGTGGATCTTGCCCCGCAGCGAAGCCGATCGGCGCAGTTGCGAATATGAGTGCGAGTGACAGAGTGGATACGAGAATCTGTCTGCCCAATTTGAGCGATGAGAGCCTTATGACGCGTGCGAAATTGTTCATGTACTTGAACCTCCTGCATCTCTACAGTTGGATGCATGGCGCAACATTTACGTAACAACCCGGATGTAAAATTTTTGTTTCAGGATTTCTTGCCACCCGGTCACCACTCTGCGCCCAAGGTCGAGCCGCGCCGCCAGCCGCGTTACTCCGTGTCTACAGCCAATATTTTCATAGCCCATGCCGAATCGGGCTTGCTGTGACGCCCGTCACAACTGATTCGATGAATATCGAAGCGTTCGGGAAAGCATCAGCTCTTCGCAGGCGAAGCAGCAATTCCGTTGAAGCAGCTGCCGACCATCAATTTCGTTTCGATTGGCAGGCTATCTAGGGAGGTGAAATTGGACGTCGACTTCCTTCTCAACTTCAGTCGGCTTACCGTCGAGCAACGCAGGCTCATACCGCCACTGCCGGACAGCCGCTACGGCGGCCGGTAACAGGAGCTTCGGACCGCTGAGAACTTGTACCTGGCTCACCTTGCCGTCGGCTGCAACTTCGAGCCTGAGCTTGACGACGCCTTCCACATTCAAATTCCTCGCAAGGTCCGGATAGATAGGGTCTACTCGATGAATCAGTCGCCCATCGCGATAGCCGCTGCTTTCGTACGCTACCGGGGCAGGCAAACTTTCGTTGAAACTGTGCAGAAGAGGGGTTGGTGGTTCTTTCACGTCGATGTCCGGCGGTGCACTGGTGGCCAGTGCTGCATCGGTCGGTTGCTGGCCGCTTCTGCTCTGGGACACGATCGGCGCTGAGGGCATCCAGATTCGAAGGGGTGGAGGATTAGTGTCAGTTGGTGCAGCGTTTCCTCCGGAGGTGGACGGTGAGTTCTGCCGCGCTGGGGCGCGGGGCACGGTCGACGTACTGAACGGCACGATCCAGCGATGGTCGCTCGAATCGATCACTTCGATGGCGCCGCTGGCCGCTGCGTCTGCTGCGGCCGCAACATCGCCGGAAGTACTTGTTTCAAACTTAGCCGAAGGCCGGTTCCAAACGCCACGTCCAACAGCCCAGCCCGCCGCCAGTGATATCGCCGCAAAGAATGCGGCGATTGCCTCCGTCCTCCGCTTAGCTCGCTTCCAGTTTGCGTTTTGCGGGACCGGAGTCTCCTCGGCTGCGAGAGACTGCGGCGAACTGACCGCATCGGTCGAGACGATGTCGGGAGCAGCGATTGAAGCTGTCGCGTTCCCGGTCTCCGGCTCGGACGGCCTAATTGGGATGACAGTCGCCGCAGCGCCAGCTGAGGCCTTGCGGTCCGCGACCGCATCTACCTCTGGAGGGTGTAGCGCGTTACTGGACGAACCGCTCGCGCCCGGCGCTGGCCGTGGCAATCGTGGTTCGAACGAATACCGGGCGCGGTCGGCTGAAGCTGGAATTGGCGCGGATTCGAGTTCCATCCACTCGCGGATTTGCGTACGCGATTCCTCCGGCAGTTCCACAAATCGCACGCCGACCATCGTATTGGACTCGCCCTTCCAGGTGATCTCACCAGCCACATCTATTGGCGGCTTCGATGCTGACGGCCGGAAGCTCATCTTCGGTACCGACGATTCCATGAGCGGCGTGACGGACCGGACCGCAAGCCCGCTTTCGCTGATGTTGAGGATGATGCCGCCGTTGCCGAAGCCGAGGTCGACGTAAGCCAGCGATCGGATTGATTGGCGGGTCTGCGCGCGTCGGTCGGGCGCGATCGCGGATATTTCGGCCGTATTGAGGCTATCCGACATAAGCTGCTCAGTTGCGGGAAGGGGGTGCCGCAACGCTCGTGTAAGAGATTGCGGGATTATACGTATGCGGCGCGGACGGTTCAAGCAGTGTCGTGATCGATACAGTGCCGGCGGCTATGAAACGGATCAGCGGTTAGTTTGCCGACGCGCGCGCGGCGGATTGTTCGAGATCAGGCCATCCCCCGCGCAGCTCGACTTGATATCGCGTATTTTCGTCAAATAGAACGAATCCTTCCAGATTGCTCGTTTGGCGTTTCACGAAATCGCGGAATCGCTGGTCGGAAGCTGCGCCGCTTTGCGCCGGCCACTGGAACGGACGCACCAGCTCGAGTCCGATGTGCGTGCGATTTCGGGCCGGAACAAACGCGGGATGATCCAGGTGCGGTTGCTCCTCCGAGCTGAGGCTGCCGTCGGACTTCAATCGGCTCAGGAAATTCGTCTTCGGGCCGTTTTCGACGCGATAGTCGAAGTCGGTCGTGTTTTCGAGATCATAGAAAAATATCACCGCCGCGTTGGCCGAATCAATTTCTCGCACCTGAATTCCCGCGAACGTCGCCTTGATCGCATTGGAGTTCCAGGCCGCCGGACGTCCGGAGGAGGATTCGGCATGCCGATACCTGCTGACCGCATAGCCGGCCGCAGTGCTGAGAACGGCCGCCAGCAATCCGAGAAGAATCCATTGTTTGGTCGAAGACATGTCGATCCGCAAACGGTTCGTCCGAAAGCCTAGCCCGCCTCGTGTGTAGCGTCAACGCCGAAGCGCGAGCTGTTGCTACTGCGATGGCTTGGACTTTTTCTCTTTGTGCTGCTTGGGCGGTGGGCCGTCGAACTGGCGGTGGTAAGTGATTTCAGTTACCTGAGTCTCTCCCTTTTCCGGAATGATTTCCGAGCGCGAGACGAAAGTATCGGCATCGGTGCGCGTGAAGATGGCGTGTTTCGGCTGGCCGTCAATGGGATTTTCGAACGTGGCGGTTTTCGCGTCCATGCCTGTGAGATTCAGAACTGTAGGGCCCGGCTTTTCCCACGCGATCAGCGCCGGCGTGAAATGCCGCAGGTGAAATTCGATTCCGTTCGGTCCTTCGACCAGCGTAAACAATTCAAGCACGAGCGTCCTATCGCCCTCGGCTAATTGAAACGTGCCCAGCATCACCCCGGCTTTCGGCGCGGTCCAAGTCTCTTGTGCGAAGCGCGGGCCCCATGAGCCCTGCCAGCGCCCCGCGAGCCACGCGAACTCAGCTAGGGTGGGCTTGCGCGGCTCAGTGGACGGCATCGGCTGCGCTACCGGCGCGTTGGACGTCCCCGCGCCGATCGGCTGTTGTGCGGGCGTCCACAACGCTGCCACTGCTGAGGCGAGCGCGATTGCCAGCGTCAAACAACTAGCGACGCGAATCCGCCTTCGCGTCATAGTGTCATTCAAGTGTTTCTCCAGGTCAGCCAGGGTAGCTTCGGGAACTATATCAGGACTAAGTCGGAATCCTTGAAGACAATGCACCCTTATCCCGTCTCCCTGCGTCGAAACAAAATAGACCGAGCCTGAAAGGGAACCACGGTCCGGGGATTCTTTTGACGCCCCCGCAGCCCTATACGATAATGAGAAATCGTCGAATCCAAATGAAAACTAAATCGACGCTAATGGTGGCACTCCTTGCCGCTCTGCTAGCCGCGCCCGGTGCGTTCGGCCAGGCGGCCGCGCAGGTGCGAACATCGGCCGGAGCGAAATCGACAGAACAGCCGCCGCAGGCCGACGCCTACTATTACTTCACGCTCGGCCATATTCAAGAACAGCAGTATGAGATGTCGAGCAGTGCCGACGATGCGGCGGCGGCGATCGATTCGTACAAGAAGGCGCTCGACATCGATCCAAACTCCGCGGTCATCAAGGAGCGGCTGGCCGAGATTTACGCGAAGTCGCAGCACATCCGGGACGCTGTTGCGCAGGCGCAGGAAGCGCTGAGAATCGATCCGAACAACGTCGATGCGCACCGGTTGCTGGCGCGGATTTACGTTAGGCAGCTTGGAGATCTCAACGCCGGGGAAACACAGCCGGAAAACCTGGCGAAAGCGATCGAACAGTTTCAGTTCATCCTGAAGATCGACCCGCGCGACACGTATTCGGCGCTTTGGCTCGCGCGGCTCTACCGCTTCGAGAATCAGCACGACGAAGCTGAGAAAGTGCTGCGGGGCATACTGAAGGTCGAGCCGGACAACGCCCCTGCGCTCGAACAGCTGAGCCAACTTCTGATCGATGAAGGCCGCCCGCAAGAGGCGACCGACCTGCTGACGCGCGCGGCCGGAGATTATGCCTCGCCGGACGTGTACGACCTGCTCGGGGACGCCTACCTGCAGTCGAAGGATTACGCAAAAGCGGAGCAGGCGTATCGCAAAGCCGTCGAGAATGATCCAGACGATCCGGGCCATCGCCACGGGCTCGCGCAAGCCTTGATGGCACAGGACAAGTACGCGCAGGCGCTGGAACAGTTCAAGAGACTTACGGCGCTTGAGCCAGGCAGTTGGGAAAACTATCTTCGCGCCGCGCAAATCTATCTAAGGCTCAATCAGCTCGATCAGGCCGAGTCGAACCTTCTACATGCCAAGCAACTCGCGCCCGAGAACCTCGAAATCCTGTACGACGAGGCTCTCCTTTATGAAGACGAAGGCCGCTTCGACGATGCGGAGAAAGTACTGAGTGACACGATCGCCGGCATCAAAAACCAGTCGGGCGGAAACGCCAATGCGCTGGAAATTCTCTACAAGCAGCTGGGTCAGGTGTACCACGACCAGGGCAATTATCAGGCGGCGATCGACTCGTTTCAGGAGTTGGGCAAGCTCAGTCCGGAGTTGCACAAGCGAGCGCAGATGCTGATCATTGATACGTATCGCGACGAACGCGACATCGAGAGAGCGATCGCCGAGACGAAGAAAGCGCTCGACGAGGACCCGAAGTCGCCGGATTTGACGATCGAGCTCGCCGTGCTGTACGGCGAAAAGTCGGATACCGCCGATGCGATGCGACTCCTGCAGGGCCTGCTCAAGGGAACGCCAGCGGATCAGCAGATCTATTTGGAGATCGCGGAAGTCCAGGCGCGCAACAAGAAATTCTCTGAAGCCGAGCAAACGACCTTGAAGGCCGAGCAGATGGCCCACGGGCCGGAGGAGCAGCAATCGGCCTGGACGATGCTCGGCGGAATCTATCAAACGCAAAAGAAGTACGAGCTCGCCGAGCAGCAGTTTCGCAAGGTCCTCGATGCCAATCCGAACAACGCGGAAGTGCTGAACAATTTCGGCTATATGCTGGCGGACCGCGGTATCCGGCTGGAAGAGGCCACCACGATGATCCAGCATGCGTTGACCGTCGCGCCGCATAACGGCGCGTATCTCGACAGTCTTGGTTGGGCGTACTACAAGCAGAACAAGCTCGCCGAAGCCGAAGAGTATCTACGGAAGGCTGTCGATCGCGAGGGCCGCGATCCGACCATTCTGAGCCACCTGGCCGATGTTTATCTGAAACTGGGACAAAACGAGCATGCCGCCAGCCTCTTCGAGCGCTCGCTCGCCGAATGGCAGAAGGTCCTGCCCGCCGACTACGAGCCTGAGAAGGCCAACGAAGTCGAAGCGCAACTGAAGAATCTGAAGAAGCGCCTCGCGCAGAAATCTTCTCCCGATTCCGAGAAACCGCAGTAAGCTCCCCCTCATGACTTCGGCGAAAAGCAAAAAACGATCGGTGCGCCTGCCCGCGTTTGCGAAGATCAATCTCTGCCTGCACGTGATGGGCAAGCGGCCGGACAACTACCACGAGCTGCGAACGATTTTTCAGACGATTGCGCTGCAGGATACGCTGAAGCTCACCATCAAGCCCGGAGAGAGGGGCAACTACCAGATATTCATGCGATCGACGGACCCGTCTTTGCCGAATGGTCCCGACAACCTGGTGATGCGCGCGCTGCAGGCGATCATTCCAGAAATCGGCTTCGGGGGAAGCATCGGGGTCTTTCTCGAAAAGAAGATCCCCGTCGCTCGCGGGCTTGGCGGCGGCTCGAGTGATGCTGCTGCCGCCCTGATCGGAATGCTTCGCCTCACGGATGCAGACCTGCCGCTGCCGCGCTTGATGGAGATCGCCGCGAGCCTTGGCGCAGACGTGCCGTTTTTCCTCTTCGGCGGGCGCGCGCTGGCGGTGAATCGTGGCGACGAGATCTATCCGCTCGAAGACGAGCCCCGCCAGACAATTGTCGTCGTGTCGCCCAAAGGCATCGGCGTGAGCACGAAAGAGGCCTACGAATGGCTCGCGCCCGAATTGACAAGACTCTCGAATCCCCATAGAATTTGGAAGTTCTGCGCTCTGTGCTGGAGCCGGCAGGGAACGCTCTCGAACGATTTCGAGGGGCCCGTTTTCAGCCGCCATCCGCGCCTGAAGGAAATTCGGGACGGATTGCTCGAGCGAGGAGCAGCGGATGCCGCGCTGGCGGGTAGCGGGTCGGCGGTGTTTGGAGTCTTCCGAAACCCAGCGCGTGCGCGCCGAGCCGCTCGTGCGTTTCCGGAAGATTCAGTTTTCGTAACTGAAACTGTTTCCAGGGAAAAGTATGGCCGCGCCATGGGTTGGCTCGCCAGGGCGAGCAGGCGTGTGCCTCAATAGGGGAGAACCTTGGCCGACGAGAAGTTCAAGGTCTTTTGCGGAACTGCGAATCCGACCCTTTGCGACGCGATTTGCGCCCAGCTCGGAGTGGCGCGCGGCCGCGCCGAGCACGGTCATTTTTCCGACGGCGAGACGCGCTATCAGATTTTGGAGAACGTGCGCGGAGCCGACGTCTTCGTCGTACAGCCGTGCTGCACGCCGGTGAATCATCACCTGATGCAGCTGCTGTTGATGATCGACGCATTCAAGCGCGCGTCGGCTTGGCGAATCACGGCGGTCGTGCCGTACTACCCGTACGCGAGGCAGGATCGAAAAGACCGGCCGCGCGTGGCGATTTCGGCGAAACTTGTCGCCGACTTGCTCGAGACGGCCGGATCGAGCCGCGTGCTTTCGCTCGACCTGCACGCGCCGCAAATTCAGGGCTATTTCAACATTCCGGTGGACCATCTTTACGCTTCGCCGGTGATGGTGGAGTACTTCCAGAAGAAGAATATCGGTCCGCTGACGGTAGTTTCTCCGGATGCGGGCGGCGTAGAGCGCGCAAGGTTATTTGCGAAGCGGATGGACGCGCCGCTGGCAATCGTCGATAAGCGGCGTGTCGACATCAACGTCGCCGAAGTGATGCACCTCATCGGAGACGTGAAGGGGCGGGCGGCGTTGGTGATCGACGACATTATCGACACAGCAGGCACGCTCGTGAAAACCGCCGAGGCGCTGCTCGAAAATGGCGCGACCAAGGTTTTCGCGGCCTGCACGCATCCGGTGCTTTCGGGCCCGGCCGTGGAGCGCATTACCAAGTCGGCGATCGAGGAAGTGGTGGTGACGGATTCTGTGCCGCTCAACGATGGGGCGAGGGCCGTCTCCAGGATCAAGGTGCTCAGCGTGGCGCCGCTGCTGGCGCGCGGGATTCAGTCGATTCACGAAGAGACTTCGATCAGCGAATTGTTCATTTGAGGCAGCGTCAGGGCACGACTTTAGTCGTGCCGATGAGGCCATAGAAATTGAGGGGCTTCAGCCCCTGAGGCAAGGGGAAGGGAAATGGAAACGTTTACAGTGGAAGGAAAAATTCGAGAGGAGCGCGGCAAGAACGCCGCGCGCCGCGTGCGAGTGACGGGCATGGTCCCGGCGGTTCTCTACGGCGGGCCCAAGGATTCGATCTCGCTCTCGGTGAACGCCAAGCAGGTCGGAAAGATTCTGCGCTCTGAATCCGGGCACAACACGATCTTCACCGTGCAGGTTTCCGGCGGCGGCGAAGAGAAGGCCATGCTGAAAGACTGGCAGGTCGATCCGGTGAGCGGCTCGCTGCTCCACGTGGACCTGCTGCGCATCGCGATGGACGTTCGCATGCGGGTTCGCGTGCCGGTGCACACGTTCGGCGAACCCGAGGGCGTGAAGTTGCAGGGCGGCATCTTCGAAATGGTGACGCGCGAAGTCGAAATCGAATGCCTCCCGGGCGACATTCCGGAAGAGTTCAAAGTGGACGTGAGCGGGCTGACCATCGGCAAGCAGTTGCGCGCCGGCGATCTGCCGGTCGATCCGGCGAAGATCAAGCTGCTCACAGATCCGCAGCGCGTGCTCGCGCACGTCGTGACGCTCAAGGCCGAAGTCGAAGTCACGCCGGAAGCGGCGGCGGTGGCGGCGGAAACCGCGCCGACGGAGCCGGAAGTCATCAAGAAGGGCAAGAAGGAAGCTGAAGAAGGCGAAGCGGAGGGCGGAGCTGAGGCTGCCGCGCCCAAGGCCGAGAAGACGGAGAAAAAGAAGTAAGCGCGCGGCTGCAGCGACTGGCCGCGTAAGGAGGCAGGTCGCCGATGCGGCTTGTCGTCGGGCTCGGCAATCCCGGCCCTGAATATGAGTGGACGCCGCACAACATGGGCTTTCTCGCGGTGGACGCTCTGGCGGAACGCGCGAAAATTCGCGTGACGCGTCCTGAGGCGAAAGCGCTCGTAGGGCGCGGGCAGTTGGCGGGGCAGGAAATCGTTCTGGCGAAGCCGCAGACGATGATGAATCTGAGCGGCGTCGCCGTGCGGATGCTGATTGAGCGGTACGAGTGCGATCCCGCGGAAGCGATCGTCCTGATCGACGAAGTCGATCTGCCGTGGGGCATGATTCGGATTCGTGAGCGTGGCCTCGGCAGTACGCACAACGGCCTGAAGTCGGTGATCGCGTCGCTCGGCACGGATGAATTCATCCGCGTGCGGATGGGCGTGAAGCCGGATCGGATTTGGGGCGATCGCAAGGATTACGTGCTCTGCACGATGGGGCGCGACGAGCGCCAGATCGCGCAAGAGATGGTCGTGCAGGCCGCCGACGCGGTGGAACTGATTTTGATGGAAGGCGTCGCTAAGGCCATGGCGCGATTCAATCGAAAAGCGTCGCCGGACGTAGAGGCCGGCGAGTAGCGCGCGAGTTCGGATTGTCATCCCGAGCCCAGCCCCGACGCCTTCTGTCGGGGAATGGCGGCGAGGGATCTGGTTTTGGATTTGCAGTAACAAGGAACCGAGAGGACACATGGAAGAGCGTCAATACGATCTGATCTTCATCTGCCGGCCGGATACTCCGGAGCCCGATATCGACAAAATCATCTCGACTCTCGAGCACGCCGCCACCGAAAAGGGCGGCAAGATCGAAAAGACCGATAAGTGGGGCCGCAAGCGCATGGCATATCGGGTGCAGCGCATGCGCGAGGGATACTACGTCTTCATGCTGCTGAAGTCGACGCACGGCGAAGTCGTCAAGGAACTCGAGCGGCGTCTCAAAGTTTCGGATGCGGTCATCAAATACTTGACGATCCGCGTGGACGAAGAGCTCAAGCGCCAGGAAAAACTCAAGAAGCACCGCGAGCGGCGCGCCGCACGGCGTCCGCGAAAGCCCGCACCGGCTCCCGCGATGCCCGCCGAACAAGCCGCGGCACAATCCTAGCTCGAATTTGATCAGGAGAAAGCGAAATGGCAGACGATCAAGCACCACAGGCACCGGCAGCACCCGCAGCGCCGAGCGCACCGTCGGGACAATCTGCTGGCCCGGGGGGACCGGGGCGATTCGGCCCGCGTCCACCAGGCGGCAGGCCTGGCGGTCCGGGAGGTCCGAAGCGCGGCAAGCGGAGCTTCGTCCGCAAGAAGAAGGTGTGCCGCTTCTGCGTCGATAAGTCGGACTACATCGACTATAAGAAGGCGGAAATTCTGGCGCCGTTTCTGCAGGAGCGCGGAAAGATTCTCCCGCGCCGCATGACAGGCACGTGCGCGCGGCACCAGCGCTGGCTGACCGTCGCGATCAAGCGCGCTCAGAACATCGCGCTGCTGCCGTTTGCTGCCGAGCTATAGCGGCTCGGCACCGGCGGAACGAAACTAGCAGCAGATCTCTCACGACCATCCCCGACGGAACGCGTCGGGGCTGGGCTCGGAATGCCAAGGACTTAGGACAATGCAGATCATTCTTCAGGAAGACGTCGAAAAGCTCGGAAATCGCGGCCAGGTCGTTGAGGTCGCCGAAGGCTACGCGCGCAATTTCCTTCTGCCGCGTAAACTCGCGCTCGAAGCGAGCCCCGGCAACATGAAGCGACTGGAAAAAATGCGCGCCGCGTTCGCGAAGAAAGAAGCGACGGAAAAGGCCGACGCGCAGACGCTCGCTGGGCTGCTCGCCGGCGTGTCGCTCGAAGTCGCGCGTAAATCGGGCGAAAACGACCAGCTCTTCGGCTCGGTGACGACTGCCGATATTTCCGAAGCGCTTGCCGCCAAGGGCTACACCATCGACAAGCGCAAGATTCAGATGACGGAACCAATCAAGCTCATCGGCAATTTCGATGTTCCGATCAAGCTCCACCGCGAAGTCATCGCCAGCGTGAAACTCGCAGTCAAGAAAGAGGAGTAGCCGCGGTACACTCGAGAATTCCGGTCTTCGGATCGGCGTTTTCGGGCGGTGCAGTTCTTTGTGCGGCTACGACTCGAGCGCCATCGGCTTTTGTTGCCCGGCGGCAAGTCGTTTCGACGCGAATTCAATCAATCGCGCTTCCACCTTCTGGTTCACGCTGCCTTCCGGAAATTTTCCGGACTCGTCGCGCTCGCCCGCCGGAACGCCCGTCAGTAACTCGATCCCCTGATCGATGGTCTCCACGGCGTAGATGCGGAATTTGTTTGTGCGCACGGCATCGACTACGTCCTGTCGCAGCATCAGATGTCGCACATTGGAGGCGGGAATAATCACGCCTTGGTCGCCCGCGAGCCCGCGCGCGTTGCACAGGTCAAAAAATCCTTCGATCTTTTCGTTTACACCGCCGATAGCCTGAATTTGGCCGTACTGATTCACAGATCCGGTCACCGCAAGCGACTGCGTGATTGGGATGCCTGATAGGGCAGAAAGCAAGGCGTACAATTCAACCGAAGAGGCGCTGTCGCCTTCCACCGCAGCATAGGACTGCTCGAAGACCAACGTCGCCGAAAGCGACAAAGGCTGATCCACCGCATAGCGTCCCGCGAGGAACCCGGAGAGTATCAAGACTCCCTTCGAATGGATTGGGCCACTCAGTTCCACTTCCCGTTCGATGTCGATCACTTCTCCCTTGCCCATGCGCACGCGAGCTGTGATTCGTGACGGATGTCCGAACGCGAATTGGCCCAGATCGATCACGGAAAGGCCGTTGACTTGACCGGCTTTTTCTCCTTGCGTGTCGATCAATATCGTGCCCTGCATGATCTGTTCCTGGATTCGTTCTCGAATGCGATCGCCGCGATGAATCTGGGCGTCGATCGCCTGTTGCACGTGTTCCGCGCTCACGAATTGCTTGTTCTTTTCGCGGGCGCGGTAATCAGCTTCGTGCAGCAGATCGCTCAACACGCGCCGTCGAACAAGCAGCTTCTGCGAGTCGCCGGCGAGGCGCGCGCTCTGCTCGATCACGCGCGCGACGCCGCTGGCGTCGAACGGGAGCAGCTCCTCTTCTCTGGCGATTCCCGCCAGCATGCGCGCGTACAGAAGATTTCCGTCGGTGCCGCGGTCCATGTCCTCTTCGAAATCCGCCGCGACCTTAAAGAGATCGGCGGTCTCGGGATCATACGCGCTCAGCAAATAAAAGAGCAGGCGCTCGCCCATGAGGATGACTTTCACGTTCAGCGGAATCGGCTCCGGATTGAGAGACACGGTGCTGACCAGGCTCAGCATTTGCCCGAGCGATTCAATGCGAATCTGCGACGACTCCAGGCACCGTTTGAGCGCTTCCCAGGCATACGGCTGCATGAGCAGCTTGTGAGCGTCGAGGACAAGATAGCCCCCATTCGCCCGGTGGAGCGCGCCCGCACGGATCAGATTGAAATCGGTGGTCAGCGCACCCAGTTGGGCCATGTATTCGACCGAGCCGACCAGGTTCGAGTACGTCGGGCTATCCTCGAATACGACCGGCGCGCCTTCCTTGCCGTCATGCTCGACCAGTACGTTGACGCGATAGCGCCGGAAGAACGCGGAACCTCTGGCTTCGGTTGAAAGCGTGGCGCCTATCAGCGCTGCCAGCGGGTGCTCCTGCGGGCCAAGAAATTCATCGACGTGCTGGATAATGTCCTTCTCCACGTCGTCAAGGTAGCTCACGATCTCAGCCACCTCGGCGTACTTCTTGCGGACATCGTCGATCAGGTGAGACACGGCAAACGTGGCCACCGAGTGGTTTAGTTCGCGGAGCTTTTCGCGGCCCTCCTGTTCGTATCGCTGCATCTGGCGCAGCATGGGCTGAAGCCGTTCCTCGAAAGTGGAGATGACCTGCTGAAATTTCTCGCGCTCGGAGTCGGGCAGTTGCTCAAATTCGTCGGGGCTCAAGACCTCGCCCCTTCGCGCGGGAGCAAAGCCCAGACCCGAAGGCAGCCGGAGAAGGGCAACGTTATTCTTCTCGGCTTCCTGCTGCAACCGTTCAAGTTCCTTTTCCTGCTTCGACTTCACTTCCTGCTCGATTGCTTGCTTGCGGGCCCGGTAATTCTCGGTCTCAAAGGCCGCGGGAATCGCGGTGCGCAACGTTTCCAGAAGGCGGTTCATGTCCGCGCGCAGTTGCGCGCCCATGCCCGACCGAAGTTTCAGCACGCTGGGAGTGTCGGGATGGTCAAAATTATTGACGTAGCACCATTCATCCGGCGTCGGCTCCGTCGCAGCTCGCTTGGTGAGAATGTCGCGAATCGTGGTGAATTTGCCGGTCCCCGCCGGACCCATCAGGAACAGATTGAATCCCCGGCCGCGAACGCTGATTCCGAAACGAATCGCCTCGAGCGCGCGCTCCTGGCCGATTGATTCCGGCAAGGCTTCGAGCTGGGAAGTGTCCTTGAACTTGAACGTTGCCGGATCGCACCGCCGGTAGAGCACATCAGCCGACAGAGGTTTCAATTCCTTGCTTCGGTCCACAACCATGTTCCTTTCGTCTCGGCGACTATCGCTTTGCCATCCCTTCCCGAGCCGGTTGGCGGCAATCAGGGCGCCCTATTTTCTACCATGAATAGCGGCTACGATTGATCGCTGTAACATAAATTCAAGGAGTTATGGCCTGGGGCGTTCGCGCCCGCGCGAGCCATGAGAATTTCGATGATTTGAGTGTGATACTATGCGCTTGCGCCTCGGCGCGCCCCTCCGAAAATTTCGATGGCCAGATGGGAGCATTTTGCGCATGGCGCTGACGTAGGCGTCCGCGGGCTCGGCGATTCGGTCGAGCAGGCGTTCGAGCAGGCAGCGCTGGCGCTCTCCGCAGTTGCGGCGGACATCTCAACGATTGCCCCCAGCGAAACGGTCGAAGTGCATTGCGAGGCCCCCGACCTCGAACTCCTGTTCGTGAGCTGGCTCAACGCCGTTGTTTATGAAATGGCCGTGCGCAAAATGGTTTTCAGCCGCTTTCGCGTGGCTATCACTGGAAGCTCTTTGACCGGCAGCCTTGCCGGCGAGAAAATTGATACGCAACGCCACGATGTAGCCGTCGAAGTGAAAGGCGCTACCGTCACGGCGCTGAAGGTGGAACGCGCCGCCGATGGCGGCTGGATCGCGCAATGCGTGGTCGATGTTTGAACTGACCTAGGGAAGAGAGACATGGACCGGCACACGCTCGAACGTCATTCTGATTTCGAATGGTGGATCAAGCCCACCGGAGAAATGCGCGTGCCCGGGATCATCTACGCAGGCGAGAAGCTGATCGAAGACATGGACGAAAAAGTCCGCGAGCAGGTGACGAACGTCGCCACGCTGCCCGGGATTCAACGCGCCTCGTACGCCATGCCGGACGCGCACTGGGGTTATGGTTTTCCGATCGGCGGTGTCGCCGCATTCGATCCCGAAGAGGGTGGCGTGATTTCGGCAGGTGGAGTCGGGTTCGACATTTCGTGCGGCGTTCGCACGCTGCATACCGGACTGACGGCGGACGAGCTGAAGCCCATACAAGAAGACCTCGCCGAAGCTCTGTTTCATAGCGTGCCGGCAGGCGTCGGAAGCACCGGCGCGATCTCTCTCTCCGAACGCGAAATGGATGAGATGTTGAGCGGCGGCGCGCAGTGGGCGGTCGAGCACGGTTACGGTCTGGCCGAGGATCTCGAGCGAATTGAGGAATCCGGCCGCGCCTCCGGCGCGAAGCCCGAATGTGTCTCGCACGCGGCGAAGAAACGGCAAGCCGAGGAGATGGGCACGCTCGGCTCCGGCAATCATTATTTGGAAATTCAGCGTGTGGCGGAAATCTTCGATGCAAAATCCGCCGAGGCCTTTGGACTGAAGCAGGATGACCTCGTTCTGAGCATCCATTGCGGCTCGAGGGGCCTGGGCCATCAGGTCGGGACGGACTATCTGAAGAGCATGGTGATCGATGGTTACCGGCCGATTCCCGATAGGGAACTTGCGTGCGCTCCGATTCGCTCGGAATTGGGACAGCACTATCTGGGAGCGATGCGCGCGGCCACGAATTGCGCTCTGGCCAATCGGCAGATTATTACGCATCTGGCACGCGGGGCTTTTCAGCGCATCGTGCCCAAGGCAAATCTCACGTTGCTGTACGACGTGTCGCACAACACCTGCAAAATCGAAGTCCACGACGTCGATGGCTCGCGGCGCGAACTGTTCGTGCATCGCAAGGGGGCAACCCGCGCTTTTGGTCCCGGCCATCCCGATCTCACGCCGTCGCTGCGCGAAATCGGTCAGCCGGTGCTAATCGGCGGCACCATGGGAACGGAATCCTACATTCTCGTGGGCACGACGGAGGGCGAGAAGCTCGCATTTTCGTCGGCCTGCCACGGCGCCGGCAGGGCTATGAGCCGCACGCAGGCGATGAAGCACTGGCGTGGGCGTCAGGTGATTGACGAACTGCGAGAGCACGGCGTGCTGATCCGCAGCCGGTCGTTTCGCGGAGTCGCGGAAGAAGCTCCGGGCGCGTACAAAGATGTCAATGCGGTCGCCGAAGCGGCGGAGCATGCGAATCTCGCGCGCCGCGTCGCTCGACTTGTTCCGCTGATCTGCGTCAAGGGCTGATCGACCGCACCTAGTCCCATTTTCCACTTTTCAAAAAAAGTCCACAGGGTGTTGCGATTGACGTTTGCATTTCCCGTGGCACACTCCCTTCAACGGCGTACTTCGTCGCAGCACATAGCAAGCGGTGAAGAAAAAACGCGCCCCGAGGCGGTGCGAATAGCCTCTTGCGCTCGAACGAGACCTGGGCGAAAATAAAGCGAAATGGCTGGCGACACTACACTCGAACGACCTTTGCCGCACAATCTGGAAGCCGAACGCAGCGTTCTCGGCGCTGTCCTGCTCGATAACCATGCGCTCAACGTTGCCGTCGAGCGGCTGCGTTCCGAAGATTTCTTTCTCCCTCAGCACCGCTGCATCTACGAGCGCATGGTGCATCTCGGCGAGAACCAGCAGGCCATCGACACGATCACGCTGATGGAAGACCTCGCGCGACGCGGCGAGCTGGATGCAGCGGGTGGCGTCGCCTATCTCTCGCAGCTCGCCGACGGCTTGCCGCGCGTCACCAACGTCGAACACTACGCGCGCATCGTCAAAGAAAAAGCCGTCCTGCGAAATCTGATTCACTCCGCTGCGGCGATTCAGGAGCAGGCGCTCGCCGCCGGGGACGATGCGGACGTAATTCTCGACCGCGCCGAATCGCAAATCTTCCAGCTCGCTGAAGATCGCGTAAAGGCGGGCCTCATCGGCGTCAAAGATCTCGTAAAAGACGGCTTCGAGCGCCTCGAAAAGATTTTCAGCGAGGGCCGCCGTATCACCGGTCTTGCGACAGGCTATACAGGTCTCGACAACGAAACCGCCGGCCTGCAGCCGTCCGAGCTGGTCATCCTCGCGGCGCGCCCATCGATGGGGAAGACCGCACTTGCGCTCAACATCGCCGAAAACGTCGCGCTGCGCGAGCGCAAGCCGGTCGCGATTTTCAGCCTCGAGATGTCGAAGGAATCGCTGCTGCTGCGGTTGCTTTCCTCGCGGGCGCGCGTCGACGCGCACAAGTTCCGCACGGGCCACCTAAATCGCGACGATTGGAGCAAGATTACGGGCTCGCTCGCCGAGCTCGGCGAAGCGCCGATCTGGATCGACGATTCCGCGTCATCGACCGTGCTTGAAATGGGAGCCAAGGCGCGCAGGCTGAAGCGCGACCGCGGGCTATCGCTGCTGATCGTCGACTACATTCAGCTCGTCATGCCGACGCTTAACCGCCGCTCGGCCAACCGCCAGGAGGAAGTCTCGAGCATTTCGCGCGCGCTGAAAGCTCTCGCCAAGGAATTGAAGGTTCCCGTCCTCGTCCTCAGCCAGTTGACTCGTGCCCCGGAGCGCGAAGAGCGCAAGCCGCAACTCGCGGACCTCCGCGAATCGGGCGCGATCGAGCAGGACGCGGACGTCGTGCTGTTCATCAACCGCCCGAATTTCTACAAAACCGACATTCCCGACGAAGAGCGCGCCAAGGCCGAGCTGATCATCGCCAAGCAGCGCAACGGCCCGACCGGCAGCCTGAATTTCGTCTTCCTCAGCCGCCATACCCGCTTCGAGGAAGCCGCTCCCGACGAGTGGAGCACCATGGGCGACGAATAGCCCGCCGAGGCGCTCTTGAGACCCAGAAGCCGGGCTTTGAAGCCGCTAATCGACTGATTGGCCAACACCCCGTTGCTGCCGTCTGTTTGGCACACAGCGTGTCACGCCAACCGCGTAGTACTTCGACGGTCTAGCCTGTATTAGCTCGCAGACTTCCGCTAAGTATTGTTTTTCTGGCGGTCTCGGCGGATGGCCCGCGCCGCTTGCAGACGTTCGGGAAAAGGCCCGCCGCCTGCAACCATCCAATACGGCTGTTTACCCAAACGGTGAGAAGCGAGTCACGGGTTCAAATTACTTCGCTCCGCCGCGGTAGAGTCTGGCATCCTAAAAACTGATGGCAAAATCGATCCAAGTTGAGGGGCGCCCGGTCTGGGTGGAAGTATCTCTGAAAGCGATCGCGCAAAACCTGCGCACCGTTCGCCGTCACATCGGGCCGAAGCCTGAAATTCTCGCGGTCGTGAAATCCAATGCCTACGGCCTTGGGGCCGTGCCTGTCACTAAGGCGCTTGAAAAGGCGGGCGCGAATCGCTTCGGAGTGACCTGCTCCAACGAGGGCATCGAGCTACGCGAGGCGGGCGTTCGCCGGCCGATCCTCGTCCTCACAGGATTTTGGCCGGGAGAAGAGAAGCGTTTCATCGAGCATCGCCTGACGCCGACGGTCACGCGGGTCGACGACGTAAAGCTCCTGGGGCGCGCGGCGAAATCCGCGCGCATGAAGTCGCGCCTGCGCTTCCACCTCAAAATCAACACCGGCATGAACCGCCTGGGAATTCTACCGTCCGAGCTTCCGGCGTTTGCGAGCGCGCTCGCAGATGCGCCGCATCTCGATCTCGAAGGCACGTTCACTCATTTCGCGTCTGCTGAAGATTTCAGCGCGCGCCAGACCGACGAACAGGAGCAGCTCTTCCGCGAATGCCTCGACCGCATGCTTTCGCTCGGCCTTTCGCCGGGGATCATCCACATGGCCAATAGCGGTGCAATCTGCGCGCGGCCGAGCACGTGGGCGGACATGGTCCGCCCGGGCGCAGTTCTCTACGGTTATTACCAGTCGTTCGATCCGCCCAACAAAGGGCAGGAAGTGCGTGACCGCCTGCCGCTCGAGCCGAGTCTGTCGATGCGCGCGCGCATCATCACGCTCCGCGATCTGCCGCCGGGACAATCCGTAGGATATAGCGCGCGATTTACAACGCAGCGGCCGTCGCGCATCGCCGTGATCAACGCGGGTTACGCCGACGGCGTGATGCGCCAGCGCACGAACCGTGGGTGCGTTCTCGTCCGCGGGCGAAGAGTGCCGCTGGTCGGCGCGATCTCAATGGATTTGACGACGATCGACGTGACCGATGTTCCGGATGTAAAGCTGGGCGACGTTGTCACTCTCTACGGCAAGGATGGAAACGCCGAGATCCGAGTTTCCGATGTTGCGCATGAGATCGGTACGGTCACCTCGGACTTGCTCTGCGCTCTCGGCCGCCGCGTTCCTCGGTATTACCTCTAATTCCACGTTGGCGTAGACGCCAAGCACAGTCTTGTTCCAAGTGATATACTCAAACGGATAGATCGTTTTCGCTTCATACACGGTTTCGATTTATATCCGGCAATACCGATACCTTTCATACCGCCGGACGAGAGACGGATCAGGGCGAACGCTTTTCATATTTTCATACGCCCACAGGATGCGGCCATGCCAAGGACTTCTAACGCGCCGAGCCGGACGCCGGCTGGCGCGGCTCCCGGTTTGCCTCCGGTGAAATCAACGGCCCTTCCCCGCATTTCGCAGGATGGTATCGGCACATTCTGGGACATCCTCGCGTTCCGTTTGATCTTCGTCGCCGTTTGCACGGGAGCGGGCTTCCACTTCCAGCCGTTCGGCCTCTCGACGCTGAACGGCGCCATCGCGGGCTTTTCTTTTTCCCTGGCCGTGATCCTGTTCGAACTGCGCCTGCGCAGGGCCAGCTTGCGGCGTCTGATCGGCGCGGCCGTAGGATCGATTCTTGGAATCCTGGGAGCGTATCTAATCTCGTTGATCTTCACGCACACGACCATACCGATTAGTACCCGGTCGTTTTTCAGCTTGGGAATTTTCCTGGTGATGACCTACATCGGCCTCGTGCTCGGCGCCAACAAGGGCGACATGCTGAATCTGCAGGCGTTCGGCGGCGTATTCGGCAGCGAGCGCAGCGCCCGGCATTCGGTGAAGCTGCTCGATACCAGCGTCATCATTGATGGGCGTGTGGCGGACATTGCCGAGGCGCTATTTCTCGACGGCACCGTAATTATTCCGCAGTTTGTCTTGCGCGAATTACAGCTCGTTGCCGATTCGGCCGATCCGCTCAAGCGGCAGCGCGGCCGCCGCGGGCTCGAAGTACTCCAGCGCATCCAAAAGATGACGCACCTCGAAGTGCAGATCGCGGAAGACGATTTTGCGAACGTCGCCGATGTCGATATGAAGCTGATCGAGCTGGCGAAGCGCTACGACGCGAAGGTCGTCACCAACGACTTCAATCTGAACAAAGTCGCGACGCTGCAGGGCATCGAAGTGATGAATGTTAACCTGCTTGCGAACGCGCTGAAGCCGGTGGTGCTGCCGGGCGAGACGATGCGCGTCTTCATACTGCGCGAAGGCAAGGAATACAACCAGGGCGTTGCATATCTCGACGACGGAACGATGGTGGTGGTCGACGGCGCACGCAAGATGATCAACAAGACGATCGACATCAGCGTGACTTCCGTCCACCAGACCACGGCGGGCAAGATGATTTTTGGCCGCTACGATGAACGTGGCGAGCAAACCCCACGTCCCATCCCGGCGCCGGAATCGCAGACGGGAAGCCGTGCTGCCGAATCCGCAGGCGGCGAGCGTCCGCGCCCGCTCTACCCCGAATCCGGCCGGTCGTAAGAGCGGTCACTGGATAGCGATGCGAATTCCCGAGAGTCAAGACCTACTGTTGCATTTGCACCAAGGCGCTGGACTCTGTTTCGGGTCCCACAGTTGAGCGGTCCTGTATAGATCGTTTATGAACAGGCAGAGGTCGCGCGCCTTGTATTCGGAGAAGCGGAAACTGAAGCTCTGTTGAGGTTTCCCGTCACAGGAGATGACTACGCGGTGGCGCGCGGCCAGATCTAGGCCGTCAATCTTGGTGCTCTCCTTTGTGGGCCAAGAGACAGCCTTCTGCGCATCAATCTTGAGCGACAGCTTGCTTGGATTGCATGGAAGAATGACGCCTGATCTAGTCGGCGGCCAATCGTAGGAGACCGGCGCCACGCACACGGAACCTGTTTCCGATTGGGTGAAGGATGCCGGGCAGAGCAGTGTCGCGAAGAGCACTGCGATCAAGGTTGGTCTCACCTGTCCCCCGCTGGCGACCCATTGTAGTGCACGCTCGCGCCCTGCGCCACAATTGCGCTAGACTCCTAATGCCGTTCCAACTAAATACATTGAAGAGAGGGCGTTTCGGGTCCAAACATTTCGGGAGCGAGGCAGAACGTCGCTCAGCCCGTGAAGTTGGAACGGCACTAACCCGCGAATGAGCCGAATCACTGCCATTGTCCCCGCGGCGGGCCTCGGAACCCGCATGGGCACGGACCAGCCGAAGCAGTTCCTCGAACTCGACGGCGTGCCGCTGATCATTTTCACGCTGCGGCGTCTCGCAGCCTGCGCCGCGATTACGGATTTTCTTGTCGCCACGCGGACCGAGGACGTGATGTCGCTGCAGGACAAAGTCGCAAGGGCGGGGCTCGGCCGTCCGGCGCGCGTAATTCACGGCGGCGACACGCGCCAGCAGTCGGTTGCAAACGCGTTGGCTCAGGTCGACCCTGCAACGGAAATCGTCCTCGTGCACGACGCGGTGCGGCCATTTGTCACACTGCACCAGATTGAACGCGTGATCGCCGAGGCGCGCGCGCGCGGTGCGGCGATTCTGGGCATTCCAGCGATCGATACCGTGAAAGAAGTAAAGCGCACCAGCCTGCCGGAAGACGTGGCGCTGATTTCGGCGACGATTCCGCGCGAGAGAATCGTTCTGGCCCAGACGCCCCAGGTGTTTTCGTATCCATTGCTGCGCGACGCGTTCCGCAAGGCCGAGCAGGACGGCGTGACCGCATCGGACGAAGCCGCGCTCGTCGAGCGGATGGGACGTGACGTGTTCGTAGTAGCAGGCTCAGAGCGCAATCTGAAAATCACGCGGCCGGCGGATATGGAGCTGGCGCGCTTCTATCTCGCGCAGGAGCGGCGAGAGGCGAAAGCATGACCTTCGTGCCTAGCCGGCGAGCATTTGGAAGTCCTGCTAGCGCGTATCGAACGGTTGTGTTTTGGCTGATGATGATCGCGCTCGCGGCCGTGCTGTGGCAAATGGCTTCCAAGAAAGCTCCGAGCTCCAATTCCGCGAGCGCGATGAGCTATTCCGAGTTCATGAACAACGTGGACCAGAACAATATCGCAAGTGCAAAGCTGATCGAGTCGCAAAGCACCGCGCGAATGGAAGGGAGGTTGCGCCAACCCATCGCGGATTTCTCGGTTACGATTCCGAAGGAAGTGATTCCAGATTTAACTGAGCGATTGAGAAAACAAGGCGCGTCAGTCGAGGTAGTCGAAGAGAAGGAAGCCAGTTGGGCTAACCTCGTGATCACGTCGGCGCCGTTTATTCTGATCCTCGCATTTTGGATCTACATAATGAGGCAGCGGCAGGTTCAACCGGGCCCGCCGCCCGGCGCCCCGCCTCCGGCCGGGCCGATCGGAGACTGAGCCGAGATGAATCACGTGGGAATCGGATACGACCTGCACCGGCTCGTCGAAGGCCGCAAGCTGATGATCGGCGGGATCGAAGTCCCGTTCGAGAAGGGCTCGCAGGGCCATTCGGATGGCGATGTGCTGTGCCACGCGATCTGCGATGCGCTTCTCGGCGCGGCGGGCCTTGGAGACATCGGCACTCATTTCCCGGACACCGATCCGAAATGGAAGGGCGCGTCGAGCCTGCTTTTCCTCGAGCACATTCGCGGTCTCATCGCGAATCACCAATTTCGCATTGTGAATATCGACGTGATTGTCGTGTGCGAGCGGCCGAAGCTCGGTCCGCATTTTCCGGCGATGCGCGCGGCTCTCGCGAAGGCTCTCGGAATCACCTCCGCCGAAATCAATCTGAAGGCGAAGACCAACGAGGGCGCCGACGCTGTCGGCCGCGGCGAGGCAATCGCCGCGCACGCGATTGCCAATCTGAGCAGTCATTGACGTATGGCATCCGAAACCTCATCGGCGGCGCCATCCGCCACTCCCACTTTCACCGCAAGCGACATTAAGTCAGTTTTGACTGCGCGGGGCTGGCTTGCCGGGCTCAGGATGATCGAAAGCGATCCCGCGCTGGAAGCTTGGTCTAGTCGCGCTGCCGATCTGCTTGGCCCGCAGGCCGCGGATCGCGCGGCGCTCGCCGATCTGCTTGAACTCGTCTTCGGCTACGATGCGGCGGCTGTTCTCGAGCAGCCTGCCAGCCAAGCGGTGCTAGCGCGCGAAGGCTCTCGCGACGTGATTCGCGAGCTGGCCAATCGCGTCCTCGACGGAGGCGAGATCGATTCCGACCGCTTCAAGGAAATTGTCGATTCGATGAAGGCCGCGCTTCCGCAGCGCAGCCGCGAACTATTTCATCCGATTCGTCTCGCGCTGGCAGGGCGCGCGGGAGAAGGCGAGCTCGATCGAGTGATCTTGCTTCTCGATTCGGCGGCCAAGCTTGATTTTGCGGTGCCGGTGAAAGGCGCGCGGCAGCGGATGCTGGAATTTTGCGCCGCGATGGATTGACGGCGAGAACGCAATGAACTGGCTCACGGGATTTCATGCCGTGGAAGAGGCGCTGGCTGCCGGGCGCGCGCTCGACCGCATCGTGATCGCGCGCGGGCGCCACGGCGAGCGCGTCGAAGCCGTCGTGCAGGCGGCGAAATCGCGCGGCGTGCCGGTACGATTCGAAGATCGCGCGCAGCTCGACCGCCTCGCGGGCACGAGCCAACACCAGGGCATCGCCGCTCTCGCCGCCGCCAAGCCCGCCGCCGCGCTCGAAGATCTGCTACGGTCGAAGGACGGCCGCGGCCTTCTCGTGCTGCTCGATGGAATCGAGGACCCACACAATTTGGGCGCCATCGTGCGCACGGCACTGGCCGCCGGGGCGCAGGGCGTCGTGATTCCGGAGCGCCGCGCCGCGGGCTTGAGCGATACGGTCGAGCGCGCTTCTGCTGGCGCGCTGGCGCATTTACCGATCGCGCGCGTCAAGAATCTTGTCCGTGCGATGGAGGACATGAAAGAAGCCGGCTACTGGCTGGTCGGGCTGGATGAGCGCGCGGAGAAGACTTACACCGAAGTCGATCTAAAGGGCCCGATTGGAATCGTGCTCGGCCGCGAAGGCGAAGGTCTGCACGAACTCACGCGCAAGCGCTGCGATTTTCTCGTCTCGCTGCCGACTACCGGTCCAGTGCGTTCGCTGAATGTTTCTGTAGCTGCGGGAATCATGCTGTTCGAGGCCGTGCGGCAAAGGTCGCAGGCAGAGCACAGAAAAGGGAAGACCGGACTCTGAGCGCCCAGTCTCGCTTCTATGAGTCGTATTTGATCAGCGAAAACACGTCTACATCGGGCAGCTTCGATCGCCCCTTCAGGAAATTCAGCTCGACCGCAAACGCGGCGCCAACAACCTCACCCTTCAACTTGCGCACGAGATTCACGGCAGCCGACGCTGTTCCGCCGGTTGCCAGCAAATCGTCGCACACGAGCACATGCTGCCCGGGCGTGACCGCATCTTCGTGAATTTCAAGCGTGTCGGTGCCGTATTCGAGCTGATAACTGATCGCGGCAGTCTTCCAAGGCAGCTTCTTCGGCTTGCGCACCGGGATGAATCCTGCGTCCAGCCGGTACGCGAGCGCCGGCGCGAAAATGAATCCTCGCGCTTCGATTCCGGCGACGACGTCCACTTTTCTGCCGCTGTAGTGCTCGCACAACTTGTCGACGAGCGCGTGAAATCCCTGGCGATCCTTGAGCAGCGTCGTCACGTCATAAAACAAAATGCCAGGCTTCGGGTAATCCGGGATCTCGCGAATCAGTTTTTTCAGTTCGTCCATTCGTGCCCTCGGTGTCGCGTTACGCGTCGTCCTCGATCGAAAATGTTTGCGAATACTGCGCCTCGATAGGCGCTTCGTGCTCGGTCACGCCCGATACGCAGGAGCCGCTTGGCCCCCGCTCGAGCTGTCGCCGCAGGGCGCCCAGAGATTCGACGGGCGCGATGGCGTAGACTTCGACCCGGCCGTCCCGCAGGTTCCTGACGAATCCGTTGAGCCTTAATTCTCGCGCCACGCGGTGCACGAAGTAGCGGAATCCCACGCCCTGCACGGTCCCACTGACGTAATACCGCCTGCTGCTGAATTCGTCGCGCACGTTCGCTTCGGCCCGCGGCCCGCAAACGTCCGATCTTACCAGAGGCTTGCGAGCGCCACGCTGCGTTTTTGCCTGCAGCTGGAAGGCGTGTATGCTATTTTTCGCCGGGCGATAGCGCAACTCAACGCGGGCCACGTGTGCGGCATCTAACTCCTTGTCCATGCGAACACCGAAAATCCGGGCAGCATGTATCGCAGTTCTGCTAGCGGCGCTAGCGGTGTGGGGCGCGCCGTCCGTGCGCGCGCAGGATCAAGACAATCAACAAGGCCCGATGGCGCCCCCGCCGACTTTTAAGGTGAACCGGATGCCTTCGGTGCCGCATCCGGGGCCTCCGCCCATTCCCGAGCAGCAGATCATTCAGAGCTTCGCAGCCAATGAAGATGCGGCGAAAAAAGTCTACGACACCTACCGATTCACGGAAACGTTGCGGATCGAAGAGCTGATGGATCCCGGCGGGAAATTCACCGCGGTTGGCGAGTCATACGTCAAGCCGGACGGGCTGCGCTACTGGCGCGTCACCAACCCGCCGCAATCCACGCTGAAGCTCACCACCTACACCCTCGAAGACGTCCGCACGATGATCAGCATTCCGTTGTTTTTCCTGACCTCCGATCAGATTGCGAACTACAACCTGACATACCTCGGCCAGCAAAAGCTCGACGAGCTGAACACCTACATTTTTCAGGTGAAGCCCAAGGAACTGAGCCGCAAGCAGAAATTATTTGACGGGATTGTCTACGTGGACGATCACGATTTGGCGATCGTGGAGAACTTCGGCAAATTCGTGAGCGAGTGGACAGGCGGAAGCGGTGAGAAACTTCCGTTTTCCATGTTTGAAATGTACCGCGAAAATTTTCAGGGAAAGTACTGGCTGCCGACGTACATCAGCTCGGACGACTATTCCGGCAGTATCGATTCCCAGTTGCACCTGCGGCTCGTCATCCGCTCGACCGATTTCAAACTCGACACGCCATCGGACGCGCCCCCCGCGTCTCCGGCTGCACAGCAGCGCTAGTTAGGCGCGCAGCCGCAAATATCTCGGCAGTTCGCGAATCGATTCCAGCAGCAAGTGGGGGCGCGCCGACTGCATGTACTTGGCCGTCGGGAACGGCCCAAGAATTCCAATCGCGCGCACGCCTGCGCGTTGCGCCATTTCGACATCTTCGGGCGTGTCGCCGACGTAAACGGCCTCGTCCCGCTCCGCACGCAGCCGTCGAAGGGCCAGTTCGAGAGGCGCCGGATGCGGCTTTTTGTGCTGCACGTCTTCGCTGAAGACGCATGTGGCGAACAATTCCTTGAGTTCGAATTCGCGCAATTGCTGCCGGACGCGCCCGCGGCTTCCGCTCGTCACGATCCCGAGCGTGAACGTCCTCGCGAGCCGATGAATCACGCGTCGAGCTCCCGGCAGCAGTAGCGGGCGTTCGGACGCATATGCCGAGCGCCACAAGCGATCGGCCTGCGCCCATTTTGAGCGGGGAATTCGCGCCGCCCGGTAAACGCGATACCAATCGGGAGAGTAATGCCGGCTCAATTCCTCCAGGCCCCAGCCAATGCCGAGGGCTCGAAACATTGCGATGTACGCGCGCGAGTCTGCCGCGTAGGAGTTGAGCAGCGTGCCGTCCCAGTCGAACAGAATGGTGCGCGCGTGAAATAGACCTCGATTCACAGTGGAGGAATCGTAACAGAAGCGCGCGAATCTGCGCGCGGTCTACAATTGGATCAGAAGCCGCTGAATCGCGTTAGCGGGCGGCAAACCGCTGCGGGACGCGGTCGTCTCGTTCCAACGCGAAATCATCGAAACTCGCGGCGTAGGCGCGCCACCCCGGCATGTCGGTCTCTTCGGTGCGAACGATGTGCGCCGCGGTGCACATCTGTACACTGCCGAAACCCAGCGGGCGTTCGATCAGCGCCACTTGCAGCTCGATCGCGGTCCCCAGCGCGATTTCGCGCGGCGCAAGGAAGTAGACTCCGCCCGAACTGATGTTCCGCGTGACCAGCGTGACCGGAATGGTTTCCTCGACGCCCGCGATTTTGGTCAGGCGTAAAGGAAGCGCAAGCGACGCGCGCGGATAGCGGCGCCGCTCGTCCGGCATGCAGATCGCGTGCGTAGGAACGCGCGTGAATCGCCGCGGCCCCGGCTTTCCCGATATGGCTGTGATTGTTTGGGTCTTGCTTTCAGCTTCGCGTATCGGAGAAACAACTGCCCGAGCTTCTCGCTCCGGAAGAGCTCCCATGACACTGCCCCCAAGTCATGCCGAAAGTGCACCCCAGCAGGTTGTGCAAATATGCGTCAGCCCGAATGATCGGTCAACGCGCGACGCGCCTCGCGTGCCGTATGATGTAACACTCACGCGCGAGTGACGTGACGCCCCGCTCAAAGATTATATCGGCCAATCGGCCCAGGACATTGAACGCAAAATTCGGATAGCCACTGGGTGGACGCTTCGCTAGTCTGACCGAGTTCGCGGGGACTGAAGGAGATTTCGATCCATGCTCGGAAATGCAAGAGAGGTACTAGAACCCAATCCGGCGCTGCCGGATGGTGCGCGCTGGGCGGCGGTCCAGAGCCGCGACCGTTCAGCCGACGGCGTCTTCGTATACGCTGTGCGCTCAACCGGAATCTACTGCCGCCCGTCATGTCCATCCCGCAAGCCCCATCGCGAACAAGTTCTGTTCTTCCCGCTTCCGGAAGCCGCTGAGCATCAGGGGTTTCGCGCCTGCCAGCGTTGCCGGCCGCGAGCAGCACACTCGCGCGACCCTCGAATCGAGGCTGTGGCGCGCGTTTGTCGCGAAATCGACCGCCAAACCCTCACGGACGGCGATACGGAGGAGACTCGGTTGACGCTCGCAGCTCTCGGAGCGAAAGTCGGCCTAAACCCTCATCAGCTTGAGCGGGCCTTCCGCAGAACCATGGGAATCACTCCACGCCAGTACGCCGACGCTCAGCGCATGCGCCGGCTGAAATTGCAGTTGAAGAAAGGAGACAACGTGACGACGGCACTTTACGAAGCAGGGTACGGATCATCGAGCAGGCTCTATGAGCGCGCACCGGGACATCTCGGAATGACTCCCGCAGCCTACGGGCGCGGCGGTGAGGGAATGCAGATACGCTACGCAATAGTCGGTTCGCCTCTCGGGCGACTGCTGGCTGCGGCGACCGACCGAGGAATCAGCGCGCTTTATCTCGGGGAATCGGATGCAACTCTGCGCGCCGAGCTGCGCAAAGAATATCCTCGCGCCGAGCTAACCTCGGACGCGGACGGCGGAGCGGGGAATCGCGGCTTAGGGGCCTGGGTCGCAAAGATTCTCGCGCATCTTCGAGGACAAGAGCCTCATCTCGATTTGCCGACAGACGTTCAGGCGACGGCGTTTCAGCGCCGCGTGTGGGAGGAGCTGCGCAAGATTCCGTACGGAGCCACTCGCACGTACACGCAGGTTGCGCGAGCGATTGGGCGTCCCCGGGCAATTCGCGCGGTGGCTCGCGCCTGCGCGACGAATCCGACTTCCGTGGTCGTCCCGTGCCATCGCGTCGTGCGTGAAGACGGAAATCTCGCGGGCTATCGTTGGGGAATCAATCGCAAGAAGACGCTGCTGGAATATGAAGCTGCGGCGGCTCAATCGCGGAAGGCGAAATCCTAAATCTGGCTCAGCCCTGCGGCCTGACCTTTTCAGTGCCTTTGGGCCAGTGAGGTTTGAATTCTGACTCGTTGATTCCCGCGTTTCGCACGACTTTCGAATAGCGGACGATGAAATAGTCTCCCGTGCCCGTTTCGTAGAACTGCTGCTGCACCGGAAGCCAGCTTGATTCGTCGAGCCAGATCTGAATCGTCGCGATTTGATTGCGGACCGCATCGGATTTCGGCGTCAACTCAAGCTCAATGGTCTTGCGATCATCCATTTTTTCTTCCTTGAGGAGCGCCAGCAAGTAGCCCTTTTGCAGCTCTTTGCCTTCCGTCCCGAAACCGAGAAGCAGGAATTGGTCCACGAGCGCGCGGTTCTTGCCGAGATTGTATTCCTCGACTCGATGCAGGCCCGGTGTATAGATGTAAAGGTTGTCTCCGGTCCGCAAAATCGTCCGCGGATCAGGCGTTTTCAAGTCGAGCAGCATCTTATCGCCGCGAACGAGGATCGTGCCGGTTGAGGTGGAGCGGTCGTTGACGACAACAGTGACTTTCGTCCTTTCCACATCTGCCGAGAGGCTGTGGAAGTCCTTCGCTGCCGCGTCCAGCTGCTTCAAAACCGCTTCGAGTGTCCACGACGTACGGCCCTGGCCGCGGGCCGCAGGCAAGCCTGCCCCGAGCAGCCAAGCGGCTGCGCACACGGCGAGCATTTTAAGCCAGTGTCTCATCGTCTATAGTGAACTTCCCCCAAACCCGGACAGAAGTTCCTGCGAAGACCATCGATGATAGCACACCGCACCGATGCGCAGAATCTGTCGCGAGGGGTTTCAAAGCCGCAGACGCACATTGTCATTTGAAATGTGCGACTCAAGCTCCGCCCGCATTCCGCCGATTTGTATTGCATAGACGGAGGGCGGTAAAATATAGCGTCGGGGCGGACTCAAATAAGGCTTGACAAGAATTGGCACCCTATGGAGAATACGTCGCGCGCCAGTTCCTGCCTTCCCTGGTAGTAACGTTCCTCCCCTTTCGCATCGCCGGGAATAGTCTGTGAGGAGACCGGTGGCGGAAAAAGATGGCTTAGCAACTAACATGGAGCTCGATCGCGAAGTAATCCGCTGTCAGGTTTGCGGATTAGTTCAGTACCGAACACGCACAGGCAACTGTCGGCGCTGTCTGCGTCTGCTGCCCCCGAAGGTGACGTTCGTCATTCCGACGCCGTCACCGACCGATTTGCCGGGGGACGACCGGCAACTGTTCGAAAACTGGCCGAACCGCGAAACCGTGGAGAACATCGGCCAGCGCATTCGCCAGTTGCGCGAATCCCGCGGCATGACGCAGAGCCAGCTGCAAGCGCGCTCCCGCGTCTCCCGTTCGTATCTCTCCCGCATCGAAAGCGGCCAGATGACCCCCAGCCTTGGCACGCTCGAGAAGATCGCCGAAGCTTTGGGCGTTGGGCTAAACCGCTTCTTCGTGCCGGAATCGAACGGCGAGACGGTCCTCGAGGATCCCTTCATTCAGGGCCTTCGCCCGTTCCTGCGCCAGCTGGATTGGGCGCAGTGGCAGGGCATTCTGAAGAGGCTGCAGGCGATCAGCGAGCATGTGAGCACGAACCAGCAGGTGCGTCCACTCGCGCCGCAGTCGGCTGAGCGGTTGCCGCATTCCTTGCCGCGCCGGCAGACTCACCCCGGTGGCGGGCACGCGGCCGCTTCCATCCACCGCTAGGCGCTATAACGAGATTCGAGTCGGCCCAGCATTTCCTTGATGGAGTGCTGGGCCGCTTTGTCTTTCGGCGGTTTGGAGTATGAGCGACTCACTCGCGCTTCAATTTCGTTCCCGCGATACTGCGGCGTTTCGCGGCGCTAGTAGAAGCGCACGCGCACGTCCTTCGCGCCTTTCTCGATATGCACGGAGTCGATGAACCGAATCTGCCGGTCGTCGTAGGTCATGATGAGCGACTGAGTTCGCGTCCCGCCGCCGAAGAATCGCACACCACGCAACAAGCCGCCGGGCGTAACGCCTGTGCATGCAAAAATAATCTTCTTTCCGGGAGCGAGATCGTCGGTGTCATAGACGCGCTTCGGGTCCCTGATTCCCATTTTCGCAACGCGGTCTCTGTGTTCCTTCGTGGAGACAACGAGCCGTGCAAGAATCTGGCCGTTCAGGCATTTCAGCGCCGCTGCGGTGAGGACTCCCTCGGGCGCGCCGCCTATTCCCATCACCGCATGAACTCCCATGTCCGAAACCGCCGCACTGATTCCCGCTGAGAGGTCGCCGTCCGAAATCAGGCGAATTCGCGCGCCGGTCCTGCGTATGTCTGCAATCAGTTTTTCGTGGCGAGGACGATCGAGCACGGTGACGACCAAGTCCTGCACTTTTCGGTCGAGCCGCTTGGCGATCGCTCTGAGATTCTTGTCCGGAGGCGCGTCGAGATCTACAGCGCCTTTGCAGACCGGGCCAACAATAATCTTCTCCATGTAGAGGTCCGGCGCGTGCAGCAGCCCGCCGTGCTCGCTCGCTGCGAGCACCGTGATGGCGTTCGGCTCGCCCGTCGCGCAGAGGTTTGTCCCTTCCAGCGGATCGACCGCGATGTC
>DASPUN010000067.1:0-49432 GCA_035622875.1 Candidatus Acidiferrales bacterium
GTCGTCTTCATCGGGTTGTTCGTCCTAGGCGGGTTTTGATATAACAGACCGTCCGGCGGGTTTCCGGATGGTTCAAGCTCTTCCCGTTCATCCATTTCATTCGGAGGAATGCCTTGATTGAAGTTCAGGATTTGACCAAGGCCTACGGCCCGGTCACAGCCGTGGACCATGTCTCATTCAGCGTAAACGAAGGTGAAATTCTCGGTTTCCTCGGCCCCAACGGCGCCGGCAAGACCACCACCATGCGCGTCCTGACCGGATATTTGCCCGCGACCTCGGGAACCGCGAAGGTGGCCGGTTTCGATGTGACTACCGATTCGCTCTCCGTGCGCCGCCACATCGGTTACCTCCCCGAAGCGCCGCCGCTTTATCCCGACATGTCCGTCTCTGGATACCTGGACTTCGTCCTGCGCATCAAGAACGTCCCAGCCGCCAACCGACGCGCGCGGGTGGACGACGCTCTTACGAAGACGAATCTCGGCGACAAGCGCAACGAGCTGATCAAGCGCCTCTCGCGCGGCTATAAACAGCGCGTGGGCCTGGCGCAGGCCCTGGTGCACGATCCGCTCGTCATCATTCTCGACGAGCCAACCGTCGGGCTCGACCCGAAACAGATCATCGAAGTGCGCCACTTGATCAAGGGCTTGGCCGGCACGCACACGATCATTCTCTCGACGCACATCCTGCCGGAAGTCAGCATGACTTGCGACCGCGTGGTGATCATCAACAAAGGCAAGATCGTCGCCGTGGACACACCCCAAAACCTCACCACGCAGCTCAGGGGCGCACAAAAGATTCACGTCGAGACGCAGGCACCCGAAAAAGCCTTTGCGGAGTTGCTGGCGCAGATAGCCGGAGCAAATGCCGTCAAGGTCGAGCCTGCGCGAGCGAGCGGGCACGTGACCGCGACGGTCGAGGCCGGCGCTGGTAAAGAGATCCGCAACCTCATCGCCGCGAAGATCGTCGAAAAGGGCTGGCCGCTCTACGAACTCCGCGGTGTCAGTCTGAGTCTGGAGGACATCTTCCTCCAGCTCACGACCGATGACGCGGCGCACGCTCAAGCGTCAAACAATTAACTGAGAGAGTAGGAGAACTCATGCGGAGCGTTTACGCGATCTATCGCAAGGAGATGGGCCACTACTTCGTCTCGCCCGTCGCCTACGTCGTTGTCAGCCTGTTTTTCCTCGTGACTGCATTCATGTTCAGTCAGTACCTCAGGGCTGTGGTCGAGCAGTCGTTTGAAATGGGTCCGGATTTTGATGGACCCAGCCAGTTGCTTCGCGCGTTTCTCGGCTTGCTAGCTCTGCTGTCGCTCTTCTTCATGCCAATGGTCACCATGGGGCTGTTTGCCGAGGAGCGGAAACGCGGCACGATGGAATTGCTCATGACGTCTCCCGTCCGCGACGTCGACATCGTATTGGGGAAGTTTTTTGCTTCTCTCACGCTGTTCGTGGTGATGCTGCTCCCCACTGCGAGTTACGTTGTGTACGTCTGGCTTCACTCCGATCCCGCCCCTCCGCTGCGCGTTTTGCTTTCGGGATATTTGGGCGTCTTGCTATTCGGCGGATGCCTGCTCGCGCTGGGCTCGTTTCTTTCATCGCTTACGGAGAGTCAGATCATCGCAGCCGTGCTTACGTTTGCAATCTTCCTCTTTCTGTGGGTCATCAGCTTCGGAACGCGCGATACGGAATCGGTCCTGGGACAGGTTATTCAGTACATTTCGGTGATCGGCCATCTGGACGATTTCGAGCGCGGAATTATCGATACGTCGGGTTTGGTCTATTACCTGAGCTTTATCGGCTTTTTCATCTTTCTTACGGTGCGCTCGATCGATTCGTTGCGCTGGCGCCGGGCCTAGTTCGGCGCGGCCAAATTAAGAGCTCGACGAGCGCTTCTTAGAGTGGGGGACTCATCGAATGAAGAAGTGGACTCGAAATCAATGGGCCGAGCTTGCCGCAAGCGTTGGCGCTGCGGCAATCATCGGCGGCTATGTTCGCTACTCCTACCAAGGCGAGCTGCTCCTTGTCAGCAAAATACTGCTCATCGGCGGCGGTGTTCTCCTCCTGGCCGCCATCGTTCTTGGTTTCGAGGGCATCGTCAAATACTTTTCCCGGCGGTCGTCACAACTCGGCACGAATACTACGGTCCTCGCGCTGGCTGTTCTGGTCATTCTGGGACTTGTGAATTTCGTCAGCTACCGGCATCACAAGCGCTTCGATCTGACGACCGAAAAGCTCTACACGCTCTCCGACCAGACGAAAAAGGTAGTCGGCGCCCTTACCCAAGACATCAGCATCGCGCGGTTTGCCAAGACTCCGAACGACCAGCTCAATGAATTGATGACTGAGTACAAGAATCTCAGCCCGCACATCAAATTCCAGAATGTCGATCCGACCGAGAAACCCGATGTCGCCAAAGAGTACGGCGCCACGCGCATGGGCGACGTTATCGTCGCCGCGGGACCGCGCCACCAGCCGCTTGAGCCCGGCGCCGAAGGCAATTTTTCCGAGCAGGACGTCACCGCCACGATCATGAAGGTCACGCGCAATAGCGTGAAGATGGTCTGCTTCGTCACGGGACACGACGAAAAATCGCTCGATGAAAGTGGCGCACAGGGTTATGCGCTCGTCGATCAAGGCCTGAAGAAAGAAGGCTACAACACAAATTCGATCAATCTTGTGAAAGAGAATGGCGTTCCTGCCAGTTGCGACATCGTGGTGATTGCGGGCCCGAAGCAGGGCTACTTCTCGCAGGAAGCTTCGCTGGTGAGCAAGTACCTTGATGCGGGCGGCAAACTCTTGATCGAAATCGACCCGGAAACCGATCCCAAGCTCGATGATGTTTTCAAGGCCTGGAATATCAACGTCGGCAGCAATGTCGTCGTCGACGCGAGCGGCGTCGGCCGCCTTTTCGGAACGGGCCCGGGTACGCCGCTGGTCGTCGATTACGGCGAGAGCCCCATCACGAAGAATCTGCAAGGCGGTATGACATTCTTCGAGCTCGCGCGCACAGTTTCGATCGCCGACAAGGCGAAGTCCGACCCCCAGGCGGTCGAACTGCTCAAGACCTCTGAGCGCAGCTTCTGGATTCCGAAGCTCGTCCGAGAAGTCCAATTCGACCCGAAGACCGCCGGTCCGCTCTCGCTCGGCGTGGCTGCCAGCCGTACCGTGGGAGATAAGAGCGCGCGCCTGGTCGTGATCGGCAATTCCGCTTTCGCTGAAAACCAGTGGCTCGGTATGCAACACAACGGCGATCTTTTCTTCAATACGATCGACTGGCTCGCGCAGGATGAAAATCTGATTTCAATTCGGCCGAAACCCGCGACCGCGCGCCGCATTACGCTCACTCAGGGCCAGATGGCCGCTCTTCAGTGGTTCGAACTCCTCTTCCTCCCGGGATTTGTGATCCTTGTGGGCGTATCGATCTGGTGGAAGCATCGGTAGAGGGCCAGAGCGATAATCCATGCTCATCCGAAAACCAACTTTGATCATTCTCGCCCTCGCAATCGTCCTTGGCGGGGCTGTCTACTACTTCGATTGGAAGCGCGGCAACGAGGCCAAGCCTGAAACATTCAAGCGGGCATACTCGCTTCAGGCATCCGACGTCGTTTCCTTCACGCTCTCGCATCCCGCACGGCCCGGCGATCCCGAAATTCGCTTCTCAAAGACCGGAGGTTCGTGGCAGATCGTCTCTCCAGTCGCGACCGGAGCGGACCAGTCGGTTGTCGACGGCATTGTCGACCAGATCGCTGGCGCCGAGATCATGCAGACCGAGCCGGGCACGCCCGACAGGCTGAAGGCTTACGGCCTCGACCCCGCGCAGGCGTCGCTCGAGCTGCAGCTCGCGAATGGTCAGAAACATACGCTGCTCGTCGGCACGAAGTCTTTTGACGGCAATTCCATCTACGCGATCGTGGATGGAGCGAAGAACGTGTCCTTGCTGCCCGAGTTGCTTTCGACTAGCACCGCCAGAACTCTCGATACGCTGCGCGATCGCGCCATCCTGCATCTCGATAGCTCGAAGGTCGCGTCGTTCTCAATCAAGAGCGCATCCGGCGAGGTCGCAGCCGCCAAAGACAACGACCACTGGAAGCTCACGAAGCCCATCGATACGCCCGCGTCGCAGGACGCAGTTGCCTCGCTGTTACAGGCGGTCAGCGGCGGCACGATCAATTCGGTCGCCGGTGAAACGGCCGACAATCTTGCGCATTACGGCCTCGCCACTCCTGCGATTTCATTTGCCGCGACGGATTCGAGCGGCGGGCGATTCACGCTGATCGTCGGGAAAAAAGATGGCGATGCCTACTTCGCGCGAGACATTTCCCGCCCCACTATTTTTCGCGTGAACGACGACCTCTACAAGAAGCTCACCGAGAAGTTCACGGATCTGCGCGACAAGCAGGTCGTACGCACAGCCTCTGCGGACATCCAGCAGTTGGAGTTTCACAACGCGAATGGCGCGATCTCTCTGAGCCGCAAGAAAGACGGCTCGGACGAGTGGGTCTTCGACGCACCCGCCGATCAGAAGGGCAAGCTGGCTTCGAGCTGGAAGATTCTCGATCCGCTGACTGGCCTGACCGCTGAGGAAGTGATCGACCATCCGGCGGCGGACCTTCTCGCGCCAATGTCTAAGCCGGCTGTGACGGTTGTCCTGACCGATAGGAGCGGAAAGTCGGTTACCGTAAAGCTGTCCAAGGCGGTGGGCGATTTCGTTTACGCGCAGGCGAGCGATAGCTCTCCACTGTTTAAACTCAAGAAAGGCGCATTAGACGGTTTTAATCTCAAGGCTGCCGATCTTGCGCCTTGAGGCGCGGTCGGTCAGATCAAGCCTGGATGTTGCCGTTGGAGTTCTCGCTTTGATTCGGCCACGTGGCCAGAAGCAGAATATTTCCGCTGGCCGGCGAAACGTGGATGTAATAGACGAGCGCGTCGCTGTGCACCTCGTAGAATCCGCGCCGTTTGGAATCTGGAATGAGTGTCGCGCCGTTGCTAAGAATGTCTTGCAGCGCTAGCACGGTTTCCGCGGAGTGATTTCGCGGGTCGTCGATCTGCATTTCAGCCGTCATGCAACCTGCCATTGAACTTACCCTCGCTTTCAATCCGTGATACGCGCAGCCGCGTCTAAATGTTTCGTAGCGATGCCGAGAAGGGCGAATTCCCGATCAGTCATTCGCAGTTCGGGAACCGATGGCGTTCCACGTAATTACTAAATAATAGGAAGGTTATCTTTCATCTTGCTACTTGCGCAGCGGTCGCAAAATTGCCATAGTCACGGCCTTTAAGGAGTTGGCGAACAGTGGCTAAGAAGACCAAGGGAAGCAAATCCAGCCGGCTTCACCGGGATCGCCGCCGCAAACATCGGCACTGGCAGGTCACGGTGTACTACCACGACGGCGAGAAGTTTGCTCGCGTCTATATTGATCGCGACCGGGCTGAACGGTTCGCCGAGCGGCAGAAAAGGTCGCCGGTAGTCAAGGCAACCCGCATCCTCGAAGTAGACTAGGCTCCTGCCGGACGCCTGTCGGCGGTTGCGCGGCGCACCCCGTTTAGCGGGTGCCGCCTCGATCCGCGCTCTGGCGCGAGGTCTTGTCCCGCGTGGGTCGCCGTGCTATAAAGAAAAAAGTAGTCGATTCAAGCCCTCCGGGCGGGATTCGTATAGTGGTAGTACGCCACCTTGCCAAGGTGGAGGCGAGAGTTCGATTCTCTTATCCCGCTCCAAGTCTTGCTCCCGCAAGATGTATTTATTTCCCGAATTCTAGCCCGCTCGCCGTTTCGGACGCTGCCAGGAGGCCTGTTTCCGTTTTTCGCGGCTCAATCCCAGTGGCCAGCTTTCCCGAGGCGTGCTAGAGTCTCCCCGCTCAGCCTATGCTCGCCTATCTTTGTGGCCCGATCGACTCGGCGCAGGAGGGTGGAAAGCTCTGGCGCCGCAAGCTCGCGCCATTTCTGCGCGACCAACTCGGGCACCGGGTCTACGATCCTACCGAAGACGCCCTGAAGAGCCTTACCGACGAAGAAGCCGCGAATCTTGAGGTTTGGCAGACGACCGATCTCGACCGCTTCCGGCGCGTCGTGCGGAAGATTATCGCCCATAACCTTGGGCTAATCGAGAATCGCGCCGACTACGTCATCTGCTATCTCGAGCCGGCTGCCAGTCACGACAGCGCCACTCCGGCGGCCCTCACCGCGGCCTACCGCAAAGGCATCCCCGTCTACTTGGTCACGCCTCTGCCCGTCGAAGCGGTCGACGGATGGGTGCTCGGTTGCTCCGATCAGATATTTTCAAATGTTGAGGACCTCAAGGAATACCTCGCCTCGCGTTTTTCCCGCGAAAAGCAGACTCAGTTGTGGAACGAGTGACCGATCGAGTTCTTCCAGTGGAAAAGCTCATTGTTGCGGTCGGCAGCAAGCGCCGTCCGAAGCTTGACGCGGTGCGCGACGCGCTCGATCTTCTTGCCCCGCGCTTCCGCCCTTCAGCTCAATTCGATGTCGTTCCTGTCGACGTCCCAAGTGGCGTCGGTCACACTCCGCTTTCGCGCGAGGAATCGATGGCTGGCGCTCGCGGGCGCGCCGAATCGCTTGCTCGCATCGCGCGCGAAAAGGGCGAGCCGTGGAACTACTTCGTGGGACTCGAAGGCGGCCTTGACGTGGTTCGCGAATCCGGCAAGCGCTGGGTCTTTCTCGAAAATTGGGCGTACGTGGAGGACACGAGCGGCCGCGGAGCCTTCGGCCGCTCCGGCGCGGTCCTGTTGCCAGAGCCGCTGGCGCAACGCGTTGTCGATGGCGGCGTCGAGCTTGGTGTAGCGATCGACGATTTCGCGGGAGCGCAGGGCATCCGCGACGCGCAGGGCGCCTGGGGCGTCCTCACGCGCGACATCATCAGCCGGCGCGACGCCTTTCGCGTTTCCGTCGTCAGCGCGTTTGCCGCTCTCCTCGCCGATTCCTCCTCCTAAGCCGCAGTATTCGGAGGCCCTGTTCACTTCCAGCCGCAACGGCCGTAGAATAGGTCCATACAGCAATGAATGCAGTACCCACGCTCGCGCTCGTGGCTCTGTTGGCATGGGGCGCCGACCAGCAGGGCTTGATGCAGTTCCGTTCGCAGCCGTTTGACTCACCCTCCGTGACTCCCGCGGCGCTTGAGTCTGTATCTGCCGATACGACGGTTCCCGACACCAGCGTGCAATCGGCCGCACATTCGTCCGCTCCTCTTCGGCCTGAATCGCGCCTCCTGCTGATTCGTTACGTGGACGGCGAATTCGCGAAGCTCGTCCAGTCTCTCCCGGGCGGGAAAAAAGGCTTCAGGCTGGTTGTTGGCAAGCCTTTGAACATGCAAAAGCTCAACGATACGCTGCGGCTTTACGGCACGGCTGCCGTGCGCGGCGAGACGGTCCAGATCACGGGGCTGGAAATTCGTTCGGACGAAATCATTGTGCAGATCAATGGCGGCACGAAGAAACACTTCAACTGGCGCCAGCACATCCAATTCGGAGTTGGCAATGCCGCCACACCGCCGCCGGATGTGACGCCGCTGGTGCAGGTCACCGGCGCGAACCTGGTCCTCGATTACGGCCGGCCTGTTCCGGACATGAGTCCGGACGACCTGAAGCACGATCTTGCCGCGATGCTCGACTTTTCCAAGGAGCATTCCGCGACGGTCAACTGGATCGACACCCTCCCGCAGCAATTTCAAGACGCCATCAAAGACCACCGCGCCGTCGTCGGCATGGACTCTGAAATGGTGCTCGCGGCGATGGGCCGCCCGGAGCACAAAGTCCGCGAAAAAAGCCCGGAGGGCAATGAAACCGAAGATTGGATTTACGGCAGCCCTCCCGCCCGCACCACGTTCGTTACTTTTGCCGGCGACACGGTCATCCGTGTCAAAGAGTTCAACTAGGGTAGCCGCGAACGCGTTGACTTTTGTCGACGCCCGCCCTAGCATCGTTCGGTTGTAACTCCTGCAGGCCCTTCCAGCAGGTTCATAATTCGTCGGCATTTCCCCGGAGGACATATGGCTGTCAAAGTTGGCATTAATGGCTTCGGACGCATCGGCCGCAACATCTTCCGCGCTGCTCTTGGCGATCCGTCGATTGAGATTGTCGCGGTCAACGACATTACCGACTCGAAAACTCTCGCGCATCTGCTCAAATACGATTCGATTCTTGGCAATCTTTCGAACCAGGTGACCCACACCGACGACTCCATCTCCGTCGACGGCAAGAGCTTCAAAGTTTTCAAAGTGAAAGATCCTGCGCAGCTCGACTGGGCTTCTGTTGGCGCCTCGATCGTCGTCGAATCCACGGGCCTGTTCACCAAAGGCGAAGACGCGCGCAAGCACATTCGCGGCCCCGTGAAGAAAGTGATCATCTCCGCGCCGGCCACCGATCCAGACGCCACATTCGTCCTCGGAGTCAACGACAAGACCTACGATCCGGCTAAGCATCACGTGGTCTCCAACGCTTCCTGCACCACGAACTGCCTCGCGCCCGTCGCAAAGGTCGTTCACGACACATTCGGCATCGTCGTCGGCACGATGACGACGATTCACTCCTATACGAACGACCAGCGATTGCTCGATCTGCCGCACAAGGATCTGCGCCGCTCGCGTGCCGCCGCGCTCTCGATGATTCCGACGACCACCGGCGCCGCCAAAGCCCTACATCTCGTCATCCCCGCGCTGAAAGGAAAGCTCGATGGCTATTCGCTTCGCGTGCCGACGCCGAACGTCAGCGTCGTCGACCTCACAGTGATGACCGAAAAGCCTGCTACGGTCGAGAGCGTCAACGCCGCGCTCAAAGCCGCGGCCGGAGGCCCGATGAAAGGCATCCTCGCTTACACCGAAGACGAGCTCGTTTCTGTCGACTTCCGCGGTAATTCGAATTCGTCAATCGTCGACGCCGGCTATACGCGCGTTGTCGGCAACAATTGCGTCAAGGTCCTCGCGTGGTACGACAACGAATGGGGCTACTCGTGCCGCTGCGTCGATCTGATCAAGCTCTTCGCCTCGAAGCTCTAGCGCGAGACGGATCGCCGGAATGCTTCCACAATTACGATGAATAAACTTTCGATCCGCGATCTCAACCTCAAAGGCAAGCGTGTTTTCATCCGCGTCGATTTCAACGTCCCGCTCGATGGCGCCAAAGTCACCGACGACACTCGCATCCGCGAAACGCTCCCAACTCTCCGCCTCGCCATCGATCGCGGTGCGCGTCTCGTCCTCGCCTCGCATCTCGGCCGCCCGAAGGGCAAGGTCGATCCAAAATTTTCGCTGTCCCCTGTTGCGGCGCGTCTTCGCGAACTGCTCGGAAGGCCCGTTGGCTTTGCTCCCGATTGTGTCGGCGCCGACGCCGTCGCGAAAAGCGAGGCTTTGACCGACGGGGGAGTGCTCCTCCTCGAAAACGTCCGCTACCATCCGCAAGAAGAGGCCAACGACGCCGAATTCTCCAAACAGCTCGCCGATCTTTGCGACGGCCTCTTCGTCTGCGACGCGTTCGGCTCGGCCCATCGCGCGCACGCGTCGGTCGTCGGGATTACGAAATTCGTGAAGCAAGCTGCGGCCGGCCTGCTCATGGAAAAAGAGCTGGCCTATTTGGGCAAAGCCGTCTCGAATCCTGCGCGCCCGTTCGTGTCGGTTCTCGGCGGCGCGAAAGTTTCGGACAAGATTGAAGTCGTGCAAAATCTGATGAAGCTCGCCGACTCGATGCTCATCGGCGGCGCGATGGCTTACACGTTCCTGAAATCGCAGGGCAAGCCGGTAGGGAAGTCGCTCGTCGAAGACGACAAGCTCAATCTCGCCCGTGGCCTGCTCGACGAAGCTCGCAAGCGCAACTTCCGCCTGCTGCTCCCGGTCGACCACGTTCTGGCCGAATCGCCGGATTCCAGCGCCACGAAGGTCACGGACGTTACAACCACGCCCGACGGATGGATGGGCCTCGACGTCGGTCCGAAAACGATCGATCTATTTGGCAAAGAGATCTCAAAAGCAAAGACGATCGTCTGGAACGGCCCTCTCGGCATGTTCGAAAAACCCGCGTTCGCTAAGGGGACTCTCGCCATGGCTCGCGCTGTCGCCGCCGCGACGAAATCCGGTGCGACCTCCATCATCGGCGGCGGCGATTCCGTCGCCGCGGTCGAGCAATCCGGAGTCGCCGACCAGATTTCGCACATCTCGACCGGTGGCGGTGCCTCGCTCGAGTTTCTCGCCGGCGAAAAGCTCCCCGGCGTCGAAGCCCTTACCGACGCGGGCGGCTAGAGCAAAACAGGAGAACTAATTGCGCCGCCCGGTCATCGCCGGCAACTGGAAAATGTACAAGACGGCTGCGGAAACGCGCGCCTTCTTCCAGGCGTTTGCGCCGCTCGTCGCCTCTTCGACGCATTGCGACATCATCGTCGCGCCGCCCTTTACCTCGCTCGCTGCGGCGGTCGAATCCGCGGGCGGCACAGCGATCGGGATCGCCGCGCAAAATCTTTATTGGGAACGCGAAGGCGCCTTCACCGGCGAAATCTCCGCGCCCATGTTGGTCGAGATTGGCTGCCGCGCCGTGATCATTGGACATTCCGAGCGCCGCCAGTTTTTCGGCGAATCCGACGAGACCGTTCATCGCAAGACCAAAGCCGCGCTCGAAGCTGGCCTCACGCCCATCGTCTGCGTCGGCGAGCAGCTCACCGAGCGCGAATCCGATCTCACCAAATCAGTGCTGCAGCGCCAGTGCGAATGCGGCCTCGCCGCGTTGACCCCTGCCGAGTTCTCGCGTATTCTGATTGCGTACGAACCGGTTTGGGCGATTGGCACGGGCCGCACGGCAACTCCCGAAATAGCCGCGGATGCTCAACGGCACATTCGGAGTGTTGTGGCTGCGCTGTTCACGTCGGAAATAGCCTCCGCACTGCGAATTCTCTACGGTGGCAGCGTCAAACCCGAAAATATCAAGGGGTTGATGGCCCAAGATGAGATCGATGGTGCGCTTGTCGGCGGCGCGAGCCTCGACCCGAAATCGTTCGCCGCAATCGTGAATTACTAGACGCGAAATTCTAAGAAGCAAGGCAGGAGCAATAGATGGGAATGCCGTCGTGGGCTAAATGGGCCGCATCTTTTCTCATCGCCGCCGGTTTGATCTGGCTTGGTTGGCGAGTGATGCCCGTGCTCGTGACGCTGCACATTCTCGTCTGCTTCGTGCTCGTATGCGTCATCATGCTGCAGAGCGGTAACGCGGCCGATCTCGCAGGCGCATTCGGCGGAGCGGGCAGCCAGACGGCCTTCGGTCCCCGCGGCGCGGCGACGTTTCTCTCTCGCGCGACCACCTGGTGTGCCATCGTTTTCATGGCCACTTCGCTCGCGCTTTCTTTCAAGCGCGCAACTCCCGCCTCAAGCACAGGCTCGATTCTCGAGCAGACGCAGAAGGCTGGCACCGCCCCGGCTAAGCCCGCTGCGCCGACAGCACCAACTCCGCTTACGCCGCTGCAACCATCGCCCGCTCAGCAAGCTCCCGCGCCGGCGCAACAGTCTCCCGTTCCGGCGCCGCAAACTCCTCCCAAAAAGTAGCTGCGCTCACCATCGAACGGGGGTTTTCCTCGTAAGGGCACGGCATGCTGTGCCCAGCAAAAGTCCCTGGCGAGACGCCGCCCATCCACCCCTCGGTCGCCATCTTCTTGCTTCCGCTTTCTTCTGCTACAATTTCTGTGCTTACCCCCAGGATTGCGGTCGTGGCGGAACTGGCAGACGCACCAGCTTGAGGGGCTGGCGGTAGCAATACCGTGGTGGTTCGAATCCACTCGACCGCACCAACATTTCCAGCCGGAGCATCCCATGGCTGAAATCAAGACGAAGCTGACGAAATCCTCTCCCGCCGATTTCCTCAACGCGATCAAAGACCATCAAGTTCGCAAGGACTGCTGGACCATCGCTGCAATCATGGAAAAAGCCGCCAAGGCCAAGCCCAAAATGTGGGGCGCCAAAATCGTCGGCTTCGGCGACTGCCGGCTCAGATATCCCAACGGCCGCGAGATGGATTGGATGCTGGTCGCGTTTTCTCCGCGCAAGCAGTACATCGCTCTTTACACACTTCCCGAATTTCCGGGCCGCAAGGAAATAATGGCGAAGCTCGGGAAGCATTCTGGGGGAAAGTCCTGCGTCAACATCAAGCGGCTTTCGGACATCGATCTTCCGACGCTCAAGAAGCTCGTCGAAGGCTCCGTCGCCGGCATGCGTAAAGCGTATCCGGCGAGGTAGCCGCGGTCCTAGCCATGCCCGGCGCTTGAATTATCGAGTTGCTTCTGTTTGTATGATGGCGTGTCAAAGGTAAGCGCTCGCGTGCATCTGCGAGGTTACGCATCCGTCGCGCTTCTTCTCGCTTTGCTGCTCACCATCCTCGTCGCTGCCACGGTGTACGTCTTCGGCGCGCACCTTTATCCCGCGCCGCCGCCGATCTCGCAGGATGCGGTCCAGGTCGACCACCAATACAATCTGACTCTGTACGTTACTGGCGCCGCATTCGTGCTCGCGCAACTTGGCCTCGCATGGGCTGTTTTCCGCTTTCGCGACCGCGGCCAGAAGGCAAGTCACATTCGCGGCAACGTCGCGCTAGAAATTCTCTGGACGTCTGTCACGGTCATCGCCTTCGTCGGTCTGGGGATTCTCGGCCGCAACGCTTGGGCTGGCGCCCGTTTAACTCCTGCGGCTCCCGACGCGATTCAGATCGAAGTCACCACGAATCAGTTCGTCTACACATTCCGCTATGCCGGTCCCGATGGAAAATTTGGCCGGCTCGACCCCGCTCTCGTCAGCGCGCCCACAGGCAATCCGCTCGGCATCGACCCGAATGATCCCGCAGGCCAAGACGACATCCTCGCCGCTGAACTCACGGTTCCGGTCAACCGCCCAATCGAGTTGCTGATCCGTTCGCAGGACGTGGTGCACAACTTCTTCGTCCGCGAGCTTCGCCTCCAGCAGGACGCGGTGCCCGGCATGGTGATCCCCGTCCATTTTTCCGCCGATCGCATCGGCACATACGAAATTGTCTGCACTCAATTGTGCGGCCTCGGGCATTACAAGATGCACGGCCTTTTACATGTCGACTCGCAATCTGACTACGAGGCGTTCCTCAAGCGCCAGGCGCTCGACCAGTGAGCTCCGACTCTCGCATCGCCCACGCTGCGGAGGACATGCAAGCTGGTTTTCTCCGCCGCTATGTCTTCAGCACAGACCACAAAATCATCGGCCTGCAATATTTCTTCCTGGCGATCGCTGCCGTCACGATTGGGACGGTCCTCTCGCTCCTGATGCGGTTTCATCTCGTCTGGCCTAGCGCGCATCTTCCCTTCATCGCTGGCGGCATCATGACGCCCGAGCAATATCTCGCGCTTATGACAATGCACGGCACGATCATGGTTTTCTTCGTTCTCACGACCGCCCCGCAGAGTGCTTTCGGCAATTATTTTCTGCCGCTGCAAATCGGCGCCCCGGATATGGCCTTTCCGCGCCTCAACATGCTGTCGTTCTGGCTCACGCTTCTGGCATTTCTCGTGATGCTCTCGGCGTTTCTGGTCCCCGGGGGCGCGCCGATCAGCGGCTGGACGGCCTACCCGCCCCTGAGCGGCTTGGGAGACATCACCGGCCCGGGCGAGGGCATGGGGCAATCGCTGTGGGTCGCGAGCGTGCTGATCTTTTGCGTCGCATCACTGTTGGGCTCAATCAATTTCATTTCGACCACGATCGACATGCGCGCGCCGGGAATGACCCTGACGCGCATGCCGCTCACGGTTTGGGCCTGGCTCGTGACGGCGATCCTTAGTCTGCTGGCTTTCGCTGTGTTATTTGCCGGGGGAATCCTGCTCGTGCTCGACCGCGTCGCCGCAACCAGTTTTTTCTTGCCGGCGGGACTCGTCGTGAGCGGCGAATTCCAGACGCATGGCGGCGGGTCGCCGCTGCTTTGGCAGCACCTTTTCTGGTTCTTCGGGCACCCGGAGGTTTACATCGCGATTCTGCCGGGCATGGGAGTCGTCTCTCACATTCTCGCCAATTTCTCGCGAAAGCCTGTCTTTGGCTACCGCGCCATGGCATTCGCGATTTGCGCCATCGGATTTCTCGGCTTCCTCGTATGGGGCCATCACATGTTCGTCAGCGGAATGAATCCTTATTCCAGCCTCACGTTTTCCTTGCTGACCGTTTCTATCGGCGTGCCTTCGGCCGTGAAGACTTTTAACTGGCTGGGCACGCTCTGTGGCGGCAAATTGCAGTTTCAATCGCCGATGCTATTCGCCGTCGGCTTCGTCTCATTTTTCGTGACCGGCGGACTCTCCGGAATCTTTCTTGCGCAGCCGGCTGTCGATACCGAATTGCACGCGACTTACTACGTCGTCGCCCACTTTCACATCGTCATGGGTGTGGCGGCGATCTTCGGAATTCTTGCGGCGACCTACTATTGGTTTCCCAAGATGTTCGGCCGCCGAATGAGCGAATCGCTCGGCAAACTTCATTTCTGGCTTACTTTTGTCGGCGTCTACTGCGTCTTCATGCCGATGCACTTCGTCGGAATCGCGGGTGGAATTCGTCGCTACGCCGACTCGACCGGCGCGACGTATCTCGCCGCTCTGCAGCCGCTGCATCGCTTCATGACAATCGCCGCGTTCATCACGGCTGCCGCGCAACTGATCTTTTTCTACAATTTCTTTCGCAGCATCAAGAGCGGCGAGCGTGCGGTCGAAAATCCGTGGGATGCGACGACGCTCGAGTGGACAACCGCGTCGCCGCCTCTTGCCGGCAATTTCGCCGGGCGCTTTCCGAGCGTTTATCGCGGCCCCTATGAGTACAGCGTTCCCGGCGCCGCTCAAGATTTCCTGCCGCAGCACCTGCCGCCCGAGGAGCTGGCGTCCGGAGGCAAGGAGCGAAGCCATGCAAGCTAGTCCGGTCACGGAACTCCTCGAACGCGATGGGGGTGGAGGGTTCGGACAAAGTGGACCACTCGGTGGCGGAGAGGGAAGCGGCAACCCAGGTGTTCCTCAGAGGGCATACGTCACCGGCATGATTCTCGCGCTCGGCGGAATTCTGATGTTTTTCATGGCGCTCGTCAGCGCCTGGGTTGTGCGCAAAGGATTTCCCAATAGCGACTGGCAGCCGATCACGCCGCCTCGAATCTTGTGGCTGAACTCCCTGATCCTGATTGTGAGTAGCGTCACGCTTTCGCGTTCACGGCGCTGCCTCGTCGCCCGGCGCGACGAGCAATCCCGTCACTGGTGGGGCATCACGACAATTCTCGGAGTGTTTTTCCTCGCGGGGCAATTGCTCGCGTGGCGCCAGTTGGCAGTCGCAGGACTATTCCTCGCGACAAATCCGAGCAGCAGCTTTTTCTACGTTTTCACGTCGGCGCACGGGCTGCATATTCTCGGCGGAATCGCGGCTTTGCTTGTCGTTGCGGTTCGTCCGCCGCAGCGCTTGACGCGACAAACGGCGACAACGGTCGTGGCGATGTACTGGCATTTTCTCTGCGTGCTGTGGCTCGGCATTTTCGCGCTGCTCTGGCTCGGAAAATAAAATGAAAATCGAGGAGCTATTCGCTCAAAATTTTGTTCGACATAGCGTAGATTTCGTGCTCGAGTTGCGCCGCGAATTCATTCTACGTAAGTGTCAATTTTTGCAGTTTTTGCGCACGAAAACGGGCCTTAGGGGCGCGTTTTTGGCAGTTTTTTGCACGCTAGCAGGTGCCTCCGGCGCTGCCGCACAGAGCTGCGCCATGTGTTACCAGAACGCCGCGGCTTCAGGAGCCCAGGGTGGCGCCACCCTGCGCCACGCCATCCTGGTCCTGTTACTTCCCGCGATAACGCTTTTCGTTGGCATCCTCGGCCTCGTTTACCGTCGGCGGAACCCCGTCCGGTGATAGCGCCCCCGAGCCGATCTAGGTTATACGTCTCCCATATTTGGAATCGCTCCTGTGCCGGAGCCTTCCAGAATTGGGACGGAGAGGCTGTCTACCGAAATCTCATCAACCTTTATCTGTACTTCTTTTAGTAGGTTACGTATGATGCGCAGCGCGCCGCTCTGTTGGGGAAGCGATTGCATACGATGTTGGCATTACCCGGGCGTATGGGTGTTTTTCGCGGACCTGGATCATGGTCGCGACCCCTGCAGGCCTCAAGCGGCACGCAAGCGAGGATAGTCGTACTTTAGGCTAGGTGAACGTCCAACTAATTGAAGACGCGAACATTGTTTCGATTGGGCCACGTATCAACTTGGCAGGGAGGATCGAAATGAGAGGACGGAGCTTCGTGCGTATAGCTGTGATGTGCGGACTATTCCTGGTGCTCTCGTTTACCGCGGTCGCTCAATCCACCCTTACCGGGACTGTGACGGACGCCACCGGCGCCGTCGTGCCGCAGGCAAAAGTCGTGGCGCACTTGGCCGAGACAAACGCAGAAAGGGAAACGGAGACGACCAGCGCCGGCGTCTACACGATGCCCAACCTGCTTCCAGGCGTCTATGACGTGACAGTTCGAAAAATGGGATTTCGAACCGTCGAAGTCACTTCCATTACGCTGACCATCGGACAGACTTTGACCCTCGATGCCACACTAGCGGTGAGCGGGGTCTCGTCCACGATTACCGTCAAGGGTTCCGAGGTCGCGCCTATCGACTCATCCGATGCTCAGATCAGCAACGTTGTTGAGCAAGAGCAGATCCAGAGCTTGCCACTGATCCTCCGCGACCCCTATCAGCTTGTGTTGCTGAGTCCGGGCGCTATTGAATCTGACACGCGGCTTGGCGGATTCTCGGCCAACGGCCAGCGGGAAATGAACAATAACTTCTTGATCGACGGCCTCGACAATAACGATACCGATGTGCCCGGGGGCGCGTCCGGTTTGCAGGCGCTCAATCCAGACTCAACGCAGGAGTTCCGCGTCATTACCAACAATTTCGGCGCCGAGTACGGCCGGGACAATGGTGCCATTATTGAGGTCAAATCTGCTTCCGGCACCAACAGTTTCCATGGTGACGGGATTTACTTTGGACGCTGGAACGGGTTCGGGGGTGCGCGAGACTACTTCAACACTGTGGGCAACCCGATGAATCCCTACGAACGCAACCTCTGGGGTGGGTCTTTCGGCGGCCCGATTGTTCACGACAAGACGTTTTTCTACCTCAACTATGAGGGGCACAAGTGGAATACTACGCTCACAAACGATTCGCTTGTTCCCGCCGATGCATTCAAAACAGGGATATTCGACTACTCCGACCCGAACCATCTCGCACCCGTTCCTATCAATGTATCCACAGCCAACTCTGGGAACAATGCTCTGCCGTATGGACCCGATCCGACGATCCAATCCATTTTCGACCTATACCCTTCTCCAAAGGCGCCGGGGCCGGATAGTATGCGCGGACTGCTTTTCTTCCCCAGCCCTGATACCGAAACCGACCATCAGGGCACGGTTCGAATCGATCATGAGCTCACACAGAACAATTCATTGTTCGGCCGCTACTTGATCGACGAGGGAAGCGCGAGTAATCCCTTTCATAGCGACTTCGTGCCCGGCTTGGGATCGGTCTCTGAATCGTACCGAACCCAGAGCTTTGGCGGTGGCCTCACATCCACCATTTCGCCCCGCCTCGTCAACGAGTTTCGAGCAGGTGGAAATCGGGTGACTGTTCCGTTCGCTTGCGATAATGCAAAATTTTTCGACACTTTCGGATTCCAAGATTCCTACGGTGTCGGGGCTGACTTCAGTTTTGTGGGCCCGTCCGGATCCGGATTGACCAGCTTCGGCTGCCAGGGATTGGTAGACGCAGACAGCGAGGCGCGCCACACCGGCACGTACCAGCTGGCAGACAATGCCACATGGTCGAAAGGCAATCACACCTTGAAGTGGGGAGGAGAGTTCCGTGACGTCTACTCGAACGGATTTGATAACTTCTTCCAGCGCACTTCAATCGGCTTCGATCCGTTCTATAACGGCGTGCCCGTTCTTCAAGGGAGTCTTCCGGCGTACATCACCGATAATCCCACGATTGTTGACACAATCGGAGTATTGCTCGGGGTAGCGACTAGCGAAACCCAGAGCCAGTATTTCGACGCTGCCGAGAACCGCGTACCCACCGATGAGCGTGGATTCCGGCAGAAGGAACTCGGGCTATTCATCCAGGATTCATGGAAGCTGAAGCCGAACCTTACTCTATCATACGGTCTGCGATGGGAGTGGTTTGGTGTGCCTTACGAAGCGCACGGGAATTTTTCGTCCCTATTCTTTCAGGATCCGCAAGGCCCTGCTCCCCCGGATGGCTTTGAGTTCACGATCCTTCGCCGAGGCCAAGCTCAGATTTGGCCGTCCAATCACAAGGGATACGATCCCCGCATCGGTCTGGCGTGGGACCCCTTCAAGAAGGGGAAGACATCAGTTCGGGCAGGATACGGCATTTTTCGCGAGCGTATCTATGGCAACCTGTTTGAGAACACGCGGGCCAATCCCCCGTTCCTGCAGGCGCCGTATGTGGTCCCGGAATATCCCAACAGTTTGCAAGACTTGACCGGCCTTACAACGGTGCCGACTTCCACGTTGGTGCCGGATTTCTCCTTTTTCGGCCCCACGCTTTTTGATCCGGCTTTCAAGCTACCTTACAGCCAGAATTGGAACGTGGGTATACAGCAGCAAATCGGCAACGACTTGACGGTGGAACTGAATTACGTCGGCGTTCACGGTTTGCATTTGGCACGGGACACGGATTTGAATCCTCCACAGCCGGCGCTGGTGCAGCAGCTCCTGGCGTTTTGTGTCGCGAACAATCCGGAGAATGCGGGTTTCTCTGATTCCGCGAATGCCCAGTTCGGGACGGCCGATGGGCAGTGCAGTCCCGCTAACGTAACCTCTGCGAATCTCTGGGTCGGAGATTTTTTCAACACGCTGCCGGATTTGGGACCTGACGACAGCGGACCGGCGGTGTACAACCGCGCCTTCGATGACTCTTCGAACAGCTATATCACCGGTGGCAGCTTGATCCGATCAATCGCGTATTCTCACTACGACGGTTTGCAACTGAACGTAACAAAGCGCTATGCACACGGAGTCCAGATTCAAGGTGCCTACACGTGGTCGCATGCGTTGGATGACGCTTCCGAACCGATCAATCCGGCTGCCGGAAACCGTGGACTTCCTAGGAACTCATTCAATCTTAGGGCGGAGTACGGCAACTCTGACTACGACGTACAGCAGCGCCTTGTGGCAAACTTTGTGTACGACCCGAACATCGGCCGGGGAAAGGACCATCTCAACAACGGCATCGCGGGCCGCGCTCTGGAAGGTTGGCAGCTTGCAGGAATCTTCACTGCGCAGAGCGGCTTGCCATACGATGTCTTTGGTTTCGTGGATACGCAGCACACCGGGCTTTCCGACCGAGCGACGCTGGTGGACCGCTCGGTATTGCGCGCGGCTCCGGCGAATCCATCGCCCACAACTCAGGTATTTACAGGCCTGAATCTCGCTGCATTTAATCCCGACGATCCTACGATCATGCCGGTTCCTTACGGAGTTCCATCGAACCTGCACAGGAACCAGTTCTTTGGCCCGGGCACGAACAACTGGGATTTGGTAATGACAAAAACCTCTACACTCACCGAGCGCCTCAAGTTCCAGCTGCGGTTCGAGTGCTACAACCTGTTCAATCGTCCGGCGTTTGGTCAGCCCGACAATCTGATCGCAGATGGCTCTCTTTTCGGCTACTCAACCGGTACGATCACGCGCAATGATGGCACTACCAGCAATCGGCAGATGCAGATCGGAGCGAAGCTGATCTTCTGATACGGGAAGGCAATGCCTGATTTGGTCGGCGGCAGCTGCGGGAACGCCTAAACGTGTTCAAGCTGGGCGAGGCGGAAGGGGTCGCCCGTTTTTTCGTGGAGTTCGCGCCAGACGCGCTCCGGCTGCCCGAGAAAAACCTCCACGACGCGCGGATCGAATTGGCGTCCCGCAAACCGGCGAATTTCATCGCGTGCGGCGGAAATCGGAAGCGCCTTGCGGTACGGCCTGTCGGAAATCATGGCGTCCAGCGTGTCGGCCACGGCGAAAATTCTCGCTCCCAGCGGAATCTGGTCTCCTCGCAATCCGCGGGGATATCCGGTTCCGTCATAAAATTCCTGGTGAGAGAGAACGATTTCGGCGGCTTCCTTTAGGAAGGGAATCCGCTGAAGCATCGCAAAGCCGATCTCGCAGTGCCGGCGCATCACTTCGCGCTCTTGCGGCGTTAGCGGCCCAGGCTTTCGAAGAATGGAATCAGGCACGCCCATCTTTCCAATGTCGTGAAGGAATGCGCCGCGCGCAATGTGGCGCAGCAAGCCTTTATCCACTCCCATCGCCCGCGCAATCGTGATGGTGAACGCCGTGACGCGCTGGCAGTGGCCTTCGGTTTCAGCGTCCTTCGCGTCGAGCGCGCCGCCGAGCGCTTCCAGCGTGTAGTCGTACGACTGCTCCAAATCCTGCAGCGCGATCGAGAGCTGCTGCGTGCGCTCGGCCACAAGCTGTTCGAGATCGCTCTGGTAAATCCGGTTTTCGAGCACAAGCCTGCGGTGGTCGAGTGCGCGGCGCACGCTCAAATAGAGCTGGTCTTTTTCGAACGGCTTCAAAACGTAGTCGTACGCGCCCGCGCGAATCGCTTCGAGAGCGATCGAGATGTCGTGCATCGCCGTGACCATGATCACGGGCACGTCCGGATCGTCCAGGCGCAGCTCCGCCAGCAACTTCAAGCCGTCCATTTCGGGCATGACGATGTCGCTGAGGACTAAGTCGTAGGTATCCTGGCGAAAGGCTTCGAGACCCTTCCGGCCGTTCGGGCAAGTGGTGCAGCGGAAGCCCTGCGCTTCGAGCAAGGTCGAAATGACCTCGCGAATCGCCTCTTCATCATCGACGACGAGAATTTTTTCTTTTTCCACGTGGCCACCGACTCAAGGGTCATTATAAGGCACGGCACACAGTCGGATTGGGTTCGTTGCCCAATTTCGAAACACTGTGTTAGGTTTCGTAATGGCTTCCTGATATCCCCAAAACCGCTTGGAATTGTAAGCAGATACGTCTGAGAGCGGCCGAGCGCGGCTCCAACGCGTGGTATGAGCTTTGCTTCCAATCCGGGGTTCCTCGCCGTCGCCTTCATGGAAGGCTCCGCCGCATTCATCCTGCTCGTGATCTACTGGTTGCTCGCCGCGAACTTCTCCGCACGCTTCTTCAAATACTGGCTGGCGGGCTGGACTGTCTATGCGGGCCTCGAGGGGGTCCGGATCTATTCACTCTGGCGCGGACGAGCGGACGACCTTCACCTAGGACCGTGGCTATCGATGGTGGCGGCGGTGCTGTTCTTTGCGGCGATTCTAGAATGCCTCGGGCCGGGCAGGACCATGGCGCAATTGTGGCCGCTCGGAGTGATCGCAGCGAGCGCGTTTGTCGCGCTGGGCTCGGCGGCGCGCCTGCCCGGCTTCGAACAATGGGCTGCGGCACTTCTCGAATCGCTTCTTTACGTCTCGGCGGGTTGGATTTTCTGGCGGGGGCACGCGCGACACCGAGGAGTCGGATGGAAATTGCTCGCCGGCGCTTTGCTTCTGCGGGGGCTCCACGGCTTCGACCGGCCCGATTGGTCCGCGCACTCCGTTGAGCTGTTCCGGGTTTCCTTCCACGGACTATTCGGAATCATGATGGGCATTGCGATGGCCGTGCTGGTCTTGGAAGCGGGCCGGAGCCGCACCGAGGATTTGAGCGAAAAACTCCGCCGTTTGGCATTGATCACTGCCGAGGCGACGCAGGCTCCCAAGGTGGAAGAGGCGTTGCAAAGCGTCTTGCAACACCTGGTGGAAAGCCTGAACGCCAGCCACGGCGTGGTGTTTCTTGCCGCTGAGCCGGGCAAGCCGGCCCCACTCTTTGTGCGGGCGGCTGTAGGCTTTGGCGATCGATATCGAAAGCAGAGCGAACGGATGGCGCCCGCAGAACCTTGGGTCGAGAGCGCGTTTGAGCAAGATGCGCCTGTGGCGATCCATGCCAACGATAGCGGGCCCGCGCAATCGTGGCTCGAGGCAGAGAAGCTCTCGTCGATCGTATTCGTGCGCGTGCCCGGAAAGGATGCACCGCTCGGATTACTGGGAATAGGCTCAACGACGTCGCGAAAATTCGAAGACGAAGAAGAGAGATACCTAGTCAACGTCGCCAACCTTCTGGGTCTGACGGCGCAAAACGTCGCGCTGGTCGAAACTGCGACGGAAAACCGGCGACAGTGGCTCGATACATTTGACTCGATCGACGATCTGATTTTGGTTCATGCGCTCGACGGCCGGATTCTTCGGGTAAATCGAGCCTTGACCGAACGGCTGGGCGTCGTCCCGAGCGCTTTGGTGGGGCGCGACGTCCGCGAAGTGCTCCGGCATGGCGCAACCGCGTGGACGCGGTGCCCCTATTGCGAGGGCGTGGCGGGAAAGGACGAGGATTTTGATACGACGTTTGGCGGCTACTATCTCGCGACGGATTCCGCATTAACCGATTCTGCAGGCGGGCGCCTGGGAACGATTCACGTTCTCAAAGACGTCACGCTTCGACGCCAGGCCGAGAACAAATACCGCACACTCTTCGAGAAGGTGCAGGAGGGAGTGTTCATCTCGACGCCCGAGGGCCGCTTCATCGATTTCAACGATGCGTTCATGCGAATCCTGGGCTACGAGAGTCACGACGAGTTGCTGCGCGAGGATATTTCGACGCACTTGTACGTCAACGCCGCGGATCGCGAGCGGCGGCAGCGGCTGTTGAATGACTACGGCGAAGTGGTCGATTTCGAATTTCAATTCCGCCGGCGAGACGGCGAAATTCGCACGGCGCATGAGTCGAGCTTCGCGACGCGCGATGAAACCGGAGCCATCGTCGCATATCAGGGTTTCCTGCTCGATGTGACCGAGCATAAGCAGGCCGAATGGGACATCCGACGCCGCAATCGCGCGCTGCTGGCGCTCAACGGCATCGGAGAGCTGCTCAGCCAGTCTGCGGCGCTTGAGGAAGGCTTGGCGGCTGTGCTGCTGAAGATTACGGAGCTATTTTCCGCCGATGTCGCCTCGGTGTATTTCCTCGAGGAAGGAACGGGAGTTCTGAAGCGCGCGGCGAGCGTCGGTTACCGGTCGGAGCGAGCAGATCGCGAGCAGCAGGTACCGGTGTCGGCATCGCTGATCGAGCAGATTCGGCAGGCGCACGCAACAGTGCTGTCAGGCTCGCTCCCGGGACTTCCGGAAAATCTTCGGGAGCTGCACAGGGCGGAAGACGTTCAGGTTTCGCAAGTCGTCGTGCTCTGGGCGAAAGACAAAATCATGGGAGTGCTCGTGATCGGATGCCGCGACGTGCGCGTATTTTCGACCGCGGACTTGAATTTGCTGTTTGCCGTCGGAAATCAAATCGCAACGACCATCGACAAGTCGCTGCTCCTGGAAAAAACGCGCGAGGCGTACGAAACGCTGCGGCGCACGCAAGAGCAGCTGTTGCAGAGCGAAAAAATGGCGGCGGTCGGGCAACTGATTTCGGGCGTCGCGCACGAGCTCAATAATCCGCTCACAGCCATACTGGGCTACAGCCAGCTGCTGAAGTCGGAAGATTATGTGCGGCCGCGCGGACTTGATTACCTCGAAAAACTCTACAAGCAGGCGCAGCGCACGCACCACATCGTGCAGAACCTGCTCAGTTTTGCGCGGCAGCACAAGCCGCAACGGGCGTCGGTGCAAGTGAACCAGATTCTGGAAGAAACGCTCGTGCTGCGGGAATACGATTTGAAGCTCAACAATATCGTGGTGCATCGCGAGTTCGATGCAAACCTGCCCCCGACATCGGGAGATTTCCACCAGCTCGAGCAGGTCTTTCTGAACATCTTGAATAACGCCGTGGACGCGATTCACGAAAAGGGCGGACCGGGAGAAATCTGGATTCGCACGGAAATTGCCGGCGAGCGGCTGCGAGTGGAAATCACCGACAGCGGAGCGGGAGTGTCACATCCGCACCGCATCTTCGACCCGTTCTACACGACGAAGCCGGTAGGCAAGGGAACGGGTCTCGGGCTCAGCATCTGCTACGGAATTGTGAAGGAACATGGCGGCGAGATTCGGGTTCGGAATTCCCCGCAGCGCGGCGCCACGTTTACAATCACGCTGCCGCTGTCGCACGCTTCCGTTGTGGCTCCGGCAAAGCCGAACACGGAGATGATCCGAATGTCCGGGACGGTGCTGCTCGCCGATCGTGATGAAGCGATGATTCAGCTTGAGCGGGAAGTGCTGGCTGCGGCCGGGGCGACAGTCAAAGTGGCACACAACGCAGACCAGGCGATCGACATCCTGAAAACAGAGTCGATCGACGCAGTCGTCGCCGATTTGGAGATTCCGGGAGACGCGTGGGCGATGAAAGTCGCTCGCTGGATTGAGGATCATCGTCCCGAGCTTGCGTCGCGTATCGTGTTCACGAGTTCGCAGCCGAGCGATCGTGTTGCGGATGCGGTCCGAAACTCTGGGTGCCGGATCCTGACCAAACCATTTCCGATCGAGAAACTGTCGGAAGCTGTGCACGCAGTGCTGACGGCGCTAGTCCCAAGCGCTTCCAACTCCTGACCTTGACTTTCGTCGCACAAACGAGTGATTCGCGCACTGATATTAGCTAACCTCGTTGACAATTCCGCCCGCAATCCTTGAATCTACGAGCGCTCGAAAGTGCGACCTTGGAGGAAATGATGGAGCTTAAATGCCGCAGTGCGAGCGGACGTCTCTGCGGCGGATTGTGGCTACGAATTGGCACACGCATAGTCGGCACCGTGGCGGCGTTAGTTGCGAGTATGCTTTTGGCGGCTGATGCTGGTCACCTGGCTTTCGCAAGGCAATCGGGAGACCAAGCAAAGGTCGAAGCCGGCAAGAAGATTTACCCCGCGAACTGCGTCTTCTGCCATGGTCCCGGAGGAAAAGGCGTGGGTTCGACACCGGCCTTCGAGGCGGGCAAGTTGACTCCACAGAATGTCGCACGCGTCATCGCGGACGGGAAGCCAGGGACATCGATGCCCGGATACAAGAATACCTATGGCCCCGAACAATTGGACGACGTCGCGGCATACGTGCTTTCTCTTGTTCCCGAAAGTGGCACCAATGCTCCGAGAGACGCGTCCGCTACTGCCAGCGCCGCTCCGGACGGACAAGCGCTCTACACTACGAAATGCGCAGCGTGCCACGAGGCGGGAGGTCCGCCCTATCTGAATCACTTCGTGCTGCAAGCGGCCGCGCCGGAGTACATCATTCACATGCTCTCGCGCGGTGTGATGCACAGGCAGGGTGTGTCCCTTACGCCCCGTGAGCGCATCGCCATTGCCGAATACATTACAGGCAAGCAGCTCACTCCGCCGACAGCTCCGAATTCGTGTTCGACGGCAGCATCGGTCAGTGTGTCGGGGCCGCACTGGAATGGCTGGGGAGTGGACCTGGACAACAGCCGATTCCAGCCCGCCGATCAAGCCAGTTTGACGGCAGAGCAGGTCCCGAACTTGAAACTAAAATGGGCGTTTGGATTTCCCGGCGATTTCACGGCGTACTCGCAGCCGACCGTCGTAGGGGGGCGCGTTTTCGTCGGTGACGTGGTCGGCCACGTGTATTCGCTCGATGCGAAGACCGGTTGTACGCACTGGGTATTTCAGGCGGACGCGGGAGTGCGCACCGCCGTCACCGTCAGTCCCGGTGGTCTCGCCTATTTTGGAGACCTCCGCGCCAGCGTGTACGCCGTTAACGCGCGGACAGGAAAATTCGTCTGGCGCGCGCGTATTAGCACGCATCCGTACGCGCGCGTCACAGGAACGCCGCGCTTATATAAGGGCCGTCTGTACGTGCCGGTCTCGTCGCGCGAAGAATGGCTTGCGGCCAGCCCGCTCTATCCGTGCTGCACGTTCCGCGGCATCCTTGCGGCGCTCGACGCCGCCACCGGCAAGGAGATTTGGCGGACCTACACGATCGACCAACCTGCGCGTCCCACGAAGAAAAGCAGCGCCGGGACGCAGCTCTGGGGACCTTCCGGTGCGGGATTGTGGTCTTCTCCCACGATCGATGAGCAGCGCGGGCTGCTTTACATCGGCGCCGGAAACAACTATTCCGATCCCGAAACTCCGAATAGCGACGCAATCCTCGCGATCAGTTTGCGAACCGGGGAAATCGTCTGGTCGCGACAGATCACTTCAGGCGACACCTACAACGTGAGCTGCTTCCGCGACGATCACAGCAATTGTCCTAGAAAGCAGGGTCCCGACACCGATTTCGCCGCGCCGCCCATTCTTCGGAAGTTGCCCGATGGCAAGCGCCTGCTCATCGTCGGCCAGAAATCGGGTGATGTGCTGGCCCTCGACCCGGATAACAAGGGCGCGGTTCTCTGGAAGACCAACATAGGACACGGCGGCCCACTCGGCGGCATCCAATGGGGACCTGCGGCGGACTCGGAAAATGTTTACGCAGCTTTGGCCGACTTCGGGTTCAACAGCGGCCCCGAAGGAACGATACCTGATCCCAAGGCTGGCGGCGGACTATTCGCGATCAAAATCGCCACCGGCGAAAAAATTTGGGTCGCGCATCCAGCGCCCGGAGGATGCACAGCGCCGCGATGTAGTCCCGCGCAATCGGCTGCCGTCAGCGCCATTCCCGGTGTGATCTTTTCAGGAGCGGACGACGGCCACCTGCGCGCATATTCGGCACAAGACGGTAAGGTGATTTGGGATTTCGACACGCTGCACGATTTCGACACGGTGAATCACGTGAAGGCTCACGGCGGAGCGATCGACGGCGGCGGGCCGGCAATCGCGGACGGCATGGTGTTCGTAAACGCCGGCTACGGGTCCCTCTATGGGATTCCGGGAAACGCGCTCCTTGCATTTGGCGCGGAGTAGCCGGCGTCTTACGGGCGGCGGAGAAATGGAATACAGTTCTTCCGCGCCCCGGGACGTCTCCGCTCGAGGAATTCGATTGGGCTTCCAAGTAAATACGCGTAAGGTCAGCGAAATCGTCGTGATCGAGGCAGCAGGCAGGCTCACGCTGACTGACGGCCACACGAGACTCCGCGATGAAATTCACGTCTCGGCTGCCTACGGGACTAAGAAATTCGTCGTTAATCTGTCGCGGGTGGACGCGATCGATAGCTATGGCATCGGCGAACTGGCGCGGTGTCATTCCGTCGTGCGCCAGGCCGGAGGAGCGCTAAAGCTGGGCGGCGTGAATCAGAAAGTTCGCGAAGTTCTCAAGATTTCGCACCTGGACACGATCTTCGAGATTTATCCGGATGAGGCCGAGGCGCTTCGGGCCTTCGCCGCCGGGCGCTAGATTCCGGCGCCTTCGCAATTCCGAATCTTGATTCCACCAGCAACCTTGAAGAATGCGTGTGCCTGGATCTCCAGCAAACAACGAAGCGCATCGAAACCTGCTATTCTGATTGGGCAACGGGGCGCACGGAGGCAGGGATGAAGTGGTTGGCAGGTCTGACGCTTCTGATCTTTGGAATCGCCGCGGCCGCGCAGCAGATGGCGCCGACGCCCGCGAGTCCCGGCGCGCCTCCGCAGGTTCACGCTGCAACAAACCCCGAATTCTTGAAAGCGGCGGATGAGGTGCTCGGGCAGATGAGCGAGATTCTTCATCTGCCGATCAAGCAGCCGCTGAAAAAGAGCCTGCGCTCGAAAGAGGAGATTCGCGCGTATCTGGTGAACGAGGAGAAGGAAGATCGCACCGAGGCGCAGCGCTACGCGGATGACAAGGCTCTTGAAGCTTTCGGACTGATCCCCAAGGGTTTTCCGCTGGATTCGTTTCTGCTCGACATCCTCACCGATCAAGTCGCGGGCCTCTACGACCCGAAAGCGAAGGAGTTCTACATCGCCGACTGGATTCCCGCAGATGAGCAAAAAGAGGTGATGTCGCACGAGCTGACGCATGCGCTCGAGGATCAGTCGTTCAACGTTGAACCGTGGATCAAGGCGGCACGCCCGAACGACGACGCGGAAATAGCCCGCGACGCGGTTAGCGAAGGCACTGCGCTCGCCGCGATGCTCGACTACGCGCTGCGAGACGAAAAGATGAGCGTGCGTGACATCGGCGACGTCTCGATGTTGATCCGCGCGGGTGCCGTCGCGGAGATGGATCAGGATCCCAAGCTCAAGAAGGCGCCTCTATATATCCGCGACGCGCTGCTTTTCCCCTATCTCGCCGGCACGAGTTTCTCGCAGCAGTTTCTGAAGGCGCACAACGGCTGGCAGGATCTGCATCTGGTATTCGAGCGACCTCCGGTCTCGACACAGCAGATTTTGCAGCCCGACTTTTACTTGAAGGACGTGGGCCCTGCGAAAGTGACGCTCCCGGCGTGGAAGGGTGTCGCACCCGCCGATTGGAATCTGCTCGAAGAAAACGTGCTCGGGGAATTCGGCTTGAACGAGGTCTTGAAGCAGTACCTCGATACCGACCGGGCGGAGAATCTTTCGCCTGGCTGGGATGGCGACAGGTACGCGGTTTTTGAGAACGCCAAAACGAAGAACAGCGGCCTCGTGTTCATTCTGGCGCTCGAAACGACCGACAATGCATATCGATTTTTCGGCCAGTACAGCGAGGCGCTCGAGAAAAAATACGATACGCGCAGCCACCTCTACCGCCGGCCCAATTTCTTCCAATTTGAGACCGATAGCGGCGGCGTTTTCCTGCGGTGCATTGACCGGCAGTGCCTGACGGTTGAAGGCGCGACGCGCGAGACGTTTGACGCCGTCGATCGCGCGATCGGCTGGCCACCCGCTCCGGGTCCCGCTGAAGAGGCGGCGCCGTCGGTGGTCCAGCTTTTGCCCCGAACCTCGCAGCCCGCTCACTAGGAATTTCCGATGTCGTTTCTCGACCTGCCCCGCGTCCCCGAACCCGAGGTGATGGAGGAGTCGGCGGAGGTAGAAGCATATTCGTACTCCGCCGCGCAGGCGCACCTCGACACGATCGACGACACTTTCGTGGAACATGCTCTACGTTTGCTGGCGGGCCGCGAGCGAGGACGCGCGCTCGATATTGGCACGGGCCCCGGACAAATCGTCATCAAGATTGCGAAAAAGCTGACGCTTTGGAAATTCGTGGGCGTGGATCGTTCGCAGGGAATGATTGCGCAGGCGAACGCAAATCTCGCCGCGGCGGGCGGCGGGCTTGCGGGGCGCGTGGAGTTTCAGATGGCCGATGGAAACAGGCTGCCGCTTTCGGAAAAGAGCTTCGATTTCGTGATGTGTAATTCGGTGTTGCATCATTTCGCCGAGCCGGACAAGCTTCTTGCCGAAATGGCGCGTCTCGCGAGGCCGGGGGCAGCGATTCTGTTGCGCGATTTGCGAAGGCCGGGGCGGCTGGCCTATCCGTGGCACGTCTGGCGAAATGGCAGGCATTATTCGGGCGAAATGCTGCGGCTGTATCGCGCGTCGGTGCGTGCGGCGTACACAGTCGAGGAATTGCAGCGCATGCTGGGCGCCTCGCCGCTGAGCGGAGCGCGCGTGTTCGAGCATGGCTCCACGCACATCGGAATCGAACGCGCGGCTAGTCGTTGAACGCGGCTGCGCCGGTGCCGGCGCGCTGAATAGCCATTAACGTTTGATCGTCGGCCTGGCGAGAGCCCGCGCAATGTTTCTCGACATCGCTCAGGCAGGCGGCGACGAGCTCCTGCGGCGACCAGCCGTGCCGCTCTCCCGCAACCACGGAAAGACCCTCGATGCCAAACTGTTCGCCTGAATGATCGCCGGCCTCTGAAATTCCGTCCGTGAAGAGCAGCAGGCTGTCGTCGAAATCAAGATGGGCGCGGCGGACCGTGTATCGGCTCGTCGTGAACAAGCCGAGCGGCAGGCCGGTCGAGCCGATTTGCTTCACGCCATCCTTCGTGACCAGCAGGGCGGGGAAGTGGCCGGCGCTGGCGATTTCGACTTCTCCATCGCGGCCGATGCGACCGCAGATCAGAGTGGCGTATTGGCCCGCAGTTGTGCTTTCGCAGAAGACTCGATTGGCCATTTCGAGCAACTTATCGAGTTCGAAGCCGATGCTCGCAAGAGTGCGAAACATCGCATGGAGGTGCGTCATCAGCAAGGAAGCAGCGACGCCCTTGCCGGCGACATCTCCAAGAAGAAAAATCAATTTCCCGTCCGCGGATGCAGGAGGAATCACGTCGCAGTAATCGCCACTGACGACTCCGGCGGGCTTGTAGCGGTAGTGGATGCGCCAGTCGCCGAAGCGCGTGTCGGCTTGCGGCAAAAGTCCGCGCTGAATCTGCGAAGCGAGCTCGAGATCGCGCTCCAGTGCGCGCTGTTCTTCGACACTGAGGCAGTCGAGGCAGAGCTGAACGAGCGGGTCGGCGATCAGCCGGTCTTTTTCGAGCGTGCCCTTGCAGGCCTCGCATACTCCGTACGTGCCGTCGTCCATACGGTGAACGGCCGCGTCGACCTCGTGCAGTAATTCGACCAGCGGCGCGCCAGCCGTGCGCACCTCTTCGGCGGGGACGACTGCTATCGCGGTCCTGAGCTCTTCGCGGCGCTTTTCGAGCTGCTCTCGCAGATACGGATCGGTGATCCCGGCCATGGGTTTGTTCTCCGGTTCCAAGATTCTCGCGCTTCGGGCTGCGGTGCTATCCGATTCGGACATGGAATTCCCCCTGATTGATTCTCAATTGGATTCACCCGGCAGGGCTTGGGATTCCGATTCCAGCGCATCCAAAAGACTCCGGCCGGCCTTGCGCTCCAGCCGAGCCAGACGCTGCTGGAAGCGCAATCGCCACGCCTTGTGGGCGCTAGGCGCGATGGCGCTAATGCGGCTGGCTCGGCGCAGATCGTTGAGCGCTTTTCGGACAAGAGCCGCGGCGCGGTGCGGCTCGCGCGAGCGATGCTCGTAATGAATGGCCAACTGTTCGTAGGCTTCGAGGCCCTCACGGGAGGCGCCCGCCATTTTTCCCCAAAGCTCGAGCGCAAGATCGTGATCGCCGTCTCGTTTCGCCAAGCGCGCGAGTGAGCGACGCGCCGCGCGATCCGCATCCGGCGGCAGTTCGCGGGCAATCGAGTGCGCGTAAAGCCTCCGGGCGCGTGTTGCTTCGCCCCGGCGCTCGCAGATGCGCGAAAGGCCGAAAAGTTCGAGCGGGTCGCGGCCGTGGGTTTCAGGATTTGCGAGCAGGGCGAGAACGCGCGTCGCAAGCGCAGCGAGCCCGCGCAGGTCCATTTGATTGTGTTGAAAGATGGGGACAAGCGGCTCGGGCGGCCCGCCGCGAAGGTAGTCGAAATAAGTTTGCGGGATCAGCTCGGAGATCACGTCCGCGCCGCGGTTCCAGCCGAGGACGTGCTTTTCGAGTTCCGCGAGGCGGACGGAACCGAGGCGCAAGCGCCAGAGATTGCGCGCGGGGTGAAGAAAATCGATGTGCGCGCGCAAAGCGGGCGGCTTGATCGAGCGCGTCATGCGGTAGCGCGTTTCGAGCAGAGGCCAGTCGAACGATTTACCGTTGAAGGTGACGAGCACAGGGCGTTCGGCAATGCGTTCGCGAAGCGCAACGAGGAGAGAGTGCTCCTCGCTCTGCTCGCGCATGAAAAACTGCTCGACCTCGAGACCGCCCGCGTCCCACCAGGCGATGCCGACCAAGAACGGGTAGGTTCCCGTGCCGCCCGCGAGGCCGGTCGTTTCGGTGTCGAGAAAAAGCCACTTGTCGGCATCGGTGATGGAGTCCGGCGCATCGGGAGCAAGCAAGCGCAGCGCGGCGGGATCGAATGCACAATCGGGCGCAGCCTCGTCGCCAATCGAATCGGAAAACCAGCGGCGGAGTGCGAGATGTTCGCCGAACTCGTTGCGCTTGATCTGAGCGTCGAGGAGTTCAGTGAGGCGGTCGGCACCGGCGGGAACTTCCGGTGAGGCGCCGTGACGGGCGCCGATTTCGACGACTTTGGGTTTGCGAGGCGCGGACTGTAGCGCCTTCAGGCGGCCGGGAGCGATTGATGGTGGCATCGACGTTTGATCCCTACGCACAAAGATGATTCAGAATCGCGAGCGCGGTCTCTTTGGTGCGCTCGCTCCTTTCTCCCGCCGGTCCGACGCAGGAAGGGCAGCCCTTGTCGCACGGACAACCGGCGATCAGTTCGCGTGTGCGCCGCAGCAGAAGATCGTGGACGCGATAGAGCGGCTCGCTGAATCCGATCCCGCCGGGGTAGGCATCGTAGAGATACAAGTTCGGCTCGAAAAATTCCTTCATTCTTGCGGGATCATCGGTTGCCGCCGTGTATTCGTGCCATTCGGTTTCGACGCCAGGGCTCGGCGGTCGTTCGCCGACGGCGGTGCCGAGATCGCGCTTGTCGCACATCAGCAATAGCGTGGCCATGGATTCGAGCGCGTGGAGCAGGCCGAAAATTCCGCTCTGCCGGTCGGAAAGCGCGAAGGGTAGCGAGGCGAGAAGCGGATGTTCAAGCGTGATCCAGAAGGCGGTGGTGTGCATTTCGTTTTCGGGGAGCTCGAGCTTGCCGTCGCCCACATTTTCGTTGGTGAAGAATTTGATCTTCTTGAAGCCGACGACTTGCGACCGGACCAAAACGTCGCCGTGTGAACGCGAGGAATGGGGCGTGGCGTTGCCGGCGATCGATTCCTCTTCGGCGATGTCGAGTACGCGCACCTGCGTGTAGCGAATCGCGTCCGTGTAGTACTCGACGCTGACCGGCTTGACGTAGGCTTTGCGCTGATCAAAATCGAGCCGTTCGACGTGATACTGCTGGCCCTGATGCAGGTAGATCGCTTTTGGGTGCACGGTCGTGAGGGCCGACGAGAAATCGACTTCGCCGATCACTTCGGGGGCGCCCTTTCTTGCGCCGGTCAAGTTGCCGTCGTCTTCGCTGGACGAAAGGATGATCACAAAATTGTCCGACGTGACCGAGCGCAGGCTAATGGTGTCCGCGGGATACGCCTCCTGCACCCAGTGCCAATTGCCGCCGCTACGATGCAGGAATCCTGCTTCGGCGAGGCGCGCGCAAAGGTCTTGCAGATCGACGATGCCGAATTTTTCGCCTGGTGCGATCGCCAGCTCGAACGCGGCGCACTTTAGGTGATTGACGAGGATTTCAAGGTTGTCCGGCTGGACGTAGGCGTGCTCAGGCGAGCGTCCGAAGAAATATTCGGGATGCTGGACGATGAATTGATCGAGCGGCGCGGATGAAGCGACCATCACCGCGCAAGAAGTCCCATTGCGGCGACCCGCGCGGCCGGCGCGCTGCCAGGTAGACGCGATCGAGCCCGCGTAGCCTGCCATGACAGAGGAATCGAGCGAGCCGATATCGATGCCGAGCTCGAGCGCGCTCGTCGCGACCACGCCGCGGACGCGCCCGTCCCGCAGCCCGCGCTCAATCTCGCGGCGCTCGCCGGGAAGATAGCCACCGCGATAGCCGCGAATCAGCTCGGCGGCGCCGGGCTTCGGGGGAAAAGCTTGCTGAAGATACGTGAGCAGCACTTCGGTGTGCAGGCGGCTATTGGCGAAGACGATGGTTTGCAAATTCTGAGCGAGAAGCTCCTTTGCGACGCGCGTCGCTTCGTTCAAATAGCTGCGCCGGATGCCGAGGTTGCGATTGACCATCGGCGGGTTGTAGAAGACGAAAAGCTTTTCGCCGGCGGGCGCGCCGTTTTCGTCGATCACTTCCATTTTGCGTTCGGTGAGTTGAGAGGCGAGCTCGCCGGGGTTGGCAATCGTCGCCGAGCAGCAGATGAACTGCGGGCCCGAGCCGTAGAATTGCGCCACGCGCGCGATGCGGCGCAGCACGTTGGCGAGATGGCTGCCGAAGACGCCGCGATACGTGTGCAGTTCGTCGAGGACGATGTACCGCAGATTCTCGAACACGCGAATCCACTTCGTGTGATGCGGCAAGATGCCCGTGTGCAGCATGTCCGGATTCGAGAGGATGATGTGGCCGCGCTCGCGGATGGCTTTGCGCGCGTCGGCGGGCGTGTCGCCGTCGTAAGTGAACACGCCGAACTGATCGTCAAGCTGTGTCGCAAGATCGTGAAGCTCGGCTAGCTGGTCTTGCGCGAGCGCCTTGGTGGGGAAGAGGTAGAGCGCACGCGTGTCCGAATCTTCGAGAATGGAATTGAGCACCGGCAGGTTGTAGCAGAGCGTCTTGCCGGAGGCCGTCGGTGTGACGACGACGAAATCCTTCCCCGCGCGCGCGAGTTCCGCAGCGGATGCCTGGTGGGAATAGAGCTGGTCGATGCCCTTGGAGCGATACGCGGCGGCCAGCTCAGGTCGCGCCCAATCCGGCATCGGGCGAAAAACGGCGTCCCGCGCAGGGATGTGCCTAATTGCGGTGAGCACGTCGTCCCCGCGGTAGCGGCCCGCGAGCGCGCTCAGAACGCCCTGGAACGTGTCCAGCGTCGATACCGGTCGTGCGGCTAGCCCCTGACTTGGTGTGGCCACGGTTCCTCCCGATCGACTGATTCGCAGACTCCGGCCCAGGACAATCTATTCGCTTTTTATTCGCTCACGCTAGCACAGAGGCCGGAAACACCGCAATGCAAATTTTATGTCTCAGTGTTTCAGTAGGTTAGAGGCTGCGACGCGCGGCCTCGGCATTTCGCCCTCCCCGCTCCTCGCTCGATTCTCACGCTATAGCCTCGCGGTGCTTGGGGCGTGCAGGCGCCAGTGGGCGACACGGATGCGTTTGAATTTGTCGTCCTCGAGGTCATAGATGCACCAGTTCGTGGTGATGTGGATGTCGCCTGCCTTCATGTCGCGTCCGGAGAAATTCTGGTAATCCTTGAAGAAGTGAAATTCGGTGTAAATCTCTGCCGCCATCATGTTGCCGTCCAGGAGAAATGCTCCAACCTCTAGCGCCTCGCGGCAGTGCTTGTGGAGATTCACGTACTGCTCGAGAAATCCATCGCGGCCCCGGCGCGTTACCGGCGGCGCTTTCGGATTGGCTAGCATCGTCGGATATTCGATGACCACGTCGGGATGGTAAAAGGCCATCACCTCTTCGTAGCGCTTGTTGTTGAAGTGGTCGATGTATTGGAGGAATTTCTGTTTGTCCATTCTTGGTCTCCCTTGTGACGATTGGCGCGCAAATCGAGCCGCGCCTGCTGCGATCCGATCGATGGCTGGCGGTAACACTACAAGATCGCGCGCCCTTTTTCGAGAGCCCCTCTGCTTGACACCCATCCATAGGACCGCTATAGAGAGTGCATGCCCCAATCGATTCTGATTTTCGATTTCGACACGAACGAAGAGGCGGCCCAGCAAGCGCGTCACAAAGTAGACGCGTGGCGGCAGGGTTTTCGTCTCGGAAACAAAATGTTGCTGAAGTTCGAGAGGGAAGAGCCCGCTCAAGGCGGCGAGGTCTCGGCGGCTCCAAAAGAGGGCGGTCGCGCAAAAGCCGCTACGAAGAAATCAGCCAAGGAACAGGAAGACACCGAAAAGGAAGGCGCGACTGCCACCGTCCGGCTGCTGGTTCGTCTCGATTTTTCAGATCACGAAAAGCTTTCGCATCAGCGCTGGCTCGATCGGATTCCGGCGGAGGAGCCGTTCAAGTCCGTAAGATCTCAGACCGTTCGCACGGGCGATCCGGACTTCGCGAAAACGGCCCAGCTTTTCGATTCTCTGGATTGAACCTCGACGAGTGCACGAGAGACCGGCCCACTCGTTCGTCAGTCATCAACGAGCACGCTATCGACAACCGTGGTCTAATCCTGTTCAAGAACTTCGAACCGGAGTTGCTGTACGCCAAGGATCGTAAGCGCCTCGCCCTCCGTTCGGACGATGAACAAGTTGGGGCGCGACTTTGCTGTTTGCATCTCGAAATTGCTCGCGAAAGCGAACGTCTCAGGAGACGGCGCAATTACGACTCGGCTGAGGCTCGGGTCTGGCATCATCGGCGCGGACTTGGCGAGTTGCCGGACTGCCTCGGGAGAGATTTCGAGTGACGTGACCGCCGAAAGGTCCACCACGCCTGCGTGCGGTTGCGTGCGAAAAACGAGCTTGTACCCAACCGCGTACATCCTCCTCAGATCGTCGTCGGCAACGCGCCCGTGGAACCGGACGCGAAGGATGCGATGCTTCCAATCGAATTCAAAGCTACAAGGCATGCGTCCCACCGAGCAAGCCGAATAGCACTTTGCCAGATACTCCCACCGGCGGAGACCGAATGCAATTACATAATTGGTATGAAGCCTGTGGCCAGGGAAATTGGGGGGCACGTTGCACCCGAGGCCGTCGATTTGGATATAATGGGCGGACGGCGGTGTTGACGGCGAAACCCTCCAGCGGAGGCGGTCGGGATGGCCTCGCAGACGAAAGTCAAGACGGCCATATTTGATTCCTCGAAGTATCACGGCCTTGATCGTGATGCGCTCTTGCGCATTTACCGCACGATGTTTCTCTCCCGGCGCCTCGACGACCGCGAAATCCAGCTCAAGCGCCAGAACAAGATCTTCTTTCAAATCAGCGGTGCCGGCCACGAAGGAGTTCTGGCCGCCGCAGGGCTGGTCCTCAAACCGGCCTATGACTGGTTTTTCCCCTATTACCGCGATCGCGCGTTGGCGCTGATGCTCGGCGTGACCCCGTACGACATGCTGCTGCAATCGGTGGGCGCCAAGGACGACCCCTCGTCTGGCGGGCGCCAGATGCCCTCGCACTGGGGCAGCCGGCGGCTGAACATTGTTCCGAGCGCGTCCGCTACGGGAATGCAGTGGCTACATGCGGTCGGCGCAGCGGAAGCGGCGCTTTACTACGATCGGTTCCCGAAAGCTTTCGAACAGGCCCGCCAAGCTCCGCTCGGCGATTCGGTGACCCATCATTCCGATGAGATCGCATACGTTTCCGGTGGCGATGGCTCGACGAGCGAAGGCGAGTTTTACGAAGCGATCAATGCCGCATGTCTGCGCCAGGTCCCTGTCCTGTTTCTCGTCGAAGACAACGGATATGCGATTTCCGTTCCCGTCGAGGCACAGACGGCAGGCGCGAGCATATCGAAGCTCGTCGCGAACTATCCCAGCCTGATGGTGGAAGAATGCGACGGCACCGACCCGCTGGAAAGCTACGCAGCCGTCAGCCGGGCCGCAGCGTACTGCCGTGCACAGCGGCATCCGGCGCTCGTTCATGCGCATGTCACGCGGCCGTATTCGCACTCACTCTCCGACGATGAAAAACTTTACAAGACGCCGGAAGACCGCGAAAGGGAAGCGCATCGCGATCCGGTCACGAATTTCGGGCTGTTTCTGGTCCGTGAGGGCATCCTCGAAGAGCGCGAGATGGAAGAGATCGAGGCGGACGTCGAGCGCGAAGTCCTCGAAGCCACTGATCGGGCGCTCGCGGCGGAGGCGGATTCGGTCGATTCCGTCTACTCCACGGTATATTCGCCGGACGTCGATCCCACTGGACCGCAATTCGAAGCCGCACCGCCGCCGATCCAATCCAGCCACAACGGTCCCGGCAAGCTGAAGACGATGGTGGAAACTATTTCGGCGACGCTTGCGGACGAAATGGCGCGCGACGACCGAATCGTCGTATTCGGCGAGGACGTGGCGGACTGCACGCACGAGCAGAATCTTGCGCAATTGAAAGGGAAGGGCGGCGTCTTCAAGGCGACGGCCGGTTTGCAGCGGCGCTTTGGCTCGGCACGCGTTTTTAATGCGCCGATCGCGGAGGCCGCAATTGTCGGCCGGGCGTTCGGCATGGCCGTGCGCGGGCTAAAGCCGGTGCCCGAGATTCAATTCTTCGATTACATCTGGCCGGCCATGATGCAGCTTCGCAACGAGCTCGCCAACATTCGTTGGCGCTCGGCCGGGCATTTCAAGGCCCCTGTTGTCCTGCGTGTCGCGATCGGCGGGTATCTCACCGGCGGCGGGATCTATCACAGCCAGAGCGGCGAAGTGATCTTCACGCACATTCCGGGATTGCGCGTCGTGATGCCATCGACGGCGGTCGATCTCTGCGGATTGCTGCGCACGGCGATTCGCTCAGACGATCCGGTGATGTTTCTCGAACACAAGCATCTTTACCGGCAGCCTTACAGCCGCTCGGCCTATCCGGGTCCGGATTTCACGATCCCGTTCGGCAAGGCGCGCGTGGCGCGCGAGGGGACGGACGTCAGCATCATCACGTACGGCGCGGTAGTGCACCGGGCGGAAGTCGCTGCGGCGGAGCTTGCGCGCGAAGGCGTGTCGGTTGAAATCATCGACTTGCGGTCGCTCAGCCCTTACGACTGGAACGCGATCGCCGCGAGCGTTCATAAGACCAACCGCGTGATCGTCGCGTACGAGGATTCGCAATCGTGGGGTTACGGCGCCGAGATCGCCGCGCGGATCGCGGACGAATTGTTTGACGAGCTCGACGCGCCGGTGCGTCGCGTGGCCGCCACGGACACGTTCTGCGCCTACCATCCCAAGCTCGAATACGCGATCCTGCCCCAGTCCGAGGACATCTTGCGGGCGGTCCGCGATCTCGCCGCCTACTGAGCCGCGGAACGAAACTTTTTGGGCCTCGAGATCGTATATCGATATGAAGACGCAATCCGGAGCCGTCACGCCGGGAGATTCGAGCCATGATCTGCGGAAATTGCCAACGAGAGATCGCTGAGTATTCGAATTTCTGCTACTTCTGCGGCGCCAGACAGCACCCGACTCCTTCGGGGCAGCCCACCGCGGCTAGGCGGCTGACGCGCTCTGTGGTGGATCGCAAGATTGCCGGAGTTTGCGGCGGTCTCGCTGAATACCTCGAGATCGATTCCACTTTGGTGCGACTGATCTGGGTGATGCTCGTCCTGTGGCCGGTGCCGCTGGTGCCGGCGTTTCTGGGCTACTTCGTGGCGTGGCTGGTAATGCCGTTGGCGCCGTATCCCGCGCCTCAGGTGACGCCACCGGCTGCTGCTCCGCATTCGACACCTGCAGTGTGACGCCGCGGCATCGATCGAGCGGGAGCGAACTCTATTCCTTGCTCTTCGCCTTGCGGGGACCTGACCGGCCCTCCCGAAAGATTGCCTGGTCGAATGAGACAACTCCCGCACCGAGTGTCGCTAGGACAAACGCGCTGACCGCGAGCACGAGAGGCGTCTCGTAGCTACGCACCGCCATCGGGTCCGCGGCAAGATGCCCGACCTTCCAGATTCCGATCGCCATCTCGATCGTCAGCAGCAATCCTGCTACCCGCGTGAACAGCCCCGCGATCAGCATGCACCCGCCAAAGAATTCGATCAGTCCTGAGATATAGGCGAAATAGCCGGGAAATCCGAGTCGCACGAAGCCCTGCACAGCTTCGCGCGTGTGTCCAAATAACTTTGGGTAACCGTGATAGACGAAAATCACGCCGAGCGCCAAACGCAACAGCAGGAGCGCCAGCGGTTTCAGCTTCTCGAGACTTTGCATTCACACGCTCCTTGTCGGCGAAACCGCTGCGCCGGAACGGGTTCGCCGGATTGTAGCAGAACGCCGCAAGCCCGCATCTTTTGCGACACACCCTTAATTTTTTCGCGACGCCGCTCGACGGGTGCCTTTCGTCGTTGGTGTAGAATCGTTGCTTGCCTCGGAAACGTCCAGCATGATGCCCAGCCAGCGCACGATTGGTGTGGTCACAGGTGGCGGCGATTGCCCCGGCCTAAACGCTACCATTCGGGCCGTGGTCCACGCGGCGAAACGGCAGCATTCCTGGAAAGTGATCGGCATTACTGATGCGTTCAGCGGGCTCATCTGGCCGGAGCGATGCCGCGAGCTGACGTTTGAATCCACGCGCGGAATCCTGCCTCTCGGCGGGACCATCCTGGGCACAACGAATTCGAAGGACCCGTTCGCGTTTCCCGTTTCCGAAAACGGTGGCAAAACGACACGCGACTATTCGAAGCGTTGCTTCGAGGGCATGGAGAAACTCGGGATCGACGCTGTGATCGTGATCGGCGGAAATGGCACGCTCGCAATCGCAGAGCGGTTCGGGCGACTCGGAATGAACGTTGTCGCCATTCCCAAAACGATCGACAACGACTTGCGATGCACAGACGTCACGCTCGGTTTCGATAGCGCACTGCATATCGCGACCGAGGCCGTCGATCGTCTGCACAGCACGGCCGAGAGCCACCATCGTGTGATGATCGTCGAGATGATGGGCCGCGACGCCGGCTGGATCGCTCTCTACGCAGGTGTCGCTGGCGGCGCGGACGTGATTCTGCTGCCTGAAATTCCGTTTTCAATCGAGAGTGTTTGCGATGCGCTTCATCACCGTGAAGCTCTGGGGCGGACATTTTCAGTGATTGCCATTGCCGAGGGCGCGAAATTTCCCGAGCGCGACGCTGCCGGAAAACCGTTGCCGAAATCGATTCCCGGGCTAGCAGGGAACTCCCTCGCACAGGTGATTCGCGAGCGCGTCGATAAGGAAGTGCGCGTAACAGTGCTCGGGCATCTCCAGCGCGGCGGCACTCCCAGCCCTTTCGATCGGATTCTGGCGGCGCGCTTCGGTGTAGAAGCTGTGGAACTCACCGCTCGCGAAAACTATGGCCGTATGGTTGCTTTGCAAGGATCGGATATCGCCTCGGTTCCAATCGCCGATGCGATTGAGCCGATTCGCCTCGTCGACGCCAAGAATGAAGTGCTCAGGACCGCGAGGGCGCTGGGAATCAGTTTCGGGGACGCCGCCTGATGAGAAAGGTGATGATCGGATTCGTCGTCTTGCTCGTCGTCGGCGCCATTCTGTATTTCCGGTTCCGCTCGTCCCGCGCACCGATCGGTGTCGCATACGCCGGCAATCGCGACGTGACACTTTGGAGCAGCACCGCACAGGTCCGTGAGGCCGTGGCAATGCTCAAGTATGGCGACCGACTTGAGATTCTTCAGCGATCTCAGGACGAGGTGCAAGTGCGCACCGCAAAGAAAGTGATCGGCTGGACTGAAGAATCGAATCTACTTTCAGCCGACGTTTGGGAAAAGGCGCGCGATCTTGAGGCAAGAGCCGCCGTGTCGCCCGTCGAGGCGCGGGGCCATACGCACGCGATCAGCAATCTGCGCGTTGACGCGGGCCGCGATTCTCCGCGCATCCAGCAACTAAGCAAGGCGGTTCCGCTGGAACTGTATGCGCGTGCTGTCGTGAATGCGCCTGCACCGGCCGCACCTGCCCAGAGCACCGCTGCGAACGCTCCGCCAGCGCCCGAAGCGGCGCCGCCCGAGGTGAAAAAGGAAGACTGGTGGCTCGTGCGTGCTCGCTTGCCCGACCAGGCCACCGTTTCTGGCTGGATTTTGAGTCGTTTTGTGGATCTCGACGTCCCCGCGCCGCTTCCGGATTACGCGAGCTCAGCGGGCATGCGTATCGTCGCCTGGTTTGAGCTAGCTCGCGTCGCTGACACACCGGGTACGACAAGGCCTCAGTTTCTCGTGGTGGGCAGCCGCGGTCCTGAAGGTCAGCCGTGCGATTTCACCCTGATGCGCGTCTACACGTGGGGCAAGCAGCGGGAGCGCTACGAGACGGCCTACGTCGAAAGCAATCTGTGCGGGACGCTGCCGGTCAAGGTCACGCAGGCGGCGACACCGCGCAGCGATGTCACATTCTCGTTCCAGGATTCGAGCGGAGGCTCGGCGGAGACACGAGCCTACGTGATGCACCAAACGGTCGTCAAGCGAGTAAGGGAGCCCGGCTCCTCTCCTTCGAGGCGGAAAAACGCACATGGCTAACGCCGCTTCAAATTCAACTTCGCGTGTGCCTGCGCTGATTGCCGCGGTCGGCGTTCTCTGGCTGTCGTTTTCGGCGGCAGGATGTTCGCACGGAAATACGCTGGCGCAATCGCCGCCGGCGCCGTCGCCATCGGTTTCTTACATTGGCCAATGGGGAACGAAGGGCACTGGCCCGGGCCAATTGAGCGAGCCCGTGTGCATTGCCGCCGACTCTGTAGGAGACGCCTACCTCGTCGATGCCAATAGCCACTTTGTCGAGAAATTCGATCCGGGCGGCACGCCGCTCCTGGCATTCGAGGAGGACGGACTCAAGCATCCGCAGGCGATCACCGTCGATAGCGGCGGCGCAATTTATGTCACGGATTCAGGCCGTGCCAGCGCCACGGTGTACTTGCCCAGCGGCGTCCGCTACCGCGAGCTGCGCATCCGGACGCGACCGAGCTACGAAGACAAGCTCGACGTCGCAGTAGAAGACGACGGCACGATTCACGTGCTCGATACCGATGCTGCGAAGATGTTCAATTTCTCATCGCGCCTGAGGCTGCTCCCAACCTGGGTGCCCAAAGCCGATGGGCCGTTGCCCGCCGTGCGACCGAAGGCTGTCGCCAATGGTTCTGACGGGTTCTTGTACGTCGCTGACCCCGCATCGAACCGGATCTTGCGGTTTACTGGCGAGGGCCGATTCTTGGCGGCGCTCAATGCCGACACCGATGGCACGAGCCGGAGGCTGAGCGACAGAATTGCAGTCGCCCGCGGCTACATCTTCGCGATGGATCTTGATGGCCGAATGCTCCACGTTTTCACCACGGAAGGACACCCGGTGCTGGATACCGATCTTGCTCCCGAGCTCGGTCAGGCAAAACGATCTGCGCCTGCGCTGGCCGTTAGCCCGCGCCGAGAGCTTCTTGTGCTCGATCCTCCGGAAGATCGCGTGCTTCGCTATCGCCTCAACTTTTGATACCTTTTTCCACGAAATTCTCCGCAAAGAGGAACTGATACCGATGGCACTCCTGCTGACTGAAGGCGACGTACGAGCAATTCTCACCATGCCGATGGCGATGGAACTCGTCGAAACGTCGTTCCGGCGCCTGGCGGACAAGTCCGCCACGTGCCACCCGCGCCGAAGGCTCCGCATGGCCGAAAGAGGCTTGATGAATTACATGGCTGCGACGGATTCGGCCGGCGGTTACATGGGGCTGAAAATCTATACGGTTTCGCCAAATGGCGTGCGCTTCGTCATCCCGCTGTTCAGCTCGCACACGGGCGAGCTGCTCGCACTGATCGAAGCGGACTGCCTCGGTCAGATGCGCACAGGCGCTGCGACCGGCGTCGCCACGCGCGTGCTATCGCGCGCCGATGCACGCACCGCTGCAATTGTCGGCACAGGTTTGCAGGCGCGGACGCAACTTGAGGCGGTCTCCCATGCGAGAAAACTCGAATTGGTGCGCGCGTACGGGCGTGACGCCGCCCGCCGCGAAAAATTCGCTGAAGAAATGACGGCGCGCCTTCGCGTTCCGGTCGTCGCCGCGGACTCTGCTGAGGAGGCGGTGCGAGACGCCGACATCGTCATCACATCCACAACCGCGAGCAAGCCGGTGGTCGCGGGCCGCTGGCTGCGTCCCGGCGTGCACATCAACGCGATCGGTTCGAATTTTGCGGAAAAGCAGGAGCTCGACGCCGAGGCCGTCGGGCGCTGCGACGTGATCGCGGCGGACTCGGTCGAGCAGTCGAAAATCGAGGCGGGCGATTTGGTTCAGGCGTTCGCAGGCGACCAATCGCGCTGGTCGAGCGTTCGCGAATTATCCGACATTATAGCGGGCACTGCGCCGGGGCGAACCAATCGCGATCAGATCACTCTATTCAAATCCAACGGCATTGCAATCGAGGACGTTGTCGTCGGAGGCCGGGTCTACGAAATTGCGCGGGAACGGCGAATGGGGCGCGACGTTCCGATGTGGCAGGACGTTCTTTCCGCTCAGGCCTGAGGGTTTGCTCCTGGGCGAGATCGGCGAAGACGCTTGGCAAGCGCCTGGTGAAGCCGCTCGCGCGTCGTCTGCGGGAGCGGGGCGGGCTCGGAGTTGCAATAAATATCGATCGTCTGTCTCGTCGTGTCCACGACGATCCGGCAGTCCTTGCACTTGCACAAATGCTCTTCGATCGAGGCGCGCAGGGTGGGATCAAGCGCCTCGTCCAGATAATCTGCCAATTCCTTTACGATATCTCTACACCTCACGAGTTTGCCCCTCGCCGAAAGTATTGGTTCAATTTCTGGCGCAGCTTGAGCCGCGCCCGCAGCAGCCTTGACTTCACTGCAGGAACGGAAAGCCGCAGCGCCTCAGCCGTTTCTTCCGTCGATAATTGTTCGATGTCGCGCAACTGGAAAACGATTCGAAACGCGGGATCGAGATCCCCGATCGCCTTCGACAGAATCTCCCTCATCTCGGTCTGCTCGAAGCGATCGACCGGAGAGGGTCCCCAGTCCTCGATTTCGCGTGGCATCATATCTTCGCCCGTGTCGATCTCCTCATCGAGCGAGACGATATTCGGGCGCCGCCGCCGCAGCTTCATCAGCGCCTGATTGACGGCGATGCGCACCAGCCACGTGTAGAATCGGGAATTACCCGCAAAATCGCCCAGATGCTCGTACGCCTTCAGGAACGCCTCCTGCATGGCGTCTTCGGCATCCTCGCGGTTCTGGGTGATGTTTTGCGTGAGGCGGAAAATCTTGCGCTCGTAGCGATTGACGAGCGTATCGAACGCGGAAATATCCCCGCCCTTCGCCGCTGCGACCAGAATGGGTTCGTCCGCCTTCACCACCTGCGACGGCAGCGTATGAGCCTGAACGGGATCGAGTTTCGGCGAATTCATGGGGGATTTTTCCATAGGAAAGGGTAGCACAGCTTTCACAGCCCCGTTCTTCGGAATGTATTATGATAGCGCGGATGCGGGCTGGAGCGCGCATCCGGGACGTGCGTTCAGCTTCGCTGCATGGCCCTCGGTTGGGGAGCGGTGCTTAAGGAAACCGAGGGCGGATACCATCCTGCGGGGAACCTTAGTCGTTCAATGAAGACTTTGCCTGATTATCTGCGTAAAGGGATGAAAATGGTGCTGGTCGGCGCGAATCCGGGCGACCGCTCGGCGCGTGTCGGACACTACTACGCCGGCAGGAACAACCAGTTCTGGCCCATCCTATACGAGTCGGGCGTGATTCCAGAGCCGATTGGATATGAAGACGACCGCCGGATGGTTGAGTTCGGCATCGGCATGACCGATCTCGTCAAACGGCCGACGCGCGGCGTCGAAGAAATCGAGCGCCAGGAGTTTGCCGAGGGCCGCGTGCTGCTCGCCCAAAAGCTCGAAGACCTTCGGCCGAAGGTGATCGCGTTCAACGGCAAAATGGTCTACGAAAAATTCACCGGCCGCCCCTGCAAGCTCGGTTTGCAGAAGGAACGGCTCTACGGCGCGCACGTTTTCGTCCTTCCGTCGACGAGCGCTCAGAACGCAGGAACCACCCTCAGCGTAAAAAAGAAGTATTTCAAGCAACTGGCCACACTCCTGAAGAGCCTGAAAGATTAGCTGGTTCCGACCCCCCGTCGCGTAGACAATAGCAGCCATGGGAGTGACGCAAACTGCCACTGGCCCACTGGTCCTCGAGGAGCGGTCCGGCGCGGTTACCACGCTGCGACTAAACCGGCCGGAAAAGCTGAACGCGCTTAATCCGGAGCTCTGCCGCGAGCTCGTCCACGCGCTGCTGCGCGCGTCGGATGACAAATCTGTGCGCGCTGTTGTCTTGACCGGGGCGGGCCGCGGCTTCTGCGCCGGTGGCGATATCAATTACATTCACGACGCGCGCATGCGCAAATCCGTGCGCGATTTCCAGGCTCTGCTGGAAGTCGGCAAGGAAGTTTGCCTGGCCATCGCGACGATGCCGAAGCTCGTGATCGCAGCGGTGAACGGTCCGGCGGCCGGCGGCGGCATGAGTCTCGCGCTGGCCTGTGATTTGCGGCTCGCCTCGGATAAGGCGATGTTCAAACAGGCATTCGCACAATTGGGACTCTATCCCGATCTCGGCGCGACATTTTTCCTGCCGCGAATCGTGGGCCTGTCCCGCGCGTCGGAGTTGTTTTACACGTCGGAGCGGCTCTCGGCCGAAGAGGCGCACCGCATCGGCATCGTTTATGCCGTCTATCCGCGCGATCAGTTTGAATCTGAAGTTCAGAAATTCGCCGAGCAGATGTCGCAGGCACCGCCGCTCGCGTACCGCGACGTGAAGCGCACCATGATCAGCGAAGCGCACCGCGCTCTCGACGCGGCCATTACCGAGGAAAACCGATTGCAGGGCCACTGCTTTCTTTCCGAGGATTGCGCCGAGGGCCTCAGTGCTTTTCTCGAAAAGCGCGCTCCGAAGTTCCGCGGCCATTAGGGTTGCTTTGCGCCTCCGGGAAAAGTAGATTGAACGGTAGCGCCTGACAAAAGACTGAGGAGAGCAATATGGCCACACGAAAGTCGAGTGCAAAAGCGGCAGGCCGTTCCAAGGCGGGTCGCAAGGTCCTGTTCATGCAGAAGCCGACCTGTACGACCTGCCGGAAGGCGCGCAAATATCTACAGAGGCGCGGTTATCAGCTCTACTTCCGGGATCTATCGAAGCAGCGCCTGAGCCCTGCGGAGCTGGAAGAGCTGATCGGGCGGCGCGACTATACGGACTTCCTCAATACGCGCAACGAGCTGTTCCGCAAGAAGAAGATGGCGGAAAATCCGCCTTCTCGAAAAGAAGCGATTCGCTTGATGGCCAGAGAGCCGAACCTCATCCGGCGTCCGGTGGTTGTGGCGGGTGGCCGCGTCGTCGTCGGTTTTGATGAGGATGGGATGGCGCGGCTGTAGGAGATTTCCCGCAGCGTCCCTCAGACACACCTTTGCATGAATCTTCGCGAGCGAATTGAAATCTGCCAGGGCGACCTCACGGAAATGGATGTGGACGCCATCGTGAACGCCGCGAACAACGATTTGCAGCTCGGCGGAGGCGTGGCCGGAGCGATTCGGCGTAAGGGCGGTCCGCAAATTCAGGCCGAATGCGACGAGATCGGCACGATTCCGGTCGGCGGCGCCGCGATCACATCCGGCGGAAAGTTGAAAGCGCGCCACGTGATTCATGCGGCCAGCATGCAGTTGGGCGGTCGCACTTCCGCGCAGTCGCTGCGAAGCTCAACGGCGCACTCGCTCCGCATCGCCGCGCAAAACGGGCTCAAATCGATTGCGTTTCCCGCCGTCGGCACAGGCATCGCCGGATTTCCTCTTCGCGACTGCGCGGAGATCATGCTGCGCGAATCGGCAAAGCATCTTGCGAGCGCTACGCCGGTCGAAAAAATCTACTTCGTGCTGTTCGACAAAGAAGCGCTCGATGTTTTCGAGCAGGCGTTCAACGAATTTCTCTCCGGTCAAGGTTCCTGACTCGCCCGAATTCGCAGAGGTCTAATTGTTCTCGGTACGCCGCTTGAGCGTAGGCTCATTGCTCTTGGCGGGATTCTCGGCGGGCGGGGCCGCGTTTGCCGGATTTCCGCTCGCGGTGGCTGTCGCGGCTGGAGCGGCATTGTCGCCCGTGTAGGCCTGTTTGTAATAGCGCGCGGCTTCCGCCTGCGCGCCGGCAGTATCGTCCTTGGTGCGCTGCGCCAGACTGTACTCATTCACGGCGCGCTCGCGCTGACCCAGAAGATCGTAGATCTTGCCCATGTAGATGTGGCTCCAGACTTCGACCCATTTCGGATCGAGGTCGCCGCCCAGCGCCGCGCGAAAAGCATTCGCAGCCGATTGATAATTCTTTTGGTAGAACATCGCCTCGCCCGTGCGGAAATGCGCGAGCGAATTGGTCGGCTGGATATCGAGCGCGCGCTGATATTCCTGAATCGCCTCGTAATACCGGCCGAGCGTCGCCAGCGCCTCGCCGCGCGCTATGGTGGCGCGGATGCGGAGTTTCGGGCTGGACTTGAGCAAATTGTTGTTCGGATCGATCGTGATTCCGTTCGGCTTGGGCCTTCCGAACGTATCGATCTGGAATTGCGTCATGGTTCCGGTGACCAGAATTTTCTTGTACTCGGGATTGCCTTCCGTATCGACCTTCACCTCCACGGGCATCCGGAACGTGTCGAGCTCCTGGTGCATCTTGCCGACCACCTGAAATCCCTTGGGCGTGCGGTAGGTGATGTAGTCCATCGAGAATTCGGGCACGCCCGTCGAGTTCAGCCACTGCGAAAAGAACGAGATCAGGTTGATCGGCGGATCGCCTTTCTTCGGCGGCGGGACTTTGGTCATCGCCATTTTTTCGAATTCGTCGATGTTGGCCCACTTGCCCGTGTGCTGCTTGTAGAATTCGCGCAACAGAGCATTGAATCCGTCGTCGCCCAGCTCGGCGCGAAGCATGTGAAAAACCATTGCGCCCTTGTCGTACACGATTGATCGATAGCGGTCCGAATAGGTGCCCACGCGATCGGCTTGCGCGATCGGCGCCGTCTGTTCGAACATCAGCGCACCGACCGCAAAATCCTCGAGCGCCCGATTGAGGCTCGCCACGCCGCCCGATTGCTCCGCGTACATCGCCTCGGCGTATCGCGAAAGCCCGTCGGTGAGCCAAACGTCGTCGGCCGTCGCGGGAAGAACCTGCGTGCCCCACCACTGGCCCGCCGCGAGCTGCGTGAGCATGCGGTCGTTGGCTTTCGGTGTCCACTCGCGCGAGCTGATCAGCAGTAGCCCGGGCGCCGAGTAGCCGGCCAGTGTGCCGTCCGATATCTGCGCGACGGTGAGACTCGGCTGGCTCGAAGTAAGCGGGCCAAATGTGTCTGCCAGATATCCCATGATCTGTCCGAGCGAGCTGGCGTAGGAACTCGCGGTGGATGCCTGCGCGGGCGGAGTGTAAATCGAAAACTGGTAGCCTTCGGTCGGCGCCGAAGTCAACTGGAGGCTCCCCGCGACGAACGATCCCACCGGCGCGGGCTGCGTGCAGCGGAAAACATACGAAGTCTGCTCACCCGATCCCGCAATTCCCGGTCGTGTCGTCGGCGGATCGGGCTTGCCTGTGCCGGCGACTGCAAATGTGCCCGGCACGATCACGTTAAATGTCGCCGTGTAGCGATTCGACGGATAATCTGTCAGCGGAAACCAGCGTGCCGGCAGCAGCAGATACGCCGAAGTCTTATCGACCGAGGCAAAGCGCAATCCTTTCGTCGGGCTGTCCTCTTCGCTCGAAACGGGACCGTTGTAATCGAAGACCAGCGTGACCGTGCTGCGCGGAGTCAGCGTTCCCGGCAGCGCGACCGTCAGCAGCAACGGATTGTTGCTGTCGCGCCCAAATGTCAGCTCGTGCCCATCAGACGATTTGACCGACGTCACGTGCAGGTCCGGGTGCAGCTCCACAAGCACCGTCTTCGCCACCTGCTGAGCGACGAAATCTACCCTCGCCTGCCCCTGGATCGACTGGTCTTCGGGATGCAACACCACTTCCACGTCGTAGTTTGTCGCCCGAAAGGGAAACCCGCGCGGAGCCTGCGCCGCGGCAGCGGCCGCAATCACAAGCGATACCGCTACCGTCGCTGGGAGGCGATAGAGTTTTTGCAAAAGAAAACCTCTCTCGAAAGGAGCAGTTACAATCGCTTAACTAAGATACCAGATATGCATCCGCAGTTGCCCGACGCCACGCCGAGCTGCGGTTGCTACAGCATGCTCGCGAAGATGTCCGCCGCGCGCTCAATCGCTCCGCCCGGACCCAGCTTCGCCCGCACGTCGGCGAGCCCCGCCTTCATTTCGTTGCGC